>PDSZ01000016.1 GCA_002748705.1 Candidatus Fermentibacterota bacterium
AGGGAAGTATTGATGAACTGGAGTTCATTGTGGGCAAATTGAGAGCACGCTGGCCGAAGGTAAGGATAATACTACGAGGAGACTGTGGATTTTGCAGGAGTTACCTTCTTGACTGGTGCGAGGATAACGGTGTTGATTACATCCTCGGCCTTGCGAAGAATAACCGCTTGAAGAAAATCATAGGCCGCCAGCTCTATGCTGCCCGCAGAAGGCATGGAAAGACCGGTAAGGCATCCCGGGTGTTTACCTGGTTCTGGTACAAAACAGAAAAGAGCTGGCGGCACGAGAGACGGGTAATCGCCAAGGCAGAGCACCTTGATAAGGGGGCGAACCCTCGATTCATTGTTACCTCTCTGCCAGACAGTGACCGAAAGCTTTACGAGAAGGTCTATTGTGCCAGGGGTGAGATGGAAAACAGGATCAAGGAACAGCAACTTGATCTGTTTGCCGACAGAACAAGCACACACTGGGTCTCCTCGAATCAGCTGAGGTTAT
Source organism: Candidatus Fermentibacterota bacterium (assembly GCA_002748705.1). The sequence goes on from PDSZ01000016.1 coordinate 496, forward strand.
GGTTTTCAACCTTTGCCTACATTCTGCTGAATGCCTGTAGAATACTCGGTATGAAGGGCACCATCTTTTCCAGGGCTCAGTGCGGGTCAATTCGCTCGAAACTGATGAAGATCGGGACCGCTATCAAGTTCAGTGTAAGGCGGATTTCCATCAGTTTTGCCATCGGCTATCCCTGGTATAAAGAATTCTGTCAGATCCACCGGAATATATGTACCATCCCACTGCGCATCTGAGAAATCCTGTGATCCTGCAGAGTATGCCTGAAAAGGCAGTAGGGGGAGTGTAGCCTCATCACTTGAGTGCCGCATTGAAGCCGGTGATTGGGTCCGAAATCTCTATGAAATGATACCGAATCCTATCCATTGACGAGGAGTGAACCAGAATCAGGCATAATTCAGTGAAAAATCAGCCCTGAACGAGGAGATATGAGAAATCCGGGCTAGTAGAGTTTGCTGGAGAAAGGGAGTTCCCAGATATCAAGCTTTATGACCAGAATGGAGGAAATGAGCACCAGCATGAGCTTGTATACCCGAAACTGGATGATGAGCACAAAGACTTAAAACGGTTGTATCAAGGAGCTACATTTCTTGAGTTGTGGGAAATGCTTAAGAAGGAAGGCCAGTACGGTTACAAGGTGATAGAAGCCATTCAAAAGAAGCAGCAAGCTATTTATGCCGATTACGATCGATTCTTCTTGGTAGTATTGATTGACAATAACCATGTAACCGGAGAAGCTTTCAAGGATTTTGCAGCAGCAATAGAAGGAGAGTTAACAGAAGTCAAATATAATACTCTGTTAGTGCATCTTGATGACGGAGGTGTGCACTTAATAGAATGGAGATAGGATTGTTGAAGACACTGTATTACATTCTGTATCAATAAAAGAACACAGAAAACATCTACATTATGATGATAGTATGGTGTCCAACTGAGAAGGCGTCAGTTCTGCTGCATTCATTCCTGCATAATCTCAGTTCCAAAACTACCCACTACGGAGTGCTCAATATTGATAATCGAGCAGATTGAACTGGACTATCTGAGTTCCAGATTGCCGTGATGTAAGCGCTTCTAGACATGGAGAGGATTCCGTTTGCAATCAAGCACTGCTCATACTCTGGTAGTTGACTGGCTTACATCGTAATAGATTGCATACGGGAAACATTGTGCCAGCATTCTGTGATTTCGCTTTCTGGTGCTTACCTGGAAGGGGGCTGCTCTTTGCATACGGGAAACATTGTGCCAGCATTCTGTGATAGCCCAAAACAACGGGATTGATGCCGGAATAGAGCTGGCGAGAATCAATGTCTGCGATCAAAGAGTCCAAGAAGTAGCTGCCCAACCTAACCTCTCTTGATTCGTAGAACTTGAAGCCGTCAGTAAGATCCTGTTGCTCAAGCTGAATACTTCCCACCGGAGACATGGTTGGTACTTGTAATCGAGAGCTATCCTCCAAATGAAAACGACTACCTCTATCACCATGTTTATGGTACAGCAAACCAGTTTACTCCTGGAAAGCTTCTTACTTAATTCGAAAGGTGTGCAACTCCACCTTCCAGCGGATACGCTCATGTACATATATCTGTTTGCGACCTTGCCTGCAGCGCTGAGAAAACCTGATTATGCAGCTTCTCTATGGTTCTGATCAGGTTTTTCATAGCCATCAGCTTGACTCCGTTTCAAGGTCAAGCGCTTCCACTGAAATCGCTCAGGTAAGATACCTCTCATGAGCAGTACTGTATATGTCTATTGGAAGTAGATTATTCAGATCCGATGCCAACTTCATAAATTGTGAGAGTTGACTCAAACTCATTTAATGAGTACAATTGATTGTTCTCATATACAACCTGAGTAGCATTGTCTGGAATCACATAGCTATCCAAGTACTCTCCACTGTAATTGAACCTGTCAATTACTGTCATCTCACCGAACTCAACAGAACTCAAGTCAACGGTTTTGTCTGGTGTAAATGGCCTGTATACAACATTAATCATTCTCTCCGGACCGATATACACATCAAGTATAACGGTGGAGAATGTTGTAAACCCATTATCGTTTTCAGGTCGCGGGTAGTCAAAGGGCAATTCTCGTGTAAAGGATGAGATAAGCATTTCGCTATTGATATCATACAACTCAATTCTATCTGTATAATAGCTTGTAAGAACAGCGACGCTGTCCTTAATCGCAAAATGCAGATCTCTGTTTGAGGACCACCCATTACCATGCTCTTCCCAGTATCCAAAGGAAGAAAGCAGGTCCCCAGAGAGATTCATTATCTTGAAGCAGTTATCACCTTCTAAAGCATATTTTGCCACCATAACAGTGGTATCTCTATATATCTGAATATCATAGGGGTGTATAACAGGAACAGAATTAAGCCATTCACCCTCTATAGAGAATAAGTCTACTCTTGCATTGGCAATATCAGAAACAGCGACTATCTCTGTTGTTGCATCAACCTGAGATATTGAGTTGAAGTGTCCAGGCCCTTCACCAATGCCCTCAGTTTCCCATACAACTTCACCGTTGTGATTAATAGCCACAAGTTTCTGCGTTCCTCCGTCAGCTATGTATATCATATCTCCGCATACATCTAAAGCCTCCGGTTTATAAAATGGCGGGTTCATGCTTTCATCGCCGCCATATCGCGCTATCTCACAAACACTCACTCTGTGCAGTGAATCATTAACCCATAATCCAGTGTCTGAACCTTCAGCCCAATCCTTCCATTCGTTCATTTCGACCTTCATGCTATCCATGGCGCTCATACCAACTGTTTGTGGAGTGTTATCACATCCAGTAACCCAAAGCAGTACAATGATTAAGGTGTATGCTCTTGCTGCCATAGTTTCTCAATACTCCATTCCATAGTCTCAATTGTTCTGTTTTGCATTGATGTGGAATCATCTAACACAGTGCTTTCAACTGCTGCGATAACAAGGCGATCACTGGTTGCTGAAAATGTTGAAACTGATTTGGAGAACGGCAGCACCATGTGTGCGCCAGTAGACAGATTAACACACCATATCTCAGATGAGTCTGTGGGAAAACAGGCAGTGCCGTACAGAACTGCCAAAACATCATTCCCAATGTACTCAATATGGCGTACTAAATGCATTGATTGGCGTCTCATCTGAGCACTATCCCTGTAATTTTTGTGATTATAGCTTTCTCTACTATGATCTCCATATATAATTGATATTACATTGCCCTCTATGTCAAATTCAATAATTACATCCATTCTTGCTGGATTCAGATAGATTGCGCTATCTGATGCAGCTATATGCATTAGATATGTATCGTCCAGTGTCATCAATGTAATTACTTCTCCTGATCTAGCTTCACGGACTAGCTTGTACTCATCCTGCTCCCTGGAAAACACAATATCCCATAGTGATACGAAATCATCATCAAGCACAGAAACAACGGGAATTAAGGATTCTGTGGTTACAAATGGAAACGCCCAGGTTACTACCGATTTCCCGCCGATTTTGCTCACGGACAATGGCTTGAACAATGTTTCATACAAAGATGATGAATCGTTGAAATAAGTATGACTGACTATGCTCTTGTTGTTTACATTCATTACAACTATTTGCCCCCAGTATGCAAATGTAAGCAGGCTATCGACCAGTGAAATGCCAAACGCCGGTGAGGAACCAATATTGCGATAAGCTGAACCATTTCCTAAAACCACTGAATCCGGAATAGACCATGCGGGAACACCTTGCCAGCTAAATGAACTTACTCCTGTATGGAAGTTCTCTCCTGTGGCGGTTATGCAGATTTCCTCAGAATTACAGGCAATGAATGCTCCGCTATACCCATGCAGCGGCCATATCTCTTCCAGCTCTACTTTTGTTATATTTGCAATTTGTATGGTGCCTAAAGTCTTTGCTGAATCAGTCATAGGTATTATTTCACTACTTTGCATAACATCTTGTGCTATTGGTATACCTATGTTATCCCTTTTTTCGGGATCTGTATAATTGCATGCCAGCATCATGGTTACAATGTATGCCATTAGTATAATTCTATATAGGATCAAATATGCCTTCTCCTGCTTCTGCCGCGTTTATCATAGCCTTTAACTTCTGTTTAGTGTGTTGTTTATATATGTAGCAATCAGTTGCATTGCTCCATGGTTTTAGCTCGCGGGTTGCTCCATATACATAACCAAAACATCCCCCAATGCAATATGAAAACAATTCACAATGCTTATCACGACACTCCTTCTTGCGATTCTGATCGGCGTATCGCACAGAGTTAAGCACAGAAGAGTTTAACCAGATCTCCTGGAACCCACTCTCTAAAACATTGCCGCAATTGAGTTCCTCAAAATACATGGAACGACATGGATACAGCGAACCATCAGGACCAATTGCGCATTCATTAAGACCTACACCGCAGCCTGGCCTCGCCAGAAGAGGAGGGTGTTTGATCCACATTCTGAGTTGCAGTTATCGCCAACAACCGGATTGCACCCTGGCCACTGATATTCTGATGTGAGTAGATTGATCATAACAGAATGGCACATCAGCCACTCCTTCCTGATAGTACTCCTATATTACTTACTACTGCTGTCCTGATGTTGCACGATAGCATCTCATATTAGAACACTGTTTTTCTACATATTATGTTTGATAAGTAATGTCAAGTCCCCAGAGTGGTGTAAACGCGGTCTGACTACGCAGCAGACTTCCTCACCTCCCTTCCCTGCTTGCAACCCAGCGCAGGTTCCGGTGCGAGCCCTCTTTCTCTTCTCATGGTTTCCAGTCTCTGTATGTCCAGCAGGGTCATCCTGAATATCTCAGCAGCCTCCATCAGGCTTCCATAAGCCATCTTCAAGCAGCCTTCAGAATAGGACAAGGCTTTGGTTTCCTTCAATATCCGTGAGTCAGTCAGGACATCTTTTCTCATGATCTTACTATAGCTGGAGAAACAGGTAATCCATCAACTGTATCGCTAATACTTGATATATTGTCTTGTTTACTTTATACTTTTCGCGGGAGGTCAAAATGCTGAAGAATCGAATTCGAGTATTGAGGGCTGAGCACGAGATATCTCAGCAGATACTCGCAGAGGCAATAGGTGTGAGCAGGCAGACGATAAACTCCATCGAACGGGGTAAGTTCAATCCTTCCGTGATAACGGCATTGAAAATGGCGGGATACTTCAGCGTAAAGGTTGAGGAAGTATTCCAGCTCAAGGAGGAAGAGTAATGAAGATTCGAGGTAACATGATCCTGTGGTCGATCCTTCACATAATCGCCGGGCTTCTTATCTGGTTCATTTTCAAGCTTACCGGTCTGGACTACATCTGGGTACTTGCCATAGTACTCACTCCTTTGTTTGTTTACAAGATCTGGTTCCAGAAAACCCATAAATACGACGAAAGGGAGATAGCACTTATGACGAAGGTTTTCTCCCAGGCCGGAATAACCATCGTTGTGGTCCTGTGGGCAATACACGAACACATCACAGGGAGCTTCGTACCTTTCCTCTGGGGTTTCTATCTGTTCGCCAGAGGAGCATTCGGACTCTACTACTTCACAACAAAATAACGGGAAGCGGTGGCGACCATGAGCAGAACACAACTGATTTTCGCAGTCATCACTCTCTTCATGCCTGGCTGTTCTGAAAAGGATTGGACCGAACCCTTCTCTGAGAGGAAGTATATAGAGATTACGGACAGCATAGGTGTGGAATGGGGTGATTCCTAAATCAAATTGTTGCTCCTGGACATTACAGCTTGTTGACTCCGGTACTGCCCTCCTGTATATTAAGTATATGCTTAATATCTTAAAGACCAACCCACAGGTTATCAAACTGGCTGGACTGTACAAAGCCCTCGGTGACCCCAACCGCCTGATGATCATCAAACTGCTGGCTTCCGAAATGGTCCGTGAACCATGTGTGCAGGATCTGGCCAAATGCCTCAACATAACCTCATCCGCTGTATCACAGCATCTGAAAACTCTCAAAAGCGTAGGTATTGTTGAACCGCAGCGCAGAGGGAATCAGGTTTTTTACGCACTGAACGCCGAAACCCTCAAACACTACAAAAACGAGATTGATGAAATGTTTGAGCGGGCCTTTAAGAAGTGTCATTTGGAATGTACGGACTGCTGCGAACCTTAATTTTCAGTCGCCCAGGCCGCTCAGCCCCGACTTAAGCGCAGGAGGGAAAAAAATGAATAAGAATAAACAGTTTTCCGGCACACAACCTGCAGCAGCTCTCATGTTTGTCCTGCTGATCCATAACATGGTCAGATGGCTTCCAGGTTCATTTCGCTTCGGCACATCAGCAACTCTCTTTGCTGTTACAGCTTCTGCCTTATTGCTTCTGGGCATTATTCTGGTGCTCTTAAAGAAGAAAGCAGGACTTCTACTGGGTCTGCTGAACGGTGTGCTGATGGTATTCATGCCGATCTTTATTCACATCATTAAAGGCCTTCCCGATATCAACGGGATCTGGTGGTACCCCATTCTGCCCTGGAGCATTTCAATCCTGACAATCCATTTCTGTGTACAGGCATGGAAAAAATGAACAACACTCAGGCAAATAATAAGCAAAAGCCCATGTCCCCTGTCGCATTCTATTTTATGCGGATAATTATGAATCTCAAAAAATACTTCAGGCGTATTGAAGAAGAAATAAGCCTGGCAGGAATAGAAAAGGGGCTCTATGTTCTTGATTTTGGATGCGGTCTGGGCTTTAACAGTATTCCGGCAGCAAAAGCCGTGGGTAAAGAGGGACGGGTGTTTGCCCTGGATATCAGCGAAGAGTCCATAAAAATCATGAAAAAGAAAATCGCCCAAAACAAACTGACCAATGTTGAACTTATCCATTCCGGTCTGGAAACAGGTCTGGAAGACAAAAGCATTGACCTGGTTTACCTGCATAACACCCTTCCCATGGTCAGGGACAAACAGAAAGTTCTGAAGGAAATAACCCGGGTTATCAAAACAGGCGGAACATTATCCTACATGAGCCGCAGAGGTTCCAGAACTTTCGGAGAAGACACGCTGAGCGACACACAAATCAAGGACATTTTGAGTTCAGACTTTAACCTGAAAACAGAACAAAACGGCCACATGATATTTGAGAAGATTTCCTGAGGCGGCTTTTTAGGGAGCATTTGCTTGCTGACCCAAGCGAAATATCACGAAATCCAGGCAGCTGTTAACTGTTTCAGTGGCGCAAATTATGAGACATAGCGGACACTGATTATTCCGGAAATATTCATTTTTTTCTTCCTGTTCCTTTTCTTCCAGCAGAACAGTAATGCCGCAGTCCGCAAGAACCATTTGAAAATGGTCAATATCTAAGAAGCTGACAACTGCTGCTTTATGCCAGTTCATTGCCCAGTTCTTCCCTTTGCGGGATATGTCCATCACCTGATTATGTGTGTTATCGAGTTCAAACTTCGTGTAGATATTTTCGCTACCTTATCTAATACGGAATAAGTCTATATCTGTCATTAGTGTCCCAACGATTACTCCCACCAGCTCCGTAACATCATAAAGCAAACTAAGATAGAAAGAGATTGGGCGGGTATCGACTTGAATCGCCTCATAGAAGCATCTTGTAGCTTCATTGCAGAATGGAGCAGGTATGTATTCGGGGCGTCTTCTCTCAACTCATGGATCATTTTCCACACAAGGCATTTGCACGAATTGTCAGGGAGTATTCCGGGGATTACAAGGTTCAGCATTTCCCCTGTTCTACTGCATGGCCTTCCCAGCTGCCTGGAGCTTTTAAACCCCAGCATATATTCATTGATTTGCTTTCGTACTTTTCTCAACGAAGTTCTTGACACAACCACCTCCGAGTTTCTCGAAGATGATAAGTCATCTGTGCCCTGGTTGCTGTCAGTTAATTCAGAAGGATTTGCCCGGCTGAGTTATCTCAGCAGAGCAAACTGGAATCATAACTCCGGCGAGAGTGGAATCATTTCGCCGGTGAGCGATGGGATCATAACTCCGGCGTGAGCACTGGTGGAGCTCTCCACTATGTCCAGGCTGCTTTCCCGGTGTCGCAGTGAACCTTACTGTATATGAGTAAAGCCCTCACTTATAAGAACGGGGTTTCTGCATCTTGCCCGTCTGGCGGCGGGGAGTGTTACCGTATACAAAAATAGCCCCGGTTCTTCTTACGAACCAGGGCCTCTTGATTTATGCCCGGCGCCGACCTACTCTCCCAGCCGGTAACCAACCAGTACCATCGGCGCTGGAGGACTTAACTTCCGTGTTCGAAATGGGAACGGGTGTGGCCCCTCCGCCATTGACGCCAGGCAATTATGTGAGTCGCGTCTGTGAAACGCTCCCTGACATTTGAATGGGATAAATGAATAAATACCTGCAACTAAGGACTATATCTGTAGCTTTGTGATGAAGCCTCACGGCCGATTAGTACTGCTCGGCTGAACATGTTACCATGCGTACACCTGCAGCCTATCAAACTTGTAGTCTCCAAGTGGCCTTGAGGATCTTACGATCGGGAAGTCTTATCTTGAGGCAGGTTTCGCACTTAGATGCTTTCAGCGCTTATCCTGTTCCAAACATAGCTACCCGGCGGTGCCACTGGCGTGACAACCGGTACACTAGAGGTTTGTCCATCTCGGTCCTCTCGTACTAAAGACAGAACCTCTCAAACTTCCTACGCCCGCGGAGGATAGGGACCGAACTGTCTCGCGACGTTCTAAACCCAGCTCGCGTAGCGCTTTAATGGGCGAACAGCCCAACCCTTGGGACCTGGTCCAGCCCCAGGATGCGCTGAGCCGACATCGAGGTGCCAACCCGCCACGTCGATACGAACTCTCGGTGGCGATAAGCCTGTTATCCCCGGAGTACCTTTTATCCGATGAGCCACGGCCTTTCCACTCAGTGCCGCAGGATCACTAACCCCTACTTTCGTACCTGCTCGACTCGTATGTCTCGCAGTCAAGCTCCCTTGTGCGTTTACACTCGACGCGCGATTGCCGACCGCGCTGAGGGAACCTTAGGGCGCCTCCGTTATCTTTTGGGAGGCGACCACCCCAGTCAAACTACCCACCTGAAACTGTCCGGGATCCGGATTACGGATCTCCGTTAGAATTCCAACATACAGAGGGCGGTATTTCAAGGTTGACTCCACCGGTACTAGCGTCCCGGTTTCAACGTCTCCCGCCTATCCTACACACCATATGACGAAACCCAATATCAAGCTATAGTAAAGGTTCACGGGGTCTTTCTGTCCTTCCGCGGGTAAACGGTATCTTCACCGCTACTGCAACTTCGCCGAGTCCATGGTTGAGACAGTGCCCAAGTCGTTGCACCATTCGTGCGGGTCGGAATTTACCCGACGAGGAATTTCGCTACCTTAGGACCGTTATAGTTACGGCCGCCGTTTACTGGGGCTTCGGTTCGAAGCTTCGCCAACATAATTGAAGGCTAACCCTTCCCCTTAACGCTCCAGCACCGGGCAGGTGTCAGTCCCTATACATCGTCTTGCGACTTAGCAGAGACCTGTGTTTTTAGTAAACAGTCGCCCAGGCCGATTATCTGCGGCCGCGTCATGCTCATCAAGCAAGTTGAATCACAATCTGCGGCGTCCCTTCTCCCGAAGTTACGGGACGATTTTGCCTAGTTCCTTAACCATGGTTATCTCGAACACCTTAGGATACTCTCCTCGACTACCTGTGTCGGTTTGCGGTACGGACGCCGGTACAATTCGCTTAGAAGGTTTTCTCGGCAGCATGGAACCAACCACTTTGCAGCTCTAAGAGCCTCGTCATCACGCCTCGGAATTGAAAAATCGGATTTGCCTGACTTCTCTCCCTACACGCTTGAACCGGGACTTCCATCACCCGGATGGCCTTACCTTCTGCGTCACTCCATCGCTCAAACACTGTACTGACGGTACAGGAATATTAACCTGTTGTCCATCGACTACGCCTTTCGGCCTCGCCTTAGGTTCCGACTTACCCTGGGTGGATCAGCCTTGCCCAGGAAACCTTAGTCTTTCGGTGTGAAGGTTTCTCACCCTCATTGTCGCTACTGATGCCGGGATGATCTCTTCCATTCACTCCAGAAAACCTCTCAGTTCTCCTTCTACGCAAATGGAACGCTCTCCTACCACTGTACTATGTACAATCCTAAGCTTCGGCGGTATGCTTAGCCCCGATTATTATCGGCGCAGAATCGCTTGACTGGTGAGCTGTTACGCACTCTTTAAATGAATGGCTGCTTCTAAGCCAACATCCCAGTTGTCTGAGCGCTTCCACTTCCTTAGATACACTCAGCATACTCTTAGGGGCCTTAGCTGTAGGTCTGGGTTGTTTCCCTCTCGGCAATGAAGCTTATCCCCCACTGCCTGACTGCTGCAAAACATGTGACCGGCATTCGGAGTTTGATAGGGGTTGGTAAGCTGGTGGGCCCCCTTACCCTTTCAGTGCTCTACCTCCGGCACACTTATCACAACGCTAGCCCTAAAGCTATTTCGGAGAGAACCAGCTATCTCCAGGTTTGATTGGCCTTTCACCCCTATCCACAGTTCATCCCCTAACTTTTCATTGTTAGTGGGTTCGGCCCTCCACTTGGTTTTACCCAAGCTTCAGCCTGACCATGGATAGATCACCTGGCTTCGGGTCTACCGCACGAAACTTGACGCCCTATTCAGACTCGGTTTCCCTACGGCTCCATCTTATACAGACTTAACCTCGCTACGTACGAGTAACTCCCCGGCTCATTATGCAAAAGGCACGCCGTCACGGCTGCTAGGGCCGCTCCGACAGCTTGTAGGCAAACGGTTTCAGGTACTATTTCACTCCCCTCCAGGGGTGCTTTTCACCTTTCCCTCACGGTACTAGTTCACTATCGGTCACAGATGAGTATTTAGTCTTAGGCAGTGGTCTGCCCGGATTCAAACCGGATTCCTCGTGTCCGGCCCTACTTGGGAAAACAATCCAAGTCGTGAGTCGAATTTCGCGTACGGGCCTATCACCCTCTACGGGGGGGGCTTTCCAAACCCCTTCTGCTATTCGGCTTTGTGACTCGAGGTATTACGCGTACCTCAGATTATCTCCCGCAACACCGACTGTGCTAAGCGCGCGCCGCATACACACAGCTCGGTTTAGACTCTTCCCTGTTCGCTCGCCGCTACTGGGGGAATCGAATTCTCTTTCTTTTCCTCCGGGTACTTAGATGTTTCAGTTCCCCGGGTTTGCTCTCCCTATCCTATGTGTTCAAAAAGGGAGTGACCAGTTATTAAGCTGGCCGGGTTGCCCCATTCGGATATCTGCGGGTCAATAGTTGTTTGCACCTCTCCGCAGCTTTTCGCAGCTTACCACGTCCTTCATCGCCTATCTGTGCCAAGGCATCCACCGTATGCCCTTAGTAGCTTCTTCACTCTACAGATATAATATCCTCTTATGTTCGTTGCTTTAAACGGTTTTAATCGTTTATCCCATCCAAATGTCAAAAATCCCCGCACTTAACGTGACTCTATTATGGTGGAGATGACCGGGCTCGAACCGGTGACCCTCGGCTTGCAAAGCCGATGCTCTCCCAACTGAGCTACATCCCCTGTAAATACGCATCCAGCCACCATGAAAGATCTGGTGGGCCTGACGAGATTCGAACTTGTGACCTCACGCTTATCAGGCGTGCGCTCTAACCAAACTGAGCTACAGGCCCACGACAAATCCCATGCTAGTGATGCTTATCTCATTCGCTTAAAGGAAAGAAGAAACAAAATCCATATACGATCCGTGCTCAACCATGTATACCGATCATCTATTACGATAACCAGATGTATACACCTTAGAAAGGAGGTGATCCAGCCACACCTTCCGGTACGGCTACCTTGTTACGACTTAACCCCAGTCACCAATCTCACTTTCGGCGCTTCCCTCTAAAAAGTTGGGCCAGCGACTTCGAGTGCTACCGATTCCCATGGTTTGACGGGCGGTGTGTACAATTCCCGGGAACGTATTCACCGCGTCATGCTGATACGCGATTACTAGCGATTCCAGCTTCATGCAGTCGAGTTGCAGACTGCAATCCGTACTAGGGCCGGCTTTTTGAGATTTGCTCCACCTCGCAGTTTCGCTGCTCATTGTACCGACCATTGTAGCACGTGTCTAGCCCTGGGCGTAAGGGTCATAATGACTTGACGTCATCCCCGCCTTCCTCCGGTTTATCACCGGCAGTCCTGTCAGAGTCCCCGGCATTACCCGTTGGTAACTGACAGCGAGGGTTGCGCTCGTTGCCGGACTTAACCGAACATCTCACGACACGAGCTGACGACAGCCATGCAACACCTGTGTGGACTAACCATGATTTCACACGGCTAACCTTCCCCGAAGGAAAAGCTCCCATGTCAAGCCCAGGTAAGGTTCTTCGCGTTGCCTCGAATTAAAGCACATGCTCCACCGCTTGTGCGGGAACCCGTCAATTCCTTTGAGTTTCAACCTTGCGATCGTACTCCCCAGGCGGGGTACTTAACGCGTTAGCTACGGCTCTGATGGGGTTGAGACCACCAAAACCCAGTACCCATCGTTTACAGCGTGGACTACCAGGGTATCTAATCCTGTTTGCTACCCACGCTTTCGCGCATCAGTGTCAGTTACAGGCCAGTGTACTGCCTTCGCCATCGGTGTTCTTCCTGATATCTACGCATTCCACCGCTACACCAGGAATTCCGTACACCTCTCCCTAACTCAAGCCTTGTAGTTTCGAACGCAATTTCACGGTTGAGCCGTGAGATTTCACATTCGACTTACAAAACCACCTGCACGCCCTTTACGCCCAATGATTCCGGACAACGCTTGCTCCCCCCGTATTACCGCGGCTGCTGGCACGGAGTTAGCCGGAGCTTCCTCTGGAGGTAACGTCACACGAATCTACTATTTATAAACTCGCTGTTCTTCCCTCCTGACAGAGGTTTACGACTCAGAAAGCCTTTATCCCTCACGCGGCGTCGCTCCATCAGACTTTCGTCCATTGTGGAAGATTCTCGACTGCTGCCTCCCGAAGGAGTCTGGGCCGTATCTCAATCCCAGTGTGGCCGGTCACCCTCTCAGGCCGGCTACCCATCGATGCCTTGGTGAGCCGTTACCTCACCAACTAGCTAATGGGACGCGAACCAATCTCTCAGCGGCAGGCCCGAAGGTCCCCACCTTTTATGAATATGAAATCATCAAAATCACATATGCGGTATTAGCACAGGTTTCCCTGTGTTATTCCCCACTGAAAGGTATGTTGTTCACGCGTTACTCACCCGTTCGCCACTCTACTAGAAACTACTAACGAATTAGCTGTTTCGTTCGCGTTCGACTTGCATGCCTTATCCACGCCGCCAGCGTTCGTCCTGAGCCAGGATCAAACTCTCCGCAAATTTATTATCTATTGCGATTAGTTATCCTGTTGTGTTTTGCTTTTCCCCATGCAGTTACAGGTCTCTGCATGTGTCACAAGGACAGTTGATTGCCAAAAAACATCACTGCTTAACGACAACAACAGGAACTACACGAATTCGCTTTGAACATTGCTTCTTCTTTCCTGTATTTCAAAAATCTCCGGCCTTGCCGGCCTCTCCGCAAAAGAAAGCCGCCCGAAAGGGCCATGAACTTCCCGCCGCGGGTCTCAATACTAACACTCTACATCTACTCAGTCAACCCCTCTTGCAAATGGAACAGGTTACTGCCTGGAAGAGCGCAGAATATGAGAAAAATCAAAGCACCTGGGACGGTGCAAACGCAACCTGAAAACAACCATCAAGGCTGACTCCCAGGCGCGAGCCCCAATACTAACCTCCGGCTTTAAGCCTGTCAAGGAAGACATCTAAAGTCATTGCTGCAGTGAAATATGGAACTATAAACACTCTGAAGAAGGGAAAGAATGAAAAACAAAGAATGAAAAAAAAAGAGATAGATGATGGAAGGGAAGAACAAAAGCTTACTCTGAAGAACCAACCTGAAACAACGGGGAATCAGATTTCGTAATCGGGAACAAATGAAATGTGATATGGAAACTGGAAAGCCGCAGGAAAAAGCGAAAGATTAAGATAGAATGCTGGTGAAAGAGTGGAAGATTACTGCCAAAAGTGAAATGACCATGGAGAGAACAGAATGGCAATGGCGAGGATGAAATGCTGAATCTGCCATGCTGTCATTGTGATTACCGGAAGCAGAACAGCGGCCAGGATGAATTTACGAAATATATGCTGAGAGGCTTCCTGAACAATCCGAAATACTTTATAGATTATGGTGTACATTGAAGGAGATTGAAGATGCTGATGTTCGATACTGTACTTACTGCACTGGTGATTGTTTCAAGCTCAGTAATAGAAGCTGATACTCCGGAACTCTTTCTTCATGGGCTGGCTGACGCAACTGCTGAAGAATGGGTGGAGTCTGCTGCCTTTGAGGGAAACGATATGCATCCGGACTCTATTCGAATTACTATTGAAGGTTTTCGCGATCTCTCTGTGGAGCCTGGAGAAAGGGTACTTGAAGACTTTGACGGCGGCTACCGGGCCATATTTACCGAAAGCAGATGGATCTGGCGGCTGGACCAGGGCAGAATAGGTTCAGTAACAGGAGAGACTGTTGTGGAGTGGCGTCCCGGCGGTTACAGATGGGTAACTGCTCCTGTGTTTTCCAAACAAAGTTCAACAGTAGGCCCCAGAGAAAGGATGTGCGTAGGAGTAACTGCAATGGGTGCAGTAGTCATGGTTAGTTTCATCGCCTTGTGGTACGCAAAAAGGCGGTACGGTTCCTAGTACATAGTACACTCTAGAATTTCGGATATAAGCGCTTGAGTTTGATTCGAGCATCCTCTGTAGTGAAATGCCAGTCAACTTTGGTTTGACGACTATTTCTATCCGTATTCCATGCTTTTACTTCTGATCGCATTTTGCTGATTTCAGGGATACGGCCGGAGAGGCATTGGCGTTTCAATACGCTGAGTTCTATTTCAGCAATGTTCAGCCAGCTTCCGTGTTTCGGTGTGTAGTGTATTTCCAGGCGCTCGGCCAGCTTTCTTGCTGTTTCCGGAGGAAATGCTGCATATAGGGACGCCAGGCCATGTGTGTTCAAATTGTCCAATACCAGTACTACCTTCTTTGCTTCTGGATAGCGTTCTTCAAGCATATCCCTGATGAAGTGAGCCCAGTCAATCCTTGTCCGTCGCTCAGTGATGTCAACCTGCCGCTTGCTTCCAAGTGGTTCAACTTCGAGAAAGATACTTGCAACTCCGTTGCGCACATATTCATCATCTACAAGTCTTGGATGACCGGGTGCTGCCTGGATAGGCTGTTGAACTTCTCCTATCAGCTGAATGCTTGATTCATCCATGCACACAACAGGAAAATCGGGGTTGTACTCACGTGCATAAACTTCAAGGACATCCTCCATTGCGGCTACAAAGCTCGCATTGTGGTCTGGAGGAATCTTCCAGTATTTGCTCAGGTGAGGCTTAAGTTCATTTTTTTTAGAGTGTTGCATACTGTCATGGGCGATACTGTCGGGACGATCTCAAGTTCAACCATCTTTTCTGCAAGCAATCTTATTGTCCAGCGACTTCTACCGGAAGGGGCCTCGGAACATGCCAGAGCAAGGAGCTGGGCCTCGAACTCACCACCGAACTGGATCTCACGAGGAGGCTTCACCCGTTTCTTCCTCTCTATTGCAGCTGACAGTCCCTCCTCAACGAATCTCTTCTTCAGGTGTTCAAGGCTGCGGGAAGTTACTCCTATAGCCTCCGCTACATTCGCAACAATCCACTTGGGTCCGAACTCTCCCGCATCAAGCAGAAGCAGTGCTCTGGCGTAAAGTACTGTCCGGGCAGCTCTCTTCCCCTTTGATGAAATAGCTTCAAGCTCTTCGCGTTCTTCTTGCGTCAGTGTTACCCTGTATCTTGGTGCCATATCAACCTCCTCACGGTGTAAGGAGAATATAGCGAAAAACTAAAATAAGCGAAAAGTTAGGCTGTACAGTGTACTAGTTTACCTGAGTACACAAAAAAGCGATACAGTTCCTGGTTTACTTGAACCGGTCCCACTCGCTGGTAAAGTCAAACACCTCCACAGGATCTTCCCTGCTTTGCTCACCGTAAGTCATAGCTTTTTCAAGGAATTCATCAAGATCTCGCTGTAAAAATACAGCGGTGGTAAGAAGCATCTGAAACTGTGAATACTCATCACGACTTGAAGCTGGAATACCTTCAAGTTCATCCATTGAATCCTTCATACGCTTGAGAAGCGATGAGAGGGTAAGGGCAAGCTCGTTTGCCTTCTTGTATAGACTTTCGTCAGCAGGATCGTGGAAACTCATTCTGCAATCACCTTTTCCGGTATGATCGAATCCGCCTTATAACAGTACTGAGTATTTCAGCAAATTCTTCATCGGAAGTATTCCTTCCAGTAGGGTGGCCACGGTTCTCAAGTATCGTGAAGCCACCTGTATCTGCGGAACAGCTCTTTTCAATCCTCCTGCCGGCCTCTGCCGGAGAGGTTCTGTCCCGTCTTCCGTATATATACTCCACAGTGCAACCCCTGCTAATCAGCCCGGCCCAGAAACAGGGATCGAACGCGTCAAGCTCTTTCACCGAAGAGGAAGGCATAAGAAGCCTTAGAAGCCAGGTGCCAGTACCGCTGAGGCGGTTTCCTGCAGAGTCAAAAAATCCAGCGAAAACACCGTGCAGTATCAAGCCATGTGGAAGAAGGTTCCCTGCAAGAGCACAGGCCTTGAGAGAGGCTGCTCCCCCCATTGATGTTCCGTAAAGTATTGTGTTATAAGGGGAATATCCACGATCTTTGCTGAATTTGAGAGCGCCTAGAACATCATGAACTTCATCAACACCGCCTGTGACCGGCCAGACAGGATGACCATCGCTTCCTCTGAGAGGAACCAGAAGAAAAGAACTGCCGTCAATTTCTCTTATCCGCTGCGCCAGTTTAACCCTGGAGAGGGCAGTGCCTCCAAGTCCGTGTATAAAGACTATAAGGTTCTCTGAACCTGGAAGAAGCCATCCCTTCACATTGTGGCCGTCATTTGAAACCCAGGAGACGGTCTCCCATCCTTCAGGAGGCGGAGTGGTTTGCTGATACTGCCTGAAACGAAACATATTTGCAAACCCTGTCACACCAGTGGCAAAAGAGCGTTTTCTCAGACATTTCCAGACCAGCCATCCTGTAAGAGCCCCTATAAGCCACCCTGCCAGAACATCAGAGGGGTAATGAACTGCAAGATATACCCTGCTTAACCCCACCAGCAGGGCAACGCCGCAGGCAGGAAGAGCCAGCGGAGGATAGAAGAAAGCCGTAAATACAGCCATTGATCCTGCATTAGCCGCATGATTTGAAGGGAAAGACCTTCTTCCGGCAGTATGAAGCGGACAGTAAAGCTGCCGGGAAACAACCGGGTCCCTGCTGGGCCTTATTCTTTCCACATTGTGCTTGAGAAATGAACCGGTCTGATCGGAAAGCAGAACACACAGAATGAGACCGAAAAGGTAAACTCTGGGATTCTTTCGGTGAATAAAATTGCCATCATGGGGAAGTTTTCTTCCGGCAACCAGAAGAAGAACAGCTGCAGCAGCAATGATCGGATACCAGTTGTGCTTGTTGGTAATGAACATCATGAAATCGGTAAGAACCGGATGGGCAAGGGAAACATTTATCCATCTCAGCACATTCATGTCCAGCTGCAGCAGAGCGCTCATCACATATCCTTTCTGAAACAATGACCTGAACAATACCATCAATGCCTCTGCCGAACAATGAATGGTTCTAAGGCATACCGGTGGTTATGTATAGCCTTTCAAGGGAATGGAGAAGATATTGCGAAAAGCAGTAATCGCACCACCTGTGATAACACCGTCTGAGGTTCCTGCAGGGGCTTTTCTACTTGCGGCAGGGCTGAAAGCCAGGGGCATAACTGCGCCTGTACACGACCTTTCCCTTGGTTTCTTTATGTGGCTCTTTGAAAAAACTGGCCCTGAGCTGAGGCTCACCAACTGCAAACCTGCTCTGAAGTATTTGAGAAATCCCCGAGGAGACCTCTACGAACCGCACACTCACAGAAGTGTATGCGGAGTGCTTCAGTCGGTACTGAAACGCTATTCTGCAAGGTTTCCAGGCTGGCACCTTTCACTTATGGACAGCGTTCCCCCTGGAGCAGTCCATTCGCTCAAAGAACTTAAGCACATAATGGAAAAAGGGAATTCACCGTTCACAGCTTATCTGGAAAGCTGGGCTGAAGAGCACGCAAAATCCTTTGACCATGTATACCTGAGCCTTTCCTACATATCTCAGCTTCCGGCAGCACTGGAAACTGCCGCCATACTTAGAAAAAGGGGAATCAGCTTTACAGTGGGCGGATCAATGGCCTCAGCTTTAAAGAATACAGGCAGAGGCATAAGCCTTCTCTCAGAGTGCTTTGAGGACATGAGATTTGATGACGGAAGATCATTGCTGGAAACAGAAGCACCACTGCTTGAGGAACTGGAGTGGCCTGAGTTTGCCTTGAGAACAGATTATCTCTCATCCAGACCGGTTATTCCTTTCCCTCTCACCACAGGATGCGTATGGAACCGATGCCTGTTCTGCCCTGACAGAAGCAAGCCTCTGTACAGAGTACCGGTTAACAACCTGAAAAGACTGATGGAGGGATGCCGCAGAAAACCGCTGATTCACTTCATTGACTCTGCAATACCAGCTGATACAGTTACGGAAATACTGCCGCTTCTAAAGGAGGAAGCTTTCGGTTTCTACGGGTTCGCTCGCCCTGAAGGAAGGCTTCTGAAAGAAGACATCATTCCTCAAATGGCAGATTCCGGCTGCCTGATGCTTCAGACAGGAGCAGAAAGCGGAAGCCTTGAGCTGCTGCAGAAGTTCGCAAAGGGATTTGCCCCTGCAACTGCGGCAAAGGTAATCCGTGAGTCACACCGAAATGGTATAGGAAACTATGTCTATCTTCTGTTCGGACTTCCAGGAGAAACTGATGCCCACAGAATGAAAACACTTGAGCTGGTACATGATCTGCAGGGAACCATAGACTACATGAACCTGTCCATATTCAATCTGCCGGAAGTCTGCGAGCTTTCAGACAGGGCAGAAGAGTACGGGCTTATACCAGGTGAATATGATTCGTCCTCAGAAGTGCTGAGGTTTTACAAGCCTTTCACATGCCGTGACGGATCAAATCCCAGAATTGAGGCGAGAAATTTTCTCAGGGACATCTTCAAAGCAGACCCGGTTGTCTCAGGAATACTTCAGAACACTCCCAAATGGTTTCGCGCAGGTCACATGGCTCTTATGAAGAGGCCAGGCGCAACCTCCTGATAAGAAACACCGCCATCCCTGATATCACGATACAAAGAAGGTTCACTGCAAACAGCGAAAGGGCGCCTGTCCATCCGGCATTTCCTCCGCCCAGGAGAAGACCGCCAGTTACCAGAGGAGGCATGAGGGCCACTGCCACCATAACCCCGATAAGTGCAGAGGGCGCTGCGGTGCAGAGAGCAATGGCTCCTGCTGCACCGCTGGCAAAGGCCAGTATCATATCTGAAGGACTCACTGCAGTCCGTGACGCTATCTCTGCAAGGGATGGGTCTGCAGTTATGAAATACCCAAGAACAAATGCGAAAAGAAATGCGATTATGCTTCTAAGAACCATTTCCCTGGCGGAAAAGCCCAGCAGCTTAAAGTCCAGATGAACCATTCCCAGAGCTAGCCCTACAGAGGGGCCGAGGAGAGGCGCTATCACCATTGCCCCCACCAGAATGGTTACAGAGTTTCTGTAGAGCCCTGCTGCTGCAACCACCGCAGAAAGCAGCGTTAGTATCCAGGTGGCAGCTGTGGGGCTGACCATCTCGGTTACATCCTGCTTCAGCTCTTCAATACTTATAACTCCTGAACTGGAATCACCTGCAGGGAGTGAAGCCTCTACAGGCAGACACACAATATGAATATCATCCAGAGTATCTTCAAGTGTTGCTGAAAGGGCCTGTGTGACTTTTTCGCTACTGGATGAATCAGTAAGGATGTGAAGCTGAGAGTGGGTTTCAGAGAGTTTCTCTGTCCAGATGGAAGTAATCATGAGACCGGAAACGGAGGATCTGGCAAGCTCCAATCGCTCACTGGGAAGAAAAACCTCTATCAGTCTTCCTGCCATGGTATACCTGCTTCCATGAAGTAGCTGGTTAAGTAACCGGCTGCAGTCCGCCCGACCAGAGCAGCGCCCTGCTCTGTCATGTGCATTGCATCGTAGAACATATCCCTGGAATGAGGGATCTCCGATGCCAGATCAAACACTGCGGCATGCTCTTCAGTACAGACCTGAACAAGGTCATCATTAAGGGTTTCAAGCATAAGGCTGAACGATGCTGCCGAGAGCGGCTGAGAGGTGCCGCTGAAGAACCTTGCGCATTCCTCTATTCCCTGCCAGTACTCTGTGTTCTCATAGAGAAGAGGCTGTGTAAAAAAGACCGGTTCAATCCCCTGAGAGCGGCACTCTCTGATAAGCCTTCTTATTCTCTCCCTGTAAAACCCTGGATCTTCAAGAAGATCATGGAGATCGTCAGGCAGCCTCTCTTCAGGTTCAGTCATAGGTACTTCCCTGAACTCCGGATCAACAGCTGTGGAGACCACAGGAACTCCATCCAGATATACCTTCTTGGCCCTGTAGAGCATCTGAACCACAGAACTGTTTCTGAAAAGCCACTCCCTGGGACCGGAATCAGGCAGTCTGTTCTCACCTCCATCCGGACGAAGAAACGGCGCCATGTCGTTAACGCCTACCAGAAAAACTATCACATCAGGATTAATCTCCGGCATAACCTCTCTGATAAGCAGCAGATGCGTATCTGTGGAATGTCTTGGAATACCTGCATTACCAACCCAGGTGTCTGAGAAGGTCTTTCGAAGCTCCTGCTGCATAACATGGGACCAGGTGCGAGAATCATCAAGATAATAATTGGCAGTAGTACTTCCGCCCACTGTAACAATTGTGAGCATTTCATTCCAGTTCTCCGGCGGATCTTCTCCTCTGAAACCCCATATGTTAGTGGAAAGAACACCTCCCGGGGTTATTCCAGGCAAATCCACTTCCAGTTCGTATCTTGCGCAGGGCCTGAGCCCGAATCTGGGATTGAATATGTGTTCGGGCATTATCTGCCTGAGTAATACTTCAAAAACAGCGACTGCCAGAATCAGGGAAATCAGCATCACCAGTCCGCCGGTGATAACAGATGACAGTTCACTGCCGGTTCTGGAAAAGATGCACATAAAACCCGGAACCAATGAAACAAGAAACACGCCGGAGAAAAAAGACATTCTGGAAAACAGCGGAGACACTTCCAGAAACCAGAATGAAAATGCAACAGCTAACAGAATAACTGAAAGAAGAGGGCCGGTTATATCAGGCAGTCTGCGGAGATAGCCGGACAAGGGCCGATAAGCTCCTCTAAAGCCTGCAGCTGTAACAATAAAGACTCCTGCAAGCAGAATAAATGCTACAGTCATAACAGCAAGTAACACAGACCAGCGTCCAAGCACTGTTTCATTCACGCTGCAGGATGTTAACAGCGCATATGAAATCAGCAGCGCTCCAGCGGCACCGGCTCCTGAAGCAGCTCGGAATAACCACATTTTTTTCATAGAATATCGCTGGCCAGCTCAGCCAGCTGACTTCTCTCACCTCGAACAAGATTCACATGGGCATAGATGCTCTGCCCTGTCATTCTGCTTACCAGATAAGCCAGTCCATTTGACCTGCTGTCCAGGTATGGAGTGTCAATCTGATAAATATCACCGGTAAAGACAAACTTCGTCCCTTCACCTGCCCTTGTTATGATAGTCTTTACTTCATGTGGTGTCAGGTTCTGAGCTTCATCAACAATGAAGAACACCTTGTTCAGGCTTCTGCCTCGAATGTAAGCAAGTGGCGTGATGATGAGTTTTTCAGAATCAACCATATCCCTGACCATCTCATACTCGTGGCTGTCCCTGGCGTAACTGTTCCTTATAACAGCCAGGTTGTCCCAGAGCGGCTGCATGTAAGGATCAAGTTTTGACTGTATGTCCCCTGGCAGATAGCCCATATCCCTGTTGGAGAGGGGAACCACAGGTCTGGCAAGGTAAATCTGTCTGTACCTCTTTCGCAGTTCAAGTGAAGACGCCAGGGCAAGGAGAGTCTTGCCTGTTCCAGCTTTACCAGTCAGTGTGACCAGCTGAATATCAGGGTCAAGCAGCGCATGGAGAGCAAAAGCCTGCTCGGCATTTCGGGGATCTATGCCGAATGCTCTCCGTTTCCTTACCCTGTGTATCTGATCATCTTCAGGTGAATGGCATGCAAGAGCGCTCATGCTTCCATTCCTTATGATGAAGAACTGATTTGAAACCGGCTCCTCCTCCAGAGGCAGCTGTTCACCTGGAATAGAATAGGGCTGGTCGTATAGAGCTGAGATAGACTCTGCAGAAGCCCCCTCAACCAGACAGCTCCCTGTGTACAGTTCATCAGGGGACGCTGTTTTGTCGGTTATGTAGTCTTCAGCGGCAAGTCCTACAGCAATGGCCTTCATTCGAAGGTTTATATCCTTGCTTATCAGCACAACATTCCGCCGGGGATCTTCATCATGCAGCTCTGCCGCAACTGAAATAATTCTGTGGTCAGGAGTGTCTTCAGTGAACACATTACTTATGCTTCCGATACCATTCTTCGCATGGATTACGAACAGGTTTCCCCTCTTCTCGCCAAGAGAAACCCCGTCAGCAGGAAGCCCTTCTCCTGCAAGCTCATCAAGCTGCCTGATGAAAGAACGGGCAGAGAAGTTTATGGAGTCATTGCCCTTCTTGAATGAGTCCAGCTCTTCAAGAACGGTAATTGGAATAACCACATCATGCTCCTGAAAATGGTCAAGACAGCTGTGGTCATGAAGGACAACATTGGTATCAAGCACGAAGATGCTTTTCTCTCTTCTGGTCATGTCTTTCAGCTTTCATCCTGAACAGTCAGGAGTTCGCCTGAAACGAATCTTCTTTCCCCGCTGTCCGTTGAGAGTATGAGAGCCCCGGTTTCTCCTATTCCTTCCACAATTCCCTTTATCTGCTCTCCAGCTCCTGTTATGGTTACTTCTTCGCCGAGCTTCCACAACCTCTGCGACACATCCTTGACTACGCCTGAAAGCGGGTTGGTATTCCTGTCAGGCCACCTGGCATCCAACCTGTTCAAAAGCCTGTTCAGCAACTCCTCAGCTCCCAGCTCTGTGTTCCATGAACCTGCAGGAAGGTGAGTACGCCCTGGCACATCAGGTACGCTGTTAAGGTTCACGCCCATTCCCATTGAGAACCAGCTGCATGGAGAGCTTCCGCACTCAGCAAGAACTCCTGCAACCTTTTTACCTTGCAGAATCACATCATTGGGCCATTTCAGCTCAGGGGAAAAACCCTGCTCTTCCATCTCCCGGCAGAGAATAAGAGAACAAAGCAGGGAAACGCACGGGGCAAACTCAGAAGGAGGAGACGGTTTCATAAGGATACTGAAGTAAAGACCTCCAACAGGTGAAACCCAGATTCTGCCGAGCCTTCCTCTGCCCTCTGTCTGGATACGGGCTGTAACCACTGAAAGATCAGGAAGTGAAGAAACCCCTTCCCTTACCCTGTTTCGGGTTGAATCAACTGAATCTCTTTTGTGAACCAGCCATCGGCCTGTTCTGTATGTTTCAGCCATGATTTCAATATATACTGTCAGGCAGTCGCAGTCACTATTGGACTATTTTCCTCTGAGATAGTATTATTGCCCCTGCGGTGAGCCGCTAGCTCAGTTGGTAGAGCATCTGACTTTTAATCAGAGGGTCGGGGGTTCGATTCCCCCGCGGCTCACCATCAGTACATTGACTAAGAAGAATTTCTCTGTTATTGTACCGCTCGCTCTTCAGCGACCCCATCGTCTAGTGGTTAGGACACTGGCCTTTCACGCCGGCAACACGGGTTCGATCCCCGTTGGGGTCGCCAGAAGAGAATCCCCCAAGTCAAACAGGTCAAGCAGCCCCACCTCATGGGCGCTTTGAGGTGTTCCAACAGCTTGTCGGATCATCACCAAAAACGGAGGCAACCGCTCCATTGACTAGACACACAGTTCTCGAAGTTCCTGAATACAAAGGCTCTTCTGACACCTATCATAGGTATGAATATAGAGTTAATAGTATTGACGATACATCATACTAATAGTATAGTTTCTATACCATGAGATATGAATTCGACTTGAAGAAAAGCAGTTCAAACAAGAAGAAGCATGGCATTGACTTTGAAGAAGCTCAAGCCTTATGGGAAGATCCTGATCTGCTGGAGATACCAGCCCGTACGGTGGACGAACCAAGATTTCTGATCATAGGCAGGATCAGAGGGAAACACTGGTCTGGTGTTGTTACCTACCGAGAATCTGTAATCAGGATCATTTCCGTCAGGAGATCGCGTAAAGAGGAGGTGATACTATATGAAAGCTGAGGTATTCGATAAGAAATTCGACAACGCTGAAGATGTAACAGAATTTCTTGATCTTGCGAAAGCCCGTAGAGTCCAGCAAGAACAGAGAAGGGTCAATGTAGACTTCCCCATATGGATGATCCACTCTCTCGACAAGGAAGCAAGACGCCTGGGTATTCCCAGACAGTCCCTGATAAAGATGCTAATTGCAAATCATCTGGAAGAGGCGATGGCCTGATCCGGAACCAGTCCGATCACTGTTCCCTGGTGTAATGAGTTCTTCCCCTTCTCAAGAAGGCAATCTCTACCAGCCAGTGCATCAGTTTTTTCGAAGATGATAAGTCATCTGTGACTTCGTCGCTGTCAGTTTATTTATTCAGGAAGTTAATCTCTACTGATGTATCTCAGCCGGTTAAACTGGAAAGATAACTCCGGCGTGGGCATGTCTGAGAACCGCTCAGGGCATTTCAGCCCCGGCGGCTTTCAGTGTATGCCAATCTATCTGGAAACAGCTGATACCGGACTTTTCTGGATTTTACAGGTTTTCCGCATGCCAAGTACCGGAAATGGCTGCAATGGCTTTATCAAACACTTCCTGCTGGTTTTCAGTGGAGTTTAAAGTCTGTTCCATTCAGCTGCAGAACAGTGATATCTGTTAAGTTTGTTGTGCATAACTGAATAGATCAGTAATCGTATGTGTAGTGAAGCTCCAGGGAAGGATCATGGCTGCCTGTGAGTGTACTCTTGGTGCTGCCTTCAAGGAAAAAATCCCTGCTTATGAAATACTGGGCGCTTATAGTGCCTGCGTCTGCGGAAAACACATCGCTTGTATAGCTGACGAACAGGTCGGGAAGTACATACTTTCCGGCTTTTACAACAAGGGATGTGCTGTCTGATGAAAAATCCGGTGTGAACTGAAGGGCATCCAGCCCCACATCATCACGAATGCTGTTTGCCAGCCACTGCCCCAGATAGTTACCGGCAACACTGCCCAGTGCAGCGCTGTCAAACTGCTGCAGCTCTCCGTAGGTCATTCCTGCTGTGAGAAGAGCCGCAATATCCTGTTCAGTTATCGGGCCGTCAGGGCCGCTTCCTGTCAGGGTCATCTCAGGCTCATTCGGATCTCCTGTAAGAGTAACCTTGACATAGTACTCTGCTCCGCTGATCGAGCTTCTTACTCGTGATTCTGCCAGAATGTCCAGTTCAATACTCAAAGGTGCGCTCTGAAGAATTCGAACATTTCCGGTTGTTATTCTGAAATCTCTTCCCAGAATGTAGACACTCCCTCTGACTGCCTCTATGTCTCCGGCTACCATGAGTTCCCCTTCAGCGGTGGTAACATCAATTTCAACGAAGAACTCTGCATTGGCCAGGCTGTTCCTCAGCCAGACACCTCTCTCTCCTGAAATACGGATATCCAGATTGACAGGAAGCTCCGCCGCTTCACCTGATGAGCCTCCTGATTCTCCCATAGCTCCTTCTCCTCCCAGAGAGATTATCGCACGGTCAATATTGATTCTGCCTGTAAGTTCGGGCTTTTCAGTCATGTCAGAACTGCTTGAAGCAAGTGCTCCGGAAAGCTTCATCCACCCTACGCCGGCAACCAGTGTTTCCCATCCTGTTAAATCTGCTCTGAAATCGTATGCTTCAAGATTGAACGGCGCTGCTTCATCTGTAAAGCTCAGATTCTGATTCAACTGGAAGAGCAGCCTTGATTCAAGGGTAGACACACTTCCCTCTCCAGACTTGATAGAGAAGGAACCGTTATAATCTTCACCGACAGACCTGTCAGGATAGGTGAGGTACACTTCCATACCTGGAAACTCAATGCCTGGAGTGGTGAGATAAAGTCTTTCAAACCTGGAGGCTATACCTGCGGAAAGTTCCCCTGAATCTCTCTGGTAGCCGATTATTGCACTTATGCTGGCTCCGCTGCTATTGATCGGCATTGGAAGAAAATAGAAAAGCTCATCGCCTGCTCCTGTCAGTTCAGCTTCCGCCCACATTAGATTCTGCACGCCGAGGTCAACTGTTTCGCTGTCAGTCCAGATTTGGTCAAATCCTGCTCTCAGGCCGGATCTCCTGCCATCAGTCCATGACCATAAACCATCCAGAAGAAGAGAATCTCCTGAAGAGAACAGATGCACCGTAAGACTGTCGGCCTTATAAGATTCTTCGTATGTGGGATGGTCTACAGTTATGTCCAGAGCAGCTTTCATGCTGCCGAACCTTCCTGAAACCTGACAGCCTGCCTGAAAAAGCCCTGAGGCAGAAACAGGTATTCCCAGCATGGAAGCGATTGATGCAATGTCAACTCTTGTAAGCGCTGCATTCAATGCAAGAGAATCTCCGCAGAGAGAACCTTCAGCAGATATTTCACCGGTTGGCAGATTGAGCCGGAGGGTATCCATACGGACTGCTCCAGGTTCAGCTGCCAGTTCCAGAATACCTCTTGATATAAGCCTGAGTTTTCCTGCCTTTGTGAGAGTCAGATTATCCAGGGAAAAGGAGTATTCCTCTGAATCGTAGTTGAACAGGCCGGCAAGACTCAGAATCAGATTTCCTGGAGCCTGGACTGTAAGAGTGTCGATGTGCACTTCTCCAGGAGCTGCTGTAACACAAGAGTTGAATGAATAATGGTTGCCTGCTGCAGTAATACTGTCTGCTGAAAGAATACCTGTACCTGATATTCCTCTTCGGTCTGTTCCTATGTCTCCGTAAAAACCAAAACTGCCTGTGCTGATATCACCGTAGTTTCCTTCAGCAACCTGAAGCGAGCACTTTCCAGCAAAGTTGCCGCCATCTGCACTCATGTCCAGATACGCCTGAATACCAGTTGCTACTGCAGGTTCAGGCATAAGAACACCAACTGATTCAGAGGTGAGCTGTCCGGTGAAATCCATGCCTTCCGGGCTGCTGGAGATGCTGCCGGAGAACTCAGTTCCAGAAGCAATTATGGAATCTGTGCTGAACTCCTCAAGACCGATTGTACCATTAACTGCAAAGGCTGAAGCAGTGCCTTCACCGGAGAGGTTTACTGAAAGACCTTCAGCCCCTCTGAGATAAGGATCGGTAACTGCCGCAACAACACCTGGATATTGAACAAAGCCGAAGAGCGCTGCCTTCCAGGCAACAGGCATGTAGTCATTACCTATCTGAATCTCAAACTGTGTTTTCAGCCCGTCTCCGGCGAAATCAACTTCAAAGCTGCCGTCAATCCTGGAAGAATCGCCGGTAAGGTTCAGCAGGAAACGGGAAAAAGAATAGTTCATTACTTCGGAGTTGTTTAGTAAAGCCTCCATTCCCGCAGAATGAAGTTTACTTCCTGTGCCTGTTCCCCATGCCTTTACAGTTCCAGTCAAATCTGTTTCAGGGCCGTCCGGCAAAAGAGAAGATATGTCAGTTCCCTGAAAGCCGGCGATAACCGAACCGTTCCAGAGAGAATCTATGAAACTGTATGAGCCTTCAATATCAACAGAGGCAGATTCTGTTCTGAGCTGCAGCCCATTTACAGAACAGCCTTCCATATCAGCAACAATGCTGTCGGCGCTGAACCCTGAATGAAGCCCCTGGTAATTCACAGCTCCTTCAGAAATTACAAGAAAGGCTTCAGGTGAAGAAACAGAACCGTTAACCGAGCAACTCAAATTTGCCCGGGCAGGAGGAACATCAGGCATGAAACCGGTTGAAACGGAACCTGACAAACTTAAACCCAGAGTACTGTCAGCATTCAGGTAGCCGGACAGAATGAAGTCTCCTGCCGGAGAGAAAACAGTCGCACCATCTTCTATGGAAGCCCTGGTTGAGTCTATGCACAGAGTGCCTGAAAACTCAGCCCGGCCGAAAAGCGGAATAAAAGCAGCAGCCTGCTCTACGACCAGAACCGGTGTGTCTATGCTTTTAATGGAAGCGTCCAGGCTCAGAGAATCAATCAGTACAGCGCCGTCGTACCCCATGATTCTTCCATACTTCAGACTGAGTACATCTGTTCTTGTAACAAACCCTTCAACTATTCCTCCAAACACAGCAGCAAGAGTTGAATCTGCAGATGGTTCACCGGAAGGAAGAGGAGTGACTGCAATAAGACTGTCAATCTCAATGCTGTTAAAATGTTTACTGGCAAAATAGCTTATAACCGATCCACTGACATTAGCTCCGTATACACAAAGCCTCAGTCCATTCTCGTTGGTCACTATAACCGAATCAACAGAGGTGTTTCCATGAAGATCAGACTTGCCTCCAAAGACATCCACTGTCATCTCTGATTGATCGGTAGCTCTGTTTACAATCGACTTTATCATTTCGCTGAGATTACCGGTAGCCAGCAGAAGATAAACCACAAACATTGCTGCCAACAATGCGCAAAGGACGAAAAGACACCCTTTGCGGTAACGCTTAGAATGCCTGTCCGATAGCAAAGTACACCTTTCCCCGCTTCAGAAAATTGCTCCATGTAGGCGCAACCCCGTAATCCAGCCGAACAGGCCCGATAGGGGTGTCATACCTTATTCCAAGCCCTGTACCTAATCCCGTATCCTCTGTGGAAATATCATCAAGGCTGCTCCATACTCCGCCTGCATCACAGAACAAGGCTGCGCCTAAACTGCCTCTGATTTTTAATCGCGCTTCCAAGTTCCCAAGGAGCATAAAGTTACCGCCAAGGGGATCGCCATTCTCGTCCTCAGGCCCAAGAGTTTGAAAATCGTAACCTCTTACCGTTGAACCTCCCCCGAGATAGAGTCTGTCATTGGGAGGCACAACCTGGTTATCACCGTAACCATGGGCAATGCTTCCGGCAGCTCTTCCAGCCAGAACCAGCCTGTTATTCAGTCTGAAAAATGATCTGAACTCCCCGTCAACGGTATAGTAGTCGATATCTCCTCCGGCTATTCCTCCTGCCAGGCTCCCTGCAAGCTTGTACCATTTACCTCTTACCGGATTAAGAAGGGGAATGCGGGTATCACGAGTAATGCCGCTGCTTATTCCTGCAGAGGTAATCCAGTCCTGAACCAGTTCAACGGAATCATCTATCATTGCTCTGAATCTGAGTCTGTCTATACTGTAACTGCAGTTGAACTTCCAGACATCCCGAAACTCCCTCGAAAACCCCAGTTCTCCACCGTAGCTGCGCACTTCCTGAAAGTCCTGCTGAAGATGATAGTAACCCAGTTTAAGCTGAGAACTCCATCTTGTGGAGAGGAACCAGGGCTCCTCGTAGATTATCATCGGCATGTATTCGTTTCCTGAGTTATCAGAATCAATATACCTTACATAAATACCGCCCATCTTAAGGCTCTGATTGTTGCCCATTATGTTTGGCTGGGTCCACCAAACCGATCCCAACAGAGCTTCAGGAGCGATGTAACCACCTGCTAATTCAACCTTTTTGTAATCATTTTCAACAATATTCACCTGCACATCAATAGTATCACTGCCTTCAGCAAGGCCATGGTAAGAAATCTGAACCCTGCTGAACAGCCCGAGAGTGTACAGAGAGAGCAGACCTTTCCTCATCTTGTCCATATTCAGCGGATCACCTTCAGCAAGATCAAATTCTCTTGAAACCACCTCACGACGAACCTGTGAAAGCCCGTTGACAGTTATGCTTCCCAGATAGCACACATCACCGGAAGCTGTGCTTATCTCCAATTCACGAAAATCGGATGTATCTGATTCAAAATCCTGCAAATTTATCTGAACTGAAGCTCTGAGGTATCCTAAAGAGGAGTACTCTTCAAGTATTCTTCTTCTGTAGCCTGCTGTGTCCGATGGAGCCACAGGATCACCGAACTCCACAGGGCAAAGTTCAGCCAGATCCCTTTCTGCAAATGTGCTGTCGCCTGAAAAGCTCAAACCGCCTCTGAGAGACCTGCGCCCAGGCTGAACATGAACGGTGACTTCATACAGTTCTTCGCCCCAGTCAGGCCAGTCAACCTGAACAGAACAAGCCAGAAAGCCAAGATTCATCATGTTGAAAACCGCAGCGTCTCTTACCTGTCTGGATGAAACCATGAAAATTGATACACCTTCGCGAAGACCGCTTCCCCTGAGAAGAGCTTTCTCTGAACAGGGCAGATTGCCTTCAAAGCTGATGCGGTCTATGGTCGGTTCCGACAGGGCTCTCACAGCAGTTGCCTGCAGAAGCACTGTGCTTATGAAGATCAAAGCTGAAAGAAATACAGATATACGCATAATCAGTTCAAACCTAACAAAGGAATGACATACAAACCACAACAGCTCCCCAGAAGCAGCTCTCTGTATCTCACTTTCTGCAAAACCACTGTTTCCTGCGTCAGCACTCAGGAATTCTGTAATTCCGTCAGTTCAGTGGTGCCTCTTCAGTCTGCCTGAATAACTTTTTCGCTTTACAGTTGTTCAGCATATGCCAGGAAATCCTACTGATTTATGGCAAAAGCAGATATAGCTATTTATGCATATCAATGGAATGCATATTATTCATGGAGGCGAACATGGGAATCAGCTGCGCTCTCACCGTAAAGCTTCGGGATTTCTGCAACTCCCATGTTATCATCAAAATGTATGTTTGGGGCTCGTATGCAGAAAACAAAGCGATTCCAGCGGCCTGAACTGAGCTTGAGCTGGCCTGACATTCTGCTGCTGAAGAACGAACCTGAAGAAATAACTGAAACCGGAGTTGATCTTCTGAAGGAAAAAGCAATAAAGAACCCTCTCCGTAAATCACTGATCCGCAGAGAAAGAGTTTTGCTCCATGGGCACTTAAGAGAGGAACAAAGCACATATTCTGAACATCATCTCAGCAGTAGAAGACATTCTTCATTTCGTACAGAGGTGTGACTATGGGACATTCTCCGAAAGCAAGATGCTCAAATACGCTTTTGAAAGACAGCCGCCTGGTACAGGCGAAGCTTCAAAATGGTTATTCAGCCATTCAGGGCAGATATTTCAGAAGCCGGTTGAATACGCAACTAATCATATTCAGTATGCCCTTTCAGTTTCTGTGAGTGAAACTGTTTATGATGAATTCAATTCTACTCATTAAGCCGCAAGTACTTATCTTGGCATGGAATATTTAATCAGGACAGGTTTGAGCTATTCCCTGGAAAACGGTAATAAGTGTCTCTGCAAGCCTTTACCGTTCCTGCATCTATGACTTGTTTGGAAGGTGACAGTGGTCTGTAAACGGGATTTGAGCCTATTCAGATGAAGACGCACCATCTGCATAAGAGGCTTTGTGATACGGTTAAGCTCCCTGGAAGGCTTGAAACAAAATTGACAACGACTATGACAGATGCCTGCAGAAAGAATCTGGCTGGTCGCCTCTCTGGAAATACAGGGAAACTCAGCAGGTTAAGCCTTTTCAGAGCATTGACTGATTCCGCTGCCTGTGATCCCGGCTTAAACTGCCTGGCCTGAATTACCTTACAATTCAGACAGGGCTGGTCAAGACCATGCCGACGGTTATTCTTCTTACTGTGTCTTCAGTGAAAGCTGCCCTTGAGTGTATTCTGACAGAGTAACCTGAATCAGTTTCCCGCAGCAGGTACTCAAGACCGCAATACGGAAGCAGCCAGCTGTCTGTTGCCTCGTCCCGTCCTGGCCAGTCACTATCTAACTGATAGTCGTCCGGCGCAGAAATCTGTATGCCGACAGATGCTCCGCCGATCACTCTCATGTTCAAATATTGAGGCGAAAACAGACCAAGTCTTGTGTTAAAGAATGTGAATGTCTGGTCATTGCCGTTCATAATGCTGAAACCAGCTTCCAGATCAGTGTACCTGAAAGGAGAGAAGCACATACCTGCCTCAGCGCCGTAATAATTGCTGCTGTCCCCCTGAAAACCTGTTGCATCAACATAGTAGCCTATTTCTCCGTATGATGCTCCGGATTGCGCAGCAGCATCAGAAGAAATCAAACCTGCCAGAACCATCACCATGAAAAACAATTTACATCTCTCTTCAAAGAGTATTTCCCTATACCCCTGAACGCTCCAACCAGGCAGCTTTCATTCTGGAGTGGAGCAAATCACATTCTGCTGACTTCCACCACTATCCTAGACATTTCTGCAGATAAAAAACAGACCTTCAGAAAGACATACCTGCTGAAACTGTCATCTTCCCGGCTCTGTGCGCTGTGGCAAACATCATTCTTTATCTGTATTTTATATTTAGCTAACCAATTATATGCGCCATAGAATGAACATAGACAGGATTGAATCAAAGCTGAGAAAAAAAGCAAAGGGCAGGCAGAAAACCATGCAACAGCTGAGTTACCGTCAGGCGGAAAAATGCGCTGAAGGCTGAAGCTGCCTGTTGTGACAGTTGAATCGGTGCTCTATCTTATGAATCTGCAGCCTGGGAATACCGGCGTAAGGTTGTTTCAGCAGAATATGTTACTGGCAGTCTTAGCTGCATGGAAGCAGGCATGGGAGAATTAGAAAGGGTCTCTGAGGGCACTGCAACGGCGTTCCACAGCATGTGAGACTGAAAAACTTCAGGCGGTAAACAAACCTGGAAATGTTCAGATGCGCAGTGTTATTCAGAGGGAACTGCAAGCGGGATTTTGTAATGAAAAACACTCTCAGGCATAGAAACGGGGCTGATAATGATAAGAGAGCTGATACTTGAAGAGGCAGACGAGAAACTGCTTGGTGCATGGTACCGTATGAATACAACCTGGAAGCTGGAAAACAATCCGGATGAACCTGTGCTTTCAATGAAAGAGCTGATTGATCATATACAGAGTTCCGGTGTATTCTCTTGCATGTGAATATTCTATGCCTGCAGCAGATCAGAAGTGATGACAGGTATCGCTTCAATACGGACATACAAAACTGAATCACTGCCAGGTTCAATAAGGATCTTCGTTCACCCTGACCACAGACGAAAAGGAATCGGCAAAGAGCTTCTTAAACACTCAGTGGCTGAAATTTCAAAAACCGGTGTATCAGAGGTTCTTTTTTACACATCAAGCTCTGCCCCTGCCGGTTCTCTCTTTGCTGAAAAACTTGAATTGAAAAAAGAATACGACTATTCCTCAAACAGACTGACGATCAGTGAAGCAGATGATGCCCTTCTGAATGAATGGCTTGATTATCCGTTGGGAGCCGAGCAGGAAATATTCATGGCTGTATGGCACAACCTGACTCCTGAGGACAGATATGGGGATCTGGTTTGTTTCTACCAGAAAGTCCATGATGCAGAAAAGGGGCAGCCTGGTTTTGTGGAGTACACCTACACAGAAGAAAAATTCAGGCAACGGGAAAAAGCAATGAATAAAACCGGCTCTCAATGTCTGACAATTATCTGCTCTGCAGCTGACACCGGTGAGATACTGGGAATGACCGATATCAGCTGGTCTCCCTCACGACCTGAAGTGGTTTTTCAGGGGTATACCGCAGTTCTCCCTTCAGTGAGACGAAAAGGGATAGGAAAACGGCTGAAAGCAGAGATGCTCCTCCATGTGAAAAAGAATATTCCTGAGGCCGTATTTATCCGCTCAGGCAACACAAACTACAGAGAACCGATTCTCAGAATAAACGAACAGCTCGGATTCAGATGCACAAACACTGTAACTGTCTGGAAAAAAGGGATATCTGCCCTTAAAGCTGTGACAGGGGGGAAGAAAAACAGTTCAATATAGTCTCACCTATGATTTTTCCTGTTTGCACATGATAGGTCAGGTGACAGGGTAGAAGAACAACGGTTCAGTCTGTTAAGCTGCTATGAATTCCTGACAGATCCAAAGGTACGCACAGCTGCAATGCAATCCCGGCTTAAACGCTTCCTGGTCAGTGGTGTCCTGCTTTTGAACCGGTGCCTAACGGGCAGAGCCCAGTGAGACTACAGGCATCACCGCTGAACGGGGACCTGATTCGGTAACCACCAGGTAAAGCCCCGGTTCAGTCGAAGCCCAGACAAAACTGACTTCAGGGCCGGTTCCCCCATAAGAGCTTAAAACCCTGCCTGTAACATCCATTACAGAAACAGTTACCACTGATGACCCTGCTGAGGCTGTGATGGTTACACTGTCCATGAAGGGATTCTGTGAGCAGAAAAGCTGAATTGCCTCTTCAGCTTCCTGTGAATGAACTCCTGACTCTGGATCATAGATCATCACAGCGTATTCAGGATGGTCTATGAAGGGATTCCTGTTGTCCTGAATTGCGTATACTGCTTCATTCCGCTCTATTTCCTTGTCGCTCACAGGATCATTTGCGTGCCATTCAAGAAGCATGTCCACAGCCCAGGGCAAAAGATCGGCGCCGTTTGTCATGGCACTGCCCGGCCAGCCTGAATCCTGGCCTTTGTAGCGAGTGGCCATGTAAAAATAGCTTCTGGCAAAATCGCCTTTGTAACCGTCTACAGGCTCAAATGCAGTGCCGGAGTAGCCCGGGGTGGAGCTTGGGCCGACTCTGCTTCCATTCATGGATATCCAATCGGGATTGCTTACCTCTGCATAGGGATGGTTTCCCCTGCGGCTGTTAACATAGATATCCGAAGGTACGATATGAAACAGATCAGTGTTCATTGGAGAACCGTTACCAAACCAGCTCTTTGGCCAGCTGTGCTCCCTGTTGTAACCCTGCCCCTCAGCTGAGGCAGAACCGCCCTGATCGTCACCGAGAGTATAGAGATACGGAGGGGTTCCTCCTGGAATGTCGGAATACATATCCCATACCTTGTTGCCGTTCCGGTTGTCCGTTGTGTAGAATGCTGTCCAGATGTAATTGTAGCTGCATGGATCATGGCCATCTATGATGCTGTGAAGAGCCCATTGGAGCGCCTGGCCGGTAAGCCCTCCGGCAGGGTCATAGTATCCCTCTGGAATTTCCGCCTGAGAAACCGCCGTTGTAAGAACCATCAGCGCCAATACCTTTGATATCATCAAAACTCCTTTTACTCCTCTACGCAGCTTAGAGACACATCACCGTTAACCGTTTCAATTCTTATGGTTTCGATTCCGCTGCCCTCTATATCCAGCCGGTCTTCATGTATTTCTTCCATGAAGCTGATACCACCATTCACCGTCTCTGCAGCAACACTCAGACCTGCAGGAAGTGTCAGATCAACATCACCGTTAACCGTTTCAATTTCTGCTGAGGATGACTGAAAGGCCAGTTCAGCTCTGATGTCCCCGTTGGTGGTGGAGAGACCGGAAGAGCTGAAGACTTCCAGTGTGATATCACCGTTGACTGTTTCCACAAGGACATCTGCATCGGCGATGATTTCAATGTCTCCGTTTACAGTGGCGCTCTCAATGGTAAGATCAGAATTTTTCGGAACCGTCACAAGAAAATCAACAGAGCATGTATACATACCATTCGGATAATCGACAGAACAGTCTATTCCATCCGGCGACGGAATTATGTTGACTTGAAGATCCTCTGGAACACCTGTGGATGAATCTCCATAGATACTGGTTTCTATTCTTGTGAAATCATTGTCCCATTCAATGATCTCAAGGTCCCCGCTGCTGTTCTCAAAAGTCAGATACGCACTGGTTTTCAGCTGGTGGTCCTCAGAAATCACCGCAAGCAGGTCTTTGTTGAAGTCAGCCTTTATACATGAAACTGAAAGGCACGCTGCTGCAATCAGAAATGTTTTTCTCAATGCGTTCTCCTGTCTCAGTCTGCCAGTGAACTTATGGCATCCTCAACGGATATTTCACCTCTGTGGAGCTTTTCCAGAACAACTGCAGGTTCTGTGTCATGTATCATACGGTCTTCCAGAGCGTTGAACATCTCCTCAATTCGGGCACGGGCTGTAGGATAGGAAACTCCCAGCATCCTCTGAACCGACTTCAGGTTGCCTCTGGCAATGAGAAACAGCTCAAGCATGTTTCTGCCGGTCTCATCCAGAGAACAGAACGGACAGCCGGCGAAATTACCGGAGACACTTGTTTCACAGGATCTGCAGACAAATTTCACCGGATGGAGCCTTCCTCCGCAGGAGGGACAGACTGACGGAGTCGCAGACATTCTATTCATCACTCCTGTTTTTTATGGCGATACTGCCGCCCATTGTATTTACCGCAAGTTTAGGCGGTGAATCATCATTACCATACCTGACAGTCATCTTTGCGCCGCCTCTGCGGGGGTCTGAAGAGCTGATCACCGTATGCTCCATGTTACCTGGATCTATGGAGCCCCCGAGAGTTGAAGCGGAAATATCGGCACTGATGCTTTCAGAAAGCAGAACTCTTATGCTGCCTCCCATTGTCTTTGCCCGGGAGTTTGAATGCCACTTCTCTCCAAGACATATCTTCATGCTTCCGCCCATGGTCTTCGCTGAAAAGGAGCCCCCTGGACAGTTCAGTGTTACACTGCCGCCCATAGTGTTCAGTTTCTGTGAAGCGGAAACATTGTTTGAAACAATGCTGCCCCCCTGTGTAACCACCTGCACATCAGCCGCTGTTCGGGGAATACTGACTGTCATCTTACCTGAGGTCCAGAGCAGAGTGGTTTCTTCAGGCTTCTCCGAAACACTTATTCGGGTTCCTTCAGAAGAAACTGATGCTGAAAGAATGTTGTCTGGTGTTTCAGAAAGGATCAGAGATAGTTTATTACCTTTCTTTATTCTGCTCTTCATTCTGCCGTGAATAACAACCTGGTGTCCCTCAACTGTTTCCCTGCTGTAGCTGCTGTGTTCGGTAAAGTCTGTTCCGTCAAGGGATGAACCGGCTTTTCGTTTTCCTCTGAATATGCCGCCTATGGTTTCCTGAACCATGGGACCAGCCTTTGAGAGTATGGCTTTGGCTTCTGGATCAGGCTTTCTGCCTGATGGCCTTCTTCTGCCTTCCCCCATGAAGCCTCCGGCGACACTCAGCGCATCAAGCAGTCTGGCTGCCTCAGATGGTTTGATGGTGCCATCCGCTACCATCTCCAGAATTTTCTTTTTCTCTTCGCTCATGGCATAACCTCAATCCATTAAGCAATAATTTCTGCCAGAATGATAAGAGATTGCTTAACATTTGTCAAAAATTGAATACTATTTAAGAATCAGCGTTCCGAATCTTTTAACTCTCTTTTGATATCGTCTACCTGTCCGTAAATCTCTTCCATTTCCGACAGGAGCCTGGTCTTTACATCCATAAGGCCTTGTTCAAGGTCTCTGGTTACCTGGCTGAAGCGATTTACGAACCTGTCATTCTCTGCTTCCATGAACACCTGAAGAAGCCTGTCAGGTGAGAGAGGATCATTTCTGGCATCACCTCTGATTTTGTATGTGCCCCCTGAGGTGCAGTAAGGTTTGCCTGGCCCTGAAGGGATCTCAACTCTGATAAATGGCTTTTCCCCTTCACTGTTCTCAAGGACTACTGTGACTTCCACAGGGGGCATACAGCTCGCGGCCTTTCCAAGAATGGAAAGTTTCGCCTTGTCCCCGATCTCGCATCCAACTATCTCGAAAGCCTGAAGACCCCTCTCATCCTTCTTTTCGCGGACACCGAGCAGAACTGTCCCCCCTGAGGGGCTGTTGGCAAAAGCGACTATGTCATCCGAAGAGAGCCCTGCCGCTGATTCCTTGAAGTCAAGAACAGCGCTTTCCTGGCTGCCTAACAGCTTTTCCGCCCTCTCTGAAAGGCCGGAAAATTCTGTTTGCGGATTTCGGTCTATATCAGTACATCCTTTCCATCCAGTGGTGGGTTTCTTTTCAGCCGGCCCGATTTTCGTATTCACAGAAACAGACTTTAAGGCAAGCCTGATACTCATGATTCACATAGTGAATAACAAAATCAGCCTGATAGTCGTAATCACAGAAGTACCGGATACAATCATCATAATCGGCCTGATAACTGTACTCATAAGGCAGGACCTGAGCATCAGCCTGGCAGTCGTATTCAGTTACGAAAACAATGATGTCAGGCTGATAATCATATTCTGCAATGTATACAGAACCGGCGGAAACAGGAATGGAAAAGACCAGAACAGCCGGCAGAAACCCGCTGGAAAAGCATTCAGCCATTGAACCTCCTTCAGAATGATGATAACCTATGCCTGACGGTTCAACAAGGCGAGAAACCGCTTAACGCTGCAGTTTTGCGGTCTCTCAACAGTCTCAGGTGAAAAACACCGGTCTTTCGCAGAAGGGGCTTTATCAATAGTATATAGGGGTACCTGAAAACACATTTAGAAAGGAGAGACTATGAGACTGCTTTTCATTCTTTCGGTTCTTTTTGCTGCATCAGCAGCAGGAGAATGGATTGACCTTGGTAATTCGGATTTTTCCAACGCAACGGTTCAGGTTATAGAAACCGGTTCAGACGGATTTACTGTTGATCTTATCCTTCCAGGTTTTGAGAATACAGCAACTTTAACCAGCGGACACAGATTCAACACTATCTCCGTTCCTGCCCTTACTCCATACTCGGACCATGAAGGTGCGCCAACCCTTCCAAAAGGTTCCTTCATGGCAGCAGTACCTGCCGATGGAGACATTACAGTAACAGTAACCCCACTTCAGGACCAGTTTACCCTTGAAGGAGTCTCTCCTTCTCCAATGCAGCCTATTCCTGTAGACAGCTCATGGGAGCCTGTTCCGTTTACCTATGATCCTGCTGCTTACGCTGCAGGAACATATCCTGCTTCAAACACAGATTTTGAGCTTACAGGCACCATCAGAGGTGTTACAATGGGAAGGTTCAACATTCTGCCGTTCAGCTGGAATGCAGTAACCGGAACCCTCACTGTAACACCCAGAATGAGAGTTAAGGTGGAGTTCTCCAGCAGCTTGACCTTCGATCAGAGGCTCAACAGCAGATTCTTTGTGCACACATTCAGAACTCTGGTTAATTCAGATATGATAGGCCAGCCTGAAATGGTAATCTCTGCATCTTCCTGTGAACCTGTGAAGGCACTGAATCGCAGGGAGGCAGACGACATCACCGCAGCAGACCTTCTTATTCTTGCCAATGACGACTTCGTTGATACAATGATGGACTCGTTCATAGATCAGAAGATGGATCAGGGCTATCTGACTGCAGCAGTTGCAGCAGGATCATGGACACAGACTGAGATTAAGGATTACATACAGAACGCTTACGACAATTGGACTCTTCCTCCCAGCTTCGTTCTCTTTGTAGGTGATCAGGGAGACCTTACCAGCTTCAGTGCCCCTACAGGTATGTACAGCGATAACCGCTATGTCTGCATGGACGGAGCATCGGACTATCAGGCAGATATTTTTACCGGAAGGTTCGTTACCGGTACCGACAACTACCCTGTTGTTGAACAGAAGATTCTCAAGTGGCAGTTTGATCCGCTGATGAGTGCAGACTTCTGGGGCAATGTTCTCTGCGCCGGATACTTCCAGGCAGTAAGCTCCTCCAGCACAGTTGCCCAAAGATGGTTCTGCTTCACATGCGAAACAGTGCGTGACACCTATATGAACATCTACGGCAAGACAGTAGCCAGGGAATACACTAAAAACACCAGTGCTCAGCCTCCATACTACTACCGAAGCGACCTGCCCAGCGCAGGGCAGCAGGTTCCATCAGACATCACCTGGGATGGTAACGCAGCAGGTATTCTGGCCAGTATCAACAGCGGCGTTTTCCTTGTGCAGCACAGAGATCATGGTGGAGTTACCGGATGGGGTGATCCATCGTTCCACATTTCAGACCTTGCCGGGCTTTCAAACGGTGAACAGACACCTATGGTGATGAGCGTTAACTGTCTTACTGGAAAATTCAATGAAGACTGCTTTGCTGAGAATCTCTTCAGAATGCAAGGCGGTGCAGTAGGCGTACTGGCAGCCACAGAGGTCAGCTACAGCTACTGGAATGATTACCTCTGCTACGGTCTCTACAAATCTTTCAACGATGAGTACACAAGCCCTCCGGCTCTTTACACCGATCCCACAGGGAACTACCTTACCGGGCAGGCCCTCATGTGCTCCAAGATTGAGATGGAGGCATCAGCCCCCATGTGCCCCTATCCCACCAACAGGTCTGAAACTGAATGGGACCTTTTCCACTGGTTCGGTGATCCTACCATGGACATGAGAACAGAAGTGCCTCACTCTGTCACAGTATCAGCTCCCGGCCAGCTTCCTTCAGGTTCCACAAGCGCTTACTTCAGTGTGACTGACACCAACGGCTCTGTGGAAAACGCCCTTGTCTGCATGAAGCACACAAGCGGTCTCTGGGTCTCAGGTGTAACCGATTCTACAGGTACAGTAACACTGACCTTTGATCCAATTGGAAGCCTCAACGAGATCACCTGGATGGTCACTGCACACAATGCTCTGCCTTCAGAGGGAATTATCAACGGTACAGGAATTGAGGATATGACCACTGGAATACCTGCAGTCTCTGCAGGAACTCCCTACCCCAACCCTGCTGCCTCATCAGTCTCCTTCCCTGTGGTGCTTCCGGCTTCCGGATCGGTGAGCATCTCCATATACGACATCACAGGCAGAACTGTTGATACTGTCACAGCAGAAGATCTGCAGAGCGGAAGTCATGCCCTTGTGTGGAATGTAACTGAAGTCCCTCAGGGTGTATACATGGCTCGCATCAACATATCCGGAGCAGATGCTGTAACCAGAAGAATCGTGGTTTCCAGATAAGGAACCAATGATAACTCTTCAGGGGAGGCGTTTTTCGCCTCCCCTTTCTTGTGTGAAAATGAATGAAACAGGCATTCATTTCGCAGGCAAGCTGTTTCAGTGCAGCATACATATGACAGTTATGAAAACTGCAACTGCTGACTTTAAGCTCTTAAAGGCTGGCAGCAATTTATGGGTCTTGAGCAAAGACACTCTTCTCTGACGGAAAGGTAAACTCATGATTTAAGATGTATGGTAAAAAGTACTCATTGTTTTCCAACGGTTAAGCCGGTACATAACCACAAGAATCAGAAAGGATGAGAGGAGGGGAGGGGAACAGATGGCGCGAAATGCTATCAATCAGATAATCAGTAGCGATAGGTATAGTGAAGTTCCAGAGAGGGATCATGGCTTCCGGTAAGGGTACTCTTTGTGCTTCCTTCCAGGAAAAGATCCCTGCTGAAGAAATACTGGGCGCTGATTGTGCCTGCGTCTGAGGAAAAGACATCACTTGAATAGCTGACGAAAAGGTCAGGCAGAACATATTTGCCTGCGTTTACCACAAGTGAAGTGGTATCCGATGAGAAATCAGGAGTAAACTGCAGAGCATCCAGCCCGACATCGTCACGAATGCTCCTTGCAAGCCACTGCCCGAGATAACTTCCTGCAACACTGCCAAGAGCGGTGCTGTCAAACTGCTGAAGCTCACCGTATGTCATACCTGCAGTCAGAAGGGTAACTATATCCTGCTCACTTATGGCTCCGTCAGGGCCGGTGCCCTGAAGGGTCATCTCAGGCTTCTCAGGATCTCCCTTAAGAGTAACTGTAACATTGTATTCCGCTCCGCTGATTGAACTTCTGATTCTTGATTCTGCAACGATATCAAGCTCTGCGCTCATTGGAGCAGTCTGAAGAATGCGAACTCCGCCGGTGGTTATTCGGAACTCTCTGCCCAGAAGGTAAACACCTCCGCGAATTGCATCTATATCACCTCCTACCATCAGGGCACCATCAGGTGTTGTCAGATCAAGATCAACTGCAAACTCAGCATTGGCAAAACTGTTCCTGAACCATATTTCCCTGTCACCTGATACTTTTATTCTGAGATCCAGAGGAAGCTCATCGGCTTGACCTGATGTTCCTCCTGATCCTCCATAGGCTCCATCTCCAGACATGGAAATAACCGCCTGATCTATTTCAATCTTACCGATTAACTTCGGCTTCACTGTGATGTCAGAGCTTCTGGAGGAAAGTGTTCCAGACAGTTTCAGCCAACCTACACCTGCAACAAGAGTCTCCCAGCCTGTAAGGCTGGTTCTCAGATCATAGGCCTCAAGTTTGACAGGCGTTTCATTCTCTGCAAAAGTCAGATTCTCACCAACCCTGAAAAGCAGGGTTGACTGCAAACTGGCAACACCCCCTTCACCTGAATTGATGGATAACGAGCCATTAAAATCTTCCCCTGCACTCATATCTGGATAAGTAAGATACATGGTTACACCTGGCAGCTGAATTCCAGGGGTTGTTACATACATTTTGTTGAAGTGGGAAGCTATACCTGCAGAGAGTTCACCTGATTCCCTTTGGTACTCAACCCTGGCATTTACACTGGCTCCGCTTGTTTTGAAAGGCATGGGTAGAAGATAAAACAACTCATCTCCTACTCCGGAAAGCTCTGCCTCCAGCCACATAACATCTTCCAATCCTACCTGCAGTGATCCGCTCTCATTCCAGATGCTGTCAAATCCTGCTCTTAGGCCGGATCTCACACCGTCTGCCCAGGACCATAAACCGTTAATCAGAAGGGAATCACCAGAAGAACATACGGAAATGGTAAGACTGTCTGAATTATTCCATTCATCGTATGTGGGATGGTCAACGAAGACATCAAGAACTGTCTGCATATTTCCAACTGTCCCTGAGACAGAACAGCCAGCCTGGAGTATTCCAGACACAGGAACCGGCATTCCAACCATTGAGATGAATGACGCAATATCCACATTGGAAAGAAGCGCACTCAGTTCAAGTGAATCTCCGAAGAGCATGCCATCTGCAGTTATTTCTCCTGAAGGAAGGTCAAGCCAGAGGGTATCAAGCTGTAAACCTGTGCTGTCTGTGGACACTTTAATATCACCTGCAGATATGAGCCGCAGCTTTCCTGCCCTTGTAAGACCTATTCCGTAAAGGGAAAAATCCAGGCTGTCAGGGCCATAGCTAAAGAGACCTGAAAGGTTAAGTTTCAGATTCCCCGGCGCATCAAGGGTCAGCGTATCTATTCGCACCATTCCAGGTACTGCTGAAACAGAAGCATCAAGGGAATATCCGCTGCTGCCTGAGAAAATACTGTCAGCGGAGATTTGTCCGTTTCCGGTGATTCCTTCATTATCTGCATCCACTTCACCTGTGAACTGCAGGCTTCCCAAAGTGAAATTTCCGTATTCCGCACCGGCCACCTGAAGGGAGCAGAGCCCCGATACATCACTGCCTTCTGTACTCATGTCAATAAAAGCATCTATACTGTCAGCCTCTGCATATTCAGGAACAAGAACGGCAATAGTGTCTGCAGTGAGTCTTCCGGTTATGCCAATTCCTTCAGGCCTGCTGAAAAAAGAACCCTGAAAGAGCGCCCCTGCCGCCTGAAGTGAATCTGTGCTGAAACTTTCCAGACCTGCAGAGCCTGACACTGAAAAAGAAGAGAGATTTCCCTCTCCGGAAATATCCATTGAAAGACCGGAAGCGTTCATGAGCAGCGGATCTGTAAATGCAGAAATTGCGCCAAGATTGGCAAGATAACCGGACGAAGCAGCACTCCATGATACAGGAGCATAGTTCACACCCAGCTGTAGTTCGAAATCAGTATCAAGCTCGCCTCCTTCAAGGTCCACAGAGACACTTCCCTGAACACCTGAAGTGTTACCTGAACAGTATATCGCAGCATGGGACAGGGCAAAATCCATAACCCTTGATCTGGTGAAATTACCCTGAACTTCCATAGAATGAAGAATTCCAGAGGTTCCTCTTCCCCGGGCATTTAAAGTTCCTGTTATCTCAGTTTCAGGAGCTTCAGGAAAATAGGCTGAGACATCTGTGCCCTGAAAGCCTGCAAGAACACCGCCGCTCC
The DNA here is from genome assembly GCA_002748705.1 of Candidatus Fermentibacterota bacterium. The sequence continues at coordinate 44,611 of PDSZ01000016.1, forward strand.
ACGATAAATCGCTGAACTGCAGATTTCCATCAGCATCGACTTCTATGGAACCGGTTTTCAGGTGAAAACCGTCAACTGAAAACTTCTCTCTGGTGAGCACCATGGTGTCTGCATTCATTCCTACCATAAGCCCATGGTAGTTTATTCCTCCAGCTGGAATGGTAAGAATTGCTTCAGGCGCAGGAATGGAACCGGTGATCGAGCAATCCACAGAAGCTGTTGCAAAAGGAATATCCGGTACGAAAGCTGTGGATGCATTACCGGAAATATTAAAATTCACCGTACTGTCCGAGTTCAGGAAACCGGATACAACGAACTCTCCCACAGGGCACCAGGCAACGGAACTGTTGCCTATTGACACCCTTGTAGAGTCTATTTGAAGCTCTCCGGTAAACCGTGTCCAACCTAAAAGCGGTATGTATGTTTCAGCCTGATGAATTTCAACCAGAGGATTGTTTATCTCAATTACAGATGCGTCCAGTCGCATTGAATCCACCAGCACAGTTCCGTCGTACTGCTCCACCCTGCCGTAATCCAGTCTGAGGCTGCCTGTTCTTGTAACAAATCCTGCCATGGTTCCACCGAAAACGGAAACCAGAGTGGAATCCTCCGGCGGTTCATCAGAAGGAAGGGGCGTAACGATTACAAGGCTGTCAACCTGTATGCTCTTAATCTGCTGTCTGAGAAAGTAGTCGTAAACAGAACCTTCCGCTGTTGCTCCATAAACCCCCACCATCAGACCTTTTTCATTTTCTACTATAACTGAATCAACACAGGTTCTTCCGAAGATATCTGACTTGCCGCCATAGACATCCACAGAGACTTCGGAATTCTTTGTAGCTTCGTTAACTATAGATTTAACAATTCCTCCCATGAAACCTGAAGAAAGAAGCAGATAGACGGTGAGAAGAGAAACAGGTATGACAGCAAGGACAAGAACCTTACCGAAATACCTAGAAGGCCTGGCCGATGGCAAGATAGACCTTCCCTCTCTTGAGTGAATTGCTCCATGTAGGCGCAAAACCGTAATCGAGCCTCACAGGACCTATCGGAGTGTCGTATCTCAGACCCAGACCTGTACCGAACCCGGTTGTGCCTGTTGATACCTGATCAAGGTTACTCCATACCCCCCCTGCATCACAGAACAAAACGGCCCCAAGGTTTCCTTTAAGCCTGAACCTGGCCTCTGCATTCCCAAGGGCCATGACATTTCCGCCTAAGGGATTGCCTTCTTCATCCTCCGGCCCAAGGGTCTGAAAGTCGTAACCTCTGACAGTGGTTCCGCCTCCCAGATAAAGCCTGTCGTTGGGAGGCACAACAGTATTGCCGCCATACCCCAGCACTACGCTTCCTGCTGCCCTGCCTGCCAGCACCAGCCTGTCACTCAGGGGGAAAAAGTTTCGAAACTCACTGTTTACTGTGTAAAAATCTATTGATCCGCCGGCAATTCCGCCGGCAACACTGGCTGCAAGTTTGTACCATTTGCCTCTTACAGGATTGAGAAGAGGATACCTTGTGTCACGGGTGATACTGCTGCTTATTCGCGCAGAAGTGACCCAGTCCTGAACTATCTCTGTTGAATCCTCCACTGTAGTGCGAAACCTGAGCCTTTCTATACGGTATCCGCAGTTGTATCTCCAGATTCTGCTGAACTCTCTGGTAAAACCCAGCTCGCCACCATAGCTGCGCTCTTCCTGATGGCTGCGCTGAAGATAGTAGTAATCCAGTTTCAGCTGAGTGTCCCACCTTGAAGAGAGAAACCAGGGCTCCTCATAAACCACCTGAGGCTCAAACTCATTACCTGAATTATCCGACGCAATGTATCTGGTGTAAACTCCTCCAAGTTTCAGTTTCTGGTTGTTCCCCATGATGTTAGGCTGTTTCCACCACACAGAACCGAAAACCGCCTCCGGAGAGATGTAGCCGCTTGCAAAATCAAGCTCAATGTAGTCCTGTTCCACAACTTCCAACAGAACATCAATGGTGTCACGGCCTTCATCTATGCCCAGATAACTGACTTGTACACGGCTGAAAAGCCCCAGCGAATAGAGGGAGGCAAGACCTTCACGCATCAGGTCCATATTCAGAGGAGTACCGGGTTCAATGTTAAATTCTCTCAGAACCACCTGGCTTCTAACCTTGGACAGACCACTTACAGTAATCTTTCCAAGATAGCACACATCGCCTGCTGTGGTTATGACCTCAATCCCTCTGAAGTCAGAACTATCAGACAGAAATGGTTCTATATTAATGTTGACTGTGGCTCTCAAATAACCAAGAGCTGAGTACCGGCTCAGGATATGACTTCGATAGCTTACTGTATCTGATGGAGTTACAGGATCTCCGAACTGAATGGGGCACAGATTCTCAAGTTCACTTTTGGAAAAGGTACTGTCGCCAAAAAAATAGAGGTTCCCCCGAAGTGAATGCCGTCCCTTTTCCACAAGAATGGTCACCTCATAGGTCTCAGAATCCCATCTGGGCCAGTCAACAAACACTGAACAGTCAAGATAACCCAGAGCCATAAGATTGGAAATCACTGCGTTCTGAACCTGGTTCGATGAAACCATGAATATGGATACGCCTTCACGAAGCCCGCTTCCATTCAGCAGAGCTTTTTCCGAACAGGGCAGATTGCCTGCAAAGTTAATGCGGTCTATAGTAGGTTCTGGAAGAGCCCGGGCAGAAGACGGAAGCAGAATCAGGACACCTGTCAGAGCCGCAGTCAAAATCAGTAATGGTTTAAGCATAATCAGACGAAACCTAACAAAAGGAAAGGCATTCATACCACAGTGAACTCAAGACCGATCATTCTGCATGCAGGCGGCACTGACCCCAGCGGTGGCGCAGGTCTTGCTGCAGATCTGAAAAGCACCGCTGCCCTTGGCGGTCACGGCTGCCTGGCGGTAACAGCAGTTACCGTTCAGAACAGCGGAAGAGTAGAATCGTGGATACCTGTATCCCCTGAAGCAACCGCCGCTCAGATTAGAATGATCTGTGAAGATGGCACTCCGGATGCTGTTAAGAGCGGCATGCTGGGAAGCCCTGAGACAGTAGAAATTATCGCAGATTCCCTCAATAAGTATCTTGAGGGGATCCCATATGTTCTTGATCCAGTCATGGTTGCAGGATCAGGTGACGGTCTGGCTTCTGAAGGACTTGAAAAATACATAGCCGGCTTACTTTTACCCCGCTCAACCCTTGTAACGCCCAACCTTGATGAAGCAGAGGCACTTACAGGAAGAGAAGTCAGAACAGGGGAACAGATGGAAGATGCCGCAAAGCGCATTATGGATATGGGAGCAGAGGCGGTACTACTGAAAGGAGGCCACCTGAAGGGAGAGCCTGCAGATCTTCTTATGCTTAAGGGAGTTAAACGGTGGTTTCCAGGCAGTCGTATAGTTCCTGAAAATGTACATGGCACAGGATGTACCCTTGCAGCCTCTGCTGCAACTTTTCTAGGAGCAGGATACGATACTGAAAAGGCTGTGGAAAAAGCGCTTATATATGTGAAGAGCGCAATTGCCGGAAGCTTCAGCAGAAAACTGGGAACCCTCCCGGGACATTTTCCTCCTATGGGGCCTCTGCCGGTCAAAACGAACAACAGCAGCTTCTACCATACACCTCGTTTCTGCCCTGGTTGCGGCGGAGAGCTTGCTGATGCAGAACCACATCCTCTCTGCAGCCGGTGCGGACTGGTATTTTACAGAAACCCGCTTCCAGCTGTAATACTTCTTATCAGGCAGGGAAACAGGTATCTTATTGCAAAGAGGGCAGCACCTCCTGCAAAGGGAGAGCTTTGTTTTCCCGGAGGCTTTGTTGATCTGAGAGAGTCGCCTGACGAAGCTGCTGCAAGGGAGCTGAAGGAGGAAACAGGTCTGAAAGCCCTTAAGTTGAGCCTTAAAGGGTCAGACAAGGATATTACAGACTATGGAAGTGTAGTACTCTATACTTTCAATGTGGATAAATGGGAAGGTTCTCCGGAACCGGCAGATGATGTTTCGGAACTTCAATGGATGGAACTGGAATCAATACCCTCACTGGCCTTCGGGGCCCACAACAGGATTCTTCACTGTCTGAGAAGAAAGGAAGACTGATGGCCATAGTTAAGTGCGCCTGGTGCAAAGGTACAGGAATTGACGGAATCGGCGGTTCTCCATGTGATGTGTGCGGCGGAGACGGTCATGTGAACGCTGCAGAACCTCCGACCCCATGCGGAAGGTGCAAGGGAGCCGGCAGAATATGGAACGAGACGCTTGAAGAGCACGGAAAGTGCGGAGGATGCAGAGGAACCGGCTGGGCATCATAAAAACACGGCCCGTTCGAATTTTCGAACAGGACGGTCAGCGTGTTGTCAGGCCAGTTCGTTAAGGGTTTTCTCCAATGCTTCTGCATCGTGAGTACCGTAGATGCTGATATCCCTGTTTCGCTTGAGAAGCCCCTGAAGTACCTGACCAGGGCCTACCTCTACGAAAGTGTCAAATCCGTTCTCTATCATCAGCTTCATTGAATCAGCCCAGAGCACAGGAGAGGTTACCTGTTTAACCAGCAGATTTCTGCTCTCTTCAACTCCTGTTATGTAGTTAGCTGTTACATTGGCCACCACAGGTATTCCAGGAGCAAAAAACGCAGCTTCTCTCACCGGCCCTTCAAGCCCTCTGGCTGCATCTTCCATCAGCGGGCTGTGCCAGGCACCTGAGACCTTCAGAGGAATAACTCTTCTGGCCCCTGCCTCCTGACAGAGTTTGCCGGCATACTCAAGGGGAGCTTTTGCACCGCTTATAACCACCTGGCCTGCAGAGTTCATGTTGGCTACACCTACTGGACCCTTTTCCGAAGCTATTCCCACCAGTTCGGTAACCTTTTCAAGATCAAGGCCCAGAATAGCCTGCATTCCACCTGGATACATATCCGCACACTTCTGCATCAGTTCACCTCTTATTCTGGTGAGCCTTACTGCGGTTTCAGGCATGAGTATTCCAGAAGCCACAAGAGCTGAATATTCCCCCAGACTGTGACCGGCTGTGCCCTCAGGTACAATGCCTGCCACCTGCAGTATTCTCAGGGTTGCAATACTCACCATGGTTATTCCCGGCTGGGCATAGTTGGTCAGCGTAAGCTTCTCAGACGGACCTTCTTCTATGACTTTTGCAAGATCCCAGATACCGCTGAATTCATAGGCCTTTTCCAGAAACTCCTTAGCCTCTGGATACCCGGTAAGATGAGCATGCATTCCCACCGCCTGGGATGCCTGTCCGGGGAAAAGAAATGCAATTCTTCCCATTAATTATCCTCCTGTGGATGAGCCTGAGCTCTTACTATTTCAACTGCAAGGTCAATATTTCTCTGCCAGCCAGGGTCAGCCTGCCTGGCCATATCAGCCAGCTCTGAAGCTTCCCTGTAACGGCACTCATTATACAAGAGTTCAGCTCCGGTGGATAGAGCCACCGACAGCCACCGTTTTTCCATTGCTGTATCAAGGGTCCCTGATTTGAATATTTCTACTGCTTCAGGGAGCTGCATACTCCAGTATAAAACCTGTCCCAGATGAACAGGATGGGGGGGGCCGGATCTGTCAAGTGACAGCATCAGTGATACATTCTCTCCTATTGTCAGCTGTGGATCGCCTGTACATTTCCGCACGATAAACTGACATGGGGCACGGTCATCGGTATTGGAGCAGAGCTCAGATTCTGCCAGAGGTACAAGTTCATCAGTGGTGAGAACAGGCTCAAGGAAATACTCCTCATTGATTCTGAAACCTGAACTCTCCAGCTGGGCAGCTGCAGCGCTGTCACGGAACATGGCTGCTATATCAAGTTCCAGCGGAGCGGCAGAGCCGGCGAGTATGACATGCCTTCCCCCTGCTGCGTGTACCGCCGCATATGGAAAAACTCTGGACCATGTTGCCAGTATCCTCCTGAACTCCTGAGAGGGAAGTCTGTGCAAAGGAACCCACTGGGCTGCAATACCGCCCTCAGAGAGTCTTGAAAGAACTGTAGAATAGAATTCAGAAGTATAGAGAAGCCAGCTTTCGCTTGAACCGGGATGGGTTGCATCACATATGATAAGATCATAGCAGTCAGTGTTTCCCAGAAGGAAGTTCCTGCCATCATCTGCAACCAGTTCGAATCTGGGATCCAGTTCAGGCCTCCGGTTTTCGTCCTGGAAAAATACAGATGCTTCCACCACTTCCGGGCATATCTCAACACAGATCAAAGTATCCACAGGATGGGTAAGAATGGCACCGCTGGTTATTCCACCGCCCATTGCCACAGCCATGGCAGTAGTTGCAGCTGGATTGTATCCCCACGGCAGATGCCCCAGAAGATAGAATGCTTCAAGTGACGCCTGGTCCACAGGTACTTCCTCTATACCGTTAACCCTGAGACTTCGAAGGCTATCCCATTCTCTTCCAAAAACAGAAATAGCAGCAGTGCGGCCTTCTTTAAAATACAGTGTTTCCATACCTTCAGGGGCTCTGGACCCCGGTGGAAATGAGGTGAGAACCAGAAGTGCGGAAAGAGCAGCTCCTGTAGGTGGCAAGAATGCAAGTCGCAACCTGCCTGCCTTCAATATTGAAATAAAGCCCAGCAAAGCATTAAAGCAGGAAAGAAGAAGTGAAGCATGAGTTACTCCCATGAAGTTGAAGAGTAACCGAGTGGCAATTATTGGACCTGAAGCAGCTCCCAGACAGTTGGCCAGAGAAAGGATCCCCACATCACTGCCAAGTCGGAATTGTGAGGCAGCAACCCTCACTATAAGGGGAAATGTCATTCCCATCAGAAAGGTGAAGGGAATCATATAGAAGAATGAGGCTGCCAGATCACCTGTTATTTCTCCCGGCCATCCGGAAAAAACACTGAGATTTCCGGAGAGGACGGTAAATCGTGACATTGCAGACAGTGGAATCACAGCTGCCACTCCCATTAAAACCTGAACTGCACCGAAACCGGCAAGGGGAGAGACTGCAGTAACTGCAAACCTTCGACCGGCTATACTACCCAGACCGATACCTGCCAGAACCATAATCCCCATTACAGCAAACGAATAGGTACTGTTCCCAAGCATGAAAGTAAGCTGCCTGTTCCATACCATCTCCCAGGAGAGAGCTGTTAGGCCGCTGAACATGTAGATCACAAGATAGAAGGCTTCAGGGGTCCTTCTACCGTACTTCACAGGAGCCGGCAAAGGTATGTTCGCAGGTTTTATCGCAGCAACGGCTGATGCTGTTAACGCAGCTCCTGTGACAAGCGTCATTCTCACTCCGATTAACTCCAGAAGAAAAAAACCTGCAAGAAATCCGCCAAGAGCTGAGCCCAGGGAGTTCAAACCGTAAAGTACAGCTGTTCTGGAATAGCCCCTTTCCCCCTCAGAAAGCCTTGCCATAACAGGTACAAGTCCCCCTGCGAAGAATGTTGCTGGGAACACCAGAATCAGTGCCATAATGAACCTGGCAGGATACTGGAGACCGGAAGTGTAGAGAAAAGGATACACTGAAACGGCAATGGGAGAGATAACCAGAGGGAGAAAAGAGGATAGAGCCAGACCAGCTGCTGCTGTTCTAAGTATCTTGACAGGATTACCGGAACTCTCAGCTTTTCTGCCCAGATATGCTCCGCCGATTCCCAGCCCCAGCATGAAAGCTGAAAGGACAACAGCCGTTGCGTCTACGCTGCCTCCTGTGATAAGAACCAGCTGTCTGTTCCAGGCCAGCTGAGCCATAAGAACACCCATTCCGGAAAAAAGGGCAAAAACGATCATATTATCAGGTTTCTCTTTCTACCATAGAACACACTTGCCGGTTTCGATCCTGTCTCCTGCCCTGAGCACTGCAAAATACATTCCAGACGGAAGGTCACCTCTTGAAACTGTTATGGCATGTTGTGTTCCACTGCCTTCACCGGACCATAGATTTCTCATTGGCCTGCCTGTAAGATCATATATTTCCAGCGTTCCGGATTCCCTGCTGCATAGAGAAAAAGTTATTCTCGTATTGCCCAAGGCATCGCTGGCAGTACGCAGCCAGCTTCCCTGGCACTCACTGCTCCCCTGACTGGTAAGGGTTACCAGGCTGGCTGTGAGGGTGGGCATTCCAGAGTAGTCTATTGTTGTAATACTCTCGCCGCCAATCTCAGTTACCTGCACAGGACCGGAAGGCTTCCAGCCTGACCAGCTTGAAATGCTGAATGCAGGAGGCAGTCCCTCAAGTACAATTCCCTTTGGAAAGGGTGTTTCAGAAGTTGCTATGTTAACAGCGATTATTACTATGGAGTCCGAATCAGAACTCTCCAGAGCTATAAAATTGAGCAGCGAATCTGATGAATGAATGTTCACAGCTCTCTCATCTGAAAGAACAGTCCAGGATGAATCCACAAGTATTGAAAGATAATCGGTACCGCCTGTTCTTCCGGCAAGCTCAGCAACAGTATCGTGTATGCGACCTATCATATCCACATTTTCTGTATCACGGCTGGGACCCCAGTTCTGCAATACCCAGGGAGCCCTTGTGATGCCGTTATCTCCGCCGTTACCGCACATCATCGAAAGGTCAAGGGCATAGAATACAAGCCCTCTGGCCCCCTCAACCACTGGAGTTGTAACCATGTAAAGCATTGTATCCGGAGACGCGCAGTAAGATGGAAGAGCAAAACTGTGCCTGCCCCACGACTGAATAACACCGAAAGAAACATTGTCCCGCTCTGTACTCTTTACACCTATCTGCATTCCAGTTCTGTGAATGTTCGGATACCACTGAAATCTGGCATGGTCCACCACATCTGCATAAAGCTCGCAATGGGGCATATAGTAACCATCATCTGACAGAACAAGGGCACTTCGTATGGCGTCTCTGGCATGCATAGGTCTCAGCGGTGCCATTATGTCAGTACCGGAACAGTATCTGACAGGTTTAACTGCAATGCTTCCTGACTCTGCACCGGTTCTCATGGAACCTGAGCCGTAAAAGACATCACCTGAGGATGTTGTGAAAAGAGGCCTGTCTGAATAAAGGTGATCGTTTCTGAAAAGGTCAAAAGCTGTTATATCACCTTCAATATCTGTTACAGCGATGGTGTCTCTCAATGCAAGAGGCCCGTCACTTTCCATGGACATTGCGCTGACAATCTCTTTCTTATCTTTGAAGTAGCCGATAAGCATATCTCTGCCGGCAAATAATGGCGGGTAATCGCCATCCACTCTTGATACCCTTATGAAATCAGGTAACTCATTTCCTCCAAAAAGATTGCTGTATCGGCTGGAGCCGCCGTCGGGAGAAAACTGCCAGAGATCCCTCTGCACCTGCTGCAGGGTTATGTATTCACCGCTGCTGCCATAGAGAATAAACCCGTTTCGCGCAGCAGCCTGAAGGGTTCCGAGTTCGTACCATGTTCCCCAGAAAGTTCCCCAGAAAGCTCCCTCAACAGGAAAACCAAGAGGTTCAGGAGACTGAAAAACGGGAACTGTTTCACTTCCCTGAGATGTGTAGAGCTGAAGAAAAAGAGAACCGGTCCGGTCTTTCAGCCCTAAAGCGATAACCAGTCTTCCTTTTCCTATCACACCGCTCATCTCAGTATGATCTGCCCAGAAGTCAGCCTGCCCCACTGAAGCAAAAACCGGAGTGTAGTTCTCAGAACCTGAAAAACTGTTCAGACTGCAGGCTGAGGGCACACCGTCCAGAGACCTGATGAGAATGGCCTCTTCCACCGACTGATTACTGTCCCAAAGCAGGACTCCGCTGTTAAGGCTCAAACTGCCCTGGTACAATACCAGCCCTGATCTGAAGTCAGAAGAAGCAAATCCGTCTGGAAGAAAGCCCAGTGATATTTCTGTGTAAGGCTCAACATGCAGATCAACTCTGTCCCATGACACAAGGTCAATGGTAACCCTTGCAGAATCACCTTCAGGAAAAACATGTACTATCTCATCCTTTGCCGCCATGGCATCTGCATACATCATGTCTTCCAGAACCAGGTCCGTGGCCGCCACAAACACTGCTCCGCTGTGATCCATCTCAAGAAGATCGGTTCTTCTGAAATTGTTCTTGGCAGGATACGGATCCATACCCACTGCATCCACAAACCTGGCTATACGATTAAGTACATTTGTGGTATCACTGTAGTACTCCATTGTCCCGTCAGGATTCATGGCACCGTACTTGCCGGTATAGGCAATAACATTGAGGCCCAGCCTTTCTCTGCACTGATTGCTCCATTGATCCACAAAAGAAATCCATTCAGGCTGAAGCTGCGGGTCTTCCATATACTTTACATCAGGCTCATCAAAGGCGAACATTCCTATAATCTCCCCTGGGTACTGTCCTTCTGTCATCTCCTGATAAAGATCCAGATAGTCAATTACAGCCTGATTATGCTCTTCAGCAAAAAGATCAGTTTTCAGGCCGCCGAGTACCAGATGGAGACCAATGGTTCGCGCAGCATGGGCTCTGGGAAAAAAATCGTCCCCTTCTGATCCTGGAATCTCAGGAAACCAGTTGTCTGCCAGGGCGGATCTGAGTATCACCGCATTGAAACCGCTTTGATATGACTCTTCAAGTATTGAAAAAAGAGGAGAGGAATTATCCTGAGCATAGATTCTCTGCCAGGTATCCAGAAGACCTGGAGCTGACCTTGTATCCCAGACCACAGGAAAAATGTTTCGGCTTCCTGAGAAAGATGATGGAGTATTGTACGAATAACTGTGTCCGTGGGTGTGCCACATGTTCTCACCGGAAGAAACTCCAGCCAGAAGTGCCAGCAGCAGTAGCAGATTCTTTTTCATACTATTCCCCTGTTCTCGGAGGCCGTCCAAGCTGTACAAGAAGAGAAGCCTCTGTTTTAAGGGCATTAACACCTGCAGTTACCAGATTAGCCTCTGCAGATGCCAGATCAGCCTGTGCATCCAGAAGCTCAAGAAGAGTCAGAGCACCTATTTCGTATGACGAGAGTGAAAGTCTGTATCGCTCCTCTGCCTGCTCCAGCATCAGTTTTGAGTCTTCATAGTACTGAATATCAGTTAGAAGGTTCCCTTTCAAAGAATGAACGGAGGCTTCCAGACTGTTCTCCATGGATTCTCTTGCTGATGCAGCTGAGAGATGGGAAGCCCTGGCAGAATTAATCCCTGACTCCCTCTGAAAACCGTCAAAGATGCTCCATGAGAGGGAAAGACCCACATTGTAGCTGTCATTGTCGAACATGTGATCAATGTTATTCAGAGTACCATCCTGCCAGCTCCATCCTGCTGAAGCCCTAAGACTTGGCCAGTATGACCTTCCTGATGCAGTGTATCTTTTTTCAGCTGCCTTTTCACGGAACCGCGCAGCCTGAAGATCGGGGTTCCGTGAAATATCAAGAGAGAGACTTTCAGCTGCCCTTTCAGAGACAGGATGAAGCACTGCGTTTGTGTCTATGGCCAGATCACAGACAGCCACATCGACGCCTGCTGCCACATAGAGTTCTGTATAAGCAGTGAGAACCCTCTGAGAGCTTCGGCTCACAGCAAGACGGTCGGCACTTTCCTGTACCTGAACCTGAAGAAGGTCAAGGGTGGTTACAGCCCCTATTGCATAGAGCTGTTCGGTTCTCTGCAGCTGATTCAGTGACCGCTGGTGAGCAGTCTCTGCTGAACACTTGAGCTGAAGAGCCTCAAGAACACTGTAGTATGAATCAGCAACGCTCCTCATTACCTCCAGAACAGTACTCTGATGGTCTGCCTGAACTGCAAGAAGCGTGAGTTCCGAGGCGCTTCGGTAAAGCCAGTTCTGCCCCCCTGACTGGAGCAGCTCCTGGGAGAGAGTAAGCCCTGCGGAGTATCTGTCGTTCTCAACTTTAACCACACCGTACTCTTCACTCCAGGAGTCAGCCCACATTCTGGATGCTCCTGCAGTTGCAGTAAGTGAGGGATAGAGAAAAGACTCAGCTCCGGCGAAGGATGCTTCAGCAGAGAGAAGAGAGGCTTCGGAAGAGCTTATCGCAGGAGAATTATCCAATGCCATCGCAACCCATCCGGAAAGGTCCATGTTCTCTCCAGAGCCTGTTACGGTTCCGGTAAGTAAGGCGAGCAGCAGTGCTGTTGTCATCATTGCATTCCTTCCGATCCAGAGGCTGATAGAAATACCGGCAGCGTTATCATCAGCAATCCGAAAAGATAAACAGTCCATGCCATTCTCGTTCCTGTATTTCCTTTCAGCTCCCATACACTGGAAATACCTTTTCCCCATAGAAAAACAGTAACAACAGAAGCAAGATCCAGTCTTGCCAGAAAAAGGATAAGAAAAACAGAGAGACGGCTTTCAGGTATTCCTGAAAAAAATTCTGCAATACTCCAGGTGAAATCCGAACGAAGGGAAAAAAGATCGGAAAGAAGAGTAAGCAGAGCTATCATTATCATGAAGGCTCCCATGGAAAGAATGCAGGAGGATACAGCATGCCAGAGGGATTTTCTGTAGCCAAGGGCATACGAAAGGGCATAAAGAGCCACTCCCCCTGCACCTGCCAGTATGGCTCTTTCCATAAGTATCAGAAAAGGCAGTGATGAGACAGCCCCTCCTGTGTTTCCTGTTATCAGAAGCGGTATCCAGCCCACTGCCAGAATCACCGCAACGGTTCCGGCAAGTGCCCCGGCCTGCTCAGGCCCTTTGAGGACGGCATATGCCTTCTCTGTATGGTAAAACTGAATCAGAACAGTCGTAACGCTCTTCAATTGGATCTCCACTTTAACGCTTCTCTGTAGACCTGAAGATATGAAGCTGTTCTGCTATTCCATGAAAAATCCTTTTCCATGCATCTGCGCCTGAGCCAGGCCCAGCTCCTTTTGTTAATCCATGCTTTCCTGAGCCTCAGAAGAGCCTCTCTGAACTTATCCGCACCTCCTGTGAATGTGAAGCCTGTCTGGTCGGTAACGGTATTTGCAAGACCTCCCACTTTTCGCACCAGAGGAACTGAACCGTAACGCATAGCCATCATCTGGCCAAGTCCGCATGGTTCAAAAGCTGAGGGCATGAGAAAACCGTCTGATCCGGCAAAAATGAGCCTGGCCAGCCTGTCATCATAATCTATTATTGCCGAAATCCTTCCTGAATAGTTTTCAGAAGCCTCAAGAAGACCTTTTTCAGCCCACTTTTCACCGGTGCCAAGGACCACCAGCGACATTCCTTTCTCCACCATCCACTCCAGAGAATCCAGAACAAGATCTATACCCTTCTGGGGAGTAAGCCTGCTTACCATTCCAAGAACCGGACCGGTGGAGTTGAGGCCTGATTTCTTCATCAGAACCCTTCGGCACTTCACTCTGCCCTTCATGTCACCTGGGCTGTATGTGGCAGGAAGGGACTTGTCCTGTGCCGGATCCCTGGATACTGTGTCTATACCGTTTAGTATTCCTCTCAGTCTGCCGGAAATACTTCTGAGAACTCCGTCAAGGGAAAAACCGTATTCAGGTGTAAGTATCTCCTTTGCGTATTCCGGGCTCACTGTGGTTACCATATCCGAAAAAAGAATGCCGCCTTTCATACAGTTCCAGTCACTCCAGAACTCAAGAGCGTCCATGGTATAGAGAGTTTCCGGAAGCCCGGCAACATGATATGAATCCCTGCCGAATCTGCCCTGAAACTTGAGATTGTGTATTGTGAATACTGTCGCAACATCCCCGTGAGCGCAGTAAACAGGAATCAGACCGGTCTGCCAGTCGTGACAGTGGAGAACATCCGGCATGAAACCGGTAACACTGCCGACAGAACATACAGCTCTTGAAAAGAAAGAATAGCGTGCAGCATTGTCTTCCCATGGGGTGTCAGGTGAGGGACCGTATATGCCGTCTCTGTTAAAAAATTCGTTTTTCGCTATGAGAAAAACAGTAAGGCCGTTTCTGACCACAGATCCAACACCGAACTCTTCTTCCAGAAAAGTTCGCCCTGAACCGTGCCACTTAATATCGGTACACTTCTCTCTGACAGAGGAGTAAAGGGGCATAACCACAGCTGCCTCCACACCGGATAAACGATTAAGAGCCCCTGGAAGCGCTGCTGAAACTGAACTTAATCCCCCTGTGCTGACAAGGGGATACACCTCTGAAGCAGCATGAAGAACCTTCATCGTTCCATCCTTCTCATCTTGTAGAGAAACACTACAGCACCTGATATTACTGTTAGAGCAATTATAGCCCACAGTATCTCTGTAAAACCTGACATGAACTCCTCTGCCCCATCCAGAGTTGAACCGGCAAAGTATCCTGCTGCTGTGAGAATACCATACCACAATGCCGCACTGCTTCCTGCACAAAAAATTACCCTGTTGCGACTTATTCCTGAAGAGGAAGCTGCAATAATCAGCAGGGATCGTATTCCGGGAATAAACCTGCTCGCGACAAGTATCCATACTCCCTTTGAAGCAATGGCTGCTCTGGCCTTTTTCAGCCCATTCCTGCCTGATGTGCCTATTACCAGCTTTTCAAGTTTTTCCAGCCCCTGGCTTCTTCCTATCCGGTCAAGCACAATTGTAGACACAAGGCAGCCTGCGAGGCCTGAGGACAACATGAGCCACCAGGGCATTCCGCTTCTCCAGGCCAGTCCAGCCAGGGCAACAAAAACCACATCTCCCGGAAAAGGAGGAAAGAGGGTTTCAATAAGAGAAGTCAGCCCGAGAAAGAGAGGATGCCACACCTCTGCTGCACTGCTGAGTAAAGCCCAGAGATTTTCAACCATCAGCAGGGCGCTCTCATGGTTACAATGGCCAGACAGCCAAGACCCTCACCTCTTCCGAGGTCACCTAGTGAGTTGGTTGTTGTTCCCTTTATCCAAAGCTTCTCCGGCTCTATTCTCAATATATCTGAAAGCCGTTTGATGAAACGATCACGGAGGAAAGACACTTTGGGCCTCTCACCGATAAGGGTCACATCCAGATTCTCAATCTCAAAGCCATTTTCCCGAACTATCTCCATTGACTTTTCAAGGAGTATGGCACTGTCTGCGTTCTTCCACCGGCTTTCTCCAGGGGGAAAGTGAGTACCGATGTCGCCTGCTCTGGATGCTGCAAGTACCGCATCTGCAACTGCGTGAAGAACAACATCACCATCTGAGTGCCCCAGAAGCCCTCCGGAATCTGCCAGTCTGCATCCACAGACCACCAGAGGTTTATCCATGCCGAAACGGTGAAAGTCAAGGCCTGCGGCAGAAACGGTCATGCCTCTGTTCATTAGTTTCTTCAGCATTGCCAGATCCTCTCCGGTGGTTACCTTAAGGTTCATTTTCTCACCGTCCACTGTCTCAACAGTATAACCGGCACTCTCCATGGCAGAGGCCTCATCGGTTATGTCAGAGGATTTCTCCAGTACCTTTATCAGCTTTTCTGTTCTGAACCCCTGAGGTGTCTGAGCAAGGCGCAGAACAGATCTGTCCACAGTTGCATCAACTTTAGAACCCTGAACTCTTTTCACTGTATCACTTACAGGAATACAGGGAACACAGCAACCGGATTTCAGCGTGCCTTTCATGACCCTTTTAACAAGATCAACTGTCACAGCAGGCCTTGCTCCATCGTGAACAAGCACAAAGGAAGCTCCCTTCTCTGCTGCTGCACTGACTCCGTTAAGCACTGAATCCTGTCTTCTCCGGCCTCCTGTTACAGCAATAACACCATCAGGGACATTCCATATTCCCCTTTCAACGGTACCGGCAGGTAAAACCACTATCACTGTATCAACAATGCCCCTGAAAACATCCACAGAATGATCCAGTACCTTTCGGCCTGCAAGGGGAAGGAACTGCTTGGGCAGGTCACCGCCGAACCTGGTTCCGGAACCTCCTGCAACAATGACAGCGGCGAAACCGGTACGATCAGTCGGTGTCATTCCCGTTGTTCTCATCCTGAGCCAATCGGCTGAACACCATGGTTCCGCCGCTGGCTCTGAAAGTGGTGTGGGCACAGACCTGCACCTCTTTGTCTATCATTGCGCCTGCTTCGTCCACAACCACCATTGTTCCGTCTGAGAGAAAGCCCACTCCCTGAGAAGCTGTTCTGCCCTTTTTCTGAACCTTGACTGTTACCACATCTCCAGGAAGCACAACTTTTCTTGAAGCAGGGCCGACATCATCAAGGTTGATAACCTGTATCCCCTCTCTTGAGGCAACATCGCACATCTCGGTATCTGCAGAGAGAAGGGTTACGCTTTCCCTGCGAAGCCATTCCAGAATACGGTTTTTCTCCCTCTCTCCGTCACCGAAGTCCCTGTATTCAACAAGTCCTCCTGCTTTTCCCACTGCCTCTTCCAGTCTTTCAATTGTTTCAGTAGCCCTTCTTGCCCGGCCTCTTTTAACAATGTTTCTGCCCTTCTGCATCTGGGCGATGGAAGATTTCACAGAAGACGGAATAATGAACGGCCCTGGGAGCAGCCCTGCCAGGGTAAGATCGGCAATCCTTCCGTCTACCGCTGCAGAGAGATCTACAAGAACAGGCATGTTCCAACGGACCTTGTCCTTCTCCTCCAGTGTTATAAGCTCAAGCCGGCTTCCCTTGCGCAGAGCAACAATTGCAAAAACATAGGCCAGGGCAACAGGAATAAGAACAAGCAGGTCAGACCAGGCCTGACGGTTCTCGCTTTTTATTCCAATGTTAAGTACCAGAATGATAAGAATACCTGCTATGAGCCCTGCTGTGGCTCCTGCTGTTATGTAGATAATCCTGTCTGCTGAGATTTTTACCAGAAGCTGCTCCAGTACCGCAGCGGCAATACCGATTGCCAGCCCGATAAACCCCATCATAAGACTTCCTGATGCAAGGGTGCCTGCAAGGCCGAGGGCGAGAATGAAAATAATTCGCACTTCCCAGCCTTTCATTAACTTAGCCATTCTCCTCCTTTTTCAGACAGAAGCCCCGCAATGGCAGCGGAAAGTGAATCAAATTCCATTTCGGCTTTTGTCTTCCGTTGTTTCTGCCTGGAACAGGCAAGGGCCTTGAATCCCAGATTACCTGTTTCAGCAGATCTTCTCTCTATGGCATGAACAGGTCGAAGTTCGCCTCCAAGGCCAACTTCTCCGCAAACTGCGATACTGTCCTTCATTACTCTGTCCAGTCTGGCAGAGGCAATTGCCATACATACTGCCAGATCAGCCCCTGTATCCGATACAGAAAAACCTCCGGCCACATTAACGAATACATCCCAGTTCCCCAGTTCAATGCCGCATCTTTTCTCAAGTACAGCTATCAGCATTGCCAGTCTTCCTGAGTCAAACCCGTTGGACTTCCGCTGTGGAAAACCATAGCTGGTCTGGCAGGCCAGAGCCTGCACCTCAACAAGAAAAGGTCTTGTGCCTTCCACAACAGCAGCAACTGCAGAGCCTGTTACCGGATTTTCCTCATCTCTTCTGAGAAAATATCCTGAAGCATCTGAAACCTCTGAAAGCCCTGAATTATCCATCTCAAAAACGCCAAGCTCATTAACTGAACCGAACCTGTTCTTGGAAGCCCTGAGAAGTCTGTATCTGTGGAATGAATCCCCCTCAAAGCTTATCACTGCGTCCACAAGGTGCTCAAGAACCCTCGGCCCTGCCAGAGTACCGTCTTTGGTAACATGGCCTATTGTGAAAACAGTAAGCCCTGCAGGTTTGGCGGAAGAGGCCAGAGCCGCAGCGCACTCTCTGACCTGGGAGACTGATCCAGGTGCACTGGAAAGAGACTCTGAGCGAAGTGTCTGTATGGAATCAACCACAAGTATATCGTATTTCCCTGATGCAAGGTTCTCTTCAACAGCCTCCAGTTCCGATGTTGGAAGAAGCATCAGATTTTCTGATGGCTCTCCTACTCTGAAAGCCCTGCTGGCAACCTGTTCAGCAGACTCCTCCCCTGACGCGTATAGTACCTTGAGCCCTGAAGCGGCCATTCGAATGGCAGACTGCAGCATGAGTGTGCTTTTGCCTATTCCTGGCTCACCGCCCAGCAGTATCATTGATCCGGGAAAAGCCCCTCCCCCAAGCACCCTGTCAAACTCTGCAGAACCGGTGGATATACGCTTTCTGTCCTTTTTTCCCACCTTTTGCACTGGAACCGCTTTCGGCCTTTTTACAGCACCTGTTCGCCCTCTGAATGAAGAGTCTGCAACAGGTTCCTCTGCCATTGTGTTCCATGCGCCGCAGTGGGGACATCTGCCGGCCCAGACAGGGGATTCTCCTCCGCACTCAGTACAGAAAAATGCTGTTTTGCGCCTGCGGCCTCCGGATGATGCTGCCATAACTATGAGTTGTAGCTGTCATCAGGGTAAAAAGTAGTGGTGACTGCGTTGAAAATCAGATTTATTTCGCCTCTCTGCCCTTTTCTCTGCTTGGCTATCTTCAGGAGTATGTTTCTGAGCCCGCTTTTTGTATTTGGCTCCTCATCACCTGAATCAGCCTTATCGTCATGGAGGAAAATCACCATATCAGCATCCTGTTCTATTGCCCCTGAATCCCTCAGATCACTGAGCCTGGGAGGCCCTTCTCTTTTGGCGGCTCCTCTGCTCAACTGGGAAAGAACCACCACAGGCACATTCAGGTCTTTGGCCAGAGACTTCAGGTCAGCAGAGTTCTTTGCCACTCTCAACTGGTTGTTCTCAATCTCTTCAGCACCGTGCATCAACTGAAGGTAATCTACAAAAATAGCGGCTATTCTCTTCTTTTCCCTCTGGGCAAGTCTTCTTGCCTTGGCTCTTATCTCAGCTGAAGAGATAGCAGGGGTATCGTTGATAAAAATGGGAAGTGTCTTGAGCCGTTCTGCAGCATTTCGAAGATCATCCATGTGTTTATCGCTGAGAGTTCCGTCTATGACAGGCTGAGTGCCTATTCCTGCCATTGAGGAAACCAGTCTCTGGGCCAGCTGCAAGCCGGTCATTTCCAGACTGAAGAAAACAACAGCTCCTCTCTCCTGCTCCGCCATGTGTCTGGCCATATTCATGGCAAGACTGGTCTTACCCACACCGGGACGAGCTGCGATGACATTCATTTCACCGCCATGAAAACCTGTTGTCATTCTGTCAAGGGGATCAAGACCTGTTGAAATGCCGGTAACACCTCCTTTGGAATCCCTCATGGTTATAAACTCGTCCATTACACCCTGGCTAAGGTCGGCTACTTTTATGAAATCCTGAGTATTAGCCGAGGTTCCGATGTCCAGTATTTTCTGACTCACTTCATCAAGCAGCTCTGCAGCCTTGATGCCGGTTGAGTAAACCTTGTCAATACCGCCTGATGCCACTGAAAGAAACTCACGAAGGAGGGCACAGTCCTTTACTATACGGCAATAGCTCAGCACATTGGAAAGGTATACCACATCATCGGTAAGGGCCACTACATACTGCAGGCCACCTGCCTTCTCCAGGTTGTCGGTTCTGGTCAATTCGTTGTCTACTGTTACATAGTCAACAGGTTCACCTCTGGAGTCAATAGCACGGGCAGCGCTGAAAATAAGCCTGTGTCGAGGGTCAAAGAAATCCTTCTCCTTCAGCACTGAGTAAACCTCTACAGCTATTTCAGGATTTACGAGAACGCCGGCAAGTACCGCTCTTTCCGCTTCTGCATTCCAGGGCTGTGTTCTGCCCTCTGTCATTCTTCACCTCCTCCTGTGGTCCGCGGAAGGCAGGCTTTATCGAGAAATACCTTCAGTTTCTTCATGTCCTCCCAGACAGGCCTCTTGAGAGCAGGGGATCTGAGAAGGGCAGCAGGATGGTAGGTAACCATTACCGGAATATCCCCGTAACTGTGAAAATCGCCTCTCAGGGCGCCGATACCCATTTTGGTGTTAAGAATGTATCTTGCGGCACTGGCTCCCAGGGTAAGTATCACTTCAGGCTTCATTATCTCAATCTGCCTGGTGAGGAACTTTCCGCATATTTCAGCTTCAGCTGAAGATGGCGTTCTGTTGTTCGGAGGCCTGCACTTTACAATGTTGGCAATAAAGAGCAACTTCCTGTTAAGTCCTATGGAGAGGAATATCTTATCAAGAAGCTTCCCTGACCTTCCTGTGAAGGGAATGCCTGTCTCATCCTCAGTTGCTCCAGGGCCTTCCCCTATGACCAGAATGCCTGCCTCAGGATTACCTTCACCAAAAACTATGTTCTTTCTGGTGGCGCCCAGGCTGCACTTTCTGCATCCGGCAACAGATTCCCGAAGTTCGTTCATCTCAGAAATAACCCCTTTCGGTGTCTTCTGCTGAATATCCTGAGCTTTCTCTGCAACCCATTCAGTAAGAACGAAAACCTGATTAACACCGTAGCTCTCCACCGCCGCCCAGAAAGGATCAGCAGCTTTCAGCATCAGCTGAACCTCCTTCCCAGCGCGGCTGCTATGCAGAATGCAACAAACCTCTTTGATCCCATTGGAACGCTTATTGCAGAACCGTCCGGGAACAGAACTGATCCTGCATTGTCAGAACTCTCCATTCCCTGCCCCGGCAGGTCCCCTCTGTTGAGGAACACAGCGTCTGCTCCTTTGCGCTCCATCTTTGCCGCAGCTCTCTCTTCGGCTTCATTTCCGTACTCAAGGGCAAAGGCAAGTATTCTGAAATTGCCTTTCATTCCTGCAAGCACATCCTCTGTTGACTTGAGAGCAATGGACATCTTCCCCTCTGACCTTTTCAGTTTTCCGGCAAGCCTTGCTTCAGGGGCATAGTCGGAGACTGCTGCAGCCATGACCAGAAGGTCTGCTTGCCTGCACCTTTCCTGAAGTACCCTCTTCATGTCAACTGCGCTCTGAACCCTTACAAGCTCAACTGCTCCAGGTGGATTCATAACAGCAGCAGGGCCGGAGACCAGAGTAACCTCAGCTCCGGCAGCAAGAAATGCCTCTGCAAGAGAGACGCCCATCAAACCGCTGGATCTGTTTGAAATGAACCTTACATCATCTATCATCTCTCTTGTGGGGCCGGAAGAAACAACAATCTTCTTCCCCTTCCAGGATTCCAGACCTCTGAATTTCTCTGGAACAAATTCAACGGCAGCATCAGGCCATCCCATACCGGAAAGCTTCATTCTTTCCGCTGTAAATATTGTCTCTATATCATGTTGAGCCTGTTCCAGGCCACGGTTCTCAACGAAGTAATCGAAAGCTCCCAGCCGTGACACTTCCCGGTCAGCTGCCTCCATTCTGCCTTCAATAGTCTTCTCTGAATCGGTGTTTCTTCCCTTAAGGCGATTTAACAGAACATCTCTGCTCTTTGGAAGCACAAACACAAGAACTGCGGAAGGAACAGACTTTTTGACCTGCACTGCACCCTGAACATCAATGTCCAGAACAACAGAATAACCGGATGCCAGCTTTTCCCTCACCCATCTGCCGGGAGTTCCGTACCTGTTTCCGTGTACCTCTGCCCACTCCAGAAAAAAAGAATCTTCAACCTTTTGACTAAACTCCTCATGGCTGATGAAAAAATAGTCTTCACCGTCCACCTCTTCACCTCTTGGCGCCCTTGTTGTTGCAGAGACTGAAAATGTGATTCTTTCAAATGCTTTTACCAGATGACGGGCAAGAGTGGTCTTGCCTGCTCCTGAAGGGCCTGCGATAACCACAAGTGTTCCGCTACTGAACATTTGCCACCTGTTCCCTCAGCGCCCCGAGAATATCCTTCATCTCTATTACCGAATATGCAGCCTGGCTCTCATCGACCTTGGAACCCATTGTATTCAATTCCCTGTGAATCTCCTGCAGTATGAACCCCAGCTTCCTTCCGGAGACATTGCTCTCAAGAAGCCCTGCTGCAGACTCCACATGGGCCAGGAGCCGCTGATATTCCTCTGATATGTCAATTCTGTCCGAGAGAAGGGCCAGTTCCTGAAGCATTCTGGTTTCATCAAGGGAAGCGTTGCCAACAAGTTCAGCAACCCGCTTCTTCCGCTGGCCCATGAGATAATTCAGCCTTTTGCTGTGAGCTTCTGCCACAGGAGCTGCAAGCTCTGCTATTCTCTTCAATGACTCACTGAAAACTGCCATCTGACCGGAACCTTCTGCTCTTCTGCTTTTCTGAAGGCTCTCAAGAGCTTCTCGGCAGACACTCTGGACAGCCTGATCAAAACCTTCCGTTTCAGAAACATCCTTCACCTGCATGATTCCAGGGAGTGTTACAAGGCTGAACGCATCTGGACACGAGGTAATGCAGAACTCTTTCGCCAGTTTTTCAGCGCCCTCTATGTATGACCTTGCCAGGTTTATATCAGGCGCCTGTACTGAGCCCCCTTCTGAGCCTTCAAGGGTAAGACTTACATCGATTCTGCCCCTTGAGAAAAAATCTGATGCCAAGGCATGAAGTGACTGCTCCAAGTGAAGCAGTTCCCTTGGCATTCTGAAGCGAACAGAGAGCCCTTTGTTGTTCACTGATTTAACAAGCACAGTAATCTTCTGGCCGCCAACCACCTGAGCAGCTTGGCCAAACCCTGTCATTGATTCCACTGAATCTCCGTTCTTCCGGTAATGACAAAAAAGCACCAATGTTATTATCTATAGAGCGGCGTCCATTGTCCATAATGAGAGGGGAAAAACTGGAAGGCATTTACCTTAGTGCCCTTGTGCCGGAGATAAGGAAGCTGGTACTGAACAGCAGATGTTCACAGGCAGGTATGTCATCTTCCAGAACCCTCTCCCTTCATTTTTCCGGAGGATGGCTGAACCTCCACGCTGCTCCGGAATCTCCCGGAATATGGTGGAGCGAAAAGGAATCTGTAACTGCCCCCTCTTCTCCCTCCTGGGAACATCATCTTGACAATGCGGTTGTAGACCAGGTTGTCCAGCAAAGCAGCGACAGGGTAATCGAACTTCGTTTCAGAGAGCGAACTCCCTACGACAGAGGGGGAGTCAGGCTGATATTTGAAATCACCGGCAGGAACACAAACATCATTCTTGCACGGAATGAAGACTCAAGGATCCTTGCATGCCTGAGAAAGGTTCTCTCAAGAATAAACAGGTACCGCTCTATCTCTCCAGGCTCAGTCTACAATCCGCCACCTGTATCAGGCATTCCGGTCAGGAACTGGCAGAGCCCTGAAACTGCTGCTCTTCTTGAAGGAATAACTGAGCCCGGGGAGATATGCAGGCTTCTGGAAGGAGTGGGCCCTGCGGCAGCTCAGGCTATCCTGCTCTATTCAAAAGGGCCTGCAGAAGCGGTAAAATATCTGGGACAGCGTATATCTTCACAGGATTTTCAGCCCTGGGAAACGCCAAAGGGAAAACTGCCTGTTCCAATCGGTAACGGCAAACCAGTCAATGAACCGCTTGCACCTCCTGCGGATTCTGAAGGAAAAGAGAACCTAAAAGAATACCGGCCTGCCGCAGATGACCTTGAGAAGCTTCTGAAAAAAAAGGCAGGAGCGCTGAGAAAAAAGATAAGAAGCGCACAGCTCTCTCTGGAAAGGCTGGAGAGTCCTGAGCGCCTTCGAATGCTTGGAAGCCTGCTGCTCACCTGGAAACACAATCTGAAAAAAGGCATGTCACAGGCCAGACTGAAGGACTGGAGTGGAAAGGAAACGGTGATTCCCCTGAAACAGTCACTGAATCCTGCGGAGAATGCAGGCAGGTACTTCCGCAGGGCAGGAAGCATTCACATAGAACAGGAAAGACTGGAGAAAATGGTTTCAGATTACACCGAAGAGCTGGCAGAAATACAGACTGTGCTCCATGAACTGGGAACTCTTCCAGAACACAAGGCATCAGAAATGCTGGAAAAATTTTCGAAAAACAGAGATAACCATGCAACAGAGTTTCTTGAGTTTCTGCTTCCAGGCGGATGGAGGTGTCTCGCAGGGAGAAACGCCGTGCAAAACGACCGTCTCACATTCAGAAAAGCCGCAAGGGATGACATCTGGCTTCATGCAAGGGGGGTTGCAGGCGCCCATGTTATCATCAGGCGTGACGGAAGACCTGACAACCCTTCAGCAGAAGCTCTGGAAGAGGCTGCCGGAATAGCTGCAGCCCATGCGTCCACAAGTGGTATCGTTCCAGTGGACTGGACTCTGGTAAAGTTCGTCAGGCGGCAAAAAGGCGGAGGGCCGGGACAGGTGGTCTACACAAGGGAAAAAACCGTATTTGCCCAGGTTTAGCCTATAAATGTCATTATGCAGTCTCTCTCAGAACATGCCCGTTACTTTAGCAGAGGTAAGTTTTCCTGCACTGTGATTTCGGCAGTTTTCAGATGAATGGTACAATCTTATGTTCAGTGTATGGAGGTGCCTGTGAAAAAAGCAATACTGATAGTACTTGACGGTGTGGGAACAGGCGAAATGCCTGATGCGGACAGTTACGGAGACAGAGGAAGCGACACACTTGGAAACACCGCTGAAGCAGTTGGCGGACTGAACCTTCCCAACCTTCAGAAACTCGGGCTGGGAAACATTCACCGAATAAAGGGGGTGACTCCTGTAAATTCTCCCTCTGCATCCTGGGGAAAAATGGCAGAAGCTTCAGCAGGAAAAGACTCCATCACAGGCCACTGGGAAATGATGGGTATAATCTCTGAAGTTCCCATGCCCACATTCCCTGAAGGTTTTCCCGACTCTCTGATCAAAGAATTTGAAGAAGCAGCAGGAAGGCCTGTAATCGGAAACGAGGTTGCGTCAGGAACGGAAATAATAGCCAGGCTCGGCGAAAAGCAGATGAGAACAGGTGGCCTGATCGTTTATACCTCTGCTGACAGCGTCTTTCAGATTGCCGCACATGAAAAAACAGTTCCAGTTGAAGAACTGTACAGCTGCTGTGAAACAGCAAGGAAAATGCTTCAGCCTCCCTCATTCGGTGTCGGAAGGGTTATTGCAAGGCCCTTTGAAGGAGTGCCGGGCAGTTTTGCAAGAACCTCCGGAAGAAAGGACTTCTCTCTTCCTCCGCCTGGAACGACTGCCCTTGACCTTATGGCAGAGAAAGGCATTCCTGTGGCTGGCGTAGGAAAAGTTGATGATCTGTTTGCCCACAGAAACATCAAAGCTGTACATGCAGGCTCCAACCGTGAGGAGATGGACATTCTTCTAAACATGACCAGAAACTCTGAAGGGGGCTTCATCTTTGCCAACCTCTGTGACTTCGACATGAAATGGGGTCACAGAAACGACTTCAGAGGATTTGCCGCAGGGCTTGAAGAATTCGATAAATGGCTTCCGCTGATGCTGGCTGAAATAACAGAAGACGATATTCTTCTCATAACAGCAGACCACGGGAACGACCCTACTACTCCAAGCACCGACCATTCACGGGAATATGTGCCTCTTCTGGCATATTCACCGAAAAAACCATGTGTTGACCTGGGTATTCGTTCAACATTCAGCGACATATCGGTAACACTTGCTGAATTCTTTGAACTTGGAGGCATCTTTTCCGGAAAAGGACTATGACAACTGAATACATGCTGAATGAAGCAAGAAGCCTTATCCGCTCATCCTATGCTCCATACTCTTCATTCAGGGTTGCAGCGGTGCTTGAAGATACTGAAGGCCAGCTTTTTGCCGGAGTAAATGTTGAGAATTCGTCATACGGCATGACCATGTGCGCAGAGAGGTCAGCAGTTTTTTCTGCAGTGGCATCAGGAAGCAGAGCGTTTCGCTCCATGGTTATCTATTCACCTGACGGACCTCCGATACCATGCGGCGCATGCCGCCAGGTGCTCTGGGAGTTCTGTGATGAAGAGTTCTCTATAACGGTGGCGTCTGACGGGATTCCTTCCAGAGAATACCGCCTGGGAGATCTTCTTCCTGAGGCTTTTCAGCTTTAGCCAGAAGATTGCTTACCATCTGCACTGCATCTATTGTACGGAATCCGTCGGGAAGGTGAAGCAGATCACTTTCAGCCCTGGCACCCCCTGCCTGTATAATGGTAATTCCGGAAAGGTCACAGCTCAGCTCTTTCAGGGAGAACTCTGCCAGCGCGTCAGAGGCAATTAGTATTCCTCTGTTTCGCCCCAGGAACCGTCTTCTGATCTCTTCGGCGCTGGTTTCAATGGCTGCTGAAAATCCTGCGCTTCTCAGAGCGGCGTAAAGCCTGGCTGAATCGGCAAATCCAGGAAGAGCTATGAGTATTGCAGCCTCTTCGTCAGACATCATTGCGCACTCAAATGAAAAGTCGAAAATCACAGTGCTGTCCCTTGTCTCACAGCTTACCTTTCCCCAGGCTGAATTAACCATTGCATAAACCGATGCAAGCCCCGGATCTTCTTCCTGAACTGGAATGAAATGCCTGTCCAGCTCACTCTGAATACCCTCAAGACCATCAAGAACTATCCGTATAACAGAGTTTCTGCCCAAAACTGCAGTCTTAATCAGCACTTTGCGCACAAGGCCGGTGTTACTCACAACTATGAGCAGTCTGGCCATGATGTTTTCAAGACAGGTGGGGTCAATCAGGCCTGTTGCATGCACCTCTGTATTCACCTCAAGTAAGATATCAGGCTCCAGAAGATGGCGAAATATTCCTCTGTTCTCCTGAAGGAAACAGTCAAAACGAACTCTTTCAGGGAAGGCAGTTTGCCCTGTAAGCAGAGAAAACTCAGAAGCGAAGGATCTCAAGGTTCTGAGAGCAACCTGAGGACGATCTGTTTCAAGTGCTTCTCTTGCTTTCTGAACCTTTCGGAAGAAGACCTCTGTCATCATCCTGTATCCCTGCATAACCGCCGACTGGCTGCCGGAACCTGCAAGGCCCGTACCTGGAAGTGGATAGCAGATACCTGCTGTACTGTCATCGTCTACCATTGTCCATACAACACGGTGATAGAGAAAACCTCTGTCAGTTCTCATTCGGGCATCCAGAAATCCTTCAGAATTACGGTTCATCTCGCAGCAGATACGGCGACGGTCATCCTGATGAAAACAGGAAATAAATACCTCTTCAGACGAACCGGACACAAATTTTTCTCCGCCACCCAGAAGTGGACGGAAGTTCCCGGAAGAATCCAGAAGCCAGAGCATTACTCCTGCTGAATCCGCAGCCTTGCCTGCTGTTTTTTTCTCCTTAACCATTGCCAGACCCAGTGCCCGCTTGCCGGAAATATTCTTTGCCACCATGACAGCACAGATTTCCCTGTCGTTTTCCATCAGATCTGCTGATATCTCAACAGGATAAATCTCACCTTTTGAGTTTTGGTGCTCTGTTTCAAACTGAAGAGAACCCTTCTTTACCAGAGAGTTCCATAAAATGCTCCACTGTTCCTGATCGGCAACCGGATTAAGATCAGATATGTGTTTGCTGCTTATTCTTCTTCTGGATATTCCAAGCTTTGCCGCAACTTTCCGGTTACCCATTATGAATTTGCCTTTGGAATCAAGAACATATATCTCGTCAGAACTGGAATTCAGCATGGAATCAAGGAACTTGCACCGCTCCTGGCACTGTTTGGAGCTTGTCTGATCTGAAAGAAGAGCAGTAAAGCTTCCCCTGGCCTGGGAGAAGCAGAGAAGTTTGAAGTACATTCCGAACGCAGGGGAGAAAAACTCCTTCTCTACCGGTTCTCCTGTAAGGGCAACCCTTGTGAATATCTCAGTGTCTTCAACTGTAGAGGCTATGGAGAAAAGGCCGTTTATCCTTTTGCCTCTGACCTTCTCCATAGTGAGTCCTGTAAGTTCGGTGAAGGCGTGGTTCACCTCCTGAACGGAATAGTCAACAGCGTCTCCTCGCCCATTAACCAGAACATCGCCTGAAATATAGGCAGAGGGAAGCGCTCCTATAATCTGCCTGAACAGCTGGGACAGGTTTTCAGGACTCTGCAATCAAAACCTCCAAAACGATGATACAATATAAGCGGGACAGTTGAAACGGAATACCCTTGACAGAAACACAATCATACCTGTACTGTACCCTTCAACTTTTCAAGGAGACAGACAATGGAAAAACAGATTGCTCAGCTGGAAAAGGGCGAGGACATTGTCAGAGTTGCTCTGACAGAGTTCCGTAAACGGCAATACATTGAAATACGAACCTATTACATGGCTGATGACGGAGAGTGGAAACCCACAAGAAAAGGTATTACACTTAATCCGGATCTTATGAGGGAAGTGCATCAGGCTCTGGGCAAAGCTCTGAAAGAGCTTGAATCAGAAGAGCAGCAGAGCTGAAACCAGTCTGCATTGGAAGTATTCCCGTTCCAGAGCCAGTGACATAAACTCCTGTCAGAGAAGTCAGCTGCAACTGTACGGAATAGTTTCATGGTACCCTTCTGCCCGGTAATCCGGAGCAGCTGCCGCAAATTTTCATTTGCAGCTGTGTTCTGAAGGCTCTCAGACAACAGCTTTGCAGCTCCAGGAAATGCATTCTGCAACGCTGCATCGAAATTCTTGCGCCTTTCAAACAGAACTGATCTCTGCAACCGGCCCTTCACCTGGCAATTACTTTGCAAAACAAACCTGCGTCAGTACCTTTTACCGAAAACAGAAGAAATGAAGAAGCAGTTGGTACTTGCAGATTTTCTTAGGTTATGCAATGTTCCTTATGGAGGTAGAATGCAGAAGAAATCTGCTAAACGAATCAGGCTTGAAAAAGAGATAATGGACAATCTGGACAGTCTGTACAGGTATGCTCTTCATCTCAGTCGAAACAGTGAAGACGCATCTGATCTGGTTCAGGAAACATGCGTAAGGTCACTGAGAGCTGCCGACAGGTTCCGTGAGGGAACTAATCCCAGAGCCTGGCTGTTCACAATAATGAAAAACATTTTTCTCAATCAGCAGAGGGCCAAAAAACGCAGCGAGATATCCAGCGACTGGACAGATGAGGTGGAGAGCGGCGACAGAAGATTTACAGGAAGTATATGGCCCCAGCCGTTTGAGCTGTTCCTGAGGGAGCTTATAAAGGAAGATATCGAAACGGCAATGGATACTCTGAACGATAACTACAGAAATGTATTCGTTCTGTGCGACATTGAGGGGTTTTCATATGTTGAAGCTGCAGAGCATCTTTCCATTCCTGTGGGTACGGTAAGGTCAAGACTGCACCGGGCCAGAGCAGCAATGCAGAGCGCTCTCAGCCAGTGGTTCAATCAGGGTTTGGAGAATTAATGGGTCCTGAGTGTCAATTCGTTTTTGAGCATTACAATGATTACATTTCCGGTGAGCTTGACGAACACCAGTCAATGAGGATTGAGAGGCACCTTGAACAGTGCAGTAAATGTGAACTTTTTCTGGGAAAGTATTCTGCGCTGCACATAAAAACAGTAAAACTTCTCAGAGTTTCTGCACCATCCTCACTGAAATCATCTATTTCAGAACTGATGGCAGAGATTTGAAGATACGGCTTCTTACAATACTGATTATTGCTGCAGCCCTGTCAACGCCTGTACTGTTCAGGAATTCAGTTTCCACAATAAGAAGCAGCAATGAACTTACTGCGATCTCCTGGCTGCTTGCAGAGCATTACGGCTCAGGATCTTATTCCGTATATCCACTTGTATTCAACATAGATGCCGACAGCACGGGAGTGCTTTCAGTTATTCAGGGCTCACCGTCCACAATTCCTCCTTCGCTGCCTTTGCCGGAGGGTGTTCCTTTTCCGCTGCAGTACACACAGCAGGGATCTGCCATAACCATCAGATTCAGAGAGGTACCATGAAAACCACGCTGCTTATTCTCACAACTGCCATTATCCTCACAGCAGGGTGTGCAGACAATGCGGAGAACACACAGGAACAGCAGATAACTGCTGAAGTACCTGTAATGACCATTCCAGGCTCCCTTGAGGTGCCATCAGGTGAAGGGCTTGCCGCCTTTGATGAAAGCCTGCACGATGCAGTACTCCTCTATTGCTGGATTCCCATGGGAAACTATGAAGAAAGCCTTTCTGACCTGCTATTCCTTGGAACTGTTGCAGAAAGGGGCATAACAGCTGTTCCGGTGCAGTTTGACGGAGAGGTCAGGAACGCTGCGCAGAACCAGTTGAACCAGCTTGAAATACCCCTTGGAGTTGCTCTGGGCAACGATTCTCTGAGGGAATACCTTGGCGTTGAACTGCTGCCCTCAGCTGTCCTTGTTCTCAACACAGGCGAAGAATTCAGAGCCAGTGGATTCGGAGCTGCTGAAAGGGCTGTCAGGAGTGGAAATTGACAGAATACCTTATCAGCGACCTGCACCTTTATCCACAGTGGGTGGAACATCCCGGCAGGGAGCTCTTTCACAGTTTCCTTGAGAAACTCGCAGAGGAGGAGCCAGGGAGACTCTGGATACTTGGAGACCTCTTTGACTACTGGTTTGAATACCGTACGGTGATGCCGTCAGGATTCACCTCTACCCTGTGCCTTCTGCAAAAGCTTAAAGGCAGAGGCTGGAAGACAGTATTCATCCCGGGCAACCACGACTGGTGGTGCGGCAGACTGCTTGAAGAAGCATCAGGAATGGAAATCGTCAGAAAAGACTGCTGCCGAATTACAATTCAGGGGCTTAAATGTCTTTTCTCCCACGGTGACGGCATGGGAAAAGGTGACACAGGCTACAGGCTGATGAAACCTCTCCTCCGTTCTTCTGTATCAACCTTTCTTTTCTACTGCCTTCATCCGGACACAGCAGCCTTTATAGCAGGGCTCTTCTCCAATACCAGCAAACGGATTCTCAGGAAGAGGGTAGACACAATACCTGCCTGTCTTGCCCGGTGGGCGCAGGAGAGAAAAAAAGAAGGTATTGATCTGGTGGTAACAGGCCACACACACTGCCCTGCAGTAACCGAAATGGAAGGCCTGATACATGCTTCCACTGGCGACTGGATTACTCACTTCACATACTTGACCATTAGTGAAGGGCAGATAAAACTGAATGAATACAAAGCCTGAGATAACTGTTACAGTTGTCATTCCTGCTTACAACGAGGCAGAGAGCCTGTCGGAGCTTTTCAGGGAAATTTCCAGGGCTCTGCAAGACCTGAACTGGAATGCTGTGGTAATTGATGACGGCAGCACAGACACAACCTGGCAGATAATTACAGAGCTTGCAGAGAAATACCCTCTGTCAGGCTTGAGGCTGGGGACCAATACAGGAAAGGCAGCTGCTCTTTCCGCCGGATTCGATAATGCAGATGGCAATTACATTGCAACAATGGATGCAGATCTTCAGGATGACCCTGCAGAAATACCTCTGATGATTGAAATGATGAAAAATGAAGGTTTTGATCTGGTCAGCGGCTGGAAAAAGAAAAGGCATGACCCGCCAGGCAAAACCATCCCTTCAAAGATATTCAACGGCGTGGTCAGGCTCACAACAGGCATTAAGCTCCACGACTTCAACTGCGGTTTGAAGGTCTACTCATCAAGAGCGGCCAAATCCCTTGACCTTTATGGTGAGATGCACAGATACACCCCTGTGCTTGCAGGAAGAAACGGCTTCAGAATAGGTGAAAAAGCTGTTCATCACAGAGCCCGCAGGTTCGGCAGAAGCAAATACGGCCTTGCAAGATTCTTCAGAGGATACAGCGATCTTCTCACTGTGCTCTTTCTGATAAAATACTCATTCAGGCCTCTCCATTTCTTCGGCGGAATAGGCACACTGCTGACCATTTCCGGTTTCGCAATGAATCTGTACCTCTCCATTCTGTGGTTCTGCGGAGAATCCATCGGCAGAAGACCCCTTCTTCTTCTGGGAGTATTCCTTATGCTTGCAGGGCTGCAGTTCATATCAATGGGGCTTCTGGGAGAGATGATTCTCAGGTTCAATTCAGGAAAACCGTACACAATAACCGACAGAACAGAATGAAGATTCTTCTTCTCAGTCCGCTTCCCCCTTTCAGAGGAGGAATAGCCCAGTTCGGAAGCCGGCTTCTTCACAGCATGAAAAAACTCAATTCTGACACCGAGGGCATCAACTTCTCAAAGCTTTATCCCCCTGTTCTCTTTCCTGGAAAAACCCAGCTTGAACAGGGCAGCACTGCCCCTGACGGCATTCTTCACGGCTATAACCCACTTGCCTGGCCCAAAGCGGCAGCCAGAATAAAAGAGATGCAGCCTGACTGGATAATAACCCAGTGGTGGCATCCATTTTTTGCACCCTGTTTTAATTTCACAATTCCCGCAAATTTCAGAACTGCAGCTGTCTGCCACAACCTTCTTCCCCATGAGTCATTCCCCTTCGCAAAAGCCCTCGCCAGAAGTTTTCTCTCACGGCAGAATGTTCTGGCTGTTCACACAGCGCAGGCGGCAGAAGAAGCAAAGAGGTTTTCAGGCAGGACTGTCAAGCTGTTTCATCCTGTTTACGACCAGTATAACCTTACAGGGCTGGCCCGAAACGAAGCCAGAAGGAAGCTCGGCCTGAATGAAAACCAGACAGCACTGCTTTTCTTCGGTCTGGTAAGGGAATACAAAGGGCTGGACCTTCTTATTGAAGCATGCAGTTCGCTCCCTGAGGAATACAGAATAATAGCTGCAGGAGAGAACTACACCAGCCGGAACTATGCCTCACCAAGACTTCTGTGGGAAAACCGTTTCATACCTGACAGCCAGGTTGGTACATGGTTCAACGCTTCCGATATCGTTGTACTGCCTTACAGAAGCGCCACCCAGAGCGGTATAGCCAAAATAGCTCTCTCTTTCAGAAAACCCCTTGTGGTAACACCGGTTGGCGGGCTGCCGGATTCAGTTGAACAAGGGCTTACAGGATGGGTTTCAAAGGACACCTCTTCCAAAAGCCTGGCTGAAGCCATACTCCAGTGTAAAAACCTGATTGACAAACCGGAAACAGCCCGGGCTATCGCTGCAAAGGCTGCAAGCCTTTCATGGGGAAAATACGCAGAAAAACTTCTGGAGGCCCTTGAATGAGAGTTTTTCTTACAGGTGCAACAGGGTTCATCGGTTCACACCTCCACAGGGAACTCCTGAACTCAGGCCATCAGGTTCTTACACACAGTTTATCCAGAGACGGAAAACTCACTGTAATTCCTGAAACTGCAGAGGCAGTGATAAACAGTGCAGGCAGGCTGGGAAAAGAAGGAGTTACAAATGAAGAGATGAAGGAGGCAAACCTTCATCTGGCAAAGGAAATCTGCAACCATTGCCGCATTAGAAAAATCCATCTGATACACCTCAGCACTCCAGGGGCAGCAGGGCTTGTTCCCGATGGAAGGGAATCTGATCCCATGCGCCCTCAGGGAGCCTATGAACAGACCAAATCGAATGCCGAAAAGTACATAATGGAAAACCTGCCATCAGCTGTGATACTGAGGCCGGACTTCGTCTTCGGACCTGGAGACATGCACAAGTTTTCCCTCTTCCGTCAGGTTTCCAAGGGCTGGTTTCCCCTTGTTAATGGTGGCTCAGCCAGAACCAGACCAACAGATGTAAGGGATGTGTGCCGAGCTGTGCTTGAATCCCTCCCTGAAGGCAAACTGGGCGAAGGCATATGGAATGTAGGCGGCCCTGATGTCCTTACTGTAAAAGAGCTTACGGAAGTAATTGCTGATGTGATGAAAAAGAAACTGATTCATCTCCCTGTGCCCTATGCTGTTTTCAAAGTTGCTCTTGGAATGGGGCCGCTCAAACCGGCAGCTCTCTCTGAAAGCCGTTTGAGGCTTTTCAGCAGTGACAGATTTACCTCTGTTGAAAAGGCAGCAGAAGCAGGTTTTCGAGCAAAATACAGTTTCAAAGAAACAGCCTCAGAATGCTGCGCATGGTACAGAGAGAGGGGGCTTATCTGAAACTGCAAAATAAACACCTGAAGACGATTCTCAGAATACTGCTCTTTCTGCTTACAGCTTTCGCAGTTTACACCATTCAAAAAAACGGCAGTGACTGGCTTGAGCAGGCCAGGGAATACCAATGGTCCCCGAATCCTCTTATGCTCTCCATTTCAGGTGTACTCCTTTCTTTTTCTCTTGTATTCACCCCTCTGGGCTGGGCTTTAATCTCCAGAAACATGGGCAGCAACGCTTCAATGAAAGAGCTTTTTGCCGCATGGTACGCCAGCCAGCTGGGCAGATACATTCCAGGTAAAATCTGGCTCTTCGCAGGAAGGGCAGGTTTTCTGAAAGCGAGAGGTATGGGCACAGCTCGGGCTGCAGCCACAACTGCTCTTGAGCTTCTGTTTACAGTGGCATCAGTGGGGCTGATAACAGTAACAGTGTCACTGTTTTTTCCGGAGGCAATGCCTGAAGCAGGCTTCAGAACAGCTGCTGCTCTATCAGGTTCTGCTGCACTCCTTCTTCCTCTTCTGCACCCTGTACAGCGATACCTCTGCAGAAAGAAAGGCATTGAAGGGGATTTTCTTCCAGGACCGGCAATCACTGCAAAAACAGTGCTTCTTTTCACAGGTTTCTGGATAATGAGGGGTTTTGCTCTCTTCACACTGCTTAAAGGAGCCGGTATTGAAGGTATCAAGCCTGCCGCTTCCCTTCTCGCTGCCCCTCTTTCCTGGTTTGCCGGGTATATTGCTGTCATGGTTCCAGGCGGTATAGGCATAAGAGAAACAGCAGCAGCAGCCATTTCCGCACCTGCTGCAGTTGTTCCTGCAGCCTTTCTCATAGCCGGTCAGCGGGTATTCATGGCCCTGCTGGAAGCTGCACTGGCAGCCTGGGGGGCAGGAAGAATAACAATCCGAAAAAAGGAGCAGTGATGTGGTTGAAGAATGAGCGTCCTTTACTGTGGATAACCCTGTTGCTCATGGCAGTCCTCACCTATTGGCCTGTGTTTTCTTCAGGCAGGCTTCCCGGTGGAGAAATGAGCGATACGGTTGCCCAGGGATATCCCTTCTTCTCCTACACCGCAGAAAGGCTCGCCGATGGAGAACTTCCTCTGTGGAATCCCCGTATTCTCTGCGGCACACCTTTCTATGAATCTTTCAGCGCTCCGGTCTTCTATCCTCTCAGAGGGCTTCCCCTTCTGGTATTGGGAGCTGAGGCATCAATAAGGTTCCTCTTCCCTGTTCACTTTATTCTGGCCGGGTTATTTACATGGCTCTTTCTGAAAGCAACAGGCACCAGCCGATGGGGATCATGGTTCGGTGCTGTTGCATACAGCTCAGGGGCCTGGGCAAACACCCTTTTCTACGCAGGCCACGGCAGCAAGATTATCTGCTGGGCATGGCTTCCGCTGCTCCTGTGGGCAGTGGCTCGCCTTTCAGCCACAGGCAAGGTTCGATACCTGGGATTCGGCGCACTTGCAACTGGTATGCAGGGGCTTTCAAGTCACCCGCAGATGATGCTCTATTCCGCAGGGGCAGCGCTAATCCTTTCTTTCTTCCTCATGGAGAAACCTCTTCTGAAGAAGGGCTTTATCAGAGGGCCTGTCGGGCTTTCGGCAATGGTTCTGCTTGGAGGGGCTATAGCAGCAGTTCAGCTCTATCCAGGATACCTTTTCTCAAAGCACACATCCAGGGGCAACGATCTTTCCCTTTCAGCAGCATCCAGCTACTCGCTCCCACCGGAGGAAACCCTGACAATGGCATTTCCCGGAATGTTCGGCCTGAGACACGGATTCACTGACAGTATGGTAAACGGCATTCCAGTATACTACGGCAGGCTGGGGCTCAGGCTCTCCAGCGAGTTCACCGGAGTGGCGTGCTTCCTTCTGGGGCTACTGGGAATGATCAAAGGCAGGAACAGAAAGGCCAGAATAGCTCTGGGAGTAATGGGTATTTCAGGAGCGGTTGTTTCCTGGGGGGGGTACACCCCAGTCTTCGGAGTTCTCTACCGAATACTGCCCATATTCAGGAAACTCAGAGCGCCGCATATGGCAGCTTTTCTTACCTCAACTTCAATAGCTCTTGCTGCAGGGCCTGGATTTGAAGTTCTCTTTGAAACCGGCTGCATGAATACTTTCAAGAAAAAACTCCGCATTGCCCTGATGATACTCTCAGGTGTCTTTCTTCTCCTCACCGCAGTTGCAGGGCCTGTTTCAGACTCTCTTCAGTCCCGCTGGTGGGCTGAAAACGGAGTGACTGACACAGCGCCATACTCCAGTGTTGTATCAGCAAGGGCAGACCTCCTTACTCAGGACTTTCTCAGATTTGCGGCAGTTACAGCAGTGATGGCATTCCTTCTCTTCTTGTACGAAAAGAAGAAGGGTGCAGCAATGATTTTCGCCGTTGCTCTCACACTGTTGACTGCCATTGAACTGGTTCCGTTCAACAGGAGTTTTCAGGTATATCTGCGCAACACCTCCATTGAATCATTATTTCCTGACACTCCTGTTCTCAGGGAAATGGCTGAAGGCGGCAGGGTGTTCCCGGGAGGCAACCAGTTTATTCCTCTTGGGCTGAAATCTGTAACAGGATACCACGCTGCAGGAACTGTTGAAACCGACGGTCTTCTGGCAATGATGTCATCATCATCTTCCTGGGCAGTCCGGCAGACCGCTGCGTCACTTTTTGTCACCTCCGGAGGGGCTGCAAAGTGGGAAGACATTCTGCCTGCCCTCTCTGAAGGCATTCAGGGATTTCCGAATAATCCGATGCCCAGAGTATTTATTCCCCGTTCGGTTATTCAGGGAACACAGCAGGATGGCTTCCAGATGATGGAATCAGTGAACCCTCAGATCCGTTCAGCAGTGGAGAATACTCCCTTAACCTGTGACGGGGTTTCAGGTACAGCAGAGATAACAGTGGACGAACCTGAACTTGTAAGTATTTCTGCCGACCTTCAACAGCAGGGCATTCTGGTACTGGCTGACACATGGTATCCGAGATGGAAGGCTTTCGTAGACGGGGAAGAAACAGAGCTGCACAGAGCCAACGGCTGGATGAGAGCTGTGAGAGTTCCTCAGGGAAGTCACACAATAGAATTCCGCTATAACAGCAGCCATATAAAAACCGGAGCAATTGCATCCTCTGCAGGCCTGCTTGCTGCACTGGTACTCAGTTTTGCCCGAAAAAGAAAGAAGAACCATGCGAAAGCATAAACGCTTTCACAAAATACAGACCTGGGTCGGTCTTATTCTCCTGCTGGGAGCAGGGTGGTACTTCTACTCGGAGCTTCTGCCCCAGTGGCAGCCGAAATTGGAGGATTTCTGGGAAACTTCAGGTAAAAACGCAAGCAAACCTATGCTGCTTATGTCGTTCCTTCTCATGTCAATCGGCTACTACCTGGCTCCTGTGCCATGGCAGAAGATTCTTGAGGCTCTCAAGATTCCCAGAATAGACCGGGGGGAGCTCAGAAGAAACTGGTACATAACCCAGATGGGCAGTTACATCCCTGGAAAGCTCTGGATGGCCCTTGGCCGTATCACCTTTCTTAAAATGAACGGAACCAGCGCTGTAAAAGGTGTAACAGCCATTGTGCTTGAAAACATCTACATGATTGTTGCTCTTGGTTTGCTTGCCCTTATGGCACTTCCGTTCATGGGTTCTGCCAATGTTCCTGCAGCTCTTACTGTGGCACTGTGGGTTTCAGCTGCTCTTGCTTTTCTCATGCTGC
Source organism: Candidatus Fermentibacterota bacterium (assembly GCA_002748705.1). The sequence continues at coordinate 81,905 of PDSZ01000016.1, forward strand.
TGGCTCCAGGGCTTCAGAAAATGCTGGCAAAAAAATTGGCAAAAAACTTCGATGTTGACATGGAAGAGCTTCCTCACATCTCCCACAGGGACCAGTTCAAGTTCATAGGAGCGCACCTTCTTTCCTGGGCTTTCAGGGGTCTTGCGCTCTATGTATGGTTCAAGGGATTCGGTGTTCCTCCTTCCAATCCACCCTACGCCATGATAGCAGTCTGCCTTCTTGCAGCTCCTGCCTCCTGGCTCATCGCTCTTGTAATGGTTTTCATTCCAGGGGGTATCGGCGTAAGGGAATCAATAAGAGGTCTCTTTCTGGCTCCATTCGTAACAGGAGGAATGGCTGTGGCTACCACCATAGCTCTTGCCCAGAGAGCCGGCATAATGGTTGTTGAGATGATGTTCGCTGCACAGGCCGTTATCTATCAGTTCCTTCACAAACACAAGCCTATACAAATGAACCATCTCAGCCAGCTTTCGCACCTGGCCTTCAGTGTAGCAAAGGCGTGGTTCTCCCGTCACAGCCTTGCTGCCCCTCCACAACCGGTCAATGTAACTTTTTCAGTAACTCGCAGGTGTCAGTCCCGATGCAAAACATGTTACATCTGGAAAGACTGCAACAGCAGCCACTACCAGCCGGACCTTACCCTTGATGTTATAGAGAGAATGTTCAGATCCATCGGCTGGACCTACTTCTTCAATGTATCAGGCGGCGAACCTTTCCTCAGAAAAGACCTTCCTGAAATAGTCAGGCTGGCCTGCAAATACATGCGCCCTGCTGTGGTTCACATACCGACCAATGCCATAATGCCTGAAAGAATCGAATCCGCAGCACGGGAAATCCTTGAAATCATAGCCATGGAAGCCCCTGGAACTGTACTTACAATCAAACCCTCATTTGACGGAATAGGTGAAGAGCACGACAGAATAAGAGGAATACCTGGAAACTTCGACAAACTTATGGATACACTGGAAAGGCTCAAAAAACTCAGAGAAAACTACAAGTATCTCCATGTAGGTGTTGGAACTGTGGTATCCAGGTTCAACCAGAACCGTCTCAATGACATTATCAAGTATGCCGGTAAACTGGGTGTGGACACCTATATCAACGAGGTAGCAGAGGAGAGGGAAGAATTCTTCAACCTGGGCAGCGGCATCACTCCGGACGGAAACAGCTATGCAGCCATCATGGAAGTGTTCAAGGAGAATGTCAGAGGCCGAATGAAAGAGATGAAGCTCCTGTCCAGAATAACCACAGCAATGAGGCTGATCTACTACGACCTGGCAGCAGACATTCTCAGGGAGAACAGACAGGTCATTCCATGCTACGCAGGAATTCTCAATGTTCACATCAACTCAGACGGAGCCATCTGGCCCTGTGCTGTACTTGCATACAACGGTGAACTGGGAAAGGTAGACAATGAAACCGAGTTCCACGAAATATGGAACTCCCCAAAGGCAAAAGAGGTCAGAAAAGGCATCAGGGAAGGCCGCTGCGCCTGCCCCCTGGCAAATCAGGCCTACTCCAACATTCTCCTCCATCCTGGAAGCCTCATAAAGACCATCTGGACAGCAGTCAAAGGAAAATAAATCTGCACTGTAATATTCACAGTGCAGCACACTCTCGTTTAACGACATACCCTCTTGACATATCCCATTTGCCAGCTCCATGTTTTATTTGGCTGTAACACCGGAGGAAGGAGCTATAATGAGTCGTGATAATCTATTCGCAAATGCATTCTACGCTCTGCTTCTTTGCATAACCGCTGTTTCTTCAGCAGCAACAGCGGCTCTTTGCATTGCTGCAGCCTCTGCCTCTTATGAAACCCGTCAGTTCAACTGGATTCACGGCCCAGGTTATCCGGGGCCTTATCAGTACTGGGCAAAGGCTTTCCATACAGGTGAAAATGTCTACTGGGAAAACGAAGGACATATTCACCTTCAGGGAACCTCCGAAGCACATACTGTCACCGGATCGGAAAGCTGCGACTTCCTTCAGGCAGAAGATATAAATGGAGATGGCTTTTCAGATATCATTGTTTCCAACACCTATGATGCTGAACACCTCTGGTTTGAAAATTTAAAAGGTGGTACATCATGGGTAAGGCATGTCATAGATACTTCAAAAATGGGCTGTTACTACTCTGTTCCGTTTGATGCCGATGGAGATGGCGATATGGATGTATTCGGGGCTATCATGCGCACACCTGACAGCCTGATGTGCTATCTGAATACTGACGGTCAGGGGCTTCAATGGGAAGAAGTGTACATAGGGGGAATGATAGCCTGCAGACATGCCGAGAGCGCCGACATGGATCACGACGGAGACAGCGACATCGTTGCTGCCAGCTTCAGCAAAACAGATGGAGTAAATTGGTACGAAAATGCAGACGGCAGCGGTAAAGAGTGGATTGAACACACCATCATTGAAGAAACCCGATGGGGTGTTCAGGAGATATCAGTTAATGACCTTGATCAGGATGGCGACCTGGATGTTGCAGCTGCTCATCGAACATGTGACGAGAGTATCATTGTTCTGGAGAATCCGGGAGTTCCGGAGGTGCCGTGGAAACTCCATGATCTGTACACCGACCCGAAGCTTGGCTCGGAAGGTCTTGACACAGGGGATCTGGATGGTGACGGCGACATTGACATAGCGGAAGTTGAGTTCAACACCCCGGGATTCGGGCGTGTTATCTGGCTGGAAAATGACGGCGGACCCTTTGAGAACTGGGAGATCCATGTACTCATGGACAGTTTTCCCGATGCCAGAGGCGCCAGAATTGCAGACATAACAGGAGACGGTTACAACGATATTCTTGCGTCATCAGACATCGTGGATACACCGGACAGCTATGTTTACCTTTTTCAGAATCCCGGGCCATCCGGAGGCCTGTGGGCCAGGTATAAGCTGTATGAAGGCCACAGGTTCCGGGATGTGAACTCTGCGGATATTGACAATGACGGCTGGCTTGATGTAATCACACTTGACGGTTACCACTCAATTTACTGGCTTTCCGTACAGGGAGACTCCTGCGGCACTATGACCTCTTCCATCAACGACATGACCTGCTACCACCCGGTCTGGCAGAACATGGACTGGGAAGGCTGCGAATTGCCTGGCACTGATATGTACTTTCAGGTAAGGGGCAGCAATGATCCTGATGACCTTGGTGAATGGTCGGAGATGGTTTACGAACCTGGGCCTGTTGCAGGTTTCACCGACAGCACCTTCAGTTACATTCAATACCGGGTTCACATGGAGAACTCAAACAATATAGGAACACCTATACTTGACGAGGTTTCATTCTTCTTTGAAGGCGCAGAGGGTATAGAGGAAGGCAGCAGTTCAGGAGCAGCGCTTCTTCCGCTGCCCTCACCTTCTTCGCTTGGTTCTGTTTCGTTTCAGGTGGCTGAACCGTCAGATGCTGCGCTCTATGTGTACGACCTTTCAGGCAGGTGTGTTTTCACCGTGTCAGGCCACTGGCAGTCAGGGACTCAGACCGTTCAGCTGCCCTGTCTCCCTGCAGGGCTCTACACTGTAAGGCTGGAATCAGGAAACTTCTCTGAAACTGCAAGGGCGGTGAAGCTGTGAAACGAGGCCCGGAGCTGATGCCCCGGGCTTCTTCGTAACTGGATCATTAATAAGCCAGCACAGTGATTCTGCTTGCCGGCTGCTGCCGGGAGCGTTAATGTGCTAACGCAGTGATTCTGCTTGCCGGCTACTGCCGAGAGCGTTAATGTGCTAACGCAGTGATTCTGCTTTCTGCATGGCTTCCATGGCCTGCTGGTTCCTGCCAAGTGTGCTGTAGGTCTGGGCAAGGTACTCGTAGTAGTCTGCGTTCTCCCCATCGTACTCAATGGCGGCAAGAATAGCCTGAAGGGCCATCTGATCTTCTTCAAGCCTGATGTAGTTTGCATAGAGCATGTACCAGGCGTTGGCATACTCCTCAGCTGTCAGACCCTGCTTATCTGTGAGCTGGGACATCACGGCGATAGACTCGTCGTAGTTCTCCATGATGAAATTGGCGTGGCCGATCATGGCAAGAACCTGATAAGTGTCGCCCAGTTTTGCGCGGCATTCCTCAAGGGCCTGAATACCCTCGTCGTATCTTTCCATCTCAATAAATGTGAAGCCTCTGGTGAGAAGAACGCCGGCAATCATCTCTTCAGCATCCTCATCGGTTATCCAGCCTTCATCAACACCATTCTGAATTGCTGCAAGAGCGTCATCATAGATACCCAGCGCCTCATCGTACTGCTGTGAAAGAATGTAGAACTCTGCAAGACCTGTCATAAGATCAGCGCTTGAAGGATCAATCTCAATGGCACTTCTGTAAATCTCAACAGCCTGATTCAGATAGCTCTCAGCCTCTTCATCGGTATCAGCATTGATGAAGAAGTTCTTGAGAATGGCGCCTGAGTTGTAGGAAGAAAGAACAACGCTGGCCTGCATTCTGTTCATGTCTTCTGTAGCCTGCTCGATGAAGGCAGGGTCACTGCTTTCTGCGATGCTCTGCTGATAGAGACCAATCTGTTCCATAGCTATTTCTATTGAAGCCTCAAAGCGCTCAAGAGCAGTGTCATAGTTATTCTGATTGAGAGCTATGTCACCAAGCATCTGGTCGAACTCAGGACGGGTGGGAACAATACTTTTGCCTGTTTCCAGCATATTCATTGCGCCGTCAATGTTGCCGTCCTGGGTATATGTGGCTGCAGTGTTGTAGAAAGCAGGCCAGTATGCTGCAAGCTCAGCACCGTAGGCGGGATCAAGTGTATAAGCCTCAGAGAATGCTTCTGCAGCATCTTCCCATTCCTTTATCATGCTGTGGGCTCTGCCCTTCCAGTACCAAACCTCTGCATTGGCGCTTTCTGCTCCGCCAAGAACACTGTCTGCAAGATGAATAGCTTCAGGGTACTCACCATTCTGTATGTGAACCTTGATTCCTGTTACTGCAGGTGAAGAACAGGCAGCAGCCAGAAGCATTAGCGCAACGGCAGGCGCCAGAACTTTGAAGAGTTTCAATTCAGTCCTCCTGTCAATGATTTAAACAAAAATCGCCGCAAGGCACGGTAACAGCAAATCTGCTTGATAAGGCCCTGAAAGTCAACCGCTCAGGGGCTTGACCTGAGTTCCAATTCATTGCAGAATTTTCGTTTGCGAAGGAGGGGTACCGCTGAACTGTTTTCTGATTCCATTCCTGCTCTGGCGCAGCATGCTGTTTGCTCTTCCTGAACAGGCAGTTCCGGTAAATTCATCTGAACGGATAGCCTGTATCAGTGTTGAGGAACAGGTAATAGTCTTTCTTGAAGGAGAGCAGGAAGCAAACCTTGCCCTTGTTTCCACAGGCAGGCCGCCGAGACACAGCACGCCTACAGGGCAGTTTGAAATACTCTACAAGAGATGGGCGCCTGTCTCAAGCACCTACAGAGTGAGAATGCCATACTGGCAATGCCTTGAGCCGACGGGAGCAATAGGTCTGCATCAGGCATCGCCTTCTGTTGAACACAGGCTTGGAGAACCTCTTTCACACGGCTGTGTCAGAATGGGAGGCTTCACTGCAAGGTGGGCCTACTTCTGGCTGCCTGTAGGAGCCAGGGTCTTTATCGACTGATCAGGTCAGCTCCGGTTTTTCCCTGTCAAGACTTGCTACGATTTCCTTTATCTTCTGGGAATCGCTGTCTGCCATTACCAGCGTTGCATCCTCTGTGGATACAACAGAGATTCCGCTGACACCTACAATTACTGTGAGCCTTCCGGTTTCATCATAGACAATGTTGTTTCTGCAATCAAGTGAAATGGTCTCACCTTTTGAAACACCTGCCTTTTTGGCTCCTGGCCAGTCGCCGATGTCACTCCACCTGAATTCCGCAGGCACCATGACAATCCTCTGTGTCTTCTCCATCACACCATAGTCAACTGACTGCGCTTCAAGCGCTTCATAAACTTCCGCTGAAGGTTCGGTGGTGTCGTCCATTTCAGACAGCGACCGGTAAAGTCCCGGCATGTGCTTTTTCAGCTCTTCAAGAAAAGTATCAACCTTCCACACAAACATTCCTGAATTCCAGAGGAAATCTCCTGACTCCAGGTATTTTTCTGCTGTGGCAACATCGGGTTTTTCTCTGAATCTTGATACCTTCCAGCCGGAAGAGATGCTCTCCCCCTTCTGCAGGTAGCCGTATCCTGTTGCAGGATGATCCGGTGTTATTCCTATGGTGCAGAGAAGGTCCTGTTCAGCAAGCTGGACCGCTTTGCGGACAGTACTCTCAAAACCGCTGACAGGTTCTATGAGATGATCACTGGCTGCAACCACCATGATATCTTTGCAGCATCCCCTTCTTCTGAGGGTTTCAGCAGCCCAACCGATGCACGCAGCTGTGTTTCTGCCAATTGGTTCCAGAAGAAGATTCTCCTTTTTCATATCCGGCAGCTGGGAAAGAACAGTATTCCTGTGCTCACTTCCTGTAACAACCATTATGTCACCGGAAGAAGCCAGATCGCTGAATCTCCCTGCTGTGAGCTGTATCATGGTTCCGCCTGGAAAGAGTTCCATGAACTGTTTCGGGCGTTTTCGAGTGGAGGCCGGCCAGAATCTTGTTCCCCTGCCGCCTGCCATTATCACAGGATGAATCTTCTCTGTCATTACAAAATCCTTACTATCCAGCTCTCGCCGCTGAGCAGAACACTTCCCCCTTCAGGAAAGAAAAAACACTTCCCTGTGTGATGGTCGTATGCAATCTCCATGGAATCCATCTGATTCGTTCCGAAAACCGCTTTTCTTATGGCGTAGTCTCCTGTTCCAAGAGGCAGTTCCGTTACCTTTTCCGCTCTTCCCTGATTAGACCAGTTTATAACCTGAAGCCCCTGCTCTACATGAAGTTCACGGGGCCTTCCATAATCCCAGAGCCTGTATGTAACCGTACAGTTCAGCTGGGCTTCAAGAACAGTCAGACCTCCGCCGAGAGCATGTACAGTTCCTGCCGGCAGATGAAACAGATCCCCCGGCTTTGCGGAATAATTGAGCAGCAGTTTCTCCACTGTTCCATCACGGACCGCAGCGGCAAACCTGTCAGGTGATGCTCCGTCCTTAATACCGTGGTAAATCCTTCCGCAGCCTGAAAGCACTGCCCAGGATTCGTCTTTTCTGGGGTCGGAGCCGTCAAGACCAGGGTGAACCTGAACAGATAAGTCCCTGGAAGCATGAAGTGTTTTCAGTATAACCGGAACTCTGCCGCCGAAGAAGGAATTCAGCAGTCTTTTTTCACCGGATGGGTTCACAGCAAAGTTTCCGTCGGAGAAAAGCCATATCTCCCCTATGGGCTCTCCCTCTTCCCTCACAGGAGGCAGTGCTCCCCATATGCGCTCCACCGGCTCAGGTATGCACTGCCAGATCACTTTCTCCCTGCAATCGTCTTCATGTATTCAAGTATTCCATGTCCTGTTCCGTCACGCTCAGGATGCCACTGAACCCCTGTAACCAGAGAATCTGAACTCTCAATGGCTTCAATAAGACCGTCAGGAGCAAATGCTGCCGCCATGAACCCTTCAGGTACCTTTTCAATAACCTGATGGTGGCATGAAGAAACCTTTTCACCGCTCTTCAGCGCCTGTGAGAGAAGGGTTCCTTTTACCACATCCACCATGTGAATAACAGGCTTTCTGTCAATTGATTCATGGGGCACATGATTCAGCCCTGCAGTATCCAGATCCTGAATTAAAGAAACTCCTTCAGCAATGGCAATTATCTGCATTCCCATACAGATTCCCAGCACAGGAATTGATTTTCTTCCGGCTTCTCTGTAAAGCTCCAGTTCCCAGAGAGGCCTTTCCCTTTCCGGCTCTCTGCTTCCCTGATCTTTTTTGCCGAAGAGGGAAGGATCAGGGTCTCCGCCTCCGGTGAGAACCAGAAGGTCAGCATCTCTCAATACCTCAGCAGGGTTCCCTCCGGGAAATATTGCAGCAGGAATAAACCCTGCTTCATAGAGCATACTTACATACGAACTGTTAAGCTGATACCTGTGAGACCCGCAGGTTGCGGCACTCTGTGAAGAACAGGGTTTCCAGACAGTGGTAAGAGCCGCTTTCAACTATCCGAACTCCGTCATTCTCTTAACGGAGACTGCAGCTTTTGCAGCAAGATCAGCAGGTATGGTTATTCCTTCTCCAGGATTCTCCAGAGCCATCAGCACTTTTTCAGGGGTAGTGAACGACATGTCTTTACAGACTATTCCCCCTGCAGAGGTAAACTCCCTGTCAGGGAAAAGGGTTTCCAGCCTGTATACCATTCCCTCTTCTGTACCTATGATGAATCTGCAGGCTTTGCTCTTCTCAACCTGCCTTATCATTCCACCGGTACCCAGAATGTAATCGGCCTCTTTCCAGAAAACAGGGGGGCACTCAGGATGAACCATTACCTCAGCATCAGGCCACTGGGTCTTTTTTGTTCTCAGATCCCTGATATCTGCTCCGCTGTGGGCGTGGCATCCACCCTGCCAAAGGTGAACCTGCTTACCTGTCTGCTTTTCAACCCATGTGCCCAGATTGCGGTCAGGGCCGAAGATGAGTTCATTTCCAGGGGCTGCCATAGATACCTGAACAGCATTGGCGCTGGTGCAGCAGGACCAGGCTTCTGCCTTTACTTCAACAGTAGAGTTCACATACACCACAGCAGGTACTCCAGGGTGCTTCCTCTTCACCTCTCTCAGTTCCTCTGCATTCATGGATGCAGCCAGGGAACAGCTTGACTCAGGCGCTGCAAGAATAACTCTGCTGGACGGAGAAAGGAGTTTGGCTGTCTCAGCCATGAACCGGACACCGCAGAACACCACGAGCTCAGAAGCTTCCCTTTCAGCTATTCGGGAAAGCTCCAGAGAATCTCCAACATGGTCTGCAATGTCCTGAACAGCGCCTGGCTGATAACTGTGGGCCAGAACCAGTGCGTCCTTCTCTCTCTTAAGTCTTCCTATTTCCTCAGCAATCCTGTCTGTCAATCTGTTTCCACCTCTCCTCAATGGAGATGATTCCTCCGCCTGTAACTGAATCGCCCTCATAGAGAGCGCCCACCTGCCCTGGAGCAACCGCTTTCTGCGGCTGATCAAAAAGAACTTCCCCTTCGGATCTGTTCCTGTCCAGCACAACCTGTGCAGCAAAGGGAGTTTTTCTGTATCTGGTCTGAAAGAGGCATCGAAAACTCTCCTGGTCAGGTCTCTGAAGCCAGTTGATACTATTCAACCTGCATTTTTTGCTGTAAAGGTCGTTTTCGTCACCTATAACCACCTGATTCAGCACTCTGTCAAGTCTTACCACATACTTCTTACCGGCGTGGGCACCTATCCCTTTTCTCTGCCCGGGCGTATACCCTGCAAGCCCTTCGTGCCTTCCTGTGACCCTTCCTGAAAGATCAACTATCTCACCGGGCTCGAAAACGGCATCATGGGTAAAACACAGATCCTGGCTTTCCTTTTCAATGAAAGGAAGACCTGATTCCTTTACCTGATTTCTTACATCCTCTTTCAGTGAATCACTGAGCGGGAAAAAGCATCTTGCAAGTATTCCATAAGGAACAAGGGAAAGAAAATAACTCTGATCCTTTGACCGGTCTGCACCTCTGCAGAGAAAACCGTTCCTCATTCCTGCATAGTGGCCGGTTACAAGCAGCTCATTCTTATCAAGAAGCGAAAAAGGCATTGCCAGTTTGACACCTGCATTGCACAGAGCACAGGGATTAGGCGTTAGCCCCTGCTTCATCATTGTCTGCGAAGGGCCTTTAACCAGTTCCCTGAAACTCTCCTGCCCTGGAATTACTGTGAGTTCCACACCAAGTTCACTGCAGGCTTCAGCTGCCTCAGAGGGAACACCGCTTTCTCTCACATCAACAAAAACCGCTCTGGTCCGCTGAAACAGTTTTGCAGATCGGAGCAGAGCGGCAGTTGAATCAACCCCGCCTGATACGCAGACCAGGGCAGATGTCATTTATCAGGCTCCGAACTTGCCCAGCCTGCCTGCAGAGGCAAGTAGAAGGGGCATAAGTTCATAACCCCTGAATGTTCCAAGAGCGCCGGCGGCAGATTCCCGTTCTGTGAACCTGCAGTTCCATCCGATACGCTGATGACCTCCGTGGATGAGAACAGGAACAGGATGCCAGCTGTGGAGCTTCATAGGGCATGGTGTAGAGTGGTCTCCGGTTATGCAGACCACATCGAACCCGAGACCAAGAAGACCTGGAAGGGCTCTGTCGAAGTTTTCAACCTCCTGGACCTTTCTGCGGTAATCACCGTCTTCTCCGGAGCTGTCAGTGTACTTGTGGTGAAGGAAGACAAAATCGCTACCCTCATCCAGAGCCTTCTTCGCCGCCTGAGTCTGACCGTCAAGACTGGAAGGTTCAACAGGCATAACTTTCATTCCTGCAAGGGATGCAACGCCTCTGTACATTGGATAGAGAGCAACTGCCGCAGAGTTAAGATGATACTTTTCCTTCAGCCCGGGCATTGTTCCGTGAAGGGCAAAGCCTCTGAGAAGAAGCCCATTGGCAGGTTCTCTGTTCTTAAGAATTTCTTCAGCCTGGGCAAGAAACTTATTCACAACAGATACTGATTTCTCAGGCCCCTCCAGAATATGCGGTTTTTCCCCTGTAAGCCCTGGATCGGTGTCGTTCATTTCATCGGAAAGCCCCGGGCCTCTGAAGACCACACAGGCCCGATGCTCCTTAACAGGCTCAACGAAAACCTCAAAACCTGGAATGGTTATTTCCTTCAGCGCATCTGTGAGTTCGGCACATTTTTCAGTTGGAATTCTGCCGGCTCTTCTGTCTGTGATAACACCGTTATCATCCAGTGTGCAGAAGTTTATTCTGGCGGCCAGATCACCCTGTTTCAGACTGAACCCTATACCCAGAGCTGCAAGAGCGCCTCTGCCCACCAGGTACTTTACAGGATCATATCCGAAGAGAGCCAGATGACCGGGGCCGCTGCCGGGAGTGATTCCCTGCCCCACAGGAAGATGCTGTCCAAGGGCGGATATGGAGGCCAGCTTATCCATGTTGGGTGTTTCAGCAGCTTCCAGAGGTGTCATTCCATCCAGTTCGCCAATGGTAGTGTCACCTACTCCATCCATTACTGCAAGAAGTATGGAGCCGCCCTTCTCAAGGACAAGCTCTGATACGATATCGGTATACATTCAGTCAACTCCTTCTCAGGAATAATCAATAGAGCCGGAGTCGGTTATTACCCCTGCTGCGAATGGCTTCTCACCGTTCTCTTCAAGTATCTTCATCATTCTGCCAGGCTGTTCAGTAGTAATAAGGAAACCTGCTCCCATATTGAATGCTCTTCGCATCTCGGTATCTGCAATACCTCCCAGTTTCTGTATCAGTCTGAATACAGAGGGAACAGGCCATGAAGGAGTGATCAGAGCTCCGCAGCCTTCAGGAAGTATTCTGCAAAGATTGCCTGGTATGCCGCCTCCGGTAATATGGGCCATGCCGGTAACGATTCCCTCTTCCAGTAACGGCTTCATCTGCAGCAGATAGCTTCTGTGAACTTCAAGAAGAGCATCTCCAACAGTTATGCCCTCAAGCTCATTCGGGGTGTCTTTAACTGAGAAGCCTGCCTTTTCGAAGAGAACAGCCCTTGCCAGGGAGTACCCGTTTGTGTGAAGGCCGGATGAAGGAAGACCGACAATGGTCTGCCCAGGTCTCACAGCAGAGCCGTCTATGATCTTTGATCTCTCGACCACTCCCACAATGGTTCCTGCAACATCGTAGTCACCCTTATTGTAAAATCCGGGCATCTCTGCAGTTTCCCCGCCTAGAAGAGCAAAACCGTTTGCGCTGCATGCCCTTGCAAGACCAGTTACAATAGCCGCTGCCACAGAGGCATCCAGGCTTCCGCAGGCGATGTAATCCATGAAGAAAAGCGGATATGCCCCCTGAACCAGAATATCGTTCACACAATGGTTAATAAGATCACTTCCCACTGTTGAGTAGTCGCCTGACATTGCGGCAACCTTCAGTTTGGTTCCCACACCGTCCATGCTTGAGACCAGCACAGGAGCTTCCATTCCTTTGAAGTCAGCGTTGTAGAGACCTCCGAAGTGCCCCAGTTCAGAGAGTACATTGGGGTTGAAGGTTTTTCTGACCTCCTTCTTCATCAGCTCAACTGCCTTTTCACCTTCGTCTATGTCAACGCCGCTGGCCTTGTAATCTATTCCGCTCATTCTGTAACCCTGTCCAGCTGATTGGTGGAAAGGTAATAGCTTAATCTTTCGTCGATTCGGGCCCTGTTCAGCTCTCTCAGCGCTTCAACTCCGAAACCGCCGATGGCAAAACTTGCTGTAACTGAACCGTAGCAGAGGCCTCTGGTAATGCTTCTGAAGGTAAGAGGATCACCTGTACCGGAGAGGAATCCAAGCATTCCTGCTGCAAAACTGTCACCGGCGCCTGTGGGATCTATAACCTTATCCACAGGACAGGCAGGAAGGAGGAAGGGCCTCGGCCCGCCCAGTACCATCACACCGCTTGCTCCAAGCTTTATCACAACGAACTCCGGACCCCGTTTGAGCATGTAGCGACCGGCCTTGAATAAATCGTTTGAACCTGAAAGCTGCCTTGCTTCAGAAGCGTTCACAAAGAGAAGGTCAACCTTCTTCATAGCCTGAAGCACCGCGTCCTTCTTGTGTTCTATCCACAGGTTCATTGTATCCATTGCTATCCATCTGGGACTCTCGATCTGCTCAAGCACTTTAAGCTGAAGATCCGGGTCTATATTGGCCAGGAACACACATGGAGTCTTTCTGTAGTTCTCAGGAAGTTCAGGGTCGAAACTTGCGAAAACACCCAGTTCAGTCCTGATTGTCCTTGCATCTCCGAAATCAGGACCGTAAACCCCTTCCCACCTGAATGTCGGGCCTCTTCCGGTCATAAGACCTTCAACATCCACATTCCTTGTCTTCAGAAACTCACGCTCCCTGCTGGGAAAGTCAGGGCCTACAACTCCTACTATCCGCACTTTGTCAAGCTGGCCCGCAGCCAGCCCGAAATAAACCGCAGAACCGCCGAGGGTATCCTCTGCCTTGCCGGCAGGTGTTGTGAGCGTATCAAGCGCAACTGATCCAACAACAAGAACAGACATCACTGTTCCTCTCTACATCTTCTCGGGGGCTTTCACCCCGATTATTCTCAACATATCATTCAGTGAATTTCTTACTGCGCTGCAGAGCATGAGCCTGGCTGCAGTGAGTGACTTGTTACCAGGGTCATGAACCCTGTGATGCTGATAGAAGCTGTGGAAGGCTGTGGCTACTTCAGCAAGCATTTCTGTGATTCTGTGGGGTTCCAGAGCTTCAGCTGCAGCATGTATTCTCAAAGGAATGGTCTCAAGAAGACGCATGAGATCCCTCTCCCTTTCCCCTGTGAGAAGGTGCGCGTTTTTCTCACCGCAGGCAAGTATGGTCTGAACACCAGGGGTATTTCTGAAGATGCCTGATATGCGGGCAAAAGCATACTGCACATAGAACACAGGGTTATCATCGCTGTCAGAGGCTGCAGATGCCAGATCAAAATCCATGTGAGCCTCTGCTCTTCTGGTGAGGAAGATGTACCTTACAACATCCGGTGCGCCAACCTCTTCAACAAGATCGCGAAGGGTGACGAACTCTCCCTGTCTTGTGGACATCTTAACCTTTTCTCCGTTGCGAAGCAGTGTTACGAACTGATGAAGTATGGTCTTAAGCACACCCTTTACCCGCTCTTCACCCAGAAGCCTTGTGAGAGCAGCCTCAACATCCCTGCATGTGTCAATGTGGTCAGAACCGAAGATGTCAACTATCAGGTCATAGTTCCGTGAAAACTTGTTCAGGTGATAGGCAATGTCCGGCATTCTGTAGGTACAGGTACCATCATCACGAATTATAACCCTGTCCTCAGGCCTTCCCATTTCAGTGAGCTTCAGCCAGAGTTTTTCAGGCGCCTGAGAGTCACTGTAAACAACATTCTCATTCCTCAGCTTCTCGATTGCCTGGTTAACTGCATGTGGAATAAGGTCGCTCTCAGGAAAAAACCTGTCAAACTTTATGCCCAGCAGTTCGAGATCACCTTTAATAAGCTCAAAAGCTCTTTCTGCTCCATAGGCTCTGAATACAGCAAGATCCTCAGGCCAGGAAAGGTGATCCCCTTTCAGAGACCTGAGGTCTGCAGCCCATTCACGAATGTATTCACCCTTGTAGCCGCCTTCAGGAATATCCATTTGACCGCCGGCGTTCTGCATATATCTGGCTGCAACCGACTGGGCCAGTCTCTCCATCTGCTTTCCGGCATCATTGAAGTAATACTCTCGCTCCACCTTCCAGCCTGATGACTCAAGAAGACCTGAGACAGCATCTCCCAGAACAGCCTGCCTGCAATGCCCCACAGTAAGCGGACCTGTGGGATTGGAGCTGACAAATTCCACCAGTGCTGTTCTGCCTTTTCCTGTGTCAGGCATCAAACCGGTTATTCCGGAATCAGACATACAGGCGATAACCTCTTGAAGGTAACTGTTGGAAAGGGTGAAATTAAGGAAGCCGGGCCCGTCAACACTGACCTTTTCCACCTGGGATACACCCTTTACCGCAGCAGCCATCACAGCTGCGATCTCCACTGGAGGCTTCTTCACCACACCTGCCAGGGGCATGGCCGAACTGCAGGCCAGATCACCCATCTTCAGGTTTCTGGACGGTGTAACCTCCACCGGTGGCTCCTCTGTACCGAAATGCTCGGTAAGGGCCCGGGCCATAAGTAAAGCAAGGGTTGATCTAAGCTTCAGAGGTGATACTGAAGGTGAAGTCATCGTCAGGATCCGTTCCGTGTCTGTCCTGGAACTTCTTCACAGGAGCATCACTCCAGAGTGATTCCAGGTTGTAGTAGTTTCTTACTTCCGGCAGAAAAACATGCACAACGAAATCAACGAAATCCAGAAGTATCCAGCTGCCATCATCATAACCTTCCTTGTGATGCAGCCTCCATCCCAGTTCCCTTGCTGATCTTTCAAGGTGATCAGCTATGGCCCTGCTCTGTATCCGGTTATCAGCTGTGGCAATGATGAAGATATCCATTGTGAGTGGAAACTCCGTCATATCCATTGCGGTCACATCATACCCGTGCCGCTGGTGAATTGCCTCGACAATCTCCTCAAGTATGTCAGGGCTTTCAGTTTCGTTACTCAAGCAGACCTCCGCTCAGTCTCTGTATGGTATGTAATTAGATGGATCATCCCTGTCCCGTCCAAGTATCACCGAAACATCCACAGACGGCTCAACACCAGGAGGAGGCAGCAGCATCACAACTGATGAATCCCCTACACCGAGAGCTTCTGCAACAAGCATTGCTCCGGAAAATGACCTGTGGTGAGATATGACCATTGTAACCTCGTAGTCCATTTCCATTGCATTCAGCGGAGGCCCTGGAGCATAGAAAACCGCCTGACCGCTGCGGGTTTCCAGAAAGTTCTGGGCCCTCATAGCAAGGTCTGAAACACCGGCGCCGTTCCGCACCTCTATGAGAATAGTATCCGGAGGAGGGGTGGAATCGGAAATGTGAAACACATTCACCATCTCCACTGCTTCCTCCACGATCCGTTCAGGTGAATAAAGAATTGCAAGGGTGGCAAGGCTTCCTGCTGCAAGGGATATAAGAATTACCGGCCAGAGTTTTTTTTCGGTTCTTCTCTTCCTTCCGGAACCTTTCCTTCTTCTGCTCAACAGCTCTCCCTGAAAAGAGGTGTCAGTATTTCAAGAGCCTTCTCAAGGGACTGGGAAACCACCCTGATACCTCCTACAGTGGTCATGAAATTAGTGTCCCCTCCCCATCTTGGAAGCATGTGAATGTGAAGATGGCCTGGAATACCGGCACCTCCTGCGCTTCCCATGTTCCATCCGCCGTTCATCCCCTGGCACTTCATTCCTTTACGGAGTGCGTTTTCAGCCTTTTTCACAAGCGCCATCATCTCTGACATCTCATCATTGTCAAGGGAGCCCATGTCAGAAATATGCCTGCATGGAACTATCATAAGGTGCCCGTTAATGTACGGATACCTGTTAAGTACCACAAAGAACTTTTCTCCTCTGAAGAGAACCAGATTCTTCCTGTCATTTCTGGAATCATCTGACGCAATGGAGCAGAACACACACTTCCGGCCCTTCTCCTCAGGTGAAGAGACATAGTCGTATCGCCAGGGCGCCCAAAGTCTGTCTGTCATTGCCGGACACCTGTAACCGAGTATTCCGCAACCACAGCGCCAGGTTCAATCATCCCTGCCTCAATTACAGCCCCGTCACCTATTCTGGCCCCTGCACCGATAACTGTATCACCGGAAAGCCTGCAGTTTCTTCCGATAACTGCACCTCTGCCTATGGTTACCGAGTCTTCAATCCACACAGTGGAGGGATCAGGAATAATAACTCCATTCCTCAGGTGGTTCTCTGCAACCTGCTTCTTCATGGCATCTGTACATGCTGAAAGCTGCACAGGATCGTTAACTCCTGCCACCTCTTTCCAGTCAGGTGTGAATACCTGCAGAGCACTGCCGCCTGAATTTCTCACCACTTTTACAGCATCGGTTAGATAGAATTCGTTCTGTGAATTAGAGTTACCTATCTCCGGCAGAATCTTCAGCAGAACCTCTGCCTTAAAGACCATGATGCCTGTGTTTATCACCTTACAGGCCTTCTCCTCAGCAGTTGCATCCTTTTCCTCAACAATGCGCTGAATCATGCCGTCTTCAGAACAGATTACCCTGCCGTATCCTGTAACCTCAGGAGGAGTGGTGCTGAGAACCGCCATTCCTGCTCCAGACTCCCGTCTTGCTTCCATGAGCCTGGCAACAGTTTGCCATCTAAGCAGAGGAACATCACCGAGAAGTACCACAACTTCTTCAGTATTCTCCGGAAAAGGCAGAGCACACTGAACTGCGTGGGCCGTTCCAAGCTGCTCCTCCTGAACCGCCCAGTGCCATCCTCTGCTCTCAAGTATCGGAATCACATTTTCTCTGCCGTGGCCTACCACTACAGTGATGCTGTCCACACCGGCGGCCTCTGCGGTTTCAGCAGCTCTCTGAACCATGGGTTTTCCAAGTACCTTGTGAAGAACCTTGGGAAGGTGGGACTTCATACGGGTTCCTCTGCCTGCTGCAAGAATTACTGCTGTTGACCCCATCAAAGCTCCCTGGGATTAAGGTTTGAATCGTCAGCCACAACCACAACAGATTCAGGAATAGGCTCATTCCGGTTGTCAAGCCACACAAACTGCAGGATTATTACCCTGTCCCCAGGATGGCACAGCTGCGCCGCCGCACCGTTGATACAGATGGTTCCACTGCCTGGCTCGCCTTTGAGCACATAGGTTTCAAACCTGTTGCCTGTGTCAATGTCGGCAACAAGCACCTTCTCTCCAGGGAGGATTCCAGTCATATCCAGCAGGTTACTGTCAATGGTTATGGACCCCATATAGTCAAGCTCAGCCTCTGTTACGACCATTCTGTGCAGTTTGGATTTCAGAAAGCACCTAAGCAAATCAAACCTCCGGCTCGATCAGTATGTTATCAATCAGTCTCGTATTACCGGCATATACTGCCGCTGCGAGAAGAACTCCTGAATCAGCAGTTTCCCTGGGCTCCATTGACTCAGGATCAACTGTCTCTGCGTATTCAATTCTGAGAAGAGGCTTTTCAGCAACAACTCTTCTGAACTCGTCCAGAAGAACACTACATCTGGTTTCACCTGCAGAGGCCAGTGACCTTGCAGAAAGCATTCCCTTTCGTATTGCCGGCGCCTGTTCTCTCTCATCAGTGGAAAGGTAGGCGTTCCTGCTGCTCATTGCAAGCCCGTCAGGCTCCCTGACTGTGGCAACTGGAACTATCTCAACTGCCAGCCTCAGATCCCTGTTCATTCTTCTGAGAACAGCCAGCTGCTGATAGTCTTTCTCTCCGAAAACGGCATAATCCGGCTTGACTATCCCGAAGAGAACAGCAACAACCGTTGTTACACCTTTAAAATGCCCTGGACGGTGTGCGCCGCAGAGACCGGCACTGACTCCTGAGACAGAGACCTCAGTGGAAAAACCTTCAGGATAGATAACATCTGCATCAGGTATGAAGACCGCATGGACACCAAGTTTCTCAAGAGCGGCACAGTCCTTCTCCAGCTGCCTCGGGTACCTGTCCAGATCTTCCCCTTCTCCGAACTGGGTGGGATTGACGAAAATGCTCACAACAACCCTCTCGGCAAGAGCAAGTGCTTTCCTCACCAGTGCAAGATGCCCTTCATGCAGAGCGCCCATGGTAGGCACAAGCGCAACGCTCAGCCCCTGCTCCCTCCATCTGTTACTGATATACGAAGTATCCTTTTCAGAGGACAGTATCCTCAAATTTTCAAACCTCCGCTGATTGACGGCGTGAACCCCTGAAGTCCGCCGGGGTGGTTGAGCACTGCTTTCACCAGACCTTCAAACGCTTCACGGTCCCTTCTGAAATCCACACTGTCCGTATTTACTGCAAGAACAGGATACGAACTGTCGTGCAGAAACCACCTGTTGTAGGAATCGACCAGTTCGTCCAGCCAGTTTCTGTCCATATCCTTCTCAAAACTCCTGCCGAACCTGTTTATCCTGTCAATGAGTACACCGGTGGAGGCCTGCAGATAAATCACCAGATCCGGAGAAGGTGCAGGTGATACAAGTTGCGCCGCCAGTTTCTCATACAGTTCAAACTCTTCCGGAGAAAGACTGGCCCTTGCGAAGATCAGTCCTTTGCCGAAGAGAAAATCGCTTATCATATACCTGCTGAACAGATCAGGCTGGGCCAGAGCGCTCTGTCTGGCATACCTTGAAAGAAGGAAGGAAACCTGAGCCTGAAAACCGTGTTTGCCCCTGTCGCGGTAAAAGAGGGGAAGAAAAGGGTTTTCACCTGTTTCCTCAAAGATGACCCGCCCTTCAAGGCGCTCACCGAGCATTCCGGCAAGGTGTGTCTTTCCAACCCCTACAGGACCCTCCACAACAAGGTATCGTCCATTCCTCAAGCAGGTTCTTCCCCCTGTCAGTATCCGTTCAGCGTACCTTTGAATATAATGGATGAACTGTCATTCACATGACTGAGAAGTTCAGCTGGAGTTTTACCAAGGCCGGGGATCTCTTCTTCCCACACATCAGAGAGGGGAACCAGAACAAATTTTCTCAGTGACATTCTTGAATGAGGGAGTTCCAGTTCAGGGCGGGAAACACCGCCCTGAAGGAAAAGTATGTCCACATCAAGAGGCCTTTCTAAACCGAGTTTACGAACTGGAGAACCTTCCCTGGCCTCAAGAGACCTGCAGAATTCAAGCAGTTCCGTATCACTGCCGCTCCAGCAGCCTGAAACAGCCGCATTGAGAAACTCGCCGCCTTTGACATTACCCCAGGGCGGCGTTTCGTATACAGGGGATACTCTCAGCTGCGACACCCGCTTATCTGAACTGATTGAATCTGCGCACCTCTGAAGAGCACCCATCACATCACCAAGGTTGCCCCCGAGGCTGAGCGCGAAGCTACCGGCTTTCAACTGTAACCGATGCACAGGTCATTTTCGGATTCACAGGAGGCTGAATCTTGTGAACAGTAACCTTCCAGCCCCCTGGCCATCTTTCATCAAGGAGTTCCAGAATGTGACATGCCAGCTCTTCTATGTACAGGTACTCCTTTTTCAGTGAAGACTCAAGCATTGATGTGAGTTCTGAATAGTCCACAACAGGAACGCCGTTCTTCATCAAAAGACCTTCTCGGGTTATATCCACAGGGACCCGTCTGGTCTCTATTCGCTCAAAATCATACAGACCTAGCCTGAGCGTCAGACCAATCTCCTTCAGTAAAAGGGTTCCCTTTACTCCCCTGGCTTCTTCAGCCACTTGAGCAGCCGTCCCTTCTTCAGCTCCATCTGCTCCAGCCTGCCCACCGCCTGGTGTATTCTTGAAGATGGTATGGTAAGCGCAAACCTGATGTAGCCTTCTCCCCAGGAGCCGAAACCGCTTCCAGGAGTAATCACGATACCTGCCTGATTTATCATCTTTCTGGCGAAAACCATTGAATCAGCACCTCTGGGCAGCTTTACCCAGACATAGAATGTTCCAGGAGAATCGAAAGTGTCCCAGCCGAGACCGGAAAGACCTTCAACAAGAATCTTCCGTCTCTCCCTGTAAACATCAAGCCTCTCATTAAAGCGGGAAATATCCATCTCCATTGCAACGGCACCGGCTTTCTGAATAGCGGTAAACACTCCGGAGTCAATGTTTTCCTTTGCTCCCGCAAAGGTATTCACAAGGTCTGAACTGCCTGCCACAAAACCGATTCGCCAGCCGGTCATGTTGAATGTCTTGGAGAGGCTGTGGAACTCCAGAACCACATCTTCAGCTTCGGGAACCTGAAGGAAGCTCATAGGTTTCTCACCGTCAAACCGTACATGGCTGTATGAGTTGTCGCTGACCAGCAGCAGGTTGTTCGACCTGGCAAAATCAACCATGGACTTCATTTGGTCGTATGTGACAACTGCTCCTGTTGGATTGTTGGGGTAATTGAGAAAGAGAACCTTTGCCTCCCTTAGAACCGCTGGAGGTATCCTTTCAAAATCAGGAAGGAAGCTGTTCTCCCACTGAAGTGGAAGATCCACCGGAATTGCATCTGCAAGTATTGCTGAAGCCCTGTATACAGGATAGCCCGGATTGGGAACCAGCACCAGGTCTCCCCTGTTGCAAAAGACCATGGGTACATGGGCTATACCCTCTTTGGAACCTATTACAGCAGCGGTCTGGCATTCAACTCCGAACTGGCTCTTCATCCAATGAGCGCAGGCTTCTCTGTAGAAGTCACTGCCTTCTCCAGATGGATACCTGTGAAAAGCCGGTTCTGCAAGGGCCTCCTGCCCTGCTTTCACTATTTTGGAAGGAGTTGGCATATCAGGGTCACCGATACCGAAATCAATAAGGTCCAGACCGCGTTTTCTCGCTGCCTTCTTTTGTCTGTCAAGCTCGGCGAACAGATAGGGCGGCAGTTTGCTCAACCGCTCTGAGGCACTTATCAGAGGCTTTTTGGTCACAGGGTCTCCTTTCGTCTTATTGGGAGCAATATAGTACGACGATGAAGCTCTCAGATATTCCCGCACAGACGAAACAGCTCTGAAATGCTCATACCCTTTGATGCTGAAACAGGCACTGTAAAAGCAGCGGTAAAGGTTCTTATAGGGCTCTGCCGTCCTCCGGAAACACTCCGTCAGGGAGAATCCTCCATAGACCTCCGTACAAGACAGAAGGAGCACACCCGCAAGCAGAAGGAACTGGCTCTGGAGCTGAACGCTGAAATGGAAGTACCTGCGGTAATGGCCCTTTCCAGGAATGGCATCAATTTCGTCATATCAGGCAGGGCTGATCTTCTTGCAGGTGATGAGACTGTTTACGAGGTAAAAACCGCACATCCTGTTCCTGAAAAACCTGCTGTACTCCATAAACTTCAGCTGCTCTACTATTGTCAGGCTCTGAAAGCGGAGCAGGGAGTATTGGTTTACACAGACCCTGACTCGCAGGAATCAGCTGAGTTTCCTCTTGACATGGAGGAAGAGACAAGACTATGGGATGAATTTCTTGAAGATGTGTCACTGTTTGTAAAAGATGAATGGCGAAGACACAGAGAACTTGAAGAAGATCTTGGGAATTTCACCTTTCCCTTCAGCAAAATCCGTTCAGGGCAGCAGGAAATTATCGACAGGGTCAGAAATAACAGCATCAAGAGAGGTGAACTGCTCATACAGGCCCCTACAGGGACAGGAAAAACAGCAGCTGTACTCACAGGCGCCATCCCCCCTGCAGTGAACAGCTGGCACATACTCTTCTTCCTCACCGCCAAAAACACACAGAAGCAGATACTTGCAGAGACAATGGAAAGAATAATAGACAATGGCTTTCATTTCAGGACCATCATTATCTCTTCCAGGGAAAACTCATGCCCTATGGACTTTGAGAACTGCAACCCTGAGGAATGTCCCTGCGCTGAGCAGTTCGGCAAAAGAATAAGAGAATCCGGAGTTGTAAAAAAGCTTACCGAGAGAATACTCATCACACCGGAACTGATTATGGAAAAGGCAGTAGATGCTCAGGTCTGCCCCTTTGAACTCTCTCTCTTCGTCTCCCAGAGATGCGACCTTGTTGCCTGTGACTACAACTATGTCTTTGATCCTGGAATACAGCTGAAAAGGTTTTTCGCCGACGACTCCACCGCTGCCAGATGCGTTCTGCTGGTGGATGAAGCTGCCAATCTTCCTGAGAGGGTCAGAGGAATCTGGTCACCTGAACTGCGCACATCATGGATGGAAAAGACCTGGATGTATGCAAGAGGCAACAGAAGAATGCAGAACCTGCTTCGCCCCTGGAGAAAACTGCTTCAGGCTTATGCGCCTGACCCATGGCCCCACAGGGAGAGAGAAGTTAAACTTCCTGAAGATATGAAACTGCCCACTATAGACAGAAGAAGATGGCAGAAGGTAATTGCTCCAGCCTCAGACACACCTAAGGAAACAACACTGCTGTGCAGGTCCATAACCGGCTTCTCCAGGGTCTCGGAGAGGCTTGATGAACGGTTTCACCTGCTTGCAGAAAAAGACGGCAATGACACACTGATCAGATGGTTCTGCACCGATCCGTCCATCTTCATAACAGAAGAACAGGTAAGGTGCTCATCCATATCATGTTTCAGCGCCACACTTGAGCCTGTGAAACACTTCGCAGACGAACTGGGGCTCACAGATGAACACACTTCAGATGCAGTGGGCTGGCCTTTTCCAAAAGAGAACCTGAAGGTCTGGATTGATGCAGGAGTGAACACCTGCTACCGGTACAGAAAAGAACAGACTCGGAAGATACTGGACAGACTGAAAGGGGTCAGAAAAAAAACCCCTGGAACATGGATGGTTTTCTTTCCATCTTTCGCCTGGATGGAACAGATAGTACTGGCTGCAGGTAACAGCGACCTGGAGCTGATATTCCAGAAGAGAGAGATGACCACACAGGAAAGGGAAGAATTCCGGAACCTTATCAACCAGGGCGATCATCTGGTTCTGGCAGTTGCCGGAGGGCTCTTTGCAGAAGGTGTTGACCTCTCCATTCCGGACTTGAGGGGATGCTTCATAGCGGGCCCTTCCCTCCCGTCACTCTCACTGAAGCAGGAACTGCTGAAAGAAAGGTACCATGAAACAGGCAGAGACGGATTTCTTCACGCCTTTGCCATTCCGGGAATCAACAGGGTCATACAGGCAGCAGGAAGGCTGATACGAAACGAGCACCAGAAGGCCGACCTTATACTTCTGGGTGAACGGTTCATCAGACAGCCCTACATAGACCATCTCCCTGAACACTGGTTTCCACTGAGAGTGATAAGAAACGGCAAGGTGTTCCTCAGCAACAGATAATGTACATTGACTTCGCTTCTCCGTCAGCTGATAACTGAGCGCCACCGTCTGAAGACGGTGGGTTCGCCTGCGACTAAAGTCGCCTAAAGTACCTCGCCGTCCACAAGCCATCATTCTGTTACCTTGAACACTTCTTCATTCTGGGGCTCGACATCCTGATTCTTTATGTAGTCCGCAAGCACTTCATCTGTTACATTTCCGCTTGTTGCAATGAAGTAACCACTCCCACAGAAGTGTCGGCCCCAGAACTCTTTACGCAATGTTCTGAAATCTTGAAGCAGTTGATGGGATGTTTTACCTTTGATGGCTTGTACAATACGACTCGGAGCAAGAGATGGAAGAGCACTGATTAGCATGTGAACATGGTCTGGGCGAATATGACCACTGATTATCTCTATGTCTTTACTGTTGCATATCCCTATTATCAGTTCCCGCAACCTCTTCCCCACTTCGCCCCGGAGAACAGGCTTGCGGTATTTCGGTATGAACACCAAATGAAAGTGAAGACGATAGACCGTATGTGAACCTTTGCGATAACCTTTCATGACTCTACTATAATACCGCAGCCTCCTAAAGGCTTCGCCTGAAAGCGAGGGATTTCACCCATCCCCGAGCGGGACATTAAATGCTGTCCCTGTTTTTCTTAAGGAGGCTGATATGGGTGTTCTCATTGTTCTCGATTTGCTCTTAACAGAATTCTCACAGATACCAATTACCGTTATGGATACCTGGCAGCCAGGGTATGCCTCCGAGATTCTGGATCTGAGCTTTGATTCCCTCAATGGTTATCTGCTTTTCAGGAGCAACTCTGACGGAGTGATTTACTATGCTGATCCTATAGAGTGCAGTTATAAGGGGGAGTTATCAATTCCTGCAGGAGCAGGTGGATTCGGCATGGCCTTTTCAGACCAGAGCGATGGCCACTATTTCATTGATAACAAAACAACCGGACAAATCATGTACTCTAACGGTTCAGGTGACTGGAACTCATTCGAAAACCCTCTGGGTTATGGCGGGTCAGGAATGTCTTTCAATTATTCCTACGATTCAGAGCTGTTTCAGGTAACTTCTGAATACCCGTGGCAGATCTACAGTATCGGCCCTGATACAACCGAATTCAGCATATATGATCTGCCTGGAGTAACCGGAGAAATCAGCGGGTGTATGGTACACGATGTCCTTACAGAAGGTCAGATTCCACCGGCACTTGTCGTCACCACAAGATTCACCCATGAGTTTTTATTCTATGGAGACTATTCAGGTCAGCTTTCATTGTATGCGCAGGAAAACTGTCCGCTTACTGTTCTTGAATCTCTGGGGCTTGCCTGCGATTTCTGGAACGGTGACATTTACTGGAGTTATCTGGGCACTGATAGCCTGTACTACATCAGCAAGCTTTACATTCCCATATTCGGCGCTGTTGAAGACCATATGACATCGGTGAATCCTGTCTGCAATCTCACAGCAGCAGAGAATCCCGCATCAGGTTCTGCTCAGATTGTCGCTTCAATGCCTGCAGCCGGCCAGGCTTCACTGCAGGTGTTTGATGTATCGGGAAGGCTTGTTGAATCCCTCCATTCAGGAGAACTGCCTGAAGATCAGAACAGTTTCGCCTTCAATGCCTCTCCCGGCTTGTACTTTGCTGTACTGAAGCACGAGAGTAATGTGGAAACAGTAAAAATCGTTCTGACTTTATGATTCAGAACCCCTGTATCTGATCCAGAACTGATACCCGGGTTGATCCTTGAGCTGTGAAGGAAGAATTACCACCATTAAGGCTGATGAATTATGGTTTTGCTGCTGACACCTTAAGGGCGGCGAATATATGGCAGCAAGATTTCCCTGCAAAAGAAACAAGCTTTTCTTCGGGCCGGAGTAAAATGAACCTGCTCGAATCCTGCCCGACCACAGAGCTGAGAAAGGAAATAACAACCTGTATCCGCCTCTTCAGTCATGATTGTTCCATCAATAATTCCTGTGGAAAACAATACCAAATTGATTCAAGAGCCCAGTCTTCGCGGAAACCAGATATGATTTACGAAAACAGTTCTCGATATGCATTTATTTCTGTAATTGATTACTATTGATTTTAAGTCAATTGACATCATCAGACCAACTGAAGAACTGACAAATACCGATCTGTCATTTCTTCAGATACCACCTATTCCTCCGAAAGATCCAGAGGCAGGGAGAGGATTTGCCGACTCTCTGATTCAGGAAGACTTTCAACTTCTCTGAGTTTCCGCTCCATGGCCTTTGTTCGCCGTCCAGTTTCATTAATGGAGTTGCTCACTGTTCCCAGCTGTTTCTTAACCTTGTCCATCACATCACCGAACTTTCCGAATTCGGTTTTCACAGCACCGAGTACTTTCCATACCTCTGAAGCTCTCTTCTCTATAGCCAGAGTCTGGAATCCCATTCTCAGGCTGCTGAGAAGAGCTGTAATGGTGGTTGGACCGGCAACGATCACACGGTATGTGCGCTGAAGCTCTTCCACAAGAGTCGGCCTGCGAATAATTTCAGCATAAAGTCCTTCAGTTGCCAGGAACATTATTCCGAAGTCTGTGGTATGGGGAGGACTGACATACTTCTGAGAAATGTCTTTTGCAGCGTTCCTCACTGCCTTTTCAAGTGCTTTAAGCGCTGATTTCACTGCCTCTGAATCCGAAGAGTCTGAAGCTTCCTGAAGCCTTATGTAGTCTTCCTGGGGGAACTTGGAGTCTACAGGCAGCCATACCAGCGATTCAGGGTCGTTCTTCGGGCCTGGAAGTCTTATGGCGAACTCCACCCGTTCAGACGACTCTGGATTTACAGCTACATTGGTGCTGTACTGATCTGCTGTAAGAACCTGTTCCAGAATGGCTCCCAGCTGATACTCTGCCCAGGTTCCTCTGGCTTTTACATTGGTGAGAACTCTTTGAAGGTCGCCAACGCCTGTTGCCAGATTCTGCATCTCCCCAAGCCCCTTGTGAACAGCTTCCAGCCTCTCACTTACCTGCCTGAATGACTCGCCCAGCCGTTTTTCCAGCGTGTCGTGGAGCTTTTCATCCACGGTTTTACGCATTTCATCCAGCTTCTTCTCATTGCTGTTCTGCAGGTCTTTCACCGATTTGTCCACAGACTGCCTGATGGTTTCCAGAGCCTTTGCTGTCTTTTCACCATTCTGAACCAGTCCCTCAGTGAGTTCCCTTCTGAGCCGATCCAGCTTAAGCTGATTGCCTTCCTGAAGTTCTGATACCCTTTTGTCCAGCGTGTTTCTTACCCTCTCAAGTGAAGACTGGTTGCCTTCTGAAAGCCCCTTGAGCTGACCGGTCATCCCTTCAAGCTGTTTCTGCTGAACCTCTGTTGCACTACCAAGTGTGCCGGAGAGTGTTTCTGCAGTGTTTCTGATACCTGCCGCCACTTCCTCACGAAGTTCACGGGCAGCATTTCGGGACTCGTCACGGCCTGCCTTCAGCTCCTGCTGCAGGCTGTATCTGTTCTCAGCATTTGAATTGCTTAATGAAACCAGAGAGAGAAAGAGAGCGGCAAGAGAGCAGGCGAGTATTATCCACAGAAGCACTATTATCATTTCATCTCCATCTGGTTTTGCTTTAAGCGGCCACGGTCTGCTGTCATATTGTCAGCTGTTACCTCTGAATATGGGAAATTGATCAGAAATAACCCATGCCTGACGCAGCTGCCCTTACTGCATTTACAATACTGACAAGGCTGTCAGAAGAAGTCTGAAAAGGTATGTGTCGTTCAGAAACATTCCGGATTCCTTTGCAGAACGCATTTTTGTTTCCATAGGGGAACCTGCTGTAATCTATGGCGAGAACAGGGAAGCATGCCATGTTAATTCCGCAGCTGAAATGCCTTCGGGACAAGGGCTTCCTGAAAGTGAAAAAGTTCACACAGCTCATTAAAGACCGGTCATACGCCCTTGATCGTCTGTTGAAAAGTCCTTCATCGCAGTCAAAGAGTTTTTCATGGAATAGAAATCGTTCACAGGCTGTTATGTACAGGCAATACCCTGCGGAAAGAACCTGATTCGTGGCTGCTGTAATTACGCCGATTGATGCCTTCCGGGCATCCTCATCACAGTAAAGAAGCTCATAACCGCAACCAGAGCAGCCATCGCAAAAACAGACCAGGGGCCTGCGGACACCCAGAGGACTCCTCCTATCACAGGAACTGTCATGGAAACTATGTGATCTATTGTACCTCCCATACCGATGGTAGGCACCATCTCACCTGAATTCTCAATGATACTGGAAAGATAGGTTGTTCTTGCCATTGAGAGGCTGAAGAGCAACTCGTCAAGTACATAGAAGCAGTAAAGCAGAATCAGTGCTGTTGCCTGCCCTGTAAGATAAGGCACTGCTGCATAGGCAGAACTAAGAATGAAAATCAGAACAGCATCTGCCATTAGAACAGTTCGCTCACCGAACCGGTCAATCAGATTCCCCAATACAGGCTTGATGAATATGCCGATAAGAGCGCTGGCGCCTATGGCCATTGCAAGCTGCGGTGCCCTCTGGTGATAGATGGAGACAAGCAGCCAGGGGGCAAATGTGAGGAATATCTGTTTTCTGGCCCCGAAGAGCATGCAGAGAAGGTAGTAAAGAGTGTACTTCTTTCTGAAGACAAACTTTCTTGCCTTTGACAGTTTACTCTCTTCATTGCAGGAGTCAGGAAGACTTAAAGCAATGAACAGACCTGGAACCAGAAGCAGAGCTCCTGCGAGCCAGGTTGAACTGAAACCGGTTTTAAGCACATCCATTGCAAACCATACTGTTCCGGTCCCCAGAATAAGCCCCATGGACCGGAATGCTCCCACTCTGCCCAGAACCCATCCCCTCCTGTCCCTTCCGGCCATTTCAATGGCAGTTGCATCCCTTACAGGAATGTATGCGTGAAATGCCGACGACCAGAGAATCATGAATGCAATGAAGGTGCCGAGCCCTGTTGTCAAAAAAGCAAGGCCGGTGAATGCAGCTATCCCTGCCAGAACTATCATGGTGATGGCTTTTCCAGCCGGAATTCTTACAAGAGCTCCGGCGATGAAGACAAGAAGTAATCCAGGCAGTTCCCTTGGTACCTCAAGAGCACCTCTCACATCACCCTGAATTCCAAGCCCGTTGCTGAGATAGTCAGGCATGACACTCATGAAAACGGTTCCTGCACCGCCAAGAAGAAGAGCGGTCAGCAGCAGTTTCAGAAGGGATCGATCCAAAAAGTTCCTTTCCTTGTTGCGGCAAAGATAACCTGTGCCTCTGATAGTTCCAAATATGGTTTTGACTTTGATACAGTCGTATACTTCACTTGATAATTACCATAAACCAAACACTGAAACGGATATATCAAATGTCAACTGAACCTGTTGCAAGAAAAGATGTTAAGATTGCTGACACCTGGGACCTCTCAATAATGTACCCTACAGAGGACCACTGGCAGAAAGACCTTGAAGAGTGCTCAAAGCTGCCTGAGAAGATGACTGCTCTGAGAGGCAAAGCCTCTGAATCAGCTGAAACACTCCTCTCAACCATCGAGACCATACTTGAGGCAACCCGAAAAATAGAAAAGGTAATGACATACGCCCACATGGTGAATGATCAGGACCTCAGTGACCCCAGGGGAAGCGAAATGAACCAGAAGGCAATGGATGTGATTACCAGAATATCCGCCTCTCTGAGCTGGTTCAATCCGGAAGTGCTCTCTGTGCCCGAAGAAGAGATAAAGAAATGGATTAGCTCTACCCCACTGAAGCAGTACGACGCATGGCTGGAGGATATTCTCCGCAACAGACCCTATACCCTCACTGCAGGGGAAGAAAAGATACTGGCTCTGGCTTCAGATGCTACCAGAGGCTTTATGGGAGCATTCGGCAAACTGAACAATGTTGATATACCTGCAAGACTTCCTGAAGTGGAAGGTCCTGACGGCAGGAAGGTCAAGCTCTCCCACGGAAACTTCATTCCCATGCTTCAGGAGCCTGACAGAGACCTGAGAAAGAGGGTTTTCAAAGGTTTCTACAACGAGATGAGCGGAAACACTGAAACGCTTGGGGCCATTCTTGACGGTCAGGTCAGAACCAACATCTTCAGGTCAAGAGCAAGAAGCTTCCCCTCTGCTCTTGAATCCTCACTCTTCAATGACAGGGTTAACAGAAATGTATACGAGTCACTTATCTCCTCTGTTCACCAAAACCTCCATCTCATGCACAGGTACTACCGGCTTAAGAAACGATCAATGGGCCTTGAGCGAATGAATTTAAGTGATGTTTACACCCCCACTGTTTGCGGCGTTGACAGAAAGTACTCCATCACCGAGGGTGAAGAGATGGTACTGGCTGCTGTGAAACCCTTGGGAAGTGAGTATGTAAACACTCTTTCCAATGGCCTTAAGAGCAGGTGGGTAGACAGATACGAAAACAAGGGCAAGAGAAGCGGCGCCTATTCAGGAGGATGCTATGACAGCCCGCCTTATATGCTGCTCAACTACTCCGGCACCCTTGATTCTGTCTTTACACTGGCCCATGAAGCAGGCCACTCGATGCACAGCTGGCTCTCAAGAAAGAACCAGCCATACCACTCCTCTGACTACAAGATTCTGGTTGCGGAGGTTGCAAGCATAACCAATGAAATACTGCTGGCTCACCACCTGAAGAAAAACACCACTGAAGCTGATGTTATCGCCTATCTGGTAGACAGTCAGATAAACGACTTCAGAACAACCCTCTTCAGGCAGACAATGTTCGCCGAATTCGAGCTGATCATACATGAAAGGGTTGAATCAGGAGAGTCCCTCTCTGCAGCATGGCTCTCTGAGAAATACATGGAACTGGTTAAACTCTATCACGGAGATGCCTTCGAGTTCGATACGGAAGACCAGCTGATTAAGACCGAATGGGCAAGAATACCCCACTTCTACTACAACTTCTATGTTTACAAGTACGCAACAGGAATGGCCTCTGCTGCGTCAATCGGCAGAAGAATACTTGAAGGAGTGCCGGAGTCTGTGGAAAAATACCTTGGCTTCCTCTCTTCCGGCGGCTCCAGGCCCCCTCTTGATTTGCTGAGGGGAACTGGAATTGATCTGGAAACACCGGAACCGGTCAACGACGCCATGAAAATGCTTGACGGCCTTGTAACCGAGCTGGAGACAAAGCTCGCCGACTAAAGCCTGACAGGCAACTGAAAACAGCAGGTCTGAAGGGTCCGGCAGAACTCTTCAGACCCTAATTATTGGGAACTGTATACTTGACTCCCTGGTGTCCTGTCACATCTCTAATGTCGGATAAAGCCTCCTCAGCTTGATTCGAGCATCCTCAGCGGTAAACTGCCAGTTCACCCTTGCAGTTCTTGTGTTTCTGTGGTTTTCCCAGGCCGTTGTTTCGCTTCTTACCTTATCAATATTGTCAATCCGGCGATTGAGACATTGACCGTTCTATCTCTGCCATGTTAAGCCAACTGCCGTGTTTTGGAGTATAGACAAACTCAAAACGATTCATCAGTTCCCTAGACATAATGGTTGGACCACCACCGCTGATCAGGGTACCTTACCCTTGTCAGTAACTACAACCAGAAGGGTGGTCCACTGTGTTAATAAGGTATGTCGGTCTTGATGTCCATAAGGATAGTATCAAGATAGCCGTTGCTGAATCTGGCCGAGAACCGGCAAAGTATCTGTGTTCTGTTCCTGGAGAGAACGGTAAGCTCATCAGGCAGATCAGCAAACCAGGTCCCAGGGAAGGCATCAGATGCTGCTATGAGGCAGGACCTGGAGGCTATACAGTTTACCGGGCTTTATCTGATGCGGGACTTAACAGCAAAGTAGTAGCTCCGTCTCTGATACACAGGCAGAGCGGCAAAAGGGTCAAGACCGACAGACTTGATGCTGAGAACCTTGCTCATTACCTGCGTTCG
>PDSZ01000017.1 GCA_002748705.1 Candidatus Fermentibacterota bacterium
TTATGGTTAAGTCCAGATTTTTTTTTGAGCCAGTCGTTCTCAACCTTGAGACGACCAATCTCCTCGAAGAGACGAGTCTTATCGTCTTCGTTGGTTTTCTTCTCCCGCTTACGCTTGTCGGAGAATATGCCTGACATTTCTTCAAGCAGCTTCTTCTTCCATGACCGGATGAGATTGGGATGGACTTCGTAATGTGAAGCAAGCTCTGCAAGGGTTTTATCTCCTTTGAGGGCTTCAAGGGCGACTCTTGCCTTGAACTCGGCACTGTAATTCTTTCGCATGGATCTGCCTTTCTACGCTGATTCTCAAACATAGGCAAATCCACCTTATTCTGCTCTCCAGTTTTCTCAGACCACTATAGTCTCTGGAATTTCAAGGCTCCGAAAAAGAAAGGTTGAAGCCGTGGTTGATGGTGAATACATTTCGTCAGATGGCAGTACCCTTCTGCCATGGGAGGTCCAAGCCAGAACAGGTATTATCGCAGGGCTGCCAGGTTGTTTTCAGGATTACAGAGGCCGGCGGTACGCAGAACATCCTCTCAATGATCTTACAGCACAGTGGCTCTTCGTGCTTGCCCAGGGCTATGGAGACCCTGTTGACCATGACAGACTCAGAGCATATCCGCTTTCTGGAAAAACTGATCCTGCCGGTACGCAGCGGAATAATCCCCGGAATGCCGGTAAAGCTCTTGCCGGTAAAAGCACCCTTAACAGGGTTGAGCTGAGCAGTGAGAAATGTTGTAAGACTCTGTTTGATTCAAACCTTATCAGGAAAGCGTTTGTGAACCCATTCATTCGTATCACTGACCGGCGGAGTGGTGAAGAAGTTTGTTCCTGATATTGATGCTACAGATGATCCGATTCATGACAATCGGAGACTAACTCTCCGGTTTGTGTCTCTGCTATTGTACAATGAACGGTAATTGGTCAGACATATGTATGACATCAGGATTTGTTTGCTGATGAAGCATTTTGCCCATTGGAGTCACATGAACGAGCAGATGAACAATGTAAGTGACGGCTGTTACTGTACCAGAGGTTTCTACAGGCATCTTGCAATCTACGCAGTGGGTGTCGGGGCAATGGTGTCAGTAAACCTCCTTGCCTGCAGGGATTACCTTTGGTTCGTATGGCCTGTTCTGGGATGGGGAGTCGGGTTGTTTTTTCACGGTATTTCAGTGTTCCGATGGTGTAAATGAAGCAGGATGTAAATACCTTGCAATAACTGATATTCTGACACTTCAATTTCCTTGAGGGTATGGCCGGATGAATGATCTTAAAAACTATGTCAGGAAAAGGGCTGTTGCCCTTGGAGCAGATGGTGTTTCAGTAATACCAGCTTCAGATATTGTTGTTGATCAGCGTTTTGCTGACATGTGTTCTTCCGGTTACTGTTCAGGATACGGGATTTCACCAACATGTCCTCCATACTCCATGAAGCCTTCTGAGTTCAGAGAACTCCTTGAACAGTTCAGATATGCGCTTGTGTTCAAAGTGACAGTACCTGTGGGTGTTCTCACAGGTGAGGAAAGGCATTCTGCAGCAAAACCTGTTCATCTCATATCTTCATCTCTTGAGAAGGAACTCAGAGCTGAAGGATTGTCTGCAGCTGGCTTTGCCACCGGGTCATGCAGGCTTGTTCTGTGTGAAAATTACAGCAACTGTCCTGTGCTGGATGGTTCCGGCTGCTGCCGTTTCCCTGGTGTGCCCAGGCCATCTCTATCCGGTCTTGGAGTGGATTTTACCAAACTGTTTGAGTTACTGGGCTGGGCCCTTGAAGTGATTGCAGGAGATACCTCTGAAAGCGAAACCGGAAGCCTTGCAGGTATGGTTCTGTTTCAGAAGAAGAGATAAGTCTTGAATGTTCTGATGCTTTCTGCTTTGGCGCTGTTTAAGCTCTATTTTCTTAATAATACTTAACTTATATTCGTAAAACTGCGAGTATTTCTTCTAAATGCTTTAATCACAATTGGTAATTGCTAATAATTATGCGTAACATCAAGGATTCTGATATTGTAGGAATCTTTCATATAGTCTACATGCTTTTTGGTGGGTATTGCAAATTTCTGAGAAAATAGAATAATAGCAATGATTGTTTTTCATATGCTAGTATCTAATTGCAAAAGTTAATGCTATGTGCTATATTTGATGAGGATGTTATATACCCATCAAGGAGGCTTCATGGCGTACAAATCGGTTCAAATCGACCTTACAGACGAGGACAGAGCTGCACTAGAGCAGAATGTCCGCTCCAGCAAAACAGAACATCGTTTTTACATTCGAAGTAAAATCATTCTTATGGCCGCCGAAGGCACAGGCACTAATGAGATAGCGCGTTCACTTGATATCAGACCCGGTACTGTAAGCAAATGGAGAGTCCGTTTTTC
>PDSZ01000018.1 GCA_002748705.1 Candidatus Fermentibacterota bacterium
AATATTCTCAAGGCAGCGGAAGAGGTTTTTTATCAAAAAGACTACCGCAGTGCCAAGCTTGCAGATATTGCCTGCAGAGCAAATGTGCCTGTGGGACTGATTTACTCCTATTTTAAGAACAAGGCTGAACTTTTTGATGCAGTGGTGGGGAGTGTTTACAAGAGTTTTTTCCAGGCCATGGAGGCAGAAGAAGCCCTTGAAGAAGGCAACGGCCTGAGTCGATTTGAAAAAGTGGGTAATAAATACCTGTATCAGCTTTTTGAAAATCATAACAACTTTGTGATTCTGGTAGATAAAAGCGGCGGTACAAGTTATGAAAATGCAAAAGAAGAGATGATTGCCCGGCTTGGAAAACACATAACGATTGGAATAGCCAGACATACGGAAAAAAAATATGACCCAATACTTGCCCATATTCTGGCAAACAACTACACCGAAGGACTGATTGAAATTGCACGGCACTACCGTGGCAGGGACTGGGCAGTCAAAATGCTGAATATCCTGAATCAGTGTTACTACAAGGGGGTGTTGTCTTTGTAGAACAGATTCCTCTTCAGGCTCCCTGCCCAGCCTGCTTGCAGGGCTGAGTGTTTTCCGCCTGAAGTCAGCAGAAAACTTTGCAGAATGGCAGAGTTTTATTTTTGATTTAATATTGAATCTAAATTCAATATTATTCGCTAATGGAAACACATGTTAAAAGCAGATGAAATGCCGGAACCTTAAAGAATGGGCCAGGCAAAAATATATTTTGGAGGTAAAAATGAATCAAAAAGAGTTAAGAAAGATGGTTATTGGAAACAATCTTTCTTCCAATATACTGCTCACAATAAAAATAGCATTTGAGCTCAGTGTTCAGATTCAGGCGGTTTATTTAATAAGCAGGCTTGTGGAGCATAATATCACACTAACCGGCAGCAAGGTTATTTTTGTAACCATGGCAGCAGGCGTTATCTTAAAAGCTTTATTTAACTATCTGCATGTAAAGCTTGCCCACGAGAGGGCCTACTCAAAACTAACTGAGCTCCGTTTAAAGATACTGGAACATTTTGACAGGCTTAATTTGGGATTTTTTAAGGAGCACAGCACAGGAGAACTTACAAACATAATTGAGAATGATGTAGAAAAAGTAGAGGTATATCTTGCTCATGGACTATCTGAGATTATGTCGGCAACACTTATTCCAGCTCTGATTTTTATATTCATGCTCTTTGTTGATTACCGTCTTGCGCTTCTTATGACATCAGGCCTGCCGCTTATGTTTCTGACTCAGTTTTTATCAAAAGAAACCATGAAAAAAACCATGAATAAGTACTTTTTCCATGAGAATAAAATGAGGGAAGAGATGATGGAATATACAAAAAACATTGCGGTTATAAAGGCCTTTTCCAAGGAAGAAGAAATATCCGAAAGAACCCTGAAAACAGCAAAGGAGTATGTATACTGGGTTAAAAAAAGCATGGGCGGTATTACTGTGCCTATGGGACTTATAGATGTTTTTATGGAGCTTGGTACAGTTTTGGTGATGATTGCAGGAAGCATAGCTCTTGTAAAAGGCGAAATAGATATAACGCAATTCATACTTTCCATTGTGATGTCTTCAGTCTTTATAATGCAGGTCAGCAAAACAGCAACACTCCATCATTTTTCCATAGTATTTAATGAGGCACTGAAAAGTATTGGCAAAGTCATGAATGCAAAAACTGTTGATAATAAAAATGAAGAAGGGCTGCAAGCCGGAGATATTGAGTTTAAAAATGTTAATTTTAATTATGGTAGAAACAGCTTTAAACTTAAGGATATAAATCTGCTTATAAAAGAAAAAAGCTTAAATGCCTTTGTAGGTGCCAGCGGCTGTGGAAAAACAACCATTGCCAATCTTCTAATGGGATTCTGGGATCCTACAGACGGCCTTATTACCATAGGCGGCAAAGACATATCTCAATATAACAATAAAAGCATATCTTCGCTTATAGCCAGTGTTTCACAAGATGTTGTCCTGTTTAATATCTCAATATTTGATAATATCGCCATAGGAAAAGACGGCGCCAAAAGGGAGGAAGTAATAGAAGCTGCAAAGAAGGCAAGATGCCACGATTTTATATCCAGACTTCCAAATGGCTACGATACCAGAGTGGGTGAAATGGGGGTAAAACTGTCCGGCGGAGAAAAGCAGCGGATATCAATAGCAAGAATGATACTAAAAAATGCGCCGATTTTGATCCTGGATGAAGCCATGGCAGCTGTTGACAGTGAAAATGAAAGACTTATAACAGAAGCAATAGATGATTTACGAAAAGATAAAACTCTTATTACCATTGCACATCATCTAAATACCATAACACAATCCGACCAGATCATTGTAATTGATAAAGGAATGATAGCGGCAAGGGGTACCGATGAAGAGCTTTTATCAAACTGTCCCTTATATGCCGATATGGTAAGCGCCCAGAACAAGGTTGACAGCTGGAAATTAAGACAGGAGGCATAGATAAATGGTTAAGGAAATGATCAGTCTATTCACAAATAACGGAAAGAAAGATTTAGTTATCTCAAGCATATTTTTTTCACTCTACGGACTTAGCTCCATAGGCATGATAATTACTATTTTTTCCATGTTATTCAGGATTACAGAGGGTGCCAGTGTGGAAAGTCTCTATTATGACTTTGCCCTTTTAGCAGGACTTGTTGTATTTAAGGGGCTTTGCAACATGATTGCAGACTTTGCAAAGCATGGCGCAGGCTTCGATATTGTCCAGCAAATAAGGGAAAGAATGATCGTTAAATTAAAACTTTTCAGTCTTGGATTTTATACAAATGAAAGGCTTGGAGAAATTAATACCATACTTCACAAGGATGTTGATAATATGTCCATGGTTCTGGGACATATGGCCCCACGGATGTTTGGAGATTTTTTGACAGCCCTGCTTGTTCTGACAGGACTTTCATTCTTCAGCATAAAATTTTCTCTTATTATGAGCATATCTGTTCCTGTTGCCTTAGTATTCTTATATATATCAATAAAAAATGCAGAAAAAGCAGAGCATAAAAATAATTCTGCCTTGGCCCATATGGTCAGCCTGTTTGTTGAATATGTAAGGGGAATTTCAGTAATAAAAAGTTTTTCGAACAACAAGGCACTGACAAATGAACTCGAAAAGAAAACCATGGCCTTTGGAAAAACAAGTAAACAGGCATCCCGATTCAAGGCAAAACAGCTTGCTCTGTTTGGGCTCATCCTTGACGCGGGATATTTTCTACTCATTCTATGCGGCGGTATATCAGTTATCAATGGAAGTACGGATGTATTTACATTCATAATATTTGCGGTAGTTTCAAGGGAATTCTACAAACCCTTTGCCTCTATGGAAATGCACTATATGTACTATGTTTCAGGTGTGGATAGTTATGAACGCCTGGGCAAAATCTTATATGCTGATGTCATTCCAGACAACAAGAATGGTACTGTTCCTGATAAAAATAATATTGCCTTTGAAAACATAGAGTTCGCCTACGAAGAAGATGAGTTTACCATAGATAATTTGAGTTTTGATATTGAAGAAAATACAATGACCGCTCTGGTTGGAGAATCCGGTTCTGGAAAAACCACAATCAGCAATCTGCTTCTCAGGTTTTATGATGTAAAGGGGGGAAGCATCAGGATAGGCGGCATGGATATAAGAGATATCCCCTATGATGAACTGCTCGATAAAATCAGCATTGTTATGCAGAATGTTCAGCTATTTGATAATACCATTGAAGAAAATATCAGGGTTGGTAAAAAAGGCGCGACAATGGAAGAGATAGTGGAAGCCTGCAAAAGGGCCAGAATTCATGACTTCATTATGAGCCTTCCTGAAGGTTACCAGACCCATGCAGGAGAAAACGGAGGACTGTTATCAGGAGGGCAAAGACAAAGAATTTCCATTGCAAGAGCATTTTTAAAAGATTCCCCCATCCTTATACTGGATGAAATGACCAGCAATGTAGACCCTGTTAATGAATCCCTGATTCAGGATGCCATCACGGAACTTTCCAGAAACAGAACCATACTTGTTATTGCCCACCATTTAAAAACCATAAAAGAGGCTGATCAGATTCTGGTGTTTAAAGGCGGGAACCTGGTAGAAAAAGGCAGGCATGATGAGCTGCTGGCAAAAAATTCTTACTACAATAAACTTTGGCAATTAAGTGTTTAGATGTCAGGTGAAAAAACATATTTAGTTATTAACTTTGTTCGTTTTTTTGCGGGGATAATTTGTTGGGGCTGACGCTGAAAAGCCCCTCTCAAGAAGGTTCTCGGCAACAGGGCGGTTGTGATCGGAGTTCGTGGTACCCCCCCTGCGACTGCGGATACCGAACTGTTGCATGGCCTTGCGAACGGTACCTGCACAACACTGTTCAAGGCCCTGCTGAACCAGTCTTCTCTGGATTTTTCGGTAACCATATACCTTACAGCTGGCTGAATGGGTGTCCTTCACCGGCTTGTCTATCCGGTCTCGACATTTATCCATTTCCGAGGGCGGTCGGTTCAATGAGGAACTGCTTCTGCTCACCTTAAGTGCCCTGCACATTCTCGATATCAGCCATCGGTCCCTGCTCTCTGTGGATCATGCTGAGGTGCAGACCAGTCATTCTAAGATGCATCAAGATTCAAATTCAGAGTGTAAAGAATACCTGAATCGTCGGCAAAGATCACCTCAAGCTCTGAATATGAATCAAGATTGCCGGCTGCAGAAGTTGGCTCTGGCAAGCAGCCCAGGCTCAAAAAGAATCTTGCCTTCCTGAAGAAGTACATCCATTTTCAGTGTGCCCAGAAGCCTTGCTTCATCAGCTCCAAGGGGAACATTCACAAGCCCGGGTTTCAACTCTATGGTTTCAGCAGACTGGCTGGAGCATGAAGGACAGAGTACCTGTGAGCCTGGAGAACAGCTGCAGGAGCAGGAATGAACAACTACAGGAGGAAGTACAGCGGGAAAAGCCCTTACAAGGGTAGATTTTCCCGTGCCCTTCTGCCCTGTGAGAAGAGAACGCCACCCATAGCCGGATCCACTGCAGAGAGAATCAGCGCCAGTTTTGCCTTATCCTGCCCAACCACAGCAGCGAAAGGAAATGTCAGCTCCACATCTGCCACTTCAGTCAGGAAT
This sequence comes from Candidatus Fermentibacterota bacterium, assembly GCA_002748705.1. The sequence goes on from PDSZ01000018.1 coordinate 5,145, forward strand.
GTTCCATCAATGCTTCCTGATAGACGAACAATATCAAATTGTTTGAAGAACCTGTATGGCCTCTTCCGAATCTTTAACCTGTAAGGTGATGTTTTCTTTTCAGAATACAGCTGAATCAGAACAAATGCTTTCAGTTGTAAGATACCCAGTTTTCTCTGAAGAACTTACTCTGTATTCAGCCAATTGACCTGAGCTTATTTTTCACTTAGCATTTATCTGAAAACTCATACCGAGCTTTCATGAGAGGAGGAACTAATGAGAAAGTATGGAGCTGAATTTTTCGGAACTTTCTGGCTTGTTCTCGGCGGCTGCGGAAGCGCAGTTCTGGCAGCGGCATTTCCTGAAGTTGGAATAGGGCTTCTGGGAGTATCGCTTGCTTTCGGTCTTACTGTGCTTACAATGGCATTCGCTATCGGGCATATTTCCGGATGTCACCTGAACCCGGCTGTATCCTTCGGTCTATGGGCAGGGGGAAGATTTTCCGGCAGGGAACTGATTCCCTATATCATAGCACAGGTTCTCGGCGGTATCGCTGCAGGCGCTGTACTTCTGGTTATTGCAAGCGGTCAGCCAGGATTTGATGTTCACGCAGGTTTCGCTTCCAATGGTTTCGGTGAGCATTCTCCAGGCGGTTACTCCATGGCTGCAGCTCTTGTAACCGAAGTGGTTATGACCATGATGTTCCTGCTGGTAATAATGGGCGCCACAGATGAGAGGGCTCCCAAGGGCTTTGCCCCTGTTGCTATAGGTCTCTGCCTCACATTGATTCATCTTATCAGTATTCCTGTTACCAACACATCTGTTAACCCTGCAAGGTCCACAGGTGTTGCTTTGTTTGCAGGCGGATGGGCTCTTCAGCAGCTGTGGCTCTTCTGGGTTGCTCCGATAACAGGCGGTATTCTTGGCGCCGCTGTTTACAAGTTCATAGGCAGTTCAAAAAGCTGATTTATTCTGCTGCTTTCTGAATCCTGACCCGATTTTGAAGAATTATCGGGTCAGGTTAAAACCTGGTGTTGCTGATCAGCATTCCAGCTCGCTTTCACCGGTAATGCATCCATGAGTTACTTGTTTTGAGGATTACAGTGGTCTATTGAGCTGATCCTGCTGAAGATACACTATCTGCGCCAGAAGTATTTTTATATGGCTGAGTCACTTGGAAGTGAAACAGGGAAACCCTGCAGCAAAATACATTGCGAATACTGCAATTCCTCAAGTGCGTTGAAAGGGTAATGAAACAGCCGGCTGCTGCGTGAGGAAAAGCATAGCTTCCGCTGAAACTGAATGAGATATTTCTGAACCGATGGCAGAAGAACATCATCAGCAAAATTGCTGAAAACGGAAACAAGGGTTTCATCGGCGGCCTGACCAACAGCGAGTACAGAGGAATGACAAAGTACTCACCGGAAACAGCAAGACCTTGCAGACCTTCGCATAAAGGGGCAACACGAAATTCCGGTGGCTGTCGCAGAACCGGTTACAGGCTTGTCCGGCCTGATGAGACTACCTTATAACCATTACAGTTGAATTAAGCTCAATACCTGTATCACTCCTGGCTCTGAGCAGATAACAGCCGTACTGAAGACCCTGAACCGGAAGGGAAATTGAGTTGTGTCCTTCTGAAAGCATACCGGAGCGAGTGGTGTGGAGCTTTCTTCCTGACAGGGAGTAAATCTCAAATAAGAACTGAGACGGGCAGGGCAATGTCAGTTCCATGTTCACCGAACCGAAGGATGGATTGGTTACACAGAGTTCCGGCTGCAGTTCAAAAGAGTGAATGCCTGTTTCCGGAATACCTGTATAGATGTGAATCAGACCGCTGGTTTCCCCTACAAGAAGATCAGGGGTTCCATCGCTGTTCCAGTCACATACAGTGGGCCTCACATATGAGCCGAGATTCAGTTCCACTCCGTCAGCTTTGACATTTTCGAAGTAATTGAACAAAGGCGCCTCTTCTGTACCGCTGTTGACGAAACAGGCTACTCTGCCGTTGTTGGAGCCTGCGATCATGTCCTGAAGACCGTCACCTGTCATGTCATGGAAATCAGGATACGCAGTGGACAAGTCTATAGGCTCACCGTTACAGAAAACTGTATCTATCAGCGGAAAGTCCGGCTGAAAGGGAGAGCCCTCATTCACCAGAAGATATATACCGGCAGGAAAAGGGCTCAGGGCTCCAATTACCAGGTCCGGAAGTCCGTCACTGTTCCAGTCGGTAACTGAAGGCGCTGAGTTGTAGTCTATCTCAATCCTGTTGCCTGCTGCAGTAAGAAGACCCTGCTCCTCCATTTCCACTGTTCCGGAATCAAGCCGTTTGAAGAAATGAACATTTCCAGGTCTGTCTCCGACTATAATGTCAAGTCTGCCGTCACCGTCCCAGTCCACAGCCTGTGGATTAGTTGCTCCGGTGCATCAACCATATGGAACAGACAGATAACCGGTTCCATCCATCAGGTACTGGAACTCATTGAAAACTGGAGCTTCATTGGTACCGCTATTGGGGAAAAAGCGGATTCTGCCATCGTCGTACTGCCCTGCAAGAAGGTCCTGTATACCGTCACCGTCCCAGTCGACCATAAGAGGAGCCGCAAAGCTTCCAACATCAAGCCTCTCCCCCTGATACAACACAATGCCCTGATAAGTGAACTCCACCATCTGAAGCAGAACCAATGGAATCAAAGGAAGTGACTGTAAAAGCATCTATTGACCTTTCAGCAAGAAGGAAAACAACCTGAAATCAGCCCCAAATAAGAGAAGGGGGCGACAATAATGCCGCCCCTGTACATCTGCAAGAGAATTTACTGGATGATGTTTCCGGCACCTTCAACAAGGTCGGCACCCTCTTCAATCATTTCTGCGCCCTCTTCAACCATCTCTTCGGCCTCTTCGAGCATCTCTTCGCCTTCTTCGATCAGCTCCTCGCCTTCACCGATCAGCTCTTCGCCTTCAGCGGTTTCTTCAGCTTCAACGGCTTCTTCACCATTCACTGTCTCAGGGCATTCAGCTTCCTCTTGATCTGCAGGAGCAGTTTCATCAGCAGGAGCCTCTGCAGTAACTTCTTCTGTTGTCTCGTCAGTTGGAGCTTCCTCAGCAGGAGCGCCACAGGCCATACCGAAAAGCGCCATTCCAAGAACGAGCAGAGCGATTGAGAAAAGTCTCATGGGTAATCCCTTCAGATTATACTTTTTAGTAGCACAAAGAACTGTGTAATCACACGCTTAAGGGCTGAAGCAACTGAACCCCAAGCGGAGCTATTATCTTACATAAAACCGTTCCGGTCAAGTCCCTGAGGTTATTTTGCGTGTGTTGGCGAAATGAACTTTCGCCATATCGAAAAGAATTGCCTCTCCATTCTTCCGCACCAGTTCAACACCTGCTCTATCAACCTTAGCTCCTGCTCCAGGAAAAAGAGCGATACCAGACCTTGCTGAAAGGTTTTCAAGTTCTGAGAGGTAAACTCCACGGGCAATAACCGAAGCAGCGGCAACTGCAGGCTCGCTGTCTTCCGCCCTGACCTCAAGATGTATGGACGCATTTGTTTCAGGCAGCCAGGGTTTAAGTCTTTTCAAATCGCAGAATTTGTCTATCACGATATTGTCAGGTGAACAACCTGCCTCTGCAAGCTCACTGATAACAATGCCGTGGGCTCTGGCCTGCATATCAAGGCTGTTTCTTCCCAGCTTGCTGAAAGAGGCGAACATGCTGTTATACTGGGCAGGTGAAAAAGAACAAACTGCGTATTTCAGTGAATCCATTACAGTTATCTCTTCAAAGAGATTCCTTATGGTAATGTCAGTGAGTTTTTTCGAGTCGGCAACTCCCATTTTGACAAGACTTCTGCACAAAGCTTCATCGCAGCAGACACCTGCTGCAACAAGCGGACCGAAATAGTCGCCTTTACCGGCCTCATCAGTACCTATCCTTGTTCCAGTAAGTTTCAGCCCTTCATATACAGGTCTGCCTGTAAGGGCCATGACCTGCTCCAAAAGCTCAGAATCGCCGCCGGAACCCACAACGGAAACGCCTTTTTTCTTTGAGTGATAGAGGTTTATTGCGCATGTTCTGCCGGAAGCTTTAAGCCTCAGCTGAACACCGTACGGAAGTTCCTTTTCAGAAACAACTGATATCCCTGTTTTTTCAAGTTTATCAATGGTTTCTCTGCGATGTTCTGCCAGTGCTTCTGTCATCAGATAAAGGGATTCTCTACCTCAAGAGGAGTGCCAAGAGTGAATTCTTCAAGAATGCATGTTATCTCACCGATTACTATTGAGGCGCTCATCAGCACAGGGATGTGTCTTTCGTCATCGGTAACCCAGATGAATATCTCCCCCTGCTGCTTGAAAAGGCCCTCGCCTCTTAGAACAGGATGAAGCTGTATGCAGTCGAAAGTGCCTGCTCTCGTCCTGATGGAACCCCGTTCGAGAACCTGGACTTCAAGGGGATAGTTGTCATTGTCCACATGGACATCAATGCTGAAGTTGTTCCCTGGTTCCATTTCCATGGTTCTGGCGTAGTAGAAGGCGCTGAGAACATCCAGCGCGTGGGGCGGAATTGGAACAACAGCCTCTTCAGGATCATCCTCTTCCGGATAGTAGGCATACCCCTCTTCCTGATCGAAATACATTTCTTCGCTGTTAGAGTATTCTCCTTCATTGAGACTTTTCATGTATGTAAGAGAATGCAGCTGAACTATATCCAGCAAAGATTCATTTACATCACGAACCTCGAAAAAACTGCTGAAAGCCGGATTAGATGCTGCTTCCGCAGTGATTCTGTAACCCAGGAGCCCTTCATGCTCCACAGGACCAGTTACACTCAGTGTGGCTGTTCCTGCCTTGATTATTCCGTATTCAACACTGAAAACAAGCCTTTCTCCAGGACCCCAGGTGCTGTTTTCAACGAACCTTCTCTCGTACTCTCCCCAGTCCCAGACAGAGACATCAGCAAATGAGGCAAGTACAACAACCGCAGTTAACACCAGTGAAGATTTCATTTCAAGTCCTTTCAGAAAAGCAGCAATCGTAAAGTGTACATCAGCTGAAGCATACTTGTTCCAATTCTTCCGTCCACCGTCTACCTGCAGCCTCCAGCGAAAGCTCTTTTAAACAGTGTTTTAGACCGTTGCTGCTGAGATAGCCGGCAAGGCCTCTGTTCTCAGCAAGATGGTTTATCTGAGCAGCAAGCTGCCTCCAGTTCCCTGGAGAATGGAGAAGTCCGCTGACCCCGTCTTGAACCAGATCCAGAAGACCATTGGTGGCAGCTGCAAGAAGCGGAACACCTGAAGCCATCATCTCCATTCCTGCCCTGGAAACAGCTTCGCTTCCAAGACTTGTAACAACGCCAATGGATGACTGTTGCAGAAATGGTCTCACATCACTGACCCTTCCGGCAAACTCAATCCTGTCACCGACACCCAGTGAACAGGCATACTCCATAAGGCCTGAAGCTGTGTGCTGGGCATCAGCACCTGCTATTACAGCTCTGTAGTCGCCCTGTACCATAGTCATAGCTCTGATGAGGGTCTTGTGCCCCTTCACAGGGCTCAACCTTGCCAGAGACAAAATTATCTTCTTCTTTTCAGTATCTGAAGGTTTGAAGAAATTCGTATCCACAGGTTGCGGAATAACAGTTACAGGGCCGTTCCTCGGCCCCTGATGCTTTTTTCCCACCATGGATGCGCCGGGAAAAACCATGAGATCAGTCCTGTTGTCCACCAAACTCCAGAGCCTGCCTCCCCTTGCTTTTCTCTGATCAGACCGGTACCTGATGAGGGGTATGCAGGGAATTGTGAAGGCTGCGGCTGTCTGCCCTGGGCTCCTGAATGCTATCACCGCCTGGGCCTGTAATGAGGCTGCCAGCTTTCTCAGACCCGAAAAGGGAGCTCGCAGTTTCCGGCAGGGCAATCCCATCTCCCTGAGTTTATTCGGAACCTCTCCACTGCAACTCTGCACCAGAACTGTATGCCCCTCTTCTGCAAGTGCCCTTGCAGCAAGAGCTGCACCCTGTGCAGCGGCATTCCACCATTTGCAGTTCACGGTGACAAGTATCCGCATTCTTTTCCTTTCAGGGCTGCTGCCTTATAAATTCAGTAAGTAACATACATGCACCGGCGAAAGGCAGCAGAGTGGAGTTTAGAACATCTGAGAGAATGGCAGGCGTGCACATGCCGCCTATACACCCTATCATGAACAGGGTCAGAGAGATGAGAGCCAGAGGCGAGACAGTCTACTCCATGGCTCAGGCTGTTCCCTGGTACGGCCCTCCTGAAGAGGCAATGAAGGAATTCATGGCAGAGTTCGAAACAGCCGGATTCAACTTCTACAGTCCGGATCCCGGATTGCTCTCTGCAAGAACAGCTCTGACTGATGACTTTCGCAATAGACGGTCTATCGACCTGGATCCTGGAAGTGAACTGCATCTCACTTGCGGTGCAAGCCAGGCGTTTGTAAGTGCCCTGATGTCTGTTGCAGACCAGGGAGAGAGAGTTGTAGTTCTTGAACCCTATTATTTCGATCATGTTTTTGCGGTTCAGTTCTCAGGTCTTGAGCTGGATTCAATACCTATGACAGAAGGGGAAAGCTGGCAGGTTCCCTGGAACGAGGTGGAGAAAAGGATACCCGGGGCTGCGGCAATGGTTCTGGTGAACCCTGGAAACCCCACAGGCACAGCACTCTCCCGGGAAGAACTCAGGAAAATTGTAAAAATCACCGGGGAGCACAGGTGCGCCCTGATAGTTGATGAAACCTACCAGCAGTTCAACTTCACAGGAAGCACATGGCACCCCTGGGAAGAGAAGCAATACAGCCATGTTCTCACACTTGGAAGTTTCTCAAAGAGCTACAGTCTCTCCGGCTGGAGGCTTGGATACCTTTTTGGAAGCGAAAACATCCTTACAGAGGCTCTGAAGGTGCAGGATTCCGTGGTTATATGTCCTCCTACGCCTTCTCAGATTCTCCTTGAGAAGTGCCTTCAGTATCCGGAATGGGTAAATGAGCGTTCCAGAGAGGTTGAGAAACGGCTGAATCTCTGCAGAAAGGCAATGATGAAATCCCAGGGACTCCAATGGCGGGAGCCTGGAGGAGGCTTCTTCACCCTTGCAGGAATACCTGAGGGAATCAACAGCTACAAACTGGCTGAAAAACTCATTGATGAGTTCGCAATAGCAACTATTCCAGGGGACGCATTCGGAGAATCAGGCAGAGGGCATCTGAGATTCAGTTTCGGATGCCTGTCAGAGGAACAGCTGGAACCTGCCATGGAAGCACTGGCCTCGGTGGTCATTGCTCCCTGAGCAGTTTCCGGTAAAGTCTCTTCACTTCAATAAAGAAGCTGTTGAACCTGCCGTCAATGAAGTCTGCAAAGCTGTGATCAGGTCCGTAAAAACTCCCTGACCTGTACCGGAGACAGGTGTGAGCCCAGACTCCGTCTCTTAGATATATCTTGTCCGGCGCTTCCTTGCAGCTTGCCAGAACCAGTTTTCCGTGGTCAAGGTATCCAGGGTCAAGGTTGGCCCTTCTGCTGCCTTCACCGCCTGCTGTTTCTTCAATGGAAATGCATGCAAGCTTCCAGTCCGGCAGTTCAGAAGGGTCTCGAAGAGGAAAGCAGAACCATGTTCTCACAAGGTTTCTGCCCATTTCCGGTTCATAATAGTCTGTCATGTCAAAGGGAAAAGATTCGCTGACAAGAACCGGATTTCCCAGCATATTCTTCAGTTTTACCAAAGATTTATTCAGCTCGGAAGCATCACCGTAAAGCACACTTACAACAGGAACCACATGAAGAGGCTGAGCCGGTAAAGACATCAGCTCCTCTCCCTGCGCTGTCTTTGCAGTTCTCTCCAGGCAGCTTCAGCTATCTCATCTGAGAGACCGAACCTGTTTTTCACTGAAGCGGCATAGTCTTTTCCTATCTTGATATTTCTCCCTGAACCCTCTGCGATAATTCTCAGGTTCTCATTGTGAGCACTGATTCTGCCCCCTTCAGGACCAGCCAGATTCAGGTGAAGACTGTTAAGACCGGTTGCGGAAAAGGAGTTTCTCCAGTATTCAAGGAATTCACCTCTGGTCAGCACCCTTGACTCAAGACGATAACGGAGCTGATCCCTTCCGTTCTCCACTGTGTGCAGTTCCCAGCCCCCTGAAACAGGCTTCCAGATCATTTCCCTGCCTGAAAATGAGAGTTTACCCTCTCCTTTTTCAGAAAGAGGTACAGCTCCGGGAACCACATAACCAGGATCCATTATGAACCTTTTACCCTGGTTTTCAACAAGGAGGGCACAATGGATGTTTCTTCCGTGATTCATGTGGCCTGTAAGGGGTCTGGCATGAATGCTGCAAGCTGAAAGGACTGTTCCAAGCGCTTCTGTGAGAGAGTAACAGGTTCCGCCGGTACCTTCTGATGCGAAACCTTCAAGCACCTCTTCAGAAAGCCTTGGAGTTTCGTTTCCTGAAGCCTTGCGCAAAAACTTTGTAAGGTTCTCCCAGGGGATTTCCGCAAATGCTTCACCGATGGTGTGTACACCTTCATCGCTCCTGTCAGGAGTCAGCCCGAAATGCTGAAAGAATATCTCTGCTGCCTTTTTCATATGAATATTATAATCGGCAGATGAACAAAAACAGGTATCATTCTCTTAACACATTCTTCAGAAACACCTTTGGAGAAAAGGTGTTCAAGCTGAGCCTTGCAGGAGGATTCACCTGTCCGGTGAGAGACGGCAAGCTGGGAAGCTCCGGCTGCTCATTCTGCAACCCTGACGGCAACATTCCGTACCATTATGAATATGGAATGTCCATTGAAGAACAGCTTGAAAAGGCTTCAGGTTTTGTTCGCAAAAGACACGGTGCAACAGCGTTTCTCGCCTATTTTCAGGATTACACAACCACATATGGAGATCCGGTTAAGCTTGAAACGATGTATCGGAAGGCTCTGGATTTTCCCGGAGTCAGAGGTCTTGCTCTCTGCACCAGACCGGACTGTCTGCCTGAATCGGTGCTGAATATACTGGAAGCTATTTCAAAAGACCGGTTCGTCTGGGTGGAACTTGGAATTCAGAGCAGCTGTGACGCAACGCTTACAAGGATGCGCCGGGGACACACTGTATATGACTCTGAAAAAGCCTTTGACAGACTTCACTCAAGGGGTATACGAACCTCAGCCCATGTGATTCTCGGATTCCCTGGAGAAAGCAGGGAGGAAGCCCTTGCAACAACCGGCTTCATCAGGCGAACAGGTACTTCAGGTGTAAAAATACAAAACCTGCATATACTCAGGGAAACACCCCTTGCAGAGCAGTACAGAAACGGTGAGATCCAACTCTTGAGAAGAAGCGAGTATGCTTCTCTGGCAGCAGACTTTCTGGAAAGGCTTAATCCGGAGACAGTAATACAGCGTCTCACAGGTGAAGCTCCTCCCGGGCTGCTGGTGGCGCCTGAATGGTGCATCAACAAACTGGCAGCCCTGAACAGAGTAAAGAGAGAGCTTCTGTACAGGGATTCCTGGCAGGGCAAGGCACTGGGAGCTTCCATTGAAGATATCCCTTCACTTAACAGTTAAACTCTTTTCTCATAGCCTTACGACATTCAGGCAATTACCGTAAACCGGCTGTCAAAACTGAAATCCCTCTTCTTTCAGAATTGACGCCTGAACCACTCTGTATGCCGGATGATAGAGCTTTCTGTAGGTTTCAGAGTGGTGTACAGCAGGATAGCCTTTCTGAGACATTTTTCTTATGAAATCACCGCCTCCGGAGGCTTTCCAGAGATGCTCAATATCTTCTGTGTTTCCTGTGAACTCTCTGCAGGTTCTCGAAAAAGCTCTGAGGAGTACTGATTTGTTCAGACCTTCAGCCAGCCAGGGTCTCAGGTTGATTCTGACCATATCTGCTGTGGTGGGAATTTTCTCGATAAGATATTCTTCTCTGTGAGGCTTAAGCAGACTGAATTCTCCGGTCAGCCTCTTCTCTGCAGTTTCTTCAGAGAGAAAGAAGTGACCGCTTCCCATTGCTCCCTGATAAACAAGCTTGTACATATCGCACTGCTCCATGGATGGATACCTCCTGCAGTGCTGCTTAACGACATCTTCAATCAAAATCAAAACCTGTTAGCCTTTCTGGAACATTTCTGTACAATGCGAATATAAGTAAGCGTTCATGACAGGCTCCTTTCCCTGTAATGAATCTCCTTTCATGTGCGTTGAGAAACACGAAGCAGAACCCGCCGGAAATACCGGCGGGTTTCTGTGGTAAAGGTGTTATTGCGAAACCTCCATAACACCTCCGGTTCATTGTACTTCCTGCCCTTTCTTTGTAGATTACCGATTCTCCCGATTTATGGTCTGGAAAACCACGGAGGTTATGAAATGATTGGTCGAAACACCATCGAATCAATACTGGGCGGAGAGCACACAGGTGATGCTGTAGCAGTTTATGCCTGGGTCAAAACAGCCCGTACCGGCAAGAGCGTGGCTTTCGCCGCACTGAATGATGGAACCACCGTCAATAATCTCCAGGCAGTATTTAACAGAGAATCATTTACAGATACTGACCTTTCCGGCCTTCTCACAGGCGCCTGCGTGAAAATCACAGGAACTGTTGTGAAAAGCCGGGGAGCAGGCCAGTCTGTTGAAGTTGCAGCAGAGACCCTTGAAATCCTGGGCCAGGTAGATCAGGAGTACCCGCTGCAGAAGAAGCGGCATTCTCTGGAGTTCCTGAGAACAATACCTCATCTTCGCCCGCGAACAAACACTTTCTCAAGCGTTTTCAGAGTTAGCCATCACCTCTCCATGGCAGTCTACAGGTTCTTTGATGAGAACGGTTTCTTCCATGTCCACACACCTTTCATAACCGAGAGCGACTGCGAAGGTGCCGGTGAAACCTTTCAGTTAACCACCCTTCAACTGGACAAACTTCCAATGAAGGACGGTGCTGTTCTCTACGAGAAAGACTACTTCAAGCGCAAAGCTTTCATGACTGTAAGCGGTCAGCTTGAGGCGGAACCGTTTGCGCTTTCCATGGGAAAGGTGTTTACCTTCGGCCCTACATTCAGAGCTGACCCGTCTGACACAAGAATACACGGAGCTGAATTCTGGATGCTTGAACCTGAAATGGCATTCTTCGACCTTGAGGACAACCTTGAACTGATAGAAAAGTTTGTGAAGTTCACCGTTTCCTATATTGAGGAAAAATGCCCGAATGAAATCGAGTTTTTCGCGAAATTTTTCGAAAAGTCCCTTCCTGAAAGATTCAGAACTCTCAGGGAAAGCAGTTTTGCCAGGATTACCTATACTGAAGCTATAGAGATACTGAATAAATCAGGCGAGAAGTTTGACTCCATGCCTGAATGGGGTGACGATCTTGCCACTGAACACGAACGCTATCTGGCTGAGAAGCACTTCCGCAGGCCTGTTTTTGTCATTAACTACCCGGCTTCAATGAAGCCGTTCTACATGTATGTGAATGATGACGGTAAAACAGTCGGCGCCTGCGATCTGCTTGCCCCCGGTGTGGGTGAACTGGTGGGAGGCAGCCAGAGAGAGCACAGACTGCCCCTTCTTATGAAGAGGGCTGAAGAACAGGGTCTTGATACAGAGACCTACAGTTGGTACATGGAACTCCGCAGATGGGGCAGTGCTCCCCATTCCGGATTCGGCCTGGGGTTTGAAAGACTCCTCATGTACCTGACGGGAATGGAAAACATTCGTGATGTGATGCCCTTCCCGCGAACTTTCGGTAAAATGTATTAACAGAAACTAGTAGAAAGCCGGCAACTATGAGCAAACAGATGATTACTGTCGATGGTAATGAAGCTGCAGCCAGGGTAGCGCATAAGCTTAGTGAGGTTATAGCCATCTACCCTATCACACCCTCCAGTCCCATGGGCGAGCACAGTGATGCCTGGTCAGCAGCTGGTCAGAAGAATATCTGGGGAACAGTTCCCCTTGTTCAGGAAATGCAGAGCGAAGGCGGCGCTTCAGCTGCAGTTCACGGCGCTCTTCAGACAGGCGCTCTGACAACCACCTTCACTGCGAGTCAGGGGCTTCTTCTCATGATTCCCACCATGTACAAGGTGGCAGGAGAGCTTACCCCTGCAGTCTTTCATGTTTCAGCACGAAGCCTTGCGGCACAGGCACTCTCCATTTTCGGAGACCACAGTGATGTAATGGCTGTAAGAAACACCGGTTTTGCTCTTCTTGCGAGTTCCAGTGTACAGGAAGTAACCGACCTTGCAGCAATCGCCCACGCTGCTACACTGAAGAGCAGAATACCCTTTATCCACTTCTTTGACGGGTTCAGAACAAGCCACGAAATACAGAAGATAGAGCCTCTTGCAGACTCGGTTCTCAGGGAAATGATTGATGATGAACTGGTCATAGCCCACAGACACCGGGGGCTGAACCCCAACCACCCTGTGGTAAGAGGAACAAGCCAGAATCCGGATGTATACTTCCAGGGCCGTGAGTCGGTTAATCCGTACTACAAAGCCACACCTGCAATAGTTCAGGAATACATGAACCTGTTCGCAAAGCTTACAGGCAGACAGTACAACCTTTTCGACTATGTGGGAGCACCTGACGCAGAGCACATTGTGATGCTCATGGGCTCCGGATGCGAAGTCGCCCACGAGACCGTTGAGCACCTTACTGCAAAAGGTGAGAAAGTGGGCCTTATCAAGGTCAGACTCTTCAGACCTTTTGATGCTTCAGCTTTCGTCTCCGCCATTCCTGCTTCAGCAAAAACAGTAAGCGTTCTCGACAGAACCAAGGAGCCTGGCAACGACGGAGAACCTCTCTACAAGGATGTTGCAACTGCTCTTGCCCAGTGCGGAAGAACTGATGTAAAGGTGCTGGGTGGACGCTATGGCCTTTCCAGCAAGGAATTCTGCCCCTCAAGGGTTGCCGCTGTATTCAACAATGCCAAAGGTGAGCAGAAGAACAGCTTTACTGTGGGGATCAACGACGATGTTACTAACACCAGCCTGGAGATTCCGGAGCTGCACATCGGCTCAGAGGACCTTCATGAAGCTGTTTTCCTCGGTCTCGGTTCTGACGGTACCGTAGGAGCCAACAAGAACAGCATAAAGATTATCGGCGGAACAACAGACAACTATGCACAGGGCTACTTCGTATACGATTCCAAGAAAGCAGGGGCCCTCACTGTAAGCCACCTCAGGTTCGGCCCCAACCCTATCAGGCGAACATGTCTTATCAGCAAAGCCAACTTCGTGGCATGTCACCAGACTGTATTCATGGAAAAGTACGATGTTCTCAAGTATGCAGACAAGGGAGCAACATTCCTCCTGAATACACCTTACGGCGCCGATGAGATATGGAACAATCTTCCTGAAAAAGTTCAGAGGGACATGATAGAGAAGGAGCTGAACTTCTATGTCATAGACGCCTACGATGTTGCCAGAAAAACAGGTATGGGAGTCATGATTAACACTATCATGCAGACCTGTTTCTTCGCCATCAGCGGAGTGCTTCCTCCAGATGACGCAATAGCAAAGATCAAGGATGCCATTCAGAAGACCTACGGCAAAAAAGGTGAGCAGATCGTTCAGAAGAACTTCCTGGCTGTGGATCAGGCTGTTGCAAACCTCCACAAGGTAGAGTATCCGAAGGAAGTCACCAGCACCATACAGATTCCTCCTGTGGTATCCCCTGATGCTCCTGAGTTCGTTCAGAATGTTACTGCAACCATCATGGCCCAGCAGGGAGACAATATACCTGTAAGCGCAATGCCTGCAGACGGTACCTGGCCAACTGGAACCACCCAGTGGGAAAAGAGGAACATTGCTCTTGAGATTCCTGTATGGGACCCTGATGTGTGCATTCAGTGCGGGCTTTGCAACCTGGTATGTCCCCATGCGGCAATCAGAATGAAGTACTATGACAAGGCTCTTCTGGAAAATGCTCCTGAGACCTTCAAACATGCTGAAGGCAAAGCCCGATTCAAGGAGTTCGTCTTCACCAACCAGGTGGCTCCTGAGGACTGCACAGGTTGCGGCGCATGTGTTCATACATGCCCTGCCAAAAACAAGGCAGTTGAGGGCAGGAAAGCCATCAACATGGAGCCTCAGCCTCCTCTGAGAAACGCCGAGAAGGATAACTACAAGTACTTCCTGAGCATTCCTGACTTTGACAGAACCGAGCTTAACCCTGTAACAGTCAAGGAAAGCCAGCTTCTCAGACCTCTCTTCGAGTACTCCGGCGCCTGCGCAGGCTGCGGTGAAACCCCTTATGTGAAGCTTCTCTCCCAGCTCTTCGGTGACAGGGCTGTTATAGCAAACGCTACCGGATGCTCATCTATCTACGGCGGAAACCTTCCCACTACCCCCTACGCTACTGATCCTGCAGGAAGAGGACCAAGCTGGAACAACAGCCTCTTTGAAGATGCTGCCGAGTTCGGCTTCGGTTTCAGACTTACTGCCGACAAGCATACTGAAACAGCAACGGAACTACTCAGGTCCCTTGGCGGCAAACTGGATGACAACCTGATAGAGAGCCTTCTTGAATCCAGCTGCTCAAGTGAGATAGAGATAGCCCAGCAGAGGGAAAGAGTTGAATACCTGAGAAAGGCCCTTGCTGAAATAGACTCCCCTGAAGCCAGACAGCTCGAGTCCCTTGCAGACTACTTTGTACCAAGGTCTGTATGGATACTGGGCGGCGACGGATGGGCCTACGACATCGGATATGGCGGCCTGGACCATGTTCTTGCCCAGGGCAGGAATGTGAATGTGCTTGTTATGGATACCGGTGTGTACTCCAACACAGGCGGACAGTGCTCCAAGGCAACGCCGATGGGAGCAGTGGCAAAATTTGCAGCAGCAGGCAAGCCTATGCCCAGAAAAGACCTGGCAATGATAAGCATGACCTATGGTAACATCTATGTTGCCCAGATAGCCATGGGCGCAAACTGGAACCAGGCTGTAAAGGCCTTCAATGAGGCAGAGAGCTACGACGGCCCCTCCATAATTCTGGCATACAGCCACTGCATAGCCCACGGTATCAACATGACCAGAGGCATGAATGAACAGAAGAACGCTGTCAGCAGCGGCATGTGGCCACTCTTCCGCTTTGATCCGAGAAGGATTGAGAACGGAGACTGTCCCCTTCAGCTTGACAGCAGAAAACCTTCAATGCCGTTCAGGAACTTCGCCGAGACTGAGGTCAGGTGGAATACACTGATAAAGAGCAACCCCGACCATGCTGACAGGCTGATTGCGGAAGCTCAGAAGGATATTGACCGCAGATTCCATCTCTACCAGCAGATGGCTCAAATGAGCTGGGCAGGCGGCGAGTAGAGAAACCATACGCAAGAGAGGAGGGCTTCAGGGCCCTCCTCTTTAACGAAGAAATTGAGGATCATTCCAGTCGGCAATCTTCTCAGGCTCAATGTCAATATGCACAGGCTCAGTATTCCATAGAGCTGTTGAAGGGTTGTGAAGGCCCTGCTTAAGATTGATGAACCCTCCGGCAATACTTAGCAGAATGCCCGTTGCAAGAAATAATTTCCTCATACCCTTAAGTGAACTCCAGGTAATCAGTGCTGTCAGGAACCATACAGGCATGGTATCCACAAGGAGTCTTGGCCCATAGGAAACGCCGCCCCACCAGTGGGGAAAGCCGGACACAACACCCATCATAAGCAACAGATATGTGATGCAGAGAACAAGCTCAAGCCTGTATTCCCTTAAAGCTGCAGGAACCGCAGCGCAGATAAGAATTCCCTGGGGAAAGAAAACCAGAATGCCCCTGGAGGGGCTTATAAGTAACTGAAAAAAGACTTCCAGTTGAAAACTTCCAGCTCTGGCAGGTGAAAAGTATTCCGGAAGTATTCGTGAGTAATGGTTCATAGAGAAAATGATGAAGAGCATGGTGCCTGTCACCAAAGCTGAGACAGCCCTGTAAAACTGGTTCCTTTCCCTGAAAAACATATAGATTAGAAACAAGACTGTAAAAACAGACGACTGAGGCCGGCATACAACAGAGAAGAAAAGGATTGAACCTGTGAGGTAACCGTTCCACCTCTTTTGTACCCCAATTATTGCAAGGGTAAAGAGAAGAACAACAGGATTAACGCTCCAGTAAGCTGCTCCGACAGTTGAAGTCACCGGTGTGGAAAGAACTGCGGCCAGGGAAAAAGCCAGCGAAGGAAACATACCGTATGTGTTTTTAAGAGCCAGAAAAACAAGAAGGAACAGAATTCCAAGAGTGACCGAGGCAAGAACACAGTTCATCCATGTTTCATACTCAATAACAGACATATGCCTGCCCAGAATATTAGCCGCTGCAACTGCCGGAATCGCTGCAATGGAACTGCCCACAGGAAAATATGAATAAACATGACCATCTATTATCTGATATTTCAGATCTTCTTCTTCATTTATTCGCCAATTGGAGTAACGATCAAGCTGCACAGACCCTTCATCAATTATATTCTGCGTAACAAGAAGGCTTCCCAGAGGATCAGAAAGAATGTAGTATCCGCCTCTCTGAACCGGTGATGAATAGGTTACTGCCAGAACTAAAAGCAGACCGGCAGCAGCGGCGGTCAGAGTGCTTAAAGTGTTCCGTGAGATCATTGAAACGGCCTCCTTGTTTCCAATAACATACAGGAGTGATAAATGAAGATAAACTCTGCAGTACTCACAGTAACCGATGAGGAAATCAACAGTCTGCTTGAAAAGCTTGAACTGCCTGTAAACAGCATCAAAGTAAAGTCAGATAACGGCAGAATGGAAGTAAAGGTAAAGAAATTGATTTCATTTACCTTTTATGTCACCTTCACCACTGACGGACAACATCTTGCCGCCACTGTTGATGCAGGTATGATTTCCAGTCCTTTTGTTGGCAATCTTCTGGATATGGCCACCAGGAAAGGAGCCGAATGGGGATTGACCAGAGTAGACAGAACCATTGTGCTTGACCTGGCAGAAGCTGTCAGTAACACAGAATATCAGGGTGAAGCAGAGATAACCGGAATAGCAGCAGGGGCAGGCGCTCTGGTTATTGCTTTTGATGGCACACTGCCCCTGAATCAGTTTATGGCAACAGGTTAATCCCCTTTGATAACCACCACAGGAGGCACACTGCAGGCATTACCGTTTTCGCAGGAGATTCTGTCAGCAGTTACAACTCTTTTTTCACCTGAATCCCATGCCCATAGATACATGCTCCCTGAAATATCGGAAAAACTCAGATCCACCAGAAGATTGCCTCCAGTGTATTCGAAGGGCTCATTCAGCGTAAACATCACCTGTCCCTGACCATTATCTGCGGCTGTAACAGTACTTCCGGCGAAGAGAGGCGCAAGTACTGTTTCAGAAGCCGCATTTTCATGAAAGTTTCTGCCCAGCTCCACGCCGCCTGCATAACCCAGACTGAGTTTGAAATCGTAAAGAGTAACCGATGAAGAGCCAAAAGCAGCCCTCTTAAAACCAACTTCGGTAATTGTCATCGGACCGTCAAAGTATGATTCCGGCACCACCACCTGGAGGTGTTTGGAAGATGTGCCTCAACTGCCGCAGAACGGTTCGCTTGAAGGATGCTCCTGAACGCCTGCAACTATTTCAGCTGCAAATGCCGAAAGAGTTGCAATCATTGTAAGTAGAACTGCTGTTCGCATATGTGCCTTTCTTTACTTCAGTATAACAACAGAACAGGAATAACGAACTCCCTCTGATTCAAGACTGAGTACATATACACCTGAGGGGCAGTCACTGTTCCATGTCCAGCCTGCACCTGATTCAAGTGTTTCTGTACATACTGCCCTGCCGCTCACATCAAAGACAGTAAGGTTGCCCCCCTCCGGTGCCATGACAGTTACACTGCCTGCAGGAGACGCAGAAACAGAAAAGCCTGAGTCAAATAAACAGAATCGGGAACCTTCTGTACCGGATACATTGCTGAATCTTACAGCATCAGCAACGATTCTGTTGCCTTCTGTACCTGTACAGTCACCCATTCTGACCTGAAGACCTGAAGAGGAAGCATAAGGACCTCCCAGGGAAACCCACTGGCCTGAAAATGCCTGCTGGTCAACGGAAACACTGTCCTCTCCGCCTTCATGAAGAATGTGGTAAGTCACTTCAGCAGTACCGGTTGGAGGTATGAATGCCTCCAGTGTACAGGTTCCTGAGCTGTCAGGAAGATGGAAATTCCACTCAATCCAGTTCACATCAGGAGGGGAAGAGATTGAGCCTGTGAAGAAGAATGTGTGATACTGACCTCCTTCTGTATAAGGATGCCAGTAGTTGGCCGGGCCATGGAGAACGCAGCAGTCCTCAAGGTTATCTGTCATCATGTCATTTGAAACAGGTCCGGTAAAGCTCTCTGAAAGCTGGTTCCACAGTTCAGGCCTGTCACCGTCATAGCCAAGTGCCCAGATTCCGATACCCTGCATTCCCGCCATTCGTACCATGTTGTATTTCAACTCAAGCGATTCTGCGTCGTCGTACCATCCCTGATTCCATCCTCCAGAATTGAATGCATACCATGGAGTAAGAGACTCGTCATCCCAAAGCCTGCCGTAGGAAGCTGCTCTGTCTGAGAGGGTTGTATAGAAAAGGGTGGCACAGCTGCTGCAGGGAGAATGTGTTGACTGGGAAGAGGTTTTCCACTGGTGCCCGTAGTATGGCAGACCGACCACAAGCTTCTCATGCACCTGAGGAGCATAGCGCACATAATCGCATAGTGCCCATGCCATGTTGCTGGCAGACTCAGGAGATGCACCCCAGCCCACAAGTGGAGCGTTAGGCCCGGCCACAGAACTCCAACTGCCTGCAAAAGCATAGCACATCATCATGAGAGCATTGCAACTCTCTGCCAGTTCATTGTAATTGAAGGCTCCTCCCCAGTCCACCACAGGTGTGCATATGGAGATATGGGCATCTGGAAGTGCCGTTCTCAAGTCCTGCATGAATGTAACAAGGCTCTCTGCATCTGCAGATTGGACATTCTCGAAGTCGATGCATACACCATCCACCACCGTTCCGTTCACCAGATCAGTAATGGTTGCAATAGCAGTGGCTCTGTTAGTGGTAAGAATGGAATGAATTGCTGAGACGGAAAAGTTGGTTACTGTAATCACAACTTCACTGCCTGCAGCATGGGCCTGATCCATGGCGGAGGTAAAATGTGAAGGGAATCCGTGGTAGTTGCTGATGTTACCCGATGAAGACATATCCACACTGAACACCGCCAGCACACTTATGAGGTCGTACTGAAGCCATGCCTGGTTTACCCAGTAAGGAAGAAAGCCGTATACCGTTCCGTAAAGCTCCCTTCCCATATCTGATCCTGTAATCTCAACCGGCTGGTTCTCTCCTTCACCATAGTATTCAACAGCTGCCATATGTACCGAGGGATAAGCAGGCAATTCTTCAGATGAGTGTTCAAGAGGGCCTGCAATAAGGAAAACAAAAAATAGCGTAGTCAATCCTTCCTCCGTTCACAGAGAGTCAGCAATGGTGTTATTCTTCTTATCTCCCAGCAGATCAATATGCCTCCATACACCTTTTCTGAACCTGATGAAAAAGACCAGGGCAAAAACGGCAACATAGAAGCTGGAAAATATCCACAAGGGTACAATACCGGCATCCATTACATAATGCAGGTAGAGAACCCCCGGTATCCAGAAGAGCCATGCCAGAAGACCTGAAACAATCACCACAAATCTGGTATCTCCTGCTCCTCTCAGGGCTCCACTGTAAGCAAGGTTTACTGCATCAAACACACCCCAGACTGCAACTATGGCAAGAAGCTTCCCTGCTGTGTCTGTTAATTCCTCAAGAGTGCAGGCAGAATTCGGGCTGAAGAACAGCTTAGTGTAAAACCCTGGAAAAAGAACAAATGTTGCAGCAAGGGGAATAAAGTAGCAGAGAGAGAGAAGCAGTGTTCGCAATGTGGCCCTTACTGCCATGTCAGGCTTACCCATACCTATGCATCTTCCCACTATAACAGTTGTGGCAAAACTGAATCCAAGCAGCGGGTTGAACGCAAGGTTGTTCACACTGAATGCAAGATTGTTCCCTGTGAACTCTACAGGGCTGAGCCTTCCTGCAATGAAGATAAATACTGTAAAGCTGGAAACATCAAGAAATATCTGAAGACCTGAAGGAAGTCCGAATCGCAGTATTCTTCCTGTGAGCGACCTGGAAAATCTGAAGTTCTCGCAGGTTCTGTACCTTCTGGCTGTCTTGCCGGTATAAGCAGCAACAGTAAGAATCGTTCCCGGCACAAAGGATGAAATTGCAGTTGCAACAGCTGCTCCTCTGATTCCCATTTCAGGAAGCCCCAGCTTACCGAATATCATGATGTAATCAAGCACAATGTTCAGACCGGCCCCTGCAAGAACTGCCATCATTGCAGAAACAGTCTTACCCCTTCCGTTCCAGAATGATGAAGCAGCCTGGGTGAAAACGGGGCCTGCAGAAGAAAGCATAAGAATGGTAAAGTAGGTTTTTTCCAGTTCAAGCACTTCAGGAGCATGACCGCTGAGCCCGAGTATATAAAGCCCTGGAAAAATTAGCGCTGCAAGAACCGGAATGGAAAACAGTGTAAGAAACAGTGCCTGGGCCAGGGAGCGGGAACACCCGTTTCTGTCCCCTGCACCGAAATACTGGGCAACAAATGTTCCGGTATATCCCACAGTTCCAAAGATAATACACATCATAGTAAAACTCAGAATACCTGCAGGAAGTGCAGCCTGCAGTTCAAGCTGACTGTGCTGAGCAAGAAAGAGCCTGTCACAGAACATCATTACTGTTCTGCCTGCCATTCCTGCAATTATTGGAATCGATACTCTGAGTATTTCCCTGAAGGAATCAGGATATCTATTCATGCAGAGCGTATCTTCCTATAACTCCTGCACCGTCATGGGTTGCGTAAAGAGAGTCTCCGTACACTGCAATGTCCTCAGTAAGCCCCAGCTCTGAAAAGAGAAGTAAAACCTTCCCATTTTCATCCACTGTAAAGACACCTTCTTCCTCTGCAGCAAGGTACATGGGAAAACCGCCTTCAGTAAGACAGATACCTTCACATGCAGCAACACCTGATACAAAGGGCTCAACCAGGCTTGAAACAGGATCGTATCTGAGCACCGAAACCCTCCCTGACAAACCTGCCCCTTCGCTGCAGATGTATACTGTACCGCTTTGAGAAATGGTAATATCAGAGAGGGAAAACACAGAAAGCACAGAAAAAACCTGCTCAGGCCCCTGCTCTTTAATGGTCCACAAAGAACTTAACAGCTCACCGGCTTCAATCCCTCCTGTTGTGAACCAGATTGAACCGTCAGGTGCCTCACACACGCCCTCAGGACATGACAGACCAGATGCAAGCTCAGAAATACTGCCTTCATCTATTAGAAGCAGCCTGCCGTCAGGCACATCTTCTGTTACCAGCACTTCTCCCTCACGAGTAACACAAATTCCTTCAGGATTGTTCAAGCCGACAGCGATAACTGAATCCCTGCCTGACCAGTCTCTGAACATAACCGCTCCACTCCCTTCAAGACAGAAGAACAAACCTTCAGCTGTCACATCCAGACCGTCAGGTCCTGCCAGAGTGAACATCGAGATATTTATTAGATACATGTAAAATATCATACGACTCGAACTGCTTTCAGAAGTGTAAACAGAGCAAAAGAGAATAGTGCTGCCAATTATGTAATATGGTGTTTTCAGCACACCTTTTGCAAACAATCAGTCAGGTCTGTGCAAGGTGTTTACATCCAATAATAAAGTAGCATATTACTCACAGAATCCCAGGGGGGATACAACCGGGCTTCATAGGTGTCATGTGAACCATGGTTGATTTAGATATTGACATATATGAAAGGGATACGCAATGAACCTGTATGTGGGCAACCTGAGCTGGGGTGTTGATGACGATTCTCTCAGATCTTTCTTTGAGAACTACGGTGAAGTTACTGCTGCACGAGTGATAACAGACAGGGAAACCGGTCGCAGCCGTGGATTCGGATTTGTGGAAATGCCGGAAGAAGCTGCCAGAAACGCCATCGAACAGGCAGACGGGGTTGAACTCGACGGAAGGCCTCTCAGGATCAGCGAAGCAAGACCAAGACGATAACCGGCAAAGGCTTAATGGCGGCTCCCTGGAGCCGCCTTTTTCATAGCCCTGTTACACTCTCTGTTTATTGAACATATTACAGACAGATTCCCACAGGGGGATACGACCGAGGTTCATTGTGTCATCGTGATATCGGTTCGTTAATTTTGATGACATGTGTTTGAAAGGGTACCATATGAACCTCTATGTAGGAAACCTCTCATGGGGTGTAGACAACGATTCACTCAGATCTTTCTTCGAAAACTACGGCGAAGTCACAGATGCCAGAGTCATCACTGACAGAGAAACCGGTCGCAGTCGCGGTTTCGGCTTTGTAGAAATGCCTGAAGAAGCCGCAAGAAACGCTATCGCTCAGTGCGACGGTGTTGAACTTGACGGAAGACCTGTCAGAGTCAGTGAAGCCAGACCCAGACGCTAAATTCTGTACAGATATTACGGGAGGGCAGAACAAACTCTGCCCTCTTTTTCCTGTTATGGGGATCACTACCACTCCCGCGCCGGTCTGATTTCTCTCTGCAGAGCATTCTTCTGATGCTCCGTTGAACATCACAATCAGATTGCGGAAAATATCATTTTGAGTCTCTGAGCAACTGTCTCAGACGGACTTTTATGATTCTATGGAGAAGCTGCAAGGGGCGGCCCTGTGACCGCCCCGTTTGAGATCAGTGGTCGCAGGCGTTGGCACCTGTCTGAAGGGTACCTGCCAGATAATTCTTTACAATTTCCTCAGGGGTTGTGCCGTTGGCACCAGTAACCACCTTGATACCATTCTGCTGAAAAAGGGCAAGTGCTCTGGAGCCCATTCCTCCGGCAATTACCATTGTTGCACCCTGTTCCGCTATCCATTCAGGCAGAAGTCCAGGCTGGTGAGGCGGTGGAACAACTTCATTCACAGATGAAACAGCACCGTTCTCAACATCCACAAGGGCAAAAGTGCTGCAGTGTCCGAAGTGCATACAGAGTGCACCGTTTGCCATTGGTATAGCTACTCTCATTATTTCTCCTTCTTCTGGAGGGTCAGCAGAGGTTCGATAAGCTTCTCGAATCTCTTTCCTGTTTCCGTCTTGCCGTAATGGTAAACAAACGGAGTACCGTCATCACACGCAGTACCCACATTGGGATCAATAGGTATACTGCCCAGAAATGGAACTCCATAAGCTTCAGCCATTTCCCGTCCATTGTTTCCTGCGAAAATTCTGTGCTCGCTTCCACAGTCAGGGCAGATGAAGCTGCTCATGTTCTCAACAATACCCAGTACATGCAGATTGAGTTGTGCGCAGAAGTTAAACGACTTCCTCACATCGGCACCTGCAACCTTCTGGGGAGTGGTAACCATAACAGCTCCGTCCATGGTTCCTGTAAGCTGAACAACAGAGAGCGGTTCATCACCGGTTCCCGGAGGAGAATCGATGATAAGGTAATCCAGCTGCCCCCAGTTAACATCTCTCAGGAGTTGTTCAATAACGCTCATCTTCATGGGACCGCGCCAGATTACCGCACTGTCCCTGTTCTCAAGAAGAAGCCCCACAGACATTACCTTCAGTGAGCCTATCTCCACCGGATTGAGGTTTTCTCCATCAGATGTAACTCCTGCATCAGCAATGTTGAGCATTGTTGGAATGGATGGGCCGTGGATATCCACATCCAGAAGGCCAACCTTCTTCCCTGCAAGCGAGAGAGCCACTGCAATGTTTACAGCAACAGTGCTCTTCCCCACTCCGCCTTTTCCTGAAAGCACCACTATCTTGTGCTTAATGGAGTTCATTCTTATGGCCATCTTCTGTCGCTTCAGATAATCCTCATCACTCTCTCCAGGCTTCTTCTCGATGGCATCACAGCCTGATGTTCCGCAGGAATCGCAGCTTCCGGAACACTCCTGTGTTTCTTTCATCTCATTTTTCGGCATACATTCTCCCAGATTTTTCTGATGTTTTCTGCAGGCTCTCCCCTTCTGTGTTCGAGAAGGGTCCTGCCATGTATCTGAGCCTCGGTAAAAGCTCTGTCGTACGGAATTCTGCCCACCGGTGAAACACCGCGGCCTGCAGCAAGTTCCTCTATTTTAACGGTCATATCAGGGTTGATGTCCCACTTGTTCACTATTATCGCTGCAGGAATGGAAAAGTGATCAGCCAGATCCATTACCCTTGTCATGTCATGGAGCCCTGACATGGTTGGCTCTGTGATAATTACCACAAGTGATGTTCCGGTAATTGATGCTGTAACCGGACATCCTATTCCTGGAGGACCGTCCACTAATATAAGCTCTTTTTCCAGCTCAGCTGCCTTTGCGGCGGCTTGTCTGCGAACTGTGCTCACCAGCTTGCCGGAATTCTCCTGAGCAATGCCAAGACGAGCATGAACCATAGGGCCAAATCTGGTATGGGAAAAATACCATACTCCGCAATGACGCTGAGGAAAATCTATTGCATTCACCGGACACACCTCTGTACAAACACCGCAGCCCTCACAGCCCCAGACTCCTACACGACATTTTGCATTGTCTGTAGAGGAGATAGCATTAAACCTGCACTTATTCAGGCACTCCATGCAGCCGATACAGTCTTCTTCCCGTATCACAGCGATGTTTCCACTTATAAAGTCATGTGTTTCCTGAATCTGAGGATCCAGCAGCATGTGAAGATCTGCAGCATCAACATCGCAGTCGGCAACCACAGCGTTTTCAGCAAGTGCTGCAAAACAACCGGTTATGCTGGTCTTGCCGGTGCCTCCCTTTCCGCTGATAACAGTTATCTCTTTCATGAGAGCCTTTCCTTCACCTTTGCAGGAATACTCCTGAACTCATTGAGCAACTCAGGCATGGTTTCAGTAAGGATGCCGCCTCTTGAGTATGCTTCTGCCATTCTCCTGCTGTGGGGAATACGGAGCATCACATGAAGGTTCTCTCTGCTGCAGTAATTCTCCACACCGGAATCCCCCTCATCACATCTGTTTATAACCACCGAGCAAGGAATTCCAATCTCGCGGACTGTCTCCACAGCCAGTTTAAGGTCGTGGAGTCCGAAAGGTGTAGGTTCAGTAACCAGAAGGACATAGTCAACACCCTCCAGGGACTCTATTACAGGGCAGGATGTTCCAGGAGGACAGTCAACAACGGTAAGAGCGCACTCACCTCCGGCATTTCGAGCAGCGCGAATTACAGGAGGAGCCATTACTGTTCCAACTTTCAGCTTTCCCTGAATTACACTGATACCCTTTTCAGTAAGACCGAAACTCAGATGGCCTGTTTCGTGTTCCTCCCAGGAAATTGCATTCTCAGGGCAGACAATGGCACAGCCTCCGCAACTGTGACAGAGTTCAGAAAAAACAAGAGGAGTCGTTCCCAGTGAAACCAGTGCATTGAATCTGCAGAAACGGACACATTTTCCGCAAGACGAACACAGGTTCTCATTGATAACAGGAATCTCCATATTGACAGGCTCCACAGAGGATACCGATGGTTTCAGAAAGATTGAACCGTTGGGTTCTTCCACATCACAGTCAATGTACTGAACAGTACATTCCGCTGCAGAGGCAAGCGCTGCTGCAACAGTTGTCTTTCCTGTTCCTCCTTTGCCGGATGCCACAGCAAGAATCATTACCAGTGGCCCTCTGTATTGGCTCCGTCTGCCTCTGTAAGTTTGCCTGATTTGTACTGTTCCAGAGCTTCCCTGACTGTTCCAGCCTGACAGAGATACATCTTCACCCCTGCTGTCTGCAGCACCTTTGCAGCCTTGGGGCCAATATTTGCTGCTATAATGGCTCCTGCGCCTGTGGCAGCCGCATTCTGCGCCGCCTGAATTCCTGCTCCCTGAGCTGCGTTAAGGTTCATCTGATTGTTCACAGCCTCAAAGGTTTCTGAATCGGTGTCGTAAACCACAAATGCTTCTGCCCTGCCGAATCTCGAATCAAGTGGGGCACTCATTTCCCTGCCTGATGATGCCACTGCTATTTTCATTTTTCTCCTTATACAGGACCGGCACCGAAAAAACAGCGCCGGTCACAGGTGATATCTGTTACCGGATCTTGTTCTCTGAAAGCTTACTTTTCACCGCTGCCAGCTCACGCTCAAGGAAAGCTGCACGGTTCTCAAGAGCTTCTCTAAAACCCTCCTCAGAATCAGCAGACAGACAGTAGCCTGACCAGGCAAAACCCCGTCTGTATCCCATTCTCGCACCTCTGCCCATTTTGCCGCATGGTCTGATTACGGCTCCGACACATTTTCCTGAACCAGGGCCTCTTCCCAAAGGTCCGGTTCTGTCTCCACCTGGCATTCTACACCTCTTTCCTGCCACAGCGGGAACCATGTCCCTTTCCGCGGCGGCCTGTTCCAGCTCTGCATCTGCATCCCCAGCAGCCTGGCATTGTGAAGGAAATGTCATCAAGTTCGCCGGAAAAAAACGCTTTTCTCACTTCATTGGTCTCTCCTGAAACAAAGGACCTTATGTCCAGTCCCGAAGAAGCCATCATCCTGTAAACAGGTCTTGAAACAGCACCGCATATGAGAACATCAACTGAAGAAGCGGAAAGAATATCAATTCTTCCCATAACTCCGGCTCCTTCAGGAAAACTCAGCTCCCTTACTTCTCCACTTTCAGAGTCGTATACCTGCATGTTGCACGCAACATCAAATAGAGGAGCTATTCTTCCATTCCATACAGACAGTGCTACTCGCATCCTTTCACCTCCGGTGATGCACTATGCAAGAATCATGCCACTCTGGAATAGTAAGCCTGAAATATTGCTATACAATGAAATATCTAAATCACATGAGTAGTAACTCAGCACACGATAGTAGCATATTTGCAACTATATCACTGCTGTTAAGTTGCTTTGCTGCTACGGCCATCCACTTCTGGCAAAGGGATTCCAAGTGTTTTCATTCTTCGGTAGAGGGTGGTCTTGTGAACCTCAAGCTCCCTGGCAGCTGCTTCTCTGTTGAAGTTGTTGGATGAAAGGGCTGCAAGTATACGGCTCTTCTCAGCTTCTTCCCTTGCGCTCCTGAGATCAGTTGAAGAAGAAGGGCAGGCAGACTGGGGGAGGATCTCCGGAGGCAGGGAATCCAGCCCTATCACATTTCCAGAAGTGAGAAGAATAGCTCTCTCCACAAGATTCTCAAGCTCCCTGACATTCCCCGGCCAGGAGTAACCTATGAGCAGAGGCAGAAGAGCCGGGTCATAGTCCATGGTATCCCGTCCCTGGGCAAGACAGTGTTTCTCAAGAAGAGACTTCAGAAGAAGAGGAATGTCCTCAGATCGTTCTCTCAAAGGTGGAATCACCATTCTCACAACATTTATTCTGTAATAGAGGTCGCTTCTGAACCGGCCTTCTTCAACCATCTGATAAAGATCTCTGTTGGTGGCACAGATTACCCTTGCAGAAACAGGCAGCGATGAACTTGTACCCAGGGGAGTTACAGCTCTTTCCTGAAGAACCCTGAGAAGCCTCACCTGCATTGCAGGACTTATCTCTCCTATCTCATCCAGAAAGAGAGTTCCCTTTCCAGCTGAGATGAACACACCGTCCCTGTTCCTCTCTGCACCGGTAAAGGCTCCCTTCCTGTATCCGAACAATTCCGACTCAAGAAGAGTATCAGGCAGAGCACCGCAATTCACTCCAATGAACGGTTCAGATGCCCTGGGACCTTCAGAATGAATGGCTCTTGCAAACACTTCTTTTCCTGTTCCGGTCTCCCCCTGAAGAAGAACTGTAGAAGGCGACGATGCTACAGCAGGCATAAGACGAAACAGGCTCTGCATTGCAGAACTCCTGCTCACCAGATCACCTGCGCCATATCTGGAGTTCAGCTGATCCTTGAGCCTTTCCACAACACTCATGTCGCGAAAGGTTTCCGCGCCTCCTGACACATTACCGTTTTCGTCAACAAGTACTGCAGTTGAGACACTGACAGGTATCCTATCCCCCAATGCATTAACAATATAGCCTGCTTGGGAGCGAACCGGTTTTCCTGTGCACATGGATTTTCGGAGTGCGCATGCAACCTCGCACATGGAAGACCGAAAAACTTCACTGCACTGCCTGCCCAGAGCTTCAGCCCGGGGAATGCCTGTAATTTCCTCGGCAGCCCGATTGAAAGAGGTAATCCGCCACTGCCTGTCAACTGCGAAAACACCTTCAGAGATGCTTTCAAGGATTGCTTCAGTAATAGTTTCCATAAAGGTATTATAGCAGAATTGCAACGGTACTGTATACCATACTCAGTCAATGTTGAAAATCATTGCTTTTGCACTTATTCAACGGTGTTGCATAACTTCAACGGTTCGCCGGTGAAGAATGCCTGCAGCAGCATTTCAGAATAGATATAAAATATGATACATAAAATTGCATAACCAATCAAGTATTGTTAGTTATGTACAGCAAAAATTTAATGAAATTGCATAATTATTATAGCCTATTATTTATAATATAGGTATAATTGAATGACTTGATTTGATTCAATGTATCAATATTGATATTGTATAATGATATAATGTATAATTGCTTAAGTCTATATTTTTTGTTATCATATCTCTTACTGATATATTTCATTCAAATAGAAGAACGAAATATGTCTACTTGGTTGACTCAATGAGTGAGATACCTTATCATACCAGCCTGCTTAAGCATACTGTTTTCTGGAGGTTTCAAATGACCATTAACCGCATGCCATCATTAGTTATAGGAGACTTGGAATTAAGTCTGCCAATAGTTCAGGGCGGTATGGGGGTGGGAATCTCACTGTCCGGCCTGGCTTCAGCTGTGGCTGAAGAAGGCGGTATAGGAGTCATCTCAGCAGCAGGAATAGGCAGGGAAGAAAAGGATTTTTACAAGGACCTCAGAGCGGCTGATGAAAGGGCTCTCAGAAAAGAAATCAGACGAGCAAGAGAATTGTCCAACGGCATTATAGGCGTAAACCTGATGATGGCTCTATCTGATTACGATACTCTGCTTAAAGCTTCAATTGAAGAAGGTATTGATGTAGCTTTCATAAGTGCCGGTCTTCCAATAAGACTTCCAGAGAACTTTACAGTTGAAGAGTTCAGAAACTGCAAAACAAAGCTGATACCCAAAATATCTTCTGCAAGGGCAGCTGCTGTTATACTTAAATCATGGAAAAGGCTTTTCAACCGAGTGCCGGATGGATTCGTAGTGGAAGGCCCCCTGGCAGGAGGTCATCTGGGCTTTACAAGACATGAACTTGAAACTGAGAGCCAGAATCTTGAGGATATACTGGAAGGTGTAATCAATTCTGTAAAGCCTTACGAAAATGATTACGGCAGTATTCCAGTAATAGCAGCTGGAGGCATCTACACCGGTGCAGACATACACCGAATGCTCTCCCTTGGCGCAGCAGGGGTCAAAATGGGAACAAGGTTCGTGGCTACTCATGAGTGTGACGCTCACCAGAGTTTTAAACAGGCCTATATTGACTGTGAAAAGGAAGACATCGTCATTATCGACAGCCCTGTAGGTCTTCCAGGCAGAGCTATCGGCGGCAGATTTCTGGATCAGGTCAGAGCGGGAATAAAGCAACCGCTGGGATGTATATGGCAGTGTCTGGTAACCTGTGATGTCAAGACTGCTCCCTACTGTATCGGCAAAGCTCTTAACAATGCAAAAATGGGTGACTTCTGCAATGGTTTCGCATTTGCCGGCGCAAACGCCTATCGGGTAAAAGAAATAGTTTCAGTGAAAGAACTCTGTTCAACGCTTGTGAAAGAGTATGAAAACTTTTCACAGAATACGGCTGTCAACTGAATGCCATATACTGCCAATTTAAATACTGGTAGTTAGATTCTCTATTGATAATGATAAATATTTTTGTGCTCAGAAAAGCACTCTTCAGAGAAAAACAGTCATTCCTGCTGAAGTTATGAATATTTTTTTGTCAACAGATTTGCTCTTTATAGAGCTGTCCCGATCTCCTTTAAGCGTCAGCGTGTCCCTTTTCTATACCCTACTTGCGACAGGTTTCTCTGATAAGCCTTTTGGCAAGCTGAGCACTCTCTCGTGGAGCAACCATTCAGCCCGCCACATACCTGCTGACAATGTCAATAATAACATAGGGCTTGATGCTGAAGCTTTAAACCTTTACAGCGCAACGGAATGAGGGTATATTAGGTGCATAGAAATGCACGCAATATGAGCACATTTGCTCAAAACCCTTGCACCTGGAGATTCAATTGTATCAGCATAACAACCGTCAGTTGGAAATTGAGGCCTTCAAGACTCCATTCAGGACACCGCTGGATACTGAGAACAGATGGGTCAAGCTGGCAAAGCTGGTTCCCTGGGATTTCGTGGAAGAAGTTTATCTTCGAAGTCTCGGGAGAAAGAAAGAAGGACAGCGAGCCCTCCCCGGCAGATTCGCGTTCGGTTCCATACTGATCCAGGAGAAACTTGGTCTGACAGACAGGGAGACAGTGGACACGATCAGAGAGAATCCTTACCTCCAGTGGTTCTTAGGATTGCAGGAGTTCCAGATCAAGCCTCCGTTGGATCAGTCACAGCTTTGCAGGTTCAGGAAGAGATTTCCCGCACAGGCCATAGCTGAGATAAACGAGAGAATCCTCCTGGCCGCCCGCAAGCGCCACAGAGATGATGAATCGTCTTCCAGTGATGATGGAGGCTTTGTGAATAAAGGCCGGTTGATCGTTGATGCAACAGCGACCCCTGCTGACATCACATTCCCCACAGACCTGAAACTGCTGAACAAGGGGCGAGAGCTGCTTGAGAAGATGGTTGATGTACTCCATTCGGAACGGGAGCCGGGCAGCACAAAGCCCCGGACCTACCGGAAGAGAGCACGGAAAGCTTTCCTTAGCCTGCAGAAAACCAGACGGCCCGGCAGCAGAAAACTCAGAAAGGCAATGAGGAAGCAGCTTGGCTATGTGCGCAGGGATCTTGGTCATGTGGATGCCCTGCTTGATGAAGTTGGCTTTGGAGTACTGGATCTGGATCTTTACAGAAAGCTGCTTGTCATCCGTGAGGTATACCGTCAGCAGCAAGAGATGTATGATGAGAGAAAGCGGACGATACCCCACCGCATAGTAAGCATATCACAGCCGCATGTACGTCCCATCAAGCGAAACAAAGCCGGAGCAGTCTGGGAGTTTGGCGCAAAGGTATCAATAGGGCTTTCCTCCGGTCTTGCGATGATTCATCGGATAGAGTGGGACAACTTCAACGAGAGTCTTGATCTGATCGGTCAGATCAAGGAGTACCACCGGCTGTTCGGCTGCTGGCCTGAGTCAGTTCATGCTGACCGGATCTACCGGACGCGAGAGAACATGCGTTTCTGTAAGGATCGCGGGATACGGATTTCCGGCCGCAAGCTCGGTCGTCCTTTTGAAGACCCTGCGGTAATGAAGGCACTTCGTCAACAGCGCTATGAAGATGAGCGCATCAGGAACGCAATAGAGGGTAAGATAGGAGAAGGTAAGCGGAGGTATTCAACCGACCGGGT
This sequence comes from Candidatus Fermentibacterota bacterium, assembly GCA_002748705.1. The sequence continues at coordinate 36,694 of PDSZ01000018.1, forward strand.
AATGACCAAGCTCCGGGAAACGAGCGAGACTGTGATCAGCATGGTCTACCTGGTAATGAATCTTGAGAGGCTGTTGAGGGAGGGTGCTTCCTCATACCTTATGAGGATTTATCACAGTCTGAAAGCCTGCTTGTTACTGGATGTCCTTTGGGTCAAACTGGACTGGTCAGGTATGCATGGCCGGGGCTGAGTGGGATGATGGGTTGATCATCAAGCCCTAATTGCAGTTCATGTTGTACAGGGATATGTACTTAAGGTCGTTCCCATACAGAAACAGCCCACATTTGCTTTAGTACCGTAATCTCCCGCTGTCAGAGGGTTTTAGATATATTCTGCCCTCGGCGGAGGGGTGCCGGAGCGGTTGAACGGGGCGGTCTCGAAAACCGTTGTCCTCTTTAAGGGGACCGTGGGTTCGAATCCCACCTCCTCCGCCATTTCCTATATTCAGACCCTGGAGGCCTTAAACGGAAGAAAGGGTTATAATGAAAAACACAGTTGAATGTCTCATGGAAGCGTTTGCCGGAGAGTCCCAGGCAAACAGAAAGTATCTCGCATTTGCCGAGAAGGCAGACAAAGAGGGTTTCCCCCAGGTGGCAAGAATGTTTCGGGCTGCTGCAGCTGCAGAAACCGTGCATGCCCATACACATCTCAGAGCAATGGACGGAGTAGGTTCCACCATTGAGAACCTGAAGTCTGCAATAGAGGGTGAGACCCACGAATTCAAGAACATGTATCCTGAGATGATTGGAATAGCAGAGAAAGAGGGGCATGCAAAGGGGCTTCGTTCATTCAAATATGCCAACGAAGTTGAGAAGACCCACGCTGACCTTTATCAGGGGCTGCTGGATACAATGAACAGTAAGCAGAAGGAGTACCCCTATTTCGTATGTCCTGTCTGCGGTCACACTGCAGGCGAAGCGGCTCCTGATGTCTGTCCCGTATGCGGAGCCAGGGGTTCTTCTTTCAAGAGGATTGACTGATCAACTTGTGATTGGGGAGGGCTGCTTTGGCTGCCCTTCCTGAAAAAACCATCTTACACAGAATCTTCAGCTATTTCTGAACTGTATATATCAGCAGTCTGGTATACAGAGGTCAGTTCACAAAGAACCATCAAAGCATGTCGATTCTGGTTTTTCTTTACCGGTTTTGTGAGGCTGTTTGATCGTCTGAGGAAATAACCTGGCAGTAAAACAGTTATCTCCAGGGAGTCTTTCTGCCTCCGCTGAACCTGAGCAGGTATTCCAGTTGTTTCACTGTTCGTGTTTCCCAGCTCATCCTGGTGGTGGAGAGGAAACTGAAGTATGACGGCATTGGTCCCCCTGGATTGTTAAGCAGTTCTTTTACCCGTCTGGCCACAAACGGAGCGGCTCCGATGGTGGTTACATCAAGTTCTTTTTCCAGAATGTCTGCAATTAGCGGATAGTGGGTGCAACCCAGTATCAGGTGGCTGATGCTTTTTTCCTTCAAAGGGGCAATCTCTCTGCTAAGCTTCTGCTGAAGTTCACAGGTGTATCCCTGTTCAATAATTTCTTCGGTGATGGTAGCAAGGTCAGCCATTAAGAAGTGAAGAATCCTGTGCTCCGGATCCAGACGGTTTCTAAGACTGTTGAACTTTTTTGATTTTCCAGTGAGAACTGTGGTTATCACTGCTGCCCGATCTATATCAGGCAGGTGATTGAGCACATTGATGTAAGGTTCTACTCCTACAAACTGAATGTGTGAATGGGTTTCTCTCAGATGTCTGATCGCAGCTGCAGTGGCTGAATTGCAGGCAACAACTATCAGGTTTGCTCCTCTTTCCAGAAGCATTTCGGTAATGTGTTCACTTCGGCTTGTTATCTCTTCATCAGTTCTGACACCGTAGGGAGCAAAAGCATCGTCGGAGATATAGTCAACGGTTATTCCAGGAATGCCGGTCATTATTTTCCTCAGTATGGAAAAACCGCCCATTCCAGAATCGAAAACTCCAATCCTGTCAGCCATCTGTTTCTTCCAGAACTGTAAGCGAAGTCAGGATAGAAAGTTCATTGGCAAACATTCCAAGCTTAACAGGATCTTTGCTGGACATTAGTAGATATCTGGAGCCTTCATGTCTCTGCAGGAAGAGTTTTGAAGCTTTTTCGGGAGTGTTGTTGATTACAATTTCTTTTAGCTGTTCTGTCTGGAGGGTTATTCGAACACCTCTGTCTGTTCTGAATGATACGATACCGGCCATCTGGTCAACAATAACATCAGAACCCATTACAGTTTTATGTACGAGTAATGAGATAAGGCTGGTTACAAGGAAGGAGCCTGCTATCATTATTATTGGAAGCATGAGTTTAGAACTCTTTGTCTGGCCAGAGTTCAAAAAGAAAACAATTGCGATTATGACTAAGGCCCCCAATGATTTACCTATTCCTGACATAGGATTGGCTCTTGAACCTGTTCCTGTGTTGAACGGTAATCCATGGTACTTTCCGTTTTTCTCCCTGAAAAACTCCATCATGCCCCTTCTGTCAGAATAAACTCTGTGTTTCACACCTGCAGGAGTATATCAAAATATTCTTCAGCAGCCTTCATTCTTCCAGCCCCTGCACGGAATATGCGAAGTGCCTGTAGATTCCACTATCCGTTTTTCAAGTGGCAGATTTGGTTCTTTCAGCCCTCAGCTGGCTTTTGCGGCTCAGATGGCAATAGTCGGCAATTTTATTATTTATTAAAGTCTGGTGACAGAGTTCGTAAAGTTGAATTTCAGCGCACAGAATTTTCTGAATAAGGCCAGAGTTTGTTTACCGCATATTTCTCTGAATACTGATGCAGGGTGTTTTACGGAGATTCTGTGGTTTTGTGTGGTACTGCATACGGTGGTTTCTCAGAGATACCCCTTTCTTCAGGTTAAACTCGGTGAAGAAACTGCAGGCAGATGGGTTCCTGTTCCTTGAGCATAGAGCATAAAGAAATCAGTTCCAGAGAAGTATGCAGTTCTGGAAATCCGGTTGTTTAAGGAAATGTCGTTCATACTGAAAGGCAGAACTCATATGCTCTCGTAAAACTCTGGAAGAAACCCTTTCATTCGAAGAACAGAGAGTTATCGGAGAAATCACTGAACCTGTGTCAGGTTTTTTCTGCAACGATCAGAGCTGGGAATAGTGTCACTTGAAATAAAGCACAGCAGGAGAGCCCGCCGAATAACAATCAGAGTGCTCCCAGGGCATGTTATTGTAACTGCCCCTGCAGGAACACCGGAACAGCTTATTGCATCGGTGACCAAAGAGAAGTCATTGTGGATAAAGCAGAAGCTGGCTATTTATGCCCAGGCTGATTTGTCTCTGTGCCCTGACCGGTTCAGGGACGGTGCTGTTTTTTCTCTGCTTGGCCGAAAGGTCTCCCTGAAACTGATCTCTGATTCCTGTGGTTTTCAGCTAAGGGGCAACAGTGTTATCAGCTCTGAACATACCTTTTCAGAACCTGCGCTTAGAGCCTGGCTGGATAAAGTGCTTATGCAGGAGCTTATCTCAATGTCGGAAGGATTCTGCTCTGCTCTGGGAAAGAGGCCTTCCCGCACCAGACTTGGCAACGCAAGAACAAGATGGGGAAGCTGCAGCCATGCAGGCACGGTGATGATAAACCGTAAACTTGTTCACGCACCGCGCTCTGTTGTGGCATATGTTCTTGCCCATGAGCTTGTTCACCTTGTGCACAGGAATCATTCAAAAGATTTCTGGAGGGAGCTGGAAGGGCTGAAAGTGAATATTCCAGATTCAAAGAAGTGGCTTCGCACATCAGGAATGTGGCTGCTGGCACAGTAGTCTCGAAGAATTGGCATGCAATGGCTCTTAGTAGTATTTAGCAGTTGAATTGCTCTTCCTGTTAAGTGTTTGTAATCTTTTCTGCTGAAACAGTCAATTCAAACAAGTCTTTCTGCATGTAGTCTGAGGCAGGAGGAGTTCCAGCTGATTCACATGTCCACAGATTTCTCTCACGGCGTTTCTTACCGATTTTTTTGGTAAACAGACTATTCAGTTTCTTGCGAATTATCTTGAGATATTCTCTTTCCTCATCAATTTCAGAGAAGCGATTGACTATGTCATCTTCAGGCCCTGTTTCGCATTCCATCCATTTGCGACCCTTGAGTTCAGCTGCAATACAGTTAGTGCCGGCTCCACCGAAAGGATCAAAAACAGTATCTCCTGGTTCAGCAGTCATCTTGATAATTCGATCCATCAGCCTCAGGGGCAGTTCGTTTGCTCCATCTCTACGATAGTACTTCTTATGCCTGACCGGCTGAATATCAACCCAAATATCAGTTGAGGCTGCTTCTGTAAAGCTGCCAGAGAAGAATGGAGGCGCTGACCCCTGCATTAAGCGATTCCACATTTTTTTCCATGGGAATGCTTACCAGCCCGTGAAGGCTCTGTTTTTCTGAAAGACCGTGGGCTTCAGAGCCAATTACCAGACAGACAGGAGCGGTGATGCCTGAAAGCAGTTCATTCTTTCCAGAGGCATCTGCGCCAAAGAAACGGTAGTTTGGAAAAGAGAGAGCCATATCTGCAACAGAGTCTGCTGCTGTTACAGGAATTGCCGAGACCAGTCCGGCGGAGGATCGGACAACTTTCGGGGCCCAGGGGAAGGTGCTGTTTCTAAGAAATACCACGCCTGAACAGCCGAATGCCGCTGCTGAGCGTATTGCAGTGCCGGCATTTCCAGGATCTCCTATACCGTCAAGGGCAAGTACAGTTCCTCCATTGAAAATGTCTTTAATTGTAAATGAGGGGATCTCAGCAATTGCAGTAATGCCCTGTGAGTGCTCAGTGTATGAAATTCCTGAGTAGAGGGTCGGCTGGGCTTCGATTACTCTGATTCCCAGTTCAACAGCCTGCTCAGCGATTATTTGGGACTGCTCAGAGGGTTCAGAGGAGACAATTATGCATAGCAAAGGGTTTTCTCTGCGAATCATGTCGCCGATGAACCTGGGCCCTTCAACAAGGTACCGGTTCCTTTTTCTGCATCCTGAGGGGGTTTTTAATCGGGCTGCTTCTTTTATCCACCGGCTGCTGCGGCCTGCGGCCTGAATTGTCACAGTGAGTCCGGCATTTCTGAATCAATAATCTTTCTGATTATGCAGTCTATGGAAGCTTTCGGTACCCTTCCGATATAGGAGTGAAGCCTGGAAACATCCGGAACTCTGCGCTGCATGTCCTCAAAGTCAGGTGGATATGCTTTCTCGTAGGGAATTCTTACTATCTCGGAAGAGGAGCCTGATATCTCTCTGACTCTTCTTGCAAGCTCCAGAATAGTGATTTCTTCAGTAGAGCCGATATTGACAACTTTACCTTCAGCCTCTCTGCAGTTCATAAGGTCACAGGCGCAGTCCACCACTTCATCAACAAGGCTGAAGCATCTTGTCTGAGTGCCGTTACCGAAAACAGTTATCGGTTTGCCTGTAAGGGCCTGGGCAATGAATCTGGGAAGCACCATTCCGTATCTTCCTGACTGTCCCGGGCCTACTGTATTGAAGAACCTGCATATAACAATTGGAAGATTATGGGAATGGTTGTAGGCAAGAGCAAGGAATTCATCCAGAGCCTTGGAACATGCATAGCTCCATCTGTTTCGGGAGGTGGCTCCCAGAACGATGTCTCCATCTTCTTTAAAAGGAACCGACCATCCTTTGCCGTAAACCTCACTGGTTGAAGCTATAAGGGTTTTCGCGGAGTGTTCTCTGGCTGCGCAGAGAATGTTCTCTGTCCCTCTGACATTGGTCTCAATGGTTTCCACAGGTTTCTGAATCACATTTTCTACACCAACAGCAGCTGCAAGGTGGAATATTTCGCCGGAAATTCTGACTGCTTCATCTACAGTGTCCTGATTCAGTACAGACCCCTCAATGAACCTGAAATCATCCCTGTTCATGAATTTCTCAATATTTTCATATTTGCCGGTTGAGAGATCGTCCAGAACGAGAATGCTTTTTCCGGAACCAAGGAGTTTCTGGCACAGGTGGGAGCCGATGAAACCGGCTCCCCCTGTGATCAGACAGTCAAATCGCTTCACTAGTGGGGTACCACACTGAGAAGAACACCGGCTGCTATGGCGCTGCCGATAACACCTGCCACATTGGGAGCCATGGCATGCATGAGAAGATGATTTGTCTTGTCATATTTTCTGCCTTCAACCTCAACTACTCTGGCAGAGTCAGGAACCGCGCTGACTCCTGCTGCTCCAACAAGAGGATTAAGTTTGTTGTCTCCCCTGAGAAAAAGATTCATGAACCTGGCAAAGAGAAGTCCCCCTGCGGTTGCTATGGCGAAGCTCAGCGCACCGAGAACGAATATCTTGATAGAGTCCATGGTAAGGAAGTATCGGGCCTGGGTGCTTGTTCCCACGCTGAATCCCAGAAGAATAACAACTATGTTGTTAAGGGCACCCTGGGCACTGTCGGCGAGTCTTCTGGTAACTCCGCTCTCTTTGAGAAGGTTACCGAAGAAAAGCATTCCGAGAAGTGTGATGGCGCCTGGAGCAATGAAAGCAGTGATAAGGAAAGCGATAACAGGAAAGAGTATCTTCTCTGTCTGCGAAACCGTTCTCGCCGGTTTCATCTTTCTCTTTCGTTCTTCTTCAGTTGTGAGAAGTCTCATTATTGGAGGCTGTATTACAGGGACCAGCCCCATGTAAGAATATGCAGCAATTGCAATTGCACCAAGGAGATGAGGGGCCATCTGGCTGGCGACGAATATGGCTGTAGGGCCATCGGCACCACCGATGATTCCTATTGCTGCAGCTTCCTGAAGATCAAATCCCAGCATAACAGAGCCAAGAAGTGTTACGAAAATACCTATCTGTGCCGCTGCGCCAAGAAGCAGCAGCTTAGGGTTGGAGAGCAGGGCGCTGAAATCGGTCATGGCTCCTATACCCAGAAAAATCAGAGGAGGAAAGAGACCGCTTGATACTCCAAAGTAGAACATCTTGAAAACAGACTGCTGGCCGCCAAGCACATCCAGATACCCAATTGGAATAAGGTCGGGATTGTAGGGCATGTTTCCTGCGATGATACCAAAGCCGATGGGAATAAGAAGAAGAGGCTCGTAGTCTTTTTTAATGGCAAGGTAGATCATGATGATACCCACCGCAATCATTACCGCATTGCCCAGCTCGATCTGCCCGAATCCGGAATCGCCCAGGTAACTTGCTATGCTCACATCATTGAGCTGCAGGTTTCCTGAAGAGGCAGTAAGGGCAGAGAGAAGTCGGGAGGCAAAGGACATTTCCTGTTCCCTCCTAACCTATCTTCATAATAAGGGCATTTTCCAGAATGGTGTCACCCTCTTTGACTGCGATCTTTGAGATTTTGCCGGATACAGGGGCTTCAATCTCGTTCTCCATCTTCATCGCTTCCATAACCGCAACAGTCTGACCTTCAGTGACTTCCTCGCCAACGGCAACCAGAACCTTGAGTATGGCTCCAGGGAGCGGTGCAAGTATTTCGCCTACTCCAGAGCGGCTTCCAGGCGCTGATGTTCTGTCAGGCGCTGAAGATGCGTCGGGAACAGCTCTTGTTCTGCTGAGTTTTGGTGTCTTCTGAGTCTTTCCGGGAGTTTCAATTCCCACAGTGTAGGAGCGCTCTCCCAGTTTAACCTCCACGGTGTCATCCTCTATCCGGCCAACATTAACCGAATAGGTCTTGTCGTTTACAGTTATCCTGTATTCGGGCATTACCTGCTCCGTTTCCGCTGTATGAAGCGTGCTCTGTCGGTGAGAAGCCTGGCTCTTCCGGCAAGTCTCCAGGGAGCATACGGCTTCTCGTACATCTCCCATGTAAGCTTCATGTCTTCCATTCTGTTCAGTTTATTGAGATGAGCGTGTACAGCAGCTGTTATAGCCACTACCTCTTCCCTGGAAAGCTCCTTTGACTCTTTCACAGTCAGTGCAGGAGTTCTGGTTTTCTTGCTGCCTTCTGCAATCCTTCTTATCAGCGGAAGGCTGAAAGAGAGAATGACAAGACCTGAGAATACAGTAACCATTCCCACCAAAGCCATGCGAAGACCAATGTCAATCAGACCTGGACTGGATGAGGTTACAGTCTGAAGTAGTGCTGCTGCTGTCATAAGGGTATGTTCCCGTGCTTTTTGGCCGGGACTTCCTGCCTCTTGGACTGAAGCATTTCCAGACTCTTGATAATTCTGAACCTGGTGTTTGAGGGAAGAATCACATCATCTATATACCCTCTGCCTGCTGCATTGTAGGGATTGGCAAACTTCTCACGGTATTCCTTTACCAGCTCTGTCTTTTTAGCCACAGGGTCGTCTGCTTCTGACAGCTCTTTGCGGAAGATGATGTTTACAGCTCCGTCAGGGCCCATCACAGCGATTTCAGCAGAGGGCCAGGCAAAGTTTATGTCGGATCTGAGATGCTTTGATGACATTACATCGTAAGCTCCACCGTAGGACTTTCTGGTAATTACGGCAATCTTGGGAACAGTGGCTTCTGCGTAAGCATAGAGAAGCTTTGCGCCGTTTCTGATTATGCCGCCGTATTCCTGTTTGGTGCCTGGCATGAAGCCGGGAACATCAACCAGTGTGAGAAGAGGAATGTTAAAGGCATCGCAGAACCTTACGAAACGGGCAGCCTTTACCGATGCATCAATATCCAGAACGCCTGCAAGATACGCAGGCTGATTGGCTATGATGCCCACAGACTTACCGTTCATTCTGGCAAAGCCTATGATGATGTTCTGGGCGTACATTCTCTGAACTTCCAGGAACTCACCGTGATCAACAAGTCCTCCGATAATTTTCCTCATGTCGTAAGGCTTGTTGGGGTTTTCAGGCACAAATTCGTCAAGCCAGCCCTCTATCCTGTCCACAGGATCAGTTCCTGGAATGGAGATGGGATCTTCCATATTGTTCTGTGGAATGTAGCTGACAAGCTTGCGAATCAGCTGAATTGATTCCTGCTCTGACTTACAGACCAGATGGGCCACACCACTTCTTCCGCCGTGAATCTGGGCGCCGCCCAGTTCTTCCTTGGTGACATCTTCGCCGGTAACAGCTTTTACCACATCCGGACCTGTTACAAACATGTAGCTTGTCTTTTCAACCATGATGGTGAAGTCGGTGATTGCCGGGCTGTAGACTGCCCCTCCTGCACAGGGCCCCAGAATGGCTGAAATCTGAGGTATAACCCCTGAGTAAAGAACATTCTTCAGGAAAATGTCGCCATATCCTGCAAGGCTCTCTATGCCTTCCTGAATACGGGCTCCTCCGGAATCGTTCAGTCCGATGAGAGGCGCGCCGTTAAGTGCTGCCATGTCCATAACCTTGAGTATCTTTTCGGCAAAGGTCTCTGAGAGAGAGCCTCCGAATACAGTGAAGTCCTGGCTGAATACATAGACAAGTCTGCCGTCTATGGTTCCGTATCCTGTAACAACTCCATCGCCGGGGAACTGCTGTTTATCCAGACCGAAGTTGTTGCAACGGTGGTTTTTCAGCATATCGAATTCTTCAAAGCTGCCCTCGTCCAGCAGGAGATCAATTCTCTCTCTTGCTGTGAGTTTTCCCCGTTCGTGCTGTTTTGCTATTCTCTTCTCGCCGCCGCCTAGAAGCGCTTTTTCTCTCAGCGTTCTGAGCTTCTCGGCATTCCGGTTTTCACTCATCTTTCAACCATTCCCTTCAGGGGTCAGTGCTGACAGAGTTCAGTCAGTACCCGTCCACTGGACTTAGGGTGGACGAAGGCGATTCTGGAGCCTCCTGCACCGGGTCTCGGTTCCTTGTCAATCATTCTTACTTCTTTCTCTATCAGTTCGGTTACAGCGCCGGCTGCATCTTTTACGCTGTAGGCTATGTGGTGTATACCCTGACCTTTTTTCTCAAGAAAAGAGGCGATAGGGCTGTCAGGAGAAGTAGGCTCCAGAAGCTCAATCCTGCTTTCACCTGCACGAAACATTGCTACTCTGACCTTCTGGGATGGAACCTCTTCTGTTCCCATATGCTCAAGACCAAGAGCTTCTCTGTAGAAGACCGAAGCCTCCTCAAGGCTCTCAACAGCTATTCCAATATGGTCTATCTTGTTGACATTCATTCTGCTGTAACATCCTCTCGGCTATTTGCCAAACAGTTTCTTTTCCTGGTGTAATGCAACACCTGACCAGTTAAAATAATTGTTCCAGACTCTTATGCGCCATTGGGCCCGTTTGCGGTAAGTATTTATGGAGCCAGAGAGTCTTTTTTAATAAGTAATACCAGCTTGAATACAACTACTTCCAACACTTAAGATGGAAAAAATTCTGCGGCTGGCGCAACAGTTTTCAATTCATTCTGCCTGGCTTTCAAGGTTCCGATTATAACCGGATTGGAGCACGAAGGAGAGAGATGAAGAAAGATGCTGTTTCTGCCGCCGTATACTGATCATAATACTATCAATGGTGATTGCTGAAAAGGCTGTTCAACTCTGACATTTCCTGTCTGGAGTTAAGAAGCAGGCGAAAGTTCAGCCGGATGTTATAGTTGCGTGTAAGAGACAGCTTCCGATACTTTTTTCTGAGTCAGTTTTTGCCGTTTATGTGTCTGCTGGAACCTTCACTGATGTGCTGAATAGTTTCGAGGTGGAAACTGATGGCAAAAGAATACTTTTTCTTACAAAGGTTTACAGAGGCACTCCCCGAAAACCAGGAAGGAAAGCATATTAAAGAAGACGCTGGGCTTCCAAAACTGTCAGTCTAACCCAAACGGAGGAATTCAATGAGATATGTCACCTTTTTGTTGTGTACTGCAGCTGTTGCATCCTATGCCGCTCTGGCCCCTTCCACAGTGGCAGACTATCTGGATCAGATGGGCGCAGTCTACGAAGAGGAAGAGGGTGTTTTCTGGCTTCTTGCTGAAGATTCTCTTTCAGGAGAAGCCTTTCCCATATTCTATATAGAAGTAAACTCTCCTATGGAGGCATGTTTCCTGGCGGGCCCCACTCCAGGTATTGTTCCGGCTTCAGGCGCCGGCAGGGCAGCTGCTTTTGAGAAAATGGCAGAGTTGAACGCCACATACCCGTTTGTTAAGTTTGAGCACGATCTGTCAACAGGAGAGATCATATGCACCTATACTTTCTCAACTGAGAATGGTGTGGGGTTTGAGGCCTTTGCAGCTATACTGCAGGTTGTTTTCGGCACAATTGATGAAACTGCAGCAGATTTGGCGGCTCTGGGCCAGTAAAGGAACGGAGAGAGAGGTATGTACGGGGGGATAGCTATATGTTCCGGCAGGGCAAGCAGCAAACTTGCCGGAGATATCTGCCGGATACTGGGAATTGAACCGGAGCCTGTTGAGTTTCACGATTTCTCCAACGGGAACATGATGGTAAACTTTCCCGGAGGAACGGTTCGGGAAAAAGATGTCTTCGTGATTCAGTCCGGTGAAAGGTCTGTTTTCAGAAACAGGACTGACGCATACAGAACTGTTTCAGGGGATATTATCGAGATGCTGCAGATGATCAGCGCTCTTAAGGACAGTGCAAGCCGAATTACAGCAGTAACTCCTTATTTCCCCTATGCCAGAAGCGACAAGAAGGACAAGCCGAGAATTGCCATTACAGCCAAGATGATCTTTGAGCTTCTTGAAGCTGTGAGAACTGACCGGGTCCTTGCCATGACACTTCACTGTCCCCAGAGCCAGGGCTTCAGCAATATTCCAGTTGACCAGCTTCATGCCTATACTGTTTTTGTTAGAGAAATTCTGGCAATGGGAAAGGAAAAGCTGTCCTTTGTTGCGCCTGATTCCGGAAGTATTCTTGACAACGATTTTCTAGCTCTTCACACAGCGAAAGGTATAAAGGAGGCTGGAGGTTCCCCTGACATAACCACAGGATATGTGAAGAAGATGCGTGTGGATGACAGTGAGAATCCCCTTATAAGAACAGTTGAAGGCCTTGATGACCTTTCCGGAAGAACCATTCTCATCAGTGATGACGAAATTCTCAGCGGAAAGAGTATTATTCTCTGTGCAGAGACAGTCGCTGCAAGAGGAGCCGAAGAAATTTATGCATTCATCACTCACCCTATTCTCAGCGGCGAGGCTGTCCGGCTGATAGAGGAGAGCCCCATTACCAGGCTGTACATCACAGATACAGTGGAGTTCAACAGAAAAGAGGCTGAAAAGGTCAACGGCGGACCTGTAAGCAAGATAGAAATTCTTTCAGTTGCTCACATATTCGCCGAAGCCATAAAGAGAATCAATGAGGGCAGAAGCCTGAGTTCCCTTTACCTGTAGCTTGAAAATCGTAGCTCTTCCGTAAGGAGCGGCATCTATCAGGTGCTGCTTCTTACAGGTCAAGAGAGGGTTTTTCTCCTGTTTTCCTCCAGTGGAAGAAATGTTTGAGTATTTCCCTGTGATCAAATGCTATTTTTTCAGGCAGAGAGTCTTCTGTGAACACATCAGCTCTGGCGGCGTCATCTTCTCCCTGTGGTATTCCCTTCCCACGGCAGAGGTAAACAGCGCTTACAGTGTCTCCCCTTGGATCTCTCCAGGGCCGTGAATAAACATGAAAGAGTTCCAATACTTCTATCTCCAGAGTGGTTTCTTCCAGCGCTTCCCGTCTGACTGCTTCAAGGAGGCTTTCCCCAGGGTCTACAAATCCGCCTGGAATGGCCCAGCCTGAAGGAGGATACCTTCTCTCTATGAGAACAACTTCGCCATTTTCCGTCTCAATCAGCGCGTCTACAGTTATCTGAGGGGTTTCCGGTCTCATATGTCCTCCCTGGAACACTTTTGCTCTGACTGAGTATATTCTGCAGCCACTTGCAACTGAAAGGAGAACCTAATGAAATTCATAGTCATACTGACACTGGCGCTGGCTGTGGTGGCCTGCGGCGGAACAAATGAGTCAGACACTGAAACTCAGGCAGATGCTGAAGCTCCTCAGACTTCCGAGGAAACCAGTACAGAATGGATGCATGACGATCTTGAAGGAGCACTGGCTCTTGCTGCTGAAACAGGCAAGCCTGTTTTTATTGACATGTATGCCGACTGGTGCGGCCCTTGCAGAATGCTTGCAGACGATTACTTCACCCGTGATGACTACATGGAAGTTCTCAGCGACTGTATTCTTGTCAAGATCAACATTGGCGACCATGAGGAAATGGCAGCAAGGTATAGCGTTCAATCTGTTCCCACTCTGATCCTCATGGATCAGGAAGGTACTGAACTTGACAGAATTACCGGAGTAATGGGATCACCTGAAGAATTCCTGCCTGTAATAAGGGATTTTGTTGCTCAGGGTCTTTAGAGGTTAAACAGTGTACCGGCGTACCTGATAAGTGAACAGTCTGATCTGCCGTTTCTCGTGGATCTGTCAGGTTTTGCTGTAAGCTCTGTGACTCTTTTCGAATCCGAATAACAGAACAATCAGGAAGGACGCCTGATAAGGGCGTCTTTCTTGTTAAGGCTATTTGAATGAGATCAGTATAAACACAACAGAGCTGAAAACCTCTTTACCGTATTCTAATCATTGAAGCTGCCAGGTACAGTTTTTATCAGCAATTCTTTAACCGGTATCTCAGCCTTGCAGCCTGGCAATGATTCTCTGCTTAAAAAATTGTTGGAATCCCTCCTGCCTGATCCATATCATCTCTTTATTAAAATTTAAAACATATTAGTCTGACTCAATTCACATGTTTTCAGCAATGCCTGCTTCAGCGGCTATGACAGCTGTTCCAGTGAGACTCTTAAGGTATATATTCATCGGCATGATTTTCCTATTCCTGTGGAGTGTTTCAAATGGAGACAAAGAATTCAATTTCGTCAAAAGCGCTGGAAGCTAATCTGGCAAAAACAAGAGGAAGCCGAGTGGAGCTTCCTGCTGATCACAAATGGCTTCTTTCAGTTACAGAAGAAAAGTATGGAATACACAAAAGAGCTCTGCAGTTTTTTTACGAGCTTAATCATCCTTACAGTAACCTCGAATGGCTTTCCGAGAACATCAAAGCGGTGGCTGTACAGGATCTGTGGGTTTACACCGAACACCAGGAGGCTGAGAAGAGTCTTACTGTTTTTGTTTCTGTTTTTGACAAACTTCTTTTCTCGGAATGTTCCAGGCAAACCCGTGAGTCTTTTACTCAGGCTGCATTTCAGTTTCTTGAGGCTCTTCTTTCCCATGGAGACCGTTTCAGCTCCATTGTATCCTGTGTGATTGCCGATCTGAAAAGCTATTTCCATCAGTATTCAGAGGTTTTCATTTTCTGTTCCGGTTATCTGAAGCATCTTGCTGTTCCGAAAAACTCTGAAAAGCTCCTTCAGGATCTGATTGAGCTTGGCAGAGAGGTTGTTATCGGTACCGCTGACTATTGGGCAGGAAGTTTCATTGATAGCGACCAGGGTATTTATCATCCTGCAGAGTGGAATCAGATTGAGAAGCTTGATTCAACCATAGGTTCCGGCTTCCTGGAAAACATAAGAGAGCAAGCCCGAAATGCCGCTGAATGGCAGGAGATTACTTCAATACCTTTTCACAGAGACATAGCCGCAAAAGTACGGGAGTTTTCTGTAGAGTTCAACAGCCCGGCAGACCGTGTTTTCTACCTTATAAGTCTTTTGAGAATCACCGGAATGGAACCAATGCTTGACCTGCTTCTGTGGGACATAAACAGGCTTCTTCCTCAGGCATTCAGCCCTATGTCGCTAAAGGAGAGGTGTCAGTTCCTGGATACTTTTTTCGAGCTGTTTGAATCTCTGAGAGATCACCATGCCGGTACGGTTCTCGGTTGTATAGAAACCCTGGGAGATGTGGTTAATCAGCTCGGTCAGGAACAGCTTATCTCGCACTTTGTTTCCCATGTTGTCTCTTTCCGGTTCATCTGCTCGGAAAAACCGGAAATAGGAGACCAGTGGCAGCTTGAATCTGACCCTAACCACATAAGAAACATAAGGACCTGGATGCATTTGTTTGAGATGAATCCAGATGCGATGAGTGACATTCTGGCTTCACTGGTTATTCACCTTAGAATCGGAGGAATCTTTATTCAGGATACTGATCTCTTCCAGAAGGATGTGACCAGGCTTCTGAATTCAAATATCTCAAACCACTACAAGATGATAAAGCACCTGGCCATACTCTTTCCGGTCTTTTTCAGTGAAATCGGCGCTGAAGGAGAGTTGAGAGATGCCACCACAGCTCTGGATGAGATTAACGAAAGAAGAGACACTCTTATTCATTTTTTCAGAAAACAGGTTCATGTTGAAAGCAACAATACCCATGCAGATCTTGCCCTTGAAATACTGAAGTATTGGTACTCAAAGGATTACAGCGGTCTGATAAAATATCTTCCTGCAGATGTGAAGGCTTTTGTTCAGGGGAACAACAAGTACATAGAAGACATTAATGAAGTTTTGCTGAAGCTGAAAAAAGAAACAGGTATGGAAGCTGAGGATCTGGTGGAATCCGGTATTAATGCCGGCGAGAAACTTCGCTCCATAATTGATGAAGAAAAGTACGAACAAAGCATTTATCAGATAGAGCTTCTTGTGAGGCTTTGCAGAATCCTTCAGGAAAAGTATTCTGTTTATTCCGGAGATGTGCTGCCTGTTCTGAGAAAAAGCGGTTTTTTCAACACCAGAATCATTGACAGATTAGGGAAGCATCTCGGGCTGAATCAGCACAAAGGGGCGCTCAAAACAATATACGAATTAATGTACATACTGAAAGATGTTATTCTTGATCCCAAAGAGAGCGAAGGTTGGGAGAACATATACTACAAGCGGCATATAGCTGCCGGTATACCTTCCATGTACGGCTTCTACAAGGAGAAGAAATTTGAGGCTCTCGGTCTTACGCTGAAACTTGAGCACACAGCTGACAGACTGATAACAAATATCATTAATAATATAAATCTTGAGTACATAACAGTAAAGACTCTCAGAAAAATAACTGTGGTTCTTGATTTTTTTGAGAAGGGTCTGAAGGTCAGGGGCATTATCAGTACGAGTTTTGCTTCAAATGTACAGATGCTTTCGTACAGCTTAAAGTCAGGCAGTTTCTCCATTGATCAGTACATAAACATATTTACAATGTTCACTAAAGACATACAGGAAATAATCAACAGATATTTTATTGATGTCTATGACCGTGCCCTTGAAAAAATACTTCCAAGATACTACACCGCAGATGGTTCAGTTGCTGCCAAGGGAGCCTTGAAGGAAGAATTCTACAGGGATCTTCTTGCCTCCGCATTTCTTATTCAGAAGCTTGATACTTTTGTATCAAGAATTATTGAGGCACTTACAAGAATGCGATTAACCCTTCCCAATGATATTCTGCTAAAAATAATGTCTTACGATTCCGATACTATAATGGCTTTTCTGCATGGAAAATCATCGCGAATTGAAAACAAGGTATTTCTGGGTGCAAAGGCCTATTACCTCCGTAAACTGGCCCAGCTTGGTTACAGAATACCCAGTGGTTTTGTTTTTACCACAGAGCTATTCAGAAACCGTGATTGTATCTTGAAGTATTCTGCGATGGAAGCAGAGATTGATACAATGATGAAGAGGGGAATAGAAGCCATAGAGAGAAGGACGGCACTGACTTTCGGCAGCCCGTCAAAACCTCTGCTCCTGTCTGTAAGATCCGGTTCAGCTTTCTCAATGCCTGGAGCTATGGACACAATACTTAATGTAGGATTGAACAGAAGCATTGCTGAAGAGTTCGGCGCTGATGAAAAATACTCCTGGATAGCATGGGACTGTTACAGAAGGCTTCTTCAAAGCTGGGGTATGCTTCATGACATTCACCGGGACGATTTTGACAGAATCATAAATGAGATGAAGCAGAAAATCGGTATCGAAAGAAAGAAGGACTTTAATTCAGAACAAATGAGGATTCTTTCTTCAAGATATTATGAGGCTTTGCGCGACAACGGCGTTGATTTTCCTGAAAATCCTCTGGAACAGCTGAAAGTTGCTGTTCTGAAGATCATGAACTCCTGGTTCTCAGGAAGAGTAAAGTTCTATCGCAGGCATTTACAGATAGCTGATGAGTGGGGGACGGCAATTACTGTTCAGAGAATGGTCTTTGGAAACCTGAATGATAAGTCGGGAACAGGAGTGGTGTTTACCAGAGATCCCCTTGAAAGCTCGGATACGGTAACACTCACCGGTGACTACATATTGAGAAGTCAGGGTGAAGATGTTGTTTCCGGTCTTGTTCATACCCTTCCGGTAAGCAGGAACCAGTCAACAGATTCTGAAAAATCCCTTGAGCACAGATTCCCCTCTGTGTACAGAGAACTTCTGAGTTGCGCAAAAGACCTTGTGAAACATCATGGTTACCCCCATCAGGAGATTGAGTTTACTTTTGAATCGCCGAAGAAGGTCTACATTCTTCAGGCAAGACCCCAGTCATTCCACGGCAAAAACACAATGAATGTTTTTGATCTGGAAGAGGATACCCCTGTATGCCTGGGACAGGGGATAGGTGCAGGAGGTGGAGCACTTAACGGTATAGCTGTTTTTGACAGGAGTGATATAGAATGGTTCTCTCAAAAAGAGCCTGAGGCAAGCCTTGTTCTCCTCAGACCGGATACAGTTCCGGAGGACCTTGAACTAGTATATTTCTGCTCAGGTCTTCTGACCTCAAGGGGGGGCATAACCTCACACGCTGCTGTTACCGCTTCCCAGTTGGGTAAGGTTTGCGTGGTAAACTGCCGGGACCTGGCAGTAAACGAAAGAGAAAAGACCGCAGAGCTGAACGGCACAGTGTTTGTGCCTGGGAGTAAGATTGCCATTGATGGGAACACCGGAAGAATATTTGCAGGAAATCTGCAAATAAAGACAGACGGTGTTTTTGGTTTCTGACTTGCTAGTGTCCTGTCAAACCTCAGATGACGGATTCTGCTTGTTCTTATCTGCCCAGGTAGCGTTGCAGACTCGGTTACATAGCCTCCGGCTATGCGCCCTCACCTGCGCCTCACCTGAACAGATAATAACTGCGCATACTCTCCACATCCGAAGCATGACAGGACACTATAGGGGATGAGTGTCATTATGAACTACGAAGAGAAAAAAGCGTTACTGGGAATCAACGGACTGGGCAGAATCGGAAAACTTACCCTTTGGAACCAGCTGGTCAACAATCATTTCAAGGGGTTCGTGCTTAACACCGGAAGAACCGTGGGAACCGGTCTTGAATCAATTATTGACTCTCTGACAATGGATTCCACTTACGGTTCTCTACAAACCTTTCTTTATGGACACGGTGGAAAAAAACTGGAAGTATCCATAGCAGACCGGAATAAAGGCGAAGTATTCATAGCCGGTAAAAGGATAAAGTTTCTTACTGAAACCAGAAATCCTGCGGAACTACCCTGGCTGGAGGAAGGCATAAAGCTTGTTGTGGATTGTACCGGCGTATTTCTTGACCCGTCTGCTGACCACAAAGAACCTGAAAGAAGTGTAAGGGGGCACCTTGCTGCAGGGGCAGATGTTGTTGTTGTAAGCGCTCCCTTTAAAACCAGGGATCCAAAACCGGCGCCTGATTCCGCAATGCTTGTTTACGGCATCAACCACCATAATTTTGTGCCGGGGAAGCATCATGTTGTATCAGCAGCCAGCTGTACCACAACCGCTCTTTCCCATATGATGAACCCCCTGCTTGAAAACGAACTCACATCCAGAATCCTCACAGCTTCCATGTCCACTATTCATGCCTCTACCAATACTCAGAGCATTCTGGATTCTGTTCCCAAAACAGGAGCTAAAGACCTGCGGAAAAACAGATCAGTACTGGAAAACATTATTATCACATCCACAGGAGCTGCCAGAGCTCTTGAACAGGTTATTCCTGATGTGAGAAGCATAGGATTCATGGCTGATTCTGTTCGTATTCCAAGTAAATCCGTTTCTCTTATTATTCTGAACGCAACCTTCAGAACCGGCCTGAATAGTGATGGAACTCCCTGTATAACAAGAGATACAATTAACGGAATCTACAGAGAGGCTTCCAGAGGTGCCCAGTCCGGTCTGCTGGAGTATTCCGAGAAGCAGCATGTTTCCTGTGACCTTCTGGGTTTTGAATCTGCTGCTGTTATAGAGGGAGAGCAGACTCACTGCAGAACCGGATATATTGAGATACCGGAATCAGAACTGAGGACTCTGGGGTTTTCAGCAGAAAAGAGACTGCGAATGCCGGTTACACATTCCAAAATATTCGGATGGTATGACAACGAGTACGGCGGTTATGTGACAACCATGGGAAAACTGCTGATATACATCGATAAAAGCATCAACTGAGATTTGCATGCAGTGATGAGATAATTCTTGTCACTCTGTCATTGCAGGGTGAATGAGTTATCTGCCTGCAGGCCAAAGTTGCCATTACAGACAAACGGGTAGGCGGCAGCCGCGAAACTACCGCCTACCCTATTTTATAGCACGATATCGGTCAAATCTTAACTGCCCTGAGGGTGTTTACTCCGGTCTCAGATGTAAGCCTGATCACATAGATACCTGAAGGAACATCTTCAAGATCCATTGTTACCGAATGGCTTCCCTGCTGCAGATTATCGCTGAGCGGTGTGGAGATAACACGGCCAGTGACATCCAGTATCTCAACTGTAGTCTGAGAAGCTGCAGGCAGGGTGAAGTTCACCATTGCTGCTGAGGTGACAGGGTTCTCGGAAAGAGATAACTCCATTGCAGGGAGACCTGCAACACTGTTTTCAGCAGTTATGCTTCCAATAAAACCGCTGAGACAGTAACTGTCTCCGCAGCTGTCAGGATCGTCATTGTACTGGGGATCGTCTCCGTTTCCTCCTACCTCAATGCAAGTATCATAGAGGAATGCGAAATCCCAGGCTTCAGCGTATGAAATGTAATTGTCGCTATTGGTGTCCGGATCGCCGGGAAGGGCACCGCCTGCAGGGAGTGAACCATGCATTGCAGCAGTCCAGTAGTAGGCCCATTCGTCATATTCCGGAAAAGTGGCGCCGGCGTAAGAGTAATGATTGTACCTGGCTGCAGAGGAGAAGGTTCTGTGCTGGGAACCTGTGGTGGGAATAACTTCATCCTCGAACGCGCCGGAATAGCACTGTTCCATCACAACATGGAGCGAGGAACTGTTGATGTTGTCTATGAAAGTGTCAAAGGTATCATCATTGAGAACCTGTTCGTTCCACAGGTTGAGAAAACAGTTGTATCCTCCGTTAGTGCCTCCATGATCAGTGGTGAAAATCAGTACATGGTCATCGGGGCCTGCAAGTGTGGCCATTTCAGCCAGAGCATTGGTTACGCTTTCCAGAGTAGCGTCGTAGTCGAAGTCATCAGTTCCGTCTCCGTCAAGGTCGGGATTGGAGTTTACACCGCCGGATTGGTCAGGTGCGGGGTTGAGACCGTCTGCAAAACAGATGATGATGTCATCGTTGGTGTATCCGTAGTCCTGAGTAAGTGTAAGGTAGATAAACTGGATGTCGCCATAGTAACGGACATGGTTATTGCTTGAGTTGGCGCCTCCTGAGATGAGAAGTGCTTTGCAGTTTTCAGCATCGGTTTCCCTTGGATTTGGAACAAATGAGTCCAGAAGACTGGATCGTTCCATGGTTCTGAAGTCCATGGAATACTCTTCGGTCATTTTCTCAAGGAAATCCGGCGGAGTGGTCATTTCCACCACTTCCATTTCTTCGGATGGAGTGACGAAAACCCATCGGCAGTGGTGTTCCCAGTTTGCTTCCGCCACATCATCGATAAGAACGAAATAACCGGAAACAGGAGCAGGAACATTTTCCGTCCAGCTGCTTACTGTTTCACCTTGAACAATTGTTTGCGGAAAAGAGTAGACAACCTTGCCGGTTACATCAAGATCAAGTATTTCAGTGTAAACCAGCTCTGCAGCCTGATGAGGAGAATTAACTCCTGCCAGGCACACTCCTGCAATGGAAAGCGCCATAATGAACCTGAGCATATTTGCCTCCTGTTCTGATGTGTACGAAAAACCTCACTGTAGTATACCCGACTTACCGGATAGAGAACAGATTACTTTTTCAGCAACTTCAGTCTATTAAAACGATCCTTGCAGCAGCAGTGCCTGCTGAGCTGTTCAGAAGACAGTTGTATACCCCTGCTGGTAGTTCCTCTGATACTGCAATCTGTCCTGAACCTGCAACAGGTGTTTCGTAAACACATCTTCCGGCGAAGTCGTAAATGTTGAGAACTCCAGAACCTGTTTCCGGAAGAACGGCGTTAACAGAAAATGCTCCCTGTGCCGGATTAGGGTACACTGAAACAGCCAGATTCACAGGTTCAGAACCGCCTGTGCCCATGAAATAAACCTCACCCATGTACACATCGGTGCCTGAGCCCATCTGATTTGCATGCACATGCTTTCCGGAAGCAGTTATGTATCTGCCGTCAGGTGAAATGTCCACATGGGAGATGGAACCTGGTGTATCAATTGAGAACACCGGAGATTCGGGATAAAGGTCATAAAAAACATTGACCTCATCGCCGCCGCCATTCTCGCAGCCCCATGAGCCTGCCACCATCCATCTGCCGTCTGGAGTGCATTCCATCCATTTCATCACATCCTGATAGCCCCCTGAGCCGGCAGGATAGTCGTATGTCCAGGATACTGAACCGGCATTAAGATCAAAGCGAATGATTCTGTTCGTTTTGTATGTATTCTTGTAGAAACCGAAGTAGACAGTATTGTTGTCGGCTGCTACAGCTGCTGCACCGCCGTAGTAACCGGAGACAGCAGTTCCCGCTGAAAGCTGGTACTCACTTCCATTCCAGACAGCAATTCTGGCTGCAGTGAATCCGTATGCAACAACAGAGCCGTCTGGTGAAATACCGAAACAGTCGTTGGAGGCATCCAGTGCATACTGGGCTTCAAGTGTGCCTGTGGCAGTGTCTACCCTGTACAGCGTTGCAGATACCCGAAAGATGCACTTGCTGCCGTCTGATGTGATTCGAAGCTGCCTTGGAGAGTATTGAATATCTGTATTCTCATAGCTGGCAAAAGGTGTTGAACTGCCTGGAGAGAAGAAGTGAATGGCCAGGTGACCATTTGTAACTCCTCCTACTGCAAAAACAGCTCCGTCATCGGAGCAGGCAAATTTTCCCGGGCTGTCAACGGCTCCTGAATTGAAAGAGGGATCAGACCAGATCCACAGAGGAGTTGATGATGAACTCTCAAAACACATGACAGCTGTATTGGCGGCTTTTGAATCCCAGTTCTGCACAGCAAAGAAAACATCCTGAGTCTTTGCTGCACAGGTACCTGTTCCCAGAGAAGTCCAGTCTGAGTATGTCTGGGGTTCATAATTCCATTGTGGTGTTCCGTCTCCAGTTTTGCCCTGGAACATCACAGCGCCTCCATACCAGCCGCCGGTGAAGACGAAGTCGCAGTTGTATCCCATGGGACAGCATTTCTGCTGCATTCCTGTTTCAAGAGAATAGTGCCAGAGCACCTCAGGTGGATTCTGAATCGGCTCTGGAGAATGAATATTCAGAAACTGACCGGTGGCAGTTTCGCTCCATATTCCGTATTGGTCTGCATGGATTCTTTCCGCCGTTCCCTGATAGGCATACAGACTTGTTGCGCCGAAAACGGCAAGCAGGATCAAAACAGTTTTAAACACTATAACCTCCCTCTGAATTGAATGGAACAGAATGATACGATATTTCCAGTTCTCCTGTAGAACAAGTGGGTGTCAGGGTATCACTGTGAACCTGGAAGAAGCTATACCGTTATTCTCGTGAACAACTGCATGGTAGACTCCTGCAGGAAGACCTGTGGTGTCCAGAATCCCTTCTGTCTCTGTAATCCTTCTTCCGGTATGGTCGTAAATGGTAACAGTGGCATTTCCTGAAGAGAAGATAAGCAATTCACCTGACCTGATCGGGTTTGTTGCTGCCTTGAATTCTTTGGAAACAGTTGAGCAGGAACTGTTTTCGATGCCGGTATAAGCGGTGAATTTCATGGCATCAAAGGAGATGAACTGGCTGGCTGTTCCGGTGTAGTCTCCCATTCTGACCTGTGCTGTTGACGGATCAAGCTGAAATATTCCCAGCTCTGCCCACTGATTGGAATAACTGTTCTGATTAACTGTTACAGTTTCCCAGCCGGACTGGGTGTTTACATGGTAGATTCCTGTGGCAGTTGCATGGGAAGATGGAATCCATGTCTCTATACGGTACTGTCCTGCTGAGGGCAGTACAGGATTCCACCTTACAATACAGGTATCAGGCAGGGCTCCGGTGGAGTAGGTCCACCATGAGTAGCCGTTATAACCTGTTGTCTGCTCATGCCAGTACTGACATGGCCCAAGTTTTTCGTAACCCATGGTTCTGTCATCTATGATGGTTCCAGATGTTTCAAGTGGTTCAGAGCGGGCACTGAACAGCTGTGATACCCCCAGTTGAACATTACCGTTGTTGTATCCAGGCCAGTCATATACCACATCCTTTCCGTTCATCATTGTGCCCCATCCCGGCACATTCTGATCACCGTAGGCATCGTTGCATATAACAGAGTGGTTGCTGTAGTAACCGTTGAAGAGAAGGATGTGACCTCCTGTATAGGGGCTGCTGGTTGAAGCGACCACCGGCCATGAATTGTTCAGCTCTTCGGTGCATGCACTCCAGGTTGTTCCAAGCCAGTTTGCTTCAAGGCTGTGCTGCTCCATCCACTGGCACATATAACTCCATCCTGCTCCCCCGTAGCTGCGGCAGATGAATCCGTGGGCTCCTGGAACCCATACACCGCCTGGAGATTTTCCAAGGATGTCATAGGTGTACCCCAGAAAGGTGTATTCCACTGGAATGTAGTTGCCCCACCTGCTCCAGTGACCGTAGGGATAGTTTACCCAAATTGAATCCGGTGTAAGTCGATTGTAGTACTGCACTGCCATCAGGCAGGAGGTGGGGCCGCAGCTCCAGCTTCCGTTGAACCAGTCCGGCGTATCCCACCTCTGATAGATGGCAGGAACATCGAAATGTGCTGATCTGTTGCCGCAGGCTGATCTGCAGGTTTCGCTATAGGAAGGCTCAAGTGGAGAGTATGATTCTGTGCCATTCTCTGTTCTGGTTACAGTTTCCCAGGAAAGGGCTTCACATCCTTCTGCATTCACCCATCTGCACCACGAGAGTTCGTTTTCAGGCATGAGCGCTCCCATAAACCCTTCAGGTATTCTGAGCGTCTCCTGCAGATCACTGTTCATGAGAGAGAATCCTCCGTCTGCCCTTCCAAGCAGAAATCTTCCGTCCATGTATGAAACAGTGAGAGGCGTGAAAGTCAAATCTATCTGCTCTGATGCTCCAGTTTCCGGGTCAAGCCTGATCAGCATTCCTTTTTCTGAAGAGACGAACCAGATGAACCCTTCACCGAATGTGAGACTTCCAGGGTATTCTCCAGTATTGAGAGATCTGATAATACTGCCATTCCCGTCCAGCAGAAGGATCTCTTCCGGTATGGATACCATGATCTCAGCCTCAGGTGGTGCAGGAAACGGACCGCTGAAGAATCTGCGGCTGTAAACCACCTCTCCATAGTCGGCTACGATCTGCTGGTTCCCTTCTTCAGGGCATTCTTTCCAGTAAAGAGCGTTATCTGTGCTCAGAGGATTGAGCCCTGCTCCAGGCTCAGTTGATAAAACTTCCCGGTCGGTGCGGAGCATGTGTCCGGTCATGTCAGTGTAGAGTACCTGACCGTTGTGTGAACCTGCAGGGATCAGCAGTGAGGTCAGCAGAGTAACAAGAATCATTTGAACCCTCCCTTGTTTCAAGGTGTGTGACTACAGCTTTTCTATTGGTTATCTTAAATGCTGCCTGTAACATTAACGATACTCAAAGAAAGACAAGGGAGAAATCAATGGAAAAAGACAGAACTGAACCGTTTTCCACCGGAGGATTTTTTCTTGTTCAGCTGGTATTATTGATACCGGTTGTGAATCTGATACTTCTTCTGATCTTTGCCTTCTCCGGTTCTATGAATGTCAACCTTCAGAACTACAGCAGGGCAATGCTTATCTGGACCCTTATAGGGGTAGTAATAACCATTGTGATAGGTGTTTTAGGCGCTCTGGCAGCAGGGGGCATCGGTGTATGGCTTGACAATATTGCCAATCAGTATCAGCTGACAAATTAAATGACCGGAAGCAGCCGAAGATCAGACCTGAGAAAGCTCTGGGAAGACCGTCGGCTGCTTTACCGTACACTGTCTTTTCTGAAGCCCTGGCTCAAATGGCATGTGCTAGGGCTTTTTCTTACAATAATTTCAGCAGCACTGGCACTGGTTCAGCCGTGGGTGAGCAGACTGCTTATCGACAGGGTGCTCATTGAGCGAAATACTGGTTTGCTGGCTGACATCTGTCTTGTTTATCTGGCAGCAGTCCTGCTGGGCACCCTGGTCGGTATGGCCAGCACACTGCTGTTCAGCTGGGTGGGGCAGAGAGCGGGTATTGATCTGAAAATGGCGCTTCATCTTAAGATTGAACAGCTTTCTGTGGCTTACACCGGCAGAAAAAGACTGGGTGAACTCATGGCAGGCTACACCAGTGATGTCCCCATTATGCAGGGACTCTATTCCTCCACTCTCTCAAGCACTGTCAGCGAGGTTATCAGGTTCATAGTTGTTCTCGCGGTAATGTTGACCATAAACACCAGACTGACCCTTCTGGCTGTACCCTCCATCCCTCTTTTTGCTCTGATAATTGCCCTGGCAGGTACCATGCTGAAGAGAGCGAGTTCAGAGGTTCAGGAGAAGAGGGCAACCTTTACCGCTGTGCTTCAGGAGCAGTTAGCAGGGCTCCGCACATCTGCTGCATTCAACAGAGAAAAGGAAGAGAGAAACAGGTTTAAAGTTGTCATGGATGAGCTTCTTCGCTCCAACATCATCATGACAGTAAAGGGATTTGTGCTCAACGGAGGTTCACTTCTCGCTTCCTTTACTCTGATACTGGTTATCTGGCTCGGCGGGCAGGAGGTGATTCAAGGCAGAATGGAGGTAGGTGTTCTCATTGCCTTTATCAGTTACTTCGGTATGCTGTTCGGCCCTGTAGGGTCCCTGGCCGGTGTAGCAGCACAGGTACTCAGGGCTATGGGGGCTGCTGAACGGGTGTTTGGTGTTATGGATATGGAGCCGGAAGTGACCGATAAAGAAGATGCAGCGGAGCTTGAAGAAGTGATTGGCACCGTTGAATTCAGAAATGTCAGCTTCAGCTATTCTGAAGGTCCGGAAGTTCTTTCAGGGTTTTCCATGAAAATTCAGGCAGGAGAAACGGTGGCGCTTTCAGGAGAGAGCGGAGCGGGAAAATCCACTGTAGTCTCACTGCTTATGCGTTTCTTTGCACCGAAGTCAGGGAGCATTCTCATAGACGGCATTTCTGTGGAAGATATTACCGCAGAGTCCATCAGAAAGAACATAGGAGTGGTGTTTCAGGATCCGTTTCTATACCATGATTCAGTGGCGGAAAACATCAGAGTGGCAAAACCTTCGGCTTCTGAAGAAGAGGTGATAAGCGCTGCCTCCGCCGCCTGTGCCAACGGTTTTATCTGTGGACTGCCTGAAGGTTATGAAACAATAGTTGGTGACAGGGGGAGTTCACTCTCCGGCGGGCAGCTTCAGAGAATAGCTCTTGCCAGGGTATTTCTTAAGGATCCTCCGATAGTTATTCTGGACGAAGCCACAAGCGCACTGGATTCAGCAAGTGAGGAACAGGTTCATCGGGCAGTCAAGCGTCTTCTTGCTGACAGAACCTGTCTTATTATCGCACACCGGAAATCTGCAGTGGAAACAGCTGAGAGAATCATACATCTGGAGCAGGTGAACTGACTGCATCAATCTGCAGCTGACCAGCCTTCTCCTTATGGCTGTTACTAAGCAAGTTATGAGTTATCCACAAAGTTGTCCACAGGAAAATCATCATTTTCTCAGTGTTGTTTCCTGAAAATTTAATTCCATATCTATATCTAGCTAACTATATGTTATATAATGAGATATGGCATTATCGCATTTGAGTGAAGAATCTTTCTTATGTGTTTTGTGCTTATTATTAAGCATGCTGTTATTAAATTTTGAAAGGCCGACTGTGCAAAACCCTGCTGTAAAGTGCTTTGTTATTATTCAGGTTAATTCCCTGCTGTAAGAGGTCAGCTGATGACTTTTGAAATGGTTTCAACAGCGGAGTAGGCGTCTCTGCTGTAATAGGCACCTATTTCTCCTGCGAACTCTTCGGTAACCACAGCTCCGCCTACAATGACAGGTATGTTAAGTCCTTTTTTCTTAAGGAGGCTTACTACCTCTTCCATTCTTGAAGCAGTGGTGCTCATAAGAGCAGAAAGTGCTATGGCATCAGCATTATTTTCTTCAGCAGCATTTACAATGGATTCAGAGTGGATGTCCTTTCCCAGATCTATAACTTTGTAACCGGCATTGGAAAGGAATAGAGAAACAAGGTTCTTTCCAATATCGTGTATGTCACCCCTTACGGTGGCAAGAACAACTGTTCCAGGTGACTCAGCTTCATCTGAGGCTATGGCAGGTTCCAGCACCTTCATCAGTACCCTTGCTGCCTCAGCTCCTGCTATGAGATGGGGCAGAAACAGTTTTTTTGCAGCGTACAGATTTCCCAGGCGATCCATAGCAGGCGCCAGGCATTCAGTAATAATTTCTCTGGCATCTGTACCCTGTTTAAGCAGCAGGATACCTGTTCTTTCCGCCAGGGAACCGTCTCCTCTTATCAGGGCCTTTCTCAGTATGGAAAAACTGTCTTCTTCTCCCTCATCATCGTCCATTGCAGGAATTGGAATTTCTGCCGGATCCACTCGGCCTGAAAGAACAGCTGCGCCTGCAGTTATGGAAGAAGTATGCCGGTCATGCACATTGACAATTCCCGCATCAAGTCCCTGTGAAGCCAGTATACTCAGAAAGGCTGCATTGAGGGCGGATCTGTGGGGAAGTCCGTGTGAAACATTCGAAACACCTGCCACAGTAAGCAGACCGAGATCGCTGAAGAGTTTCATGGTGCTTACAGTGTTCCATGGATCAGCTCCAGTGGCAACTGCTTTTACTATGGGGTCTGCCAGAACCCTGCTGCAGGGAAATCCATGCTCATTCAGAATTCTTAGCCCTTTTCTCAGAACCTTGAGTTTTCCTTCCGGACTGTCAGGCAGACCTTTTTCATCAATGGGCAGCAGTACTGTGTAACCGCCGTGTCTGAGCAGAACCGGTACTCTTTCAGCTATGTGCTGCTCTGTTGATAACATGGAGTTGAGCAGACCTATCCCGCCTATTTCTCTGAATGCCAGTTCTATGTTATCAGGAGAGGAAATGTCTGCGGAGAGAGGGGCACCGGTACACAGCCCTGCAAAAACCCTTGTGATAAGCCCGTCAGGTACAAGCCGTTCCAGACCCATGTTGATGTCAAAAAGGTCAGCTTCCTCCTGAGCTCTGGCCATTGAGATTACAAAGTCATGGTCACCTGCTCTTATGGCCTTTTTCAGCTCTTTTCGTCCTGTCGGGTTAACCGATTCACCTATCTTCAGCATTGCACTTCCAATGGGCACTATGGTATCAACAGAGCTGAAAGCCCTTACCGGTTCCGGCTCCCGTTTCTCAGCTTTTCTTATTCCTACAGCGGTTCTGAGAGCTTTTATGTGTTCCGGAGTAGTACCACAGCATCCTCCTATAATCGAAGCGCCTGCCCAGGCCATTTCCTCGGTGGCATCGGCAAAAGCTTCCGGAGACATTGCGTAGTTGCCTCTGCTGTCAGGAAGACCTGCGTTAGGTTCAACAGTAACGAGTTTAGTGCTTGTTCTGCAGAGTTCGGTTATTACCGGAAGAAGCCCTGACGGGCCGGTTGAACAGTTGGCTCCTGCTGCATTTACCGGAAGTTGTTCACAAAGCACAGAAAGTGCCGTAGGTGATGTGCCGGAGCCTGTTCTTCCGTTATCGGCAAAGGTCAGATGAGCACTTATAAAGCTGTCAGGGCATGTATCTCTGAAGGCAAGTACCGCAGCTTTCAACTGTCTGGGATCAGAAAAGGTTTCAAGGAAGAAAACTTCCATGCCTGCTGCGGACAAAGCCGCTGCCTGTACGCAAAAGCTGTCATATACCTCCATCCAGGAGATTTCACCTACAGGATATATCAATTTGCTTGAAGGCCCGACACTTGCTGCAGGTATTGCCCTGCTTCCTGCTGCTCGTATCGCAATATCTGCCAGGGTGGTATTCAGCCTGACTGCATCGCTGCCAAGACTCAGGGCACTGCCGCCGAAAGTGCATGAAAGAATCAAGTCGCTTCCGGCATCTATAAATGCAGAGTGGATGTCCGTGAGAACTTCAGGGTGTTCTGCAGCCCAGCCTTCCACTGAAACCCCTGCCGGCATGCCGTGCTTCATCAGCATGGTACCCATTGCACCATCCAGGAATGCAACACGGTCTTTCAGCAGTTTTATCAGCTCTTTGGCATAACCCATCCTGTAACTCCTGTCATGCTTTTTACAGGGGAAAGCATATACGACTCTCCGCAGCTGATGCCTGAATCAGGAAACATAGCGATTATTTCCTTCTGCAACGAAAGAGGCATGTCTCCATAACCCGGCGCAACCCTTTTGGTGGGTTCCATTCCCAGGTGGTCCGCCAGGGTTCTCTGAAGCCTTTTCATGTACGATTCCACAGCAATGGAGGCTGCTGAATCAACCATAAAACCATTGAGTTCACTGCTGCGGCTGACAATATCATCCACTCCCTTGCCCAGAGTAGCTGCCATAAGAGTGACAGGCAACCCCGGCCAGATTCCGCAGAAAGGCTCAGGAACTTCTGAAGGATGAAACAAAACGGCACCGCACCAGGATAGAGAGAGAGAGGACATAAGATGGCTGACTGCCACAGAAGCTCTTTTTCTTAAAATGGTTCCTGCTTTGCCGGCTGGACAGCCTGAACGCCACAGCACCTGATCCACTGACGGCTCCGGCACAGGGAGTGACGGCCTGAGCGGTTTCATTGCCTGAGACCGGAGGTGCGAACAATCTGTTTTATTTGCTCAATCCTGTTCATCGTATAGAGATGTATACCGGGAACTCCCTCCCTTACCAGATCAGCAACCTGCTCAATGGCATAGTCCACACCGGCTGAAGCAAGGGATTCAGGGTCGTCTGCATATCTGTCAAACAACTCCAGCAGTGCTGCTGGAACAGAAACTCTGCACATCATCAGTATTCTCTTGATCTGCCTGTAGTTAAGAACAGGCATTAGCCCAGGAATGACAGGTACTGATATTCCGGACGCTTCTGCTCTTTCAATGAAATCATAGAAAATCCTGTTGTCAAAGAACAGTTGCGTAATGAGAAACTCAGCTCCGGCATCAGTTTTCTTCTTCAGGTTGGAAAGATCATGACTGATGCGTTTTGATTCAAAGTGCCCCTCGGGATATGCAGCGGCACCTGTGCAGAATCCCCCGAAGTCAGTTATTCTTTTTATGAGTTGACTGGCCCATACGAAATCAGAAAGTTTTTTTTCGCCGGTATCAGGTATGTCCCCTCTAAGGGCAAGGATATTGGATATACCCTTTTCTCGAAGCGTTTCAAGGATATCATCAACCTGTTCTTCAGTCTGGCCTGCACATGTCAGATGAGCCAGGGACTCCATACGGTACCTGTCCCTGACAGTGGAGGCTATTTCCACTGTTCTTTTTCCTGATGAGTTCTGTGAAGCGTATGTAACACTGACAAATGACGGCTCCAGCTCTTTCAGGCCATTCAGTGTTTTATAAATTGAGTCAAGGCTCTTCCCTGGCTTAGGGGGAAAGACCTCCAGAGAAACTACAGGCTTCCGAGACTTGTACAGGTCGGCAATCCGCATTATTCACCTTTCCTCAAGGGGTGAAAATAACAGGTTCAGAATCCTGCGGAAAGCTGAAAGGGAAGATGGAAGCAGCCGCCGGAGGCTGTCCGCCTCCGGCGATTAAGGTTACTGAGCCAGCTTTACAGCTGTGAAAGAGGAATTGTTGATTGTGAAGAGGAGAACCCCTGCAGGCAGAGCTTCTGTGTTCAGCACTGAAACATCGTCAGTTATTGGCCAGCTTCCGACAATTCTTCCTTCGGCGGAGTAACATCTCAGTTCTCCACGCTGATCAGTTGATACTGTCAGGGAAGAGTTGAAAGGAGATGAAGCAAAAACTCTGGAAACAGCAGTTCCCGTTTCATCTTCGATTCCTGTGGTCCAGTGGATTGATGCAACTGCATCAAGGTCAAAAAGACCGCCGTCTGGTACTGAACTTCCGCAGTCGGTGAGTCTTACGAATCTGATCCAGTCAAGATTCAGATCTTCAAGGTCAAACTGATCTCCCCCTGATACTGCAGGATCAGTTGGATCTTCACCTGTTGTGGGCCAGACTCCTGCAAGCCCCTCCAGAGTGGTGGCGTCCCATGGAAACATGTACCAGTCTGAACCGTTCTGACTCACTTCAACGAAGGCGCATTCACGGAAGTAACCTGAACCGGTCTGCATCACATTCTCAAAGACTGTGAAGTCAGGGCCGTCACCGTTGATGACGGTATTGTCTGTGAACTCAATAACCACCCAGCCGTCAGTTCCCAGAGTGAGAAGGTTATTCTCGCCGTATGAAGGAGCAGTGGGAGTTGCCGCAGGATCCGGCGGCCCAAGAATGTTTTCAGGGTAGTAGGCCTGGCCGTATCCTGCTCCATCGCCGTACTGAACCGCAGGGGAGGCATCGCCCCAGGGATCCGCAAGCAGTACGGTCAGAATCAGGAATATCATCATCTTGCTGTAACTGCGAACCGTGCAGCAGAGGAACCGGAGACTGCAGAGTAAAGCCCTGGTCTGAGACCTGTAACATCAATGGTGCATGTTCCGTCTGAATCTGCTGCGGCACTGCCGGCAACTCTGCCTGTAACATCATAGATTGCTACTGTTTCCCCTGGTGCGGCATTTCTGACATTCAGTGAACTGAAAGCAGGGTTGGGATAAACCGAGATAGTTGGTTCCACTGTGATGTCCCCTGCTGCTGTTCCGTTATAACCACC
Organism: Candidatus Fermentibacterota bacterium; assembly: GCA_002748705.1. The sequence goes on from PDSZ01000018.1 coordinate 68,691, forward strand.
GGTGACTGCTATGGCACCGGGACTTGCAACGGTATAGGTTTTCTGCAGGTTCTCTGATGGGTCATAAACCCTTACTTCTCCGGCCATTCCATCTGTTATCCAGAGGTTACCGTTTTCATCCACTGCCATTCCGTTTCCACCTGTGCAGAACGGATTGCCGGAGTCGTTGCGGACTGTTTTTGTGCTCATGTCGATTGAGTACACACCTGCTCCCCAGGGGTCACTGAGATAGAGAATGTCACCCATTCCCACACTGTAGCCGGGGAAACCACCTGTTGAAAGAGTATCAGTTGCGTTACCTGTAGTCAGATCAATTACAACCACGCAACCTTCATTGGCTCCGTATGTGCCGCTGCATGTCACGAAGGCTTCGTCTCCGTGCAGAACAAGAGACTGGCAGTTGGTATCAGCGGTAAGTGTGCGGGTTACAGCGCCTGTAGAAAGGTCGGCTTCAATTACACTGTTGCCTGTGCCCCAGCCGCCGCATGCTGCGTAGATAAGGTTACCCTCAGCAGCCATCCATTCAGGATTGGGAGTAACTCCACTGATGGAAGAAACTATCTGAAGATTCTCAGGATCAACTATTTCTATTGATCCGTTGAGTGTTGCTGATACAGCAAGATTTCCCCCTGTTACAGGGAGTGCTGCCCAGCAGTTCCAGCCCGTACCAAGGGTCATCTCTGTAAGGGTCCAGGTTTCCATCTCGAACCTTTGAAGGGCTCCATCGTCAACACCGGAGTTTACCACAAATGCGTATCCATTATGAATAACAACATCATTCGGATAGGTATTGAGTGGTCCCACAGAAGGGGTTACCGTACCGGAAGTAATGTCAATATGGGCCAGATCGCCTCCACTGATAATCAGGGCATGACCTGAAACCAGCGAAAGTAGAAGCAGGCCGAGTGCTGTTGAGAACATATTGTCTCCTGTCGTTCGGCCGCGCGAAAAATGGGAAAGGAACATCCCCCCACCTTTCCCGCGAAGGTGAGAAAAAACAGCCGGCAGAAGGTCTTCTGGCTTCCGGGAAAATGAATGACGCCTTCTCACGGAATTGCCCGCAATGGCCGTTGCCATTCTATCACCGGTTACAGCGGCGGGGCCGCACAGGACTTTCACCTGTTTCCCTGGCGCTGCCGACAATGCTAATATACTTGTATGCTGTGCTGTAATGGAGAAGAAAAATAATCAAATGCGATAAAGACAGTGACTATAAGCTTTTACTGATTGATTCACAGCTTTGCGAATTCAATGGGTGATACTGCATATATCTGAAAAGCTTTGGAGCGCACCTGCACACCTGATGGGGCTATCAGGTGTCTTCAGGGCCGCCGGAGGATTCGCAGGGTTCAGGAATAGGTGAATCATCTTCCAGCGCTTTTTTCAAAGCTTTCATGGCATTTATCAGGTTTTTTAGTGGACAGGCTGTGTTCAGCCGCATGAAGCCGCTTCCTCCAGGACCGAACATTTCTCCTGATGAAAGCCCAAGCCCGGCCTTCTGAACGAAAAGGGAAGCAAGCTCTCTGTCTGTCAGGCCCAGTTTGCGGCAGTCAAGCCAGAGAAGGAAGGTGCCTTCAGGTTTCAGAACAGAGATATTTTCCACCTCTTCCTGCAGGAACCGGTCTACAGCCTTATAGTTGTTCCACAGATACTCAAGCAGCTGTTCAAGCCACTGTTCTCCATTTTCATAAGCCGCCTGCGTTCCTGTAATGCCGAATATGTTGCTCATACTCATATGAAGCCGGGCAAGGGATGCCTTGAAGCGGTTTCTCAGTGTTTCGTCGGGAATAACGATAACCGAGAGCTGCAGGCCGGCCAGATTGAATGTCTTACTGGTTGCATAAGCGGAAATAGTATTTTTTTTCAGATAGCTATCTGCAATAGCGGTTGGAATGTGTCTGCAGGGCTTGTATATGATATCGGCGTGAATCTCATCTGAAAAGACCATAAGTCCGTGTTTCATACAAATGTTTCCGACCTTTTTCAGCTCATCTTCTGTCCATACCCTGCCTACAGGGTTGTGGGGGGAACAGAGCACCAGCATTCGGGCCTCTGCGGCTTTTTTCTCCAGGTCTTCAAAATCCATGACATATCTGTCGTTATCATTGATCAGAACATTGTTCAGTGTTTTTCTTCCGTTGAGGCGAATTGACTCCTCAAAGGGGAAGTAGACTGGAGGCTGAATGATTATTCCTTCTCCTGGCTCTGTAAATGTCTGAATGGCCAGATTAAGACCGGGAACCACCCCTGGTGTGGTAACTATCCAGTCCCGTTCTATCTGCCAGTTGTATCTTCTGCTGAACCAGTTAATAACTGCAGTATAAAACTGATCGGGTTTTGCTGTGTATCCGAATACCCCGTGCTTTGCCCGCTCTATAATAGGATCGAGTATTTCAGGAGGAGCCTTGAAGTCCATATCGGCAACCCATAGAGGGTTTATGTCAGCTTTGCCGAAAAAGCCTTTCAGATAGTCCCACTTTATGCAGCTGGTACCGGTTCTGTCCGGCATGGTATCAAAATCGTACTTCATTTGCCCTCCGATATCATCCTGTCCAGCTCTTCAACCATGCGCACTGCGCCTTTGAATACCTCACCAGGACCGGTTGCAGTCATGTATGCCGGAGTGGTAATGATTCTGTTTTTCCGGTCTACTATTACTTCTTCAGCACTGCATTCCATATGGGAGCAGTTCATTTTTTCTATGGCCTCTGCAGTGTTACTGTCGTTACCTGTTGTTACCGTTGCTCCAGGAATGCATCGGGCAATCAGAGCCGGGGCTATGCACATTGCTGCAACAGGTTTTCCCTTCTTATGGGCCAGCTGGAGGAACTCTTTAACCTGGGGATGTGCCTGGCAGTCAATGCCTCTTTCGGCAAAATCGCAGAGGGTAAGGGCAGCTCCGAAACCTCCAGGCACCACCACTGCATCCACATCATCCAGTATGGACATTTCAAGTGCCTTTATATCTCCGCGGGCGATTCTCGCTGCTTCCTCCAGGGCATTGCGGTGTTCAACCGGTTTCCCGGTCAGGTAAGAGACTGTTCTCGCCTGTCTCGTGTCAGGAGCGATGAACACAATCTTCCAGCCTGCAAGATCCAGCGCTGTAACAGCAGACACGCTTTCGTGTATTTCCGATCCATCCATGTTTCCGCAGCCTGAAAGAAGTACTGCTGCTTTTTTCATTATTCCTCCTTATTCTGATTTACAGAAGCTTCAAGAATCTTTGTAATATGTTAAGGGTGAACTGACACAGGGGGGATTATTGTGAATAGAATTATTACGGCTCTGCTGCTTGCAGTTACAGGTTGTTACTACGGATCCATGACAGGGGCGAGAACTCTGGGAGAGAAACACATGACCGTTACTGCTTCTGTAGGCCTTCCTGCGTATCTGTCTGCTGATGACAGAAGAGAAGCAGGCGAGAGCAGTACAGATGATGTTCCAGTTTCTCCTTCTGTAACTTTTCTTTCCGGAGTAACTGACAGGATTGATATCGGCGCATATGCGAGAGCCTGGGGCATAGGGCCTCTGATTCGGGTGGGACTGCTCTCACCTGATCTGCCTTATTCAGTTTCCATAAATGCCGGTGCAGGCTACATCGTTCCTGCAAAGCTTCTCTCCACAAGGTTTGGTCTTACAGCAGGATACTCTGTTGGAGAATCTCTTGAAATCTATGGCGGCTGCAGCGGGGGTTATAGCCCTGATGTGATTAATATTCCTGAAGACGGTGATGGGAACCGAAACTGGAATGAAGTTGAGAACAAGTACCACTACGGATTCAATGCAGGAGTAAGGTATACCCTTCCACCACCGGAAGAAGATCAACTGTGGATACCGGAAGCTGTCGGGTTCGAGTTTGCCATTCCCATGGACCTTTCACGGGATATTGTATTATTTGGTCTGGCGGTGACCTACTGAATTCATTACAGAGGTTATGAAACTTTCAGGCATAAAGCAATCTGCTTCATTCCGATACAGCAGAGGTATGGTTTTAGTACGACTTGTTCTGAATGATCTGCCTGAGGCATTTACCTGATGAGATCAGTTAAATTGTGCATTTAGTATATTTCATAGGTTCAGTTGTTCTGTATCTTATAGGGCAATTGTGTGGTTTGCTTTTTTTTATTAAATACCGGTAGAAAAGGTCTATATTGAAGCTGTATAATGATATGCATGTGCATACTGCCTCCTCTCCTGATGCGGAGCTGAGTGCTTCAGCACTCTGTAAAATTGCCTGCTCGGTTCCAGTGGGCAGAATTGGATTTGTTGCCCACCTTGATATGCACCCCCTTGATTTTTGTTATGGCGGCTTTGATGAAAAGAGGTATCTTAAAGAGCTTGATAATGCCAGTGCAGCAGGGGGTCCTGAGGTTCTCAGAGGGCTTGAGATAGGAGAGCCTCATGTCTACTGGGATGAAGCAAGTAAGCTGTTTCACCTGAAGGAATATGATTTCATTACCGGCGCTCTTCACTGGTTGAAGAATGACCTTGTTCTGGAGGAAAGTTGTTTTGACAACAGGAATGATCCTCTGGAACTTGTTGAGGAATATTACCGGGAGATTCGGAAGATGGTATCTGTGGCTGATGTGGACATACTTGCCCACATGGGAATCTTCAGACGGGGAATGGTCAGGGCTGGACTTTCGACGGATTTTGATGAAACCGCTCTGTTTCCAGAAATCTTAAGGGAAATATTTACAGCCATGCTGGACAGGGGGATTGTGCTGGAAGTGAATACAGCAGGGCTTAGAAGGCCTGAGAAGACCACATACCCTTCACCTCCTGTAATTGCCCTGTATCGATCCATCGGTGGAACTGCTGTAACCCTGGGCTCTGATTCCCACAGGAAGGAGAACGCTTTCTTCGGCCTTTCTGCCGGAGCCAGGCTTCTTACTGAGCAAGGATTCACAGAAGCAGGGTTTTTCAGGCAGAGAGTTTACAGCGGAAGCCCTTTACAGTGTTAGTGGTAATCTTAATAATCACTGGAATATTCAAGGTCGTTCTTCAGTTTGAGGTATTGAGAATGCCTGCGGTCAACCTGAACTACAGAGCATAGGAAGCAGAGTAAGTTGAACTTTCAGGGAGTTGAACCGTTTAATCCAAAGAGAGTTGTCTGGTTATTCATAACAGCCATAGCTCTGTTTTATATGTTTATACTCATTACACAGCCTTCAGCCTTTCGGCATCTTATGGTTGCTGTGCCTTTGGCCGTTACAGCTTTGCTTTTTCTTCGTGATATCAGATTATGGCTGCTTGGGCTGCCTTTTCTTATAGCATTCAGTGGTTCTCCCATGAGTCTGGGAGAGTTCTATATCGAGCCTGTTACCATTGGTATACTGCTGTGCGGCTTTGTATACCTTGTTTACCGTATCAGCAGTTTCAGACGAATCTTTGATATGCCTCTTCCCTTCAAGCTGGTTTTTCTTGCCTATCTCGCTCAGCTTGCTTCAGTTTTCGCTTCCATTTATCTGCATGACGGATATCTCTGGAATACAGTGCGGGAAGGGCATAAAATATACATTTTCGCAATCATCCTTCCGGTGATTTACACATGGTATGGAAAGGGCATATGGCTTGAGCGTTTTGTAAAGTCCATGACACTTATGCTTTTAGTAATGTCCATTATCGGTATTTACCAGTATAACTCAGGCGAGATTGACAATTTTGGAGACAGGGCCTCCGGTTTTGATCTTGCCGGAAGGGTTTATTCCACCATCAAGGGTGGTCCCAATTCCTACTCCGGAGTTCTTGAACTTCTGGTACCTACAATACTTGCTGCCATGTTTTTCTTCAAATCAAGAATATGGAAAACTACAGCATTTGCTGCTGTTATTCTTGGAATGTTTAATGTGCTCTATACTTTTTCCAGAGGAGGATTTCTCACTGTGACAGGATCCTGCTTCCTCTATCTTGTTTACAGGTACAGAAAGCAGATCTGGATTCCTGTGATTACCTTTACCCTTTTTGCAGGTTATGTATTCAGCAACGCTGATGAGTTTGAGAGGCAGCTGACAGTCCTTAGAGATAATAATGCAATGATGACCGATGTAAGTCTTCTGCACAGATATACTTCATACAAAGGTTTTGTCAACGAGATGTCAAAGAATCTCCTTGAGGGGACAGGATGGGGAGGAAGGGAATACTTCTACGGAAGAACTGCGCTCTACGGTTTCTGGGAGGTAAGGCATGAAGACAGCATAGACCGGCAGGAGCGTTTTGGAGGCTTGAACAGTCTTCTGCTGGAGATGCCTCTTAAGGGAGGATTTTTCTCTATTCTCTCACTTCTCCTGTTTGTCAGTGCCGTTGTAATTGCTATGATTGCAGGCTTCAAAAGCAGTATTAATAACAGTCTTGGTGCAGGTATGGCTTTAGGTTTACTGGGATTCGGTTTCCATCAGCTTTTTGATAATCTGATACCGTGGCCCCAGACAGGTGCTCTGTTCTGGGTTGTTTTAAGTCTGGTCACTGCCCAGGGCTATGCTTGTTGCTGTAGTGAGGAGGATTCACTATAGATTTCCAATCCTTTTTGAAATGGAGGAGCCGGCACTGACATATTGGCTGCAACTGATGTTCATGATTTCATGCGGGATTATTCTAATCCCCATTTTGTTGTACCCATTGGCTCTTTTCCTTCTCGGTTTGCTTTTTCCCAGAGGCAGGAAGCACTCATTCAAAGAGTTACCTTTTGTGAGTGTAATGGTTGCAGCTCGAAACGAAGAGAAATGTATAGGTCAGAGAATAAGGAACCTTCTGGATCAGGACTATCCTGTTGAAAAAATTGAGATTCTTGTAGCTTCTGACTCATCTACTGACAGTACAGACGAGATAATACGGTCTTTTGATAATTCCAGAGTAAGGTTTGTCAGGTCAGAAGAACGACTTGGGAAATCATCCCTTATGGTAAAGCTTTCAAAAATTGCCAGAGGTGACATCCTGGTTTTTACCGATGCCAACACATCCTTTCGGTCCAATACAGTAACTGAGCTGGTTATGCCTTTTGCTGATCCCAGGGTGGGGTGCGTTGATGGTTCAAAGCAGAACAGTCTTGCTCAGGAAACATGTGAATCAACCTACTGGAAATACGAACAGCAGCTGAAGGCTCTCGGCAGCAGATTAGGGGCGGTGCTTGGAGCCACAGGAGCTGTTTTTGCCGTAAGAAAAGATCTCTACGATCCTGTTAATCCATCAAGAGCAGATGATTTTGAAACTGCGGTCTCCACCAGGATCAAGGGATACTCATGTTTGTATAATCCTGATGCAGTTGCTGCGGAACCTACACCTGACAACTCCAGTCAGTACAGTCGGCTTGTTCGCATTGTCAGCTGGATGATCGGATCGGCTTTTTCTCTTCTCTGGAAGTCCATTAAGAATGGGAGAATTGGTTTGGCCCTTCAGCTTGTCATTCACAAGATCCTTAGATGGAACATGGGCATATTTGCTATATTAGCCTCTATCTCCGGACTGGCGCTGGGTTTTTCAGACGGTCCTCTGAATTCAGTGTTTTTGAGCGTAATAGGGTTTTATTTGCTAGTAATAGTAGGCTGGAAATCTACTAGCAGGCTACCTTCGGTAATAAAAATGCCTTATTTCTTCTGGCTGATGTGCGCAGCATCCCTTAAAGGAGTTTTTGTAGCAGTATCAGCAAAATCAGCAGCAATCTGGGATCCAGGTACAAGATAGAAAGAGTTCTCAGGGGAAGGAATTTTACGGTGTTACATATAATGGTTGCAGCTGTTCTTATGCAGATGCCTGAGGCGCCTGCAGCAGAGCTTCTTCTCCCTGTTGAAGAGGAAAGAGTTCTGATAACAGCATCTGACTATTTTGATTCTGAAGAATACCTTGTCGGTCCCGGCGACCAGATATGGATAAATTTTCCAGGCGGTGTTCCCTTTGCAGGGGAACCTGAGGCTGTTGCCACTGTTGTACTGCCCATTGGCCTTGATGGTATTCTGGTTATTCCAGGCCTTTCCCCTGTGGATGTAACAGGAATGACCCTGATGGATCTTCAGGAAAGTATCGGTTATTCAATAAGGTCAGGATACGGTAGACTGAGTGTTTCTTCAGGGCTCTACAGATCTGCCCGTTTTGAGGTTCCTGTAACAGGTCAGGTTGCTTTGCCAGGAATTATTACCGTTAATGGACTTACAAGGCTTACTGAAGCTCTTGATGTGGCCGGAGGCACCACTGCCACTGCTTCTCTTTCCAACATTCTTGAAGTTACAGCTTCAGGTGATTCTGTTGTTCATAATATTAATGACTTCCTTGTTAGAGGAAGACTTGAGAACAACCCTCTTATGCACAGAGGTTCAAGTATTCATGTGTATTCTGCTGATGCTTTGATAATTGCTGAAGGGGCTCTTTCGGGAGCAGAGTCAACCGGATACAGAGTAGTGCTGGAGTATATTGAAGAAGAGACTGCCTTTGCAGCTCTTCAGCGAGCAGGAGGCCTTTCAGAAAGGGCCGGTATCGGTGAATGCCATATAATGAGAACCTGCCATGACAGCCTGGAGGCAATTCCTTTCGATCCGCTGCTTGCGGAATCTTCTCCTGTGCTTTACGGCTCAGATAGAATTGTTATACCCTTTACGCAGGAGTTTATCAATGTTATCGGCCAGGTTGAATATCCACAGCCAGTCAGCTATGCGCCAGGAATGAATGCAGGTTACTATATTGGTGCAGCAGGAGGTTTTACTGCTGCAGCAAGGCAGGGAGGACTTAAACTTGTTCTTTCGGACGGTACAGAAGAGGAGGCTGATCTTACAAAAGTAGTTCCGCCAGGCGCTACTGTTGTGGTGCCTAGAGTAGCAGTTCAGTTCTGGCAGGAGTACCTGACCATTCTGACAGGAGTGGCGACGGTGATAATATCCTACCAAAGCGTGTTCAACAACTGATTGGCGGAGACGAATGAACAATACAGCAGTAGGTTTTATGTATATACTACTTAGGAACAGAAAGTTCCTCCTAAAAGCTTTACTTCTCATAATGGCAGTGACTATTGGAGTTACATATTTAATTCCCAAGTCATATACAGTTAAAACGGTTATTCTTCCTCCAGAAGAGCAGGCACCTGCCGGTTTGAGTCTTGGTGGATTGTCACTTGGCGATTTTGCAGGTTTTTTCAGTGGAGGTATGGGATATTCTCTGCCACTGATGACAACCATCTCAGATGTGTATGCAGAGATACTGAACAGCAGAACACTTATAGATAATGTTATCATCTCAACCGGATATGCAGATTCTCTGGAGCTGTTTGAAAAACATGAAGAACAGCCTGAAGTGGCAATGTATCTGGCGCGCAAGAATTTTAACAAGAATTATGAGGCCGATGTGACATCTTCAGGATTTATAGAAATAGAGGTAACAACCGATTCTCCCTACTATTCGGTTGCTGTCTCTGAAAGAATAGTATTCCTTTTAGACAGCATTAATACTTCAATCACCCTTTCCAGGCTTGAGGAAAGCAGAGAACTCACTGAAAATCAGTTTTTCGTTGCGCAGACTGCACTTGAAAACACCACTGCTGATCTGCTGAGTTTTGAGGAGGAGTACGGCACAATAATGCCGGAAGAGGAGATAGGTGAGCTGATAGCTGTTCTCATGGAGATGAAGGGCAGATACCTTGAGGCTACTTTAACTGCCAGTGCGATCAGAAACGGTCTGAGATACGGAACCAACGCTCAGGTACTTCAGCTGGAAACAGAAGCTCAGGCCCTTGGTGAAGCGATAGAAATGATAGAGTCAGGTTCTGTGCCAGGTTCCGGCTTTGATATTGGCCCCGGGCTGGAGAATATGCCTCCGGCTGTTGTGGCATACGCCAGACTCAAGACTGATTTTGAGATGAATCTGCGAATGGCATCAGCTCTTGAACTACAGGTTATTCAGGCAAGAATACAGGAAGAAAACATCAGCAGTTCACTTCGAATACTTGATCCACCGCGCCATCCCGGGTGGAAGAGCAAGCCCAAACGGCTCTATATCTGGATAGAGGTGTTTCTTGTTTCGTTCATTCTTCTTTCGGCGTTCCTGTTCACCAGAGAGAAGTGGTACGAACTGAGGGAAAATGATCCGGAAACATGGAACAAATGGAATACTCTCTTTGAAGAAATACGCAGGGAACTTAAGTTCAGAAAATAGCTATCAGAGATATGCCGAACTTGTGAATTCAGCCGGCAATTATGTTCCATACATATATTTGGAGCACATAAGAGCCGGCTGGTCTTTTATAAGAAGAATCAGTTCTCAGGCTGTTGCAGGATATCTGTTCCCATTCGTTCAGCAATTACAGCAGGAAGTTTAATTGAACCATTCGCCTGCTGGCCGTTCTCCACAAGGGCAGCCACAAGCCTGGGAAGAGCAAGCGCTGAGCCGTTAAGTGTGTGGAGAAAACGGGGTTTTCCACCTTCAGCAGGTTTGAACCGCATGTTTCCACGCCTTGCCTGGAAATCTCTGAAATTGGATATGGAGGAGACCTCAAGCCACTTCTGCTGACCTGCGGACCATATTTCCAGATCATAGCATCTGGCTGCCGCAAAGCTCAGATCTCCTGTGGCAAGCAGGAGAACTCTGTAAGGAAGCTCAAGCAGAGAAAGCATTCCCCTGACATGGTCAACCATTTCCATATGGGCATCATCAGACCTGTCAGGATGCTCGAACCTTACCATCTCAACCTTGTCGAACTGATGAACCCGATTCAGGCCTCTGGTATCCCTGCCGTAGCTCCCAGCTTCCCGGCGGAAACACGGAGTGTATCCGCAAAGCTTCAGGGGAAGGTCTTTTTCAGGTATCAGAGCCCCCCTGCAGGTGTTTGTTATAGGAACCTCTCCAGTGGGAATAAGGTAAAAGTCTCCACTCTGAATACGGTACATGTCGTCTTCCATTTTAGGGAGCTGCGCAGTTGCTGTCATGGAGTCTCTATTGGCCAGGAACGGCGACCAGATTTCTTCCATGCCCCTGGATGAGTTGTAATCCAGCATCCAGTTAATCAGGACTCTCTGCAGTTTTGCGGCCCAGTCACGGAAAAGGATAAAGTTTGAGCCTGATATCATAGCTGCATCTGCAGGAAGAAAGGTTTTATCCATGAGTTCCCAGTGGGGTTTAGGCTGAAAGCTGAACTGGGGCAGAACTCCTTCACGAGCCACCTCTGTATTGTTTTCTTCTCCCCCTCTTGGAACATCAGAGTCCGGTATGTTGGGAAAAGAAAGCTCCAGAGCGGTAATGGTTTCCGTGATTGCTGAAAGCTTGTTCTCTAGTTCTGAAAGGAGTTCACCTGTCTGACGGCTGAGTATCATTTCCTCTTCGGCATCTTCACCGTTTCGTTTCTTCACCGAAACCTCTTTGGAAAGCCTGTTTCGTTCCTTTCTGAGGTCTTCAATTTTCAACATCAGATTTCGTTTGTCATTATCAGCAGCCAGCCATGCATTGATATCGGCCTTTTCTTTCTTGGCCTCTATGGCTTCTCTGATAAGCTCCGGTTCGTTTCTGAGCCTTTTCCTGTCCAGCATCATGTACCTTTCATACAAGAAGGAGAAAGTGAGGCACGAATATAAGAAGACCTGCCGCTGCTGCGGCAACAGCCGCTGCCAGAACTCCACCGGCTGCAGTGTCCTTTGCTTTTCTTACAAGTTCGTGCTTTTCAGGTGCAACCCTGTCCGCAAGGAATTCGAGGGCTGTGTTAAGGGCCTCGGCTGTCCAGACCATTCCAGCTGCCAACGCAAGAATTGCCCACTCCCACAGAGCAATGTTCAGAAGTATTGCAAAAGCTATTACCAGAATTGTTGCAGCAAGGTGTATTCTGGCATTCGGCTGTGATGAAACCAGTGTTGACAGCCCTGCAAACGCGTACCGAAAGCTGTTCAATCTTTTTCTCACCATAATACAGGAGTTATCCTTCCGTTGCTGTTGATTGAGATACCCAGCCTGATTCCGTCATCTGCTCTGTCCTCTTCACTGGAGGCCGCTGCAGCTGCAAGACCGCAGGCGGTTCCCAGAGCAGCTCCCATAACAACATCTGACGGATAGTGTACCCCTGTGTTTACTCTGGAAATACATGTATACAAGGCAACAGCGGCTGCAGGTATGCCTGCTTCGGGGCCATGCCTGTTCCATAGAACCGCAGCTGCACAGGCTGCTCCTGCTCCGTGGGCAGAGGGAAAACTGCGAAAGTTGCTGCCGTCAGGCCGTTCTCTTTGAGTACCTCTTTTAAGAATCTCCGTAATTCCGTAGGTATAGAAAAGACCTCTGCAGAGAGATTCTCCTGTGGAAGCAATACTGTTTTTCCTGAAGACCTCACCTCCTGCCCACAGTGCGACAGAGGCAGCAGGAAGGGCATAGCCGAAGGCAGCGTTGTCAATTCTGTCCATTGTGGTGAAAGGCTCAAAGGGAAGAATGCCTCTGTGGCCGTCTCTGTCTTCCATACAGTATGCTGCAGCAGCTCCTGTCAGACCTGAACCTATTATAATGAGCTTATCCTGTTCAAAAAGGTTCGTCCCTGTATTCAGGGTTCTCTCCAGCAGGGAACCTGCTGAAACTGAAGATAGAATGAAGAGGAGCAGAATATACTCAGCTCCTGTAGAACTCCCTGACCGCCTCAATAACCTCATTCTGTTCATCCTCTGTCAGCTCTCCGAACACCGGCAGTGATATGGCCCTTCTGCTGCACTTCTCTGAAACAGGAAAATCTCCTTCCGAGTAGCCCAGGTGGCTGAAACACTCCTGCAGATGAAGAGGGAGAGGGTAATAGACAGCACAGCCTATTCCTTTTTCTCTCAGACAGGCCAGCAGTTCGTCTCTTCTATGGGCAAGAAGAGTATACTGGTTATAGATTGTCCATGCTCTCGGGTCTATGACAGGCGTACGAACCTGTTCCAGGTCTGCGAAGGCCTGATCGTACCTTTGGGCATTCTTTCTGCGCCCCTGGTGCCAGCTTTCCAGCTTTCTCAGCTTTACCCTGAGAAATCCGGCCTGAAGGGCGTCAAGACGGCTGTTAGTACCAACTTCGCTGTGAAGATAACCCTGACCGCCATGTTCTCTGAGTCTCTTTACTGTGTTGAAAGTTTCTTCTGATCCGGTGGTTACCATTCCACCGTCTCCAAGTGCGCCCAGGTTTTTTGAGGGAAAGAAACTGAAACATCCTGCGTCCCCCAGGGATCCTGCGCAGGTACCTTCCCATTTGGCGCCAACTGCCTGAGCAGCATCTTCTATCACTGGCAGTCCCCATCTTTTGCCTATTGCATTGAATGCTTCCATGTTGGCAGGCTGTCCGAAGAGGTGTACTGGAAGAATAGCAGCTACCCGTCTGCCGGTTCCTCTGTGAACTGCTCCCCGTTCAGTTATAGCGCAGTGGTTGTTGAGCCAGGCTTCAGTTTTGTCCGGATCCATGTTGAAAGTGTCCGGCAGAATATCTATAAAGACAGGTCTTCCTCCTGCCCTTACCACAGAGCCTGCAGTGGCAAAAAATGTAAATGGAACGGTAATTACAAGCTCATCCCTCTTCAAACCCAGAGCCTGAAGGGCAAGTATCAGCGCATCTGTTCCTGAGGCGCAGCCTGCAGCTCTGGCACATCCTGAATAGTTCGCGAACTCAGTCTCGAACTCTTCCATTTCAGGGCCTTTGATGAATCTTGAGGAGTCAAGAGCCCTTTTGAAGACTTCCTGGAGTTCGTTTTTGATATCCGCGTGCTGTCTGTTTATATCAAGAAGGGGTACTGCCATTTTTTCCTTTCCTAAAGGTTAGTGGGCACCTTTTCCGGTAAAGACCACCAGTACTGTCCTGGCCAGTATTTCAAGGTCCAGGAACAGCGACTGGTTCTCTATGTACTGAAAGTCGTGTTTGAGTTTTTTTGATACATCTTCCATTGTGGTATCGTACTCCAGTTTGACCTGTGCCCATCCGGTTATTCCAGGCTTGACTGTAAGTCTTTTGTCATAGAACGGGTACATTTTTCGCAGATCGGTAATGATCTCAGGTCTTTCCGGTCTGGGGCCCACTACTGCCATATCACCGGTAAGAACATTGAGGAACTGAGGCACTTCATCAATTCTGGTTTTTCTTATGAACTTACCGACCCTTGTGACCCTGGCATCATCCCGTCCTGCCCAGACTGCGCCTGTGTTCTTTTCGGCATTCTTAACCATGGATCTGAATTTGAAAATCTTAAACTCCCTGCCGCCTTCACCTGTTCTGAGCTGCCTGTAAAATACGCCTCCCCTTGAGTCCAGCACTATGGCCAGAGAAACAAGGAGCCATACAGGCATTCCCAGAAGGATCACAGTGAGACTTATCAGGTAATCCCCGGTTGTTTTTACAAGTTTCTCCCAGAAGGAGAGTCTGTCAGGCAGTAGTTCCATCAGGGGCTGACCCAGAATCTGAGTATTGTGTACATGTCCTGCAACCACATCATAAAGATCAGGGAGCAGCTTGACCCTCAAACCGCACTGCACAGCAGGCATAAGCAGGGTGAGAATATCATTATGAAAATTGGAGGCTATTGTCACCAGAAGCTCAGAAATACCCAGTTCCGAAGCAAGCCTTTGAATGTCCTGAACAGTACCTGCAGCTTTTTCTGAAACAACAGGAGGATCAACGGGATGCGGAGGGCGAATGAATCCGGCAACTGTATACCCTGCTGCAGGATTGATACTCAGATAGTCTTTAAGGTCTTTTGCGCTCTGCCCCAGACCTATGACAAGGGCTTTACGGCTGATATGCCCTTTCTTGGTCAGCCTTCTCTCGAAAAGCCTGGAGGAACACCTTGCAAGAAAGACTGTAGTATTCATCAACGCAAAATAGATAAGGAATATCCATCTGCCTATGGAAGCTTCAGGGGAGATAAGAAATGCAGAGAGAGAGAGTATCACAAAACCAGCCAGCACCGGTTGAAAGACCATTCTTATTTCATCTGCCCAGCTTCGATCCCAGTGAAGCCGGTAAGCTCCGGTAGCCGCAAAAATTATCCACCAGTACAGCACAGAGAACAAACTGCCTGATGTGATAACATGGTTCGAGACAGGCGCTACTCCAGGAAAGAGGCCCCAGCTGAACTTTGCCAGAGCTGCCAGGTAAAGAGCCAGAAAAACAGCAGCTCCATCCATTAGCATTCCGGTCAGTACAGCAAATTTTTTCACTTCTGCCTCCTGAAAAGGTGTTTTCTGAAGGTAGAGAAAGCTCTGACCGTTCTTCTGCCTTCAGTTGCAGGGTGAAGAATTGTCTGAATTGCTTTATAGCACAGGTAAGAAGGTCTTAGATAAAACCTCCTTCTGGCTTCATCACACCATTTGACCAGCTGTTCCGATGAGAGACCGGGAAGGTTAACAACGCAGTTATGCAGCCCCTCTTCTGTGAGCCATTTTGAGTAGTCTTCAGTGCTGAGACCGCCGGACTCCTTAAGCTCTCTGTAAAGTCTTGTTCCCGGATAAGCCATTATAGGGAAGAACTGAGCAGTGTCCGGTTTCAGTTTCAGAGCCATTTGAAAAGTCTCCTCAAGTGTTTCCATGGTTTCACCTGGATTGCCTGCCATGAAGCAGCCATGCACCAGAAGACCGGCTTTTTTTGCCCTTTTGGCGAATTCAAGATTCTGTTCTACAGTTGTTCCTTTTGAAACATTGTTCAGGATTGTCTGGCTGCCTGACTCATAGCCTACTATGATAAGCCGGCATCCGGCCTGTTTCATTTTTTTCATTGCTTCAAGGGAAAGATTCGCTCTGGTATTGGCAGTCCAGGGAAGGCGGTTTCCTGCTTTTATCAAAGCATCAGCTATGAGTTCAACCCTTCTTGAGTCAACACTGAAGGTGTCGTCTTCGAAAACAATTTCCTGAAGCTGAGGAAAGTGCTTCTGCATTTGCATGAATTCCTGAGCGACATTTTCCGCCGATCTGGTTCTGTATTTACCTCCATGCAGAACCTGAGGCCACACACAGTAGGAGCATTTGAAAGGACAGCCTCTGCTTGTTATCATCATAGCTGAAGGGTATCTGGCCGCGGCAAAAAAGTAGTTTTCAGGCTTCAGGTGTTTTTTGTATATGTCTGCAAGCATAGGTAGAGAATCAAGATTATCAACTGGTTTCCTGGGAGATGTAGCAAAGGGCCCTTCGTTTCCGTTGAGCCACAGCCCGCTGACCATGGTAAGACTTTTTCCGGAACTGAGAGCTGCAGCTGCTTCTGCAACAGTGATATCGTATTCGCCTGTTGCTACTGCACTCACAAAGGGAGCGGTTTTAAGTACCTCTTCAGGTCTTGCACTTGCATGGGTTCCAACCATTATCAAAGGGCAGTCAGGAAGAATTCGTTTAATTTCGCCTGCAACATTGATATCGCTGTTGATCGATGGAGTGCTGGTATCAAGAATTGTCAGTTCCGGAGCAAAACTCCCAACCATATCAAGCATTTCTTCAAGACCCACAGAGGTGGCAGGGCAGTCGAGAAATAGAACCTGATGTCCCTCTTTTTCCAGAGAGCCTACTGCATAAGCAAGCCAGAATGGCCAGTACATTGTGCCGCTTTTTACAACAGCAGGTGACCTGGATGTTCTTGAGAACCTTCCGTCCATGAACGGAGGATTGACTGCAGCTACACGCACTGAAGCTCCTCTATCTTTTTCAGAAAAGTATCTGCGGTTTTGCTCCAGGAGAACTTTGCAGCCCTTTCCCTTGCTCTTTTTCCCATTTCAGCCAGTTCTTCTTCAGATGACGCTTTAAGTTCTGCCATTCCTCTCATTATTCCGATTACAGAGAATGGATCAATAAGTATGCCTGTATCTCCCACAACCTCTTCAAGGGATGTGGTTTTGGATGCGATTACAGGAGCGCCTGTTGCCATTGCTTCAAGTGCAGGCAGTCCGAACCCTTCGTATACAGATGGCATCAGCAGCGCTCGACATTTCAAGTAAAGTTCTCGCAGATCATCATCTGAGATACCTGTAAGCACGGTGATGGCAGATCTTGCAGGGTTTGAATCCAGGTGTTTTCTGAACTGGTTCCAGGCACGGTCTTTTCGTACAACCATGGTAAGAGGCGGTGTTGTGGAATCCATGGCACATAGTCTTCCGTAGGCAGTGAGCAACCTTGGAATGTTTTTGTAACCTCTTGCATTGCCAACACAAAGGAAAAAATTCTCACGCTTTATTCCAGTATCAACCGGACCGTCAAAGAGGGCTTGCCCCTCGCCTGTAATAAATATCTTGTCGCCGGAGTTTTTGAATCTTCTGATTACATCAAGTTTTGTAGTCATAGTGGGAACAGCTACGAAGCTTGCGTGTTCCACCGATTCCGCCAGGGATTTCTGGAAGATTATTCTGCTGAGAGCATTTCTTATAACGCCATCGCCGAAGTAGCACGGCAGGTTCAGAACCATCAGGTCATGAACAGTGACTATGGAAGCAGCTTCAGGCTTGGGGCCGGTCATTGAATAGTTTAAATAAACATCAGGCTTTGCTTCGTTTATTATTTCGGCAACTTTTCTGTTTGCCCTTTTGCTGAATCTGGAAGAGTTGTTGTGTAGTATTTCAACACCGCTGCCTGTCATATGAAAAGAGGCATCAGAACTTATCAGCGCAGTTATTTTCCAGTCAGGTCTTTTTCGTTTAATGCATTTGGTTACATTCAGGGCAAATCTGCTTATACCGTCAACATTCTTCTGAACGGCTCTGGAATCCACAAGGAGATGAAAACTCATCTGGCCAGTCCCTTCTTTTGAAGTTCCTGGATTGCTTTCTCAACCTTATCAACAGCAGTCTGATTCTCTACCCAGCTGCACAGTTCAGAAACACCATCCTCAAATGCAGTTTCTGCTGTAAATCCCAGCTCATTCTGAGCCCTTGAGACATCTGCAAAGCAGTGACGGATATCTCCAGCCCGGTACTGGTTCCTTATGATGAAATCGTCAGCAGGACGCCCCAGTTCCCTGGCTATTTCCCGCCCAACTTCCAGAATGGACAACTTCCGACCTGTTCCCAGGTTGTAAACTTTGCCTGCAGATATGCTGCTCTCAATTGCTTTAAGACACCCTCTGGCTATGTCTTTTACATGGATAAAATCCCTGCTCTGGCCGCCATCTTCAAAAACAACAGGAGGTTTTCCGTTGAGAAGCCTTGAAGCAAAGATGGCTGCAACTCCTGTATACGGGTTTGAAAGGGCCTGTCTTTCTCCGTAAACATTAAAAAATCGTGCGGCAGTTGCCGGAATGTCATAGGCGTTGCCTACTGAAAGAAAAAGCTCCTCGTGATCTCTTTTGTTAACTGCATAGACACTTGCAGGAAACAGCGGTTTTGTTTCAGGGGTCGGCATCGGCACGCAGGGTTCTCCGCAATGCGGACAGAGCATATTCCATTTCCTGTGGGACAGCTGGGCATCAGACCGAAGACCAGGGGAAATCAGCCCGGAACAGCTGCAGCTGTACAGCCCTTCGCCATATATGGACATGGAACTTGCCACAAGCATTTTTTCCAGATGATCTTTTTGTTTTACCGCTTCTTCAAGAACAGCTGCAGCTCCCATTGTATTGATTGAGGTGTAGCGGGTTATTTCATACATGGACTGTCCTACGCCTACTGCTGCGGCAAAATGAACAAGGTGGCTGCAGTTCTTCAGCGCTGCTGCGAAGCTTTCACTGTCCCGCACATCTCCAACAACCAGTTCCACATTACTGTTCAGATAATCCGGACGAGCTGCATCAGGACCGTGAACCTGAGGATCAAGATTGTCGTAAGCCTTTACTTCGTATCCATTCTCAAGTAAAAGATCGGCAAGGTGTGAACCTATAAATCCGGCTCCTCCTGTAATCAAAACCCTTTTCCTCATATTACTCCATTCCTATGAAGACAAGCGTGTGGCTGTATAAACAATAAAACTATACTAATTCAAACAAACTAAGCCTGCCGGTCCGTATTTTTCAGGCTGCAATTAAGGTTTGCGCAGCGAAAGACTATGAGCCTTTTTCAGCTTCATGCCTGAACGGATACAGATCGCGCAGACTATCGTAATCCGAATCAATACAGTACACCAGCTAAAATAACAGAATACAATGATTTCGCACAGGAGGCGCTCAGCTGTTCTCTGCTGTTTCCAGTGCCTTTACCGTTTTTCTGGCGCAGTTTTCCCATGTGAGCGTTTGCTGAACTTTTTTCCTGGCTGCCAGCTGTTCAGTTGTTATTCCCTTGAAAATGGCATTTTCCATAGCTTCAGAGATTGATTCCACTTTTTCAGGGTCAGCAGGCCAGATGCAGTCTGTAAAGAATTCCTCTGTTCCACCTGTTCTGGCTGCTGCAACAGGCAGACCCCATTTGAATGCTTCAGGCACAGTAAATCCAAAACCTTCATGGTGGGCCGGATGTACCAGGCAGACAGCCCTGGCAAACAGCTTATTCAATTCTGAGTCTGTGATATAACCTGTGAACTTCACCCTTTCTCCGATACCAAGTTCACCGGGCATTCTTTTGTATTCTTCAGCTTTGAATCCGTCCTTGCCTGCAATGACCAGTTCAGGGATGTGCCTGCGGGAAGCGAGTTCTGCATATGCTTTAAGGAGTCCGTCAATGTTTTTTCTGGGCTCCACTGTACCCACAACCAGTATGTGATCAGAACCGGTATGTCGTTTTTCTGAACCGGAGAAGTGGTCAATCCCCAGAGGGGTTACAAATACTTTGCCTTCCGCCTGGGGAAAAATGCTCAGAAGATCGTTTCTGGTAGTCGTGGAGTTCACTGTGATACAGTGAGCTTTTTTCACCATTTGTTGAATTCGATGCCTCCAGCAATGGGTGTCTTTCTTTGCTTTCATGTGGCCATAGTTGAAAGGTCCCAGATCATGGATCATTCCAGTCTGTCTGAATCCTTTTCCCTCAGGGAGAAGCATGCAGTTGGAACTGTGAACCCATGTTATGCCTTTCCGTTGAGCCTCTCTTGATGGCCAGAAGTAGTCGGTAATTCTTCTTGGCCAGGGATAAAAAGATGCGTTATCAAGAATCTTGTCATCAGGCTCAATGAGTGTTCTCATGTATCTGGCAAGCCAGACATCACATTGAATACCAAGTTCAAGCATGGCCTTCAGCAGTTCTCTGCCGTATCTTCCTATACCTGTGAGTACTGTAATATGGTAATCTATGTTGAAGGCTATTCTCATAATCTGTCAATCTCCCTGGCAAGTTGATTTATTCCAGAGGACAGACATCTTTCCTTCATGACAAATTCCCTTCCTGCGGAGCCCGCCGCTTCAGCCAGTTCACGGTTATTCAGAATCATTTTGAGAATATGCGCTCCATGGCTGACAGTACCATCAAACAGAAATCCGGTTTTGTTGTGTTCTATGTTATCCGGAAAGCCTCCTTCTGCAACAGCAAGGACAGGTGTACCACATGCCATTGCTTCAAGCGGTACAAGACCATATGGCTCTCGCTTCTGACAGCAGATAACCAGTTTTGCCTGTCTGTACAAGTCTCTCAGTCTGCTGTCTGTTACTCCTTCTTCTATGGCAAGCTGAATGCCTGCATCTGATGAGATGGCTTCAAGGTGCTTTTTATAGCCTGGATATGCCCTGTCTGCCGTTATTACAAGTTTCGGCTTGTTCTTGATGGCAGCAAGTATTCTCAATGTTTTTTCATGACCTTTGAACGGCCATAAAGCTCCAACAGAAAGAATGTAGTTTTCTCTATTTGTTGAGGGCACAGGGAAGAAGAAAGATGTATCGACACCTGGTCTGATGATGGATGCATTACGAGAATATATACTTTGAATACGGTTTTTCATGTAAGTTGAGAAAGTGGCAATACTGTCTGCTTCCGCCACTGAAGAACGATCCATTTCTTTTTCTGCAATCGCAAGGGGTTTCAGCAGAAACTCAGTAAACCTGTTGCCTGACCTTCTGATAATATCACTCTCATAGATGTGCCTCGGATACTCGTAGCAGTAGTAAAGAGATGGAATATTCAGATAGTTGAGCACAGGTGGAGATGCTATAGGAAGAGAATTGTGGACCAGAGCTATGTCAGCCTGTGTATTCATGGATTCTGCAATAGTTTTGCATAACCTTCTGAAAGAATAAAGCCTGAGAATAAGAAAAAGCGGCGATACCGGTTTCAGCAGCCCGGAAGGGCGTTTCCACATTGGAAAGAGAAATGTCTGCTCACTTACAGGATGGCTGCTGCGGAAAGATACTCCGCCCTCAGGCCTGTATACCTTTACGGAAAACGCCGAACTCAGACCTTCCGCAAACTGTGTTGCGACTCTGATGCCTCCGCCTGAGGGAAGCATATGAAAAATGCCAAGCCTTTTTTGCACCCTGTTGCTGCTCCTGCTGTCTTGTAATGGAGATAAGAATTGTTAATATTCAGGCTCGCTAAACTTATGTCCAGCCGGCTTTCTCAAAGGAATTGCATTGAAGAAGATTGCTTTCTTATCCACCTTTCCGCCGCAGCCTCTGAATACCGGTTTTGCAATCAGAATAAGAACCCTTCTGGATCAGGTTCCTGCCAACTATCGTCTCTTGAAAATTTATCCTGAGTGTGAAGAAGGTTTTGAGCCTGATGTTCCCTTCAAACCTGTAAAGCCTTCCCGATTCATGGAACTGTTCAGTATGGAACCCAGAATACTAATGGACTACAGAATTTCCAGACAGCGCAATGATGTGATGGAAGCCATAAAAAGCATGGAGCCTGACGCATTTGTTGTTTCTGGAATTCATGTGCTTCCCTTTGTTCCAGTTGAATATCCTGTCATATACGATGCTCATAATATAGAATGGAAGTTAAGTGAAGGGCTTTTCAGGGTAAAGGGCACAACTCTTCCTGTCAGGCTTCACAGGTATATTACCTTCATGAAGCTGCGAAGAGCAGAAGAGAGGATTATCAGGCAGGTTGAGTGTATTGTGGCCTGTTCAGATACCGATGCCGCCTACTTTTCCAGCCTTCGTCAGGCTTCTGTTCCTGTGGTGATGAATGGTGTGGATACAGATTTCTGGAAAGTAACCAGGGAACCGGAACCTGGACTTGTTCTCTTCTCCGGTGATATGAGCTACTATCCTAACATTGATGCGGCTGTTTATCTGGTGCGAGAGGTTTTACCGGTTCTTCTTGCCGGTGGCTGGAAAGGGAAACTGGTTCTCTGCGGCAGAAATCCTGTGAAAAAAGTTCTTGATCTTGCTTCGCCCCAGGTTGAGGTTACCGGATCAGTTCCAGATATGAGACCATACTATGCCAGGGCATCTGTACTTGCCGCACCTATGAGAATAGGAAGCGGTACTCCCCTTAAGGTCATTACCGCAATGGCTGCCGGTATTCCTGTGGTTACAACCTCAAGAGTTGCAGCAAGTCTTGGTCTGGAAAAGTCTGAATGTCTTAAGCTGGCTGAGAGTCCTGAAGAGTTATCTCGCAGCATTATAGAAATAATTTCCAACAGGCAGCTTTCCTTCGAGCTTTCCCAGGCTTCCATCAGGGCCGTTCAGAGGAGATTCAGCAGGAAAGCCTGCTCCAGGCGTTTCTGGAGTATTGTTGACGAATATCTCAGAGTAATGCACGAAAGGCCCTCTCCGTTGCTTCAGCACAGTTATTCCAGCTCAGAGTTCTGAAAAGCTTTTCTGAAGATGCTTTCATGGAAGGAGTCAGGCCTTTCTCAAGAGCCTGGGTGATGCCTTCTGTAATTGAATCGATATTTTCAGGGTTCACCTGATAGGAAGCCTCTCCGAACAGTTCTCCCAGGGCACTGGTGCTGGAGCAGACAACAGGAAGCCCGAATTTCATAGCTTCAGGTACTGAAAAACCGAACCCTTCGTACAAGGCAGGATTTACCAGTAACAGGGCATCTCTGTAAAGTTCATGCAGTCGTTTTTCAGAGACATATCCGGTGAAATGAACCCCCTCTCCTGCACAGGTTCTGATTTCATCGCTTCTGTAGCCCATTCCTCCTGCTATCAAAAGGGGAGGAGTTGACCTGGACTGGAGACGGAGTTTCCTGTAGGAAGCAAAAAGCTTCACATAGTTTTTGCGAGGCTCAACGGTTCCCACTGCAAGAATGTGCTTTCCTCTTCCAGAACCCTTCGGTTTTCTTTTCAGGTGGTCAATGCCCAGACGAGTAATGAATGTTTTTGAGGATGACCCTGGAAAAAAGTGTTCCAGATCTGCTGCAGTGGTGGCGGAGTTCACAAGAATACCATCTGCATGTTTAACAGCAGCGGCAATCTTTTTCTTCCAGTGTTTTACCTCTTCTGCCGGTTTCAGGTCTTGAAATATGTGTAAAGCAAGGTCGTGTATCATTACCGTCTGACAGGCCTTTCCGGTAAATGGAAGAAGGTTACCGTTCGGTGAGTGTATTATTCTGATGCCCTTCATGGAGCTGTAGACTGCAGGAAGGAGCAGGTCTGAAAAATCTCCAGTTGAAAGAAGCGGTCTGATCAGAGTGCCTCTGCAGAGTTCAGATGCGTGATTTTTCCATCTCCACCGTATCCAGCTTTCCACATCCATTCCCCTTCTCTGAAGGGCCTTCAGCAGTTCTCCTGTGTATCTTCCGATTCCAGTAGGCCTGCAGGGAGGAGAGTCTATGTGAAACGCAATTTTCATCAGCTTTGTCCGTTGAAGAGCCATTCCGGAACTCTGTTTGTCGTGCCTGTGACACCGTGAAGGGTTGCCAGCCACATTACAGGAACCAGATTTCCTGTACCCTTGAGGGGGTAGGTCAGGGTTTTGGCAGCGGTAACCGACAGGTAGTAGAGGGTAAAGAGGAACATATATCCAGGTTTCAAATTCCTTTTGGCAAAGATGAATCGGTTACGGTGGGTGAAGTAAACTGCAATTTTTGATAGTACTCCACCTGCAGAAACAGAGACATGATGAATCAGACGCGCCTGGGGAACCAGCCAGTTGTGAAGCCCTTTTGCTTTCGCCCGCAGGCTCTTCTCAACATCCTCGTGGTAAAGGAAAAACTCAGGGTTCTGATAGCCTGTTTCCCTGAAAAGTTCAGGTCTCATCATCATTCCGCATCCTGATACCTGATCAACTTCAACCGGGTCAACAGGAAGCTCTGATACTGTACGATATACAGGGGCTGCTTTCATCTGCCAGGGAATGAATTTTCCCCCTGCATGCCAGATAAGATTTTTGTTTGAAGCGTATGTTATCGCGGGAGTTACAAGCCCTGTGGAAGGATCTGACCTGAACCTGTCCGCAAGAAGTTTCAGAGTATCAGGCTCAACTTCAGTGTCGTTGTTAAGAAGCATGACCAGATCCGGTTTCCGCTCCATTGCCATCTCGAATGCATGTATACAGCCTCCGATAAACCCTGAGTTCACAGGACTGGAGTAAAAAACAATGTCATCAGCTTCAGTGACCCATTCCGGTACAGAGGATGATGTACTGTTGTCCACAAGGCTTATTATAAGATCAACTCCGATGGATTTTCTCAGAGAGTTTATGCACTTCTCTGTAAGTCCCCACTGTTTGTAGTTTATCATAAGTACAGCTATAAGCGGGGAAGAGGGAAGGCAGTTGCGGTTTTCGCTCATGTGCTGAATCATGTTCCAATCTTAAGTTCCGAAAAGAAGCACCCGGTTCTCCCATAGCTGCTACTGCAGAAAACAGACAACTGAACAATATGTTTAAAGACAGCAGAAATGAAAAAATACTATACTGCTTTTCGCTGAAAACAACCACAGTATAGCGGATAAGGAAGGCTGCTGTTATAATGCTCTTCAGGCATTCTGTGTCAGGGAACCGGCATGATTAGCAGGATAAATCCGAGCGACTTTCGCGGTATTTTGCAGATGAATTCCTGGACATAATGACCTTGCTTCCTCTCTCAGCAGGCATAGCATCTGCATGCCTTAACAAATTATAAACACAGAAAATAGTTGGCATCTGAGAAAAACAAATCCAGAGTGGCTTGCTCGTTTTATAACATAATATCTTTTCTTTAAATCTTAAATATAAGTGTTGAAAGGTAATTTTAAGAGTTAGTTGTCAATGCTTATCAGCAGGTTTTTCTTCGGCAATCAAGATTGTTTGCTGAACTGGTCAGGTATTGACAAAATGCATTCCAGAATCTGTTGTTGATCGTGCTGCGCTGTTCGGAAGTATATTTGCCTGAACTCTTTCGACTGGAGATTCAATGAGGAGTGAATGGAAGTTCCTGGCCTGGGCAGTGGCAATATTTGTGGGTGTTTACTTCATGCCCCTTGAGTCGGAGAGATTTTCAGGGGCGGTTATGGAATCGCTGCACCTTGCCCGGAATTACGCCAGGGAGCATGTGCTGCTCTGCCTGCTTCCGGCATTCTTTATTGCAGGAGCCATAGGCGTGTTTGTGAGCCAGGGATCTGTTATGAAGTACCTTGGTGCAGATGCAGGAAAGACTCTTGCCTATGCTGTGTCTTCAGTTTCAGGATCGGTACTGGCTGTCTGTTCATGCACCGTTCTTCCACTTTTTGCAGGCATATACAAAATGGGTGCCGGAATAGGTCCTGCAACTGCTTTTCTCTATTCAGGCCCTGCTGTGAATGTGCTTGCGATAATTCTTACCGCCAGAGTGCTTGGAGTTGAACTTGGTATTGCCAGAGCTGTTGGCGCAATGGTTTTCAGTGTGGTTATCGGCCTGCTCATGCACCTGTTTTTTTGCAAGTCTGAAGGCGAACGAATGAAAGCTGTTCCCGTACATGATACTGTCAGAGGAAGGGCCCTCTGGAAGAACGGCGTTTTCTTTTTTCTTATGGTGATAATAATGATTACCGCCACCTGGCAGAACGGAGAAACTGGTAGTTTTCAGGCAGCTGTTTTCAGTATGAAAAACTCTTTGCTGGTTCTGTGGAGCGCTTTGTTCGGAGCGGTTCTTGTTCTGTGGATGGATATCAGGTTGTGGAAGGTACTGGCAGCAGGCGCTCTGGTTTTAGTTTCAGCACTCTTCTCTGAAGGAATAACAATACCGTTTGTGGCAGGAATGACCTGTCTGTCTCTGGTTCTTGCAAGTGGCAGCGGAGAGACTAAGTCCTGGCTGGGATCAACTGTGGGTTTTGCAAAGCAGATACTTCCTCTGCTTATGTTCGGGGTTCTTGCAGCAGGATTGCTTCTTGGATGCGAACACGGAAACGGGTTCATACCTGCTTCATGGATAGAGAAGGCTGTTGGAGGGAACTCACTGCGGGCCAATCTTTTTGCTTCTGTGGCAGGCGCATTCATGTATTTTGCCACCCTTACAGAAATACCAATACTGCAGGGGCTTATCGGAAGCGGAATGGGCAGCGGCCCCTCACTGGCTCTGCTGCTTGCAGGCCCTGCTCTCAGCCTGCCGAATATGCTTGTGATAAGAAGTGTTATGGGAACAAAGAAAACTATTGTTTTCGTGGCACTGGTGGTTGCAATGGCCACTGTTTCCGGTATGCTCTTTGGAACAATTGTATAGCGGCGGTCAGGTTTCTCATTCGGAGTCGTTGAACTGACTGAAAGGATATTATGATGAAGGTACAGGTGCTGGGCACAGGCTGCCCCAAGTGTGAAAAGATGGCTGAAACAGCGGTAAAGGCAGCGGACAGTATCGGTCTTGATTACCAGCTGATAAAGGTTGTCGATCTGAATGACATCATGTCATTCGGTGTAATGATAACCCCTGCTCTGGCAGTGGACGGAAAGGTTCTGGTAAGGGGAAGGGTTCCCTCTCTGGAAGAAATGAAGGAGCTTCTTGAAGCACTTTAGTGTATTGGTGATACCCCTTAGTCCGAAGAGTTTCTGTTTTTCTTTAGAATGGAACAAAAATATGCTTTCAGATAGTATAGTACCTGTAAGTGCAGAGAGGGCAGGAGGGTCAGTTTGAGAATAATTTTTCCTTACTTGTTTATGGCTTTTTCAGTAACAGGTTACTCTGCTGAGTTCATGCAGATGACACCGGTTGGAGCTGAGTGTATACCGGTGAGCTTTGAGTTTTCCGGAAGTGACTGGGCTTCAGAACAGCTGGAGTTCGACATTGATTTTTCAGGACTTCTGGAGACTGTTCCTGAAGGAGAAGGGTATGCCCACGCCAGGTGCGTTCTTTCCGGTAATTCAGGCAGTTTTCTTCTTTCTGCCGCCGTAGACGGGGCAGAGGGGGAAATGCTTCTGAAGAAGGAGTACGCAGGGCCTTCCTGGGAGCCTCTTATTCACTCATTTGCCGATGACCTGGTTTATCTTCTTTCCGGCGAAGAGGGAATAGCCTCAACCAGTGTCGCATATGTCCGGCGCTCAGGGGGCAGGTATTCCCTCATGGCGGCCACTCTGGACAATCGCCCTGATCAGGAGGTCATTTCCGACAGTGAGGTAATCACAACCCCTTCATGGAGTCCTTCCGGTGAGTGGATAGCCTTTACTTCATACCGGGCGGGCTCAGGTGATCTTTACCTGTATTCCTTTGCTTCTGCTTCTGCTTCCAGAATTGTCTCAGAAGGAGTCAACTATGCTCCGGTATGGGCCCCTGACGGTTCCTCTCTGGCTTTCACCAGAAGCGTTGAAGGCAACTCTGATATTTATCGTTACAGCATGGCTTCCTCG
Source organism: Candidatus Fermentibacterota bacterium (assembly GCA_002748705.1). Next base: position 96,173 of record PDSZ01000018.1, read on the forward strand.
AATGCTTCCAGGCTCACTGCCAGAGGGTCCATTGAGACCTCTGCGTCTTTCTCTCCCACAGGGCAGCAGATGATTTTCACAAGTGACAGAGTGGGCTATCCTCAGCTCTATGTCATGGATGCTGCAGGAGGAACAGCAGAGAGGGCTGGTTTTGCCCATGGTTACTGTGACAGCCCCGCCTGGTCCCCTGACGGGAACAGAATCGCTTACTGTGCAAGGTCAGAAGGGGCCTTTCATATTTTTGTGATGAACTCTGATGGAACTGATATTCGCCAGGTGACCACAGAGGGGACACTCAATGAGGACCCTGCATGGTCCCCTTCAGGCAGACATCTTGCGTTCTCCAGCGACATGGATGGAGTTCGTTCAATATATCTTCTGGAACTTAACAAACTCAGGCTTTACAGGCTTACCAGCAGAAGTGACAGCTACTGCGCCACATGGTCGCCTGTGCCGGAACAGGGAGGTAACCGGTGAAGAAAACCCTTGTTTATGTGTGCTGTCTGGCAGCTCTGCTGGCGGCCGGATGCCGACCGGATGACGCGAATACCGGCAACGGGGATGTTCCGGACACACTATTGTTCACAGATACGGACACCCTTGATACCGGTGTATGGGTTGATGATACAGTGGAAACCTACGCAGACCGGCTGGCAGATCATCAACTGGCGGTGAATGATGTTTTCTTTGATTACAACTCAGAAGAGCTTTCCGGAGAGATGCTGGATATTCTCATGGCTGACGCAGGTTACATGATGTCCAATCAGGATTTTCGGGTGCTTCTTGAAGGGCACTGCGACGAACGGGGTACTGTGGACTACAACCTTGCCCTTGGTGAGAGAAGAGCCCAGACAGTTCTTGATTATCTGGTAAACTACGGTATTTCCTCCTCCAGGCTTGAAACTGTCAGTTACGGCAAGGAAAGGCCATTCGTTTCAGGAACAGACGACTGGGCTTATTCACAGAACAGGCGGGTGCACATCCGCATTCTTCCGGAGTAACACCATGAAGCTGCTGATTATATCTCTGACAGCAGTTCTCCTCTTTTCTTCCTGCTGGGTTTCCCAATGGGCGCATTCTCCAGGGAGAGTGGAGGAGATGGAGCTTCGCACCGGCAGAATGGAGATGGTTCTTGATTCGATAAAGATCGTTGCTGCAGGAAACGAAACTCTGCTAAGGGCTGTTCAGGCCCAGTCGGGACTTAGAGGCTCGTTTGATGTTGAGGCTCTTCAGGAAGTGGTTGACAGGCTTGAAAGAATGCTCAGCAGCGGGGCTCAAACCTCTTCCGGTTCAACACCTGCTTCAGTACAGACCGCTTATGAAGAGGCATACAGACAGTACCAGCAGGGGGGCTATTCTGTTGCTTCAGAGGGTTTTCTTGAGGTTGCAATGGGCAGCCCTGAAACCTCTGTTGCTCCTGATGCCCTCTACTACCTCGCCCTCTGCCATCAGAACCTGGGAGAAACCCACAGAGCAGTGGAGGAATTCACCGCTGTGTACTTCAGATATCCTTCTTCCGAGCGGGCCCCTTCTGCACTGGCAAGAGCAGCTGCAATTTACAACTCCCATTCAGCCAATTCCGATGGAACCAGGCTCGAAACACTGATAGTTGAAAGCTATCCAAACAGTGATGAGGCAAGGCTTATAGTGAGCAGAAGAGGCGGGGAATAAGGCTCTGCAGCATCAGCTTGGCATTTTCAGCCTCTATTAAGCATATTCTCCGGCTGGATAAGCAATGAGCTTTTTCCGTCTGAGAATAAACAGGGCGGCAGCCGGTTGCCTCAGGTTTCCGGATTGTGTCTTTTTGTGTTTACAGAACGAAAGAGAATGAGGGCACCATGGGCTACGAACTTATTCAGGAAGATGGCAGCAAAAAGGTTGTCAGGTTCACAATGGATGCATCTGACCTTGGAAAGATATTCAGGAAAGTCAAGCGGGAGATATCCAAAGAAGCATTGATTCCCGGATTCAGACCTGGACACATTCCTGAAAGCATACTTCAGAAGAAATTCGGAAACCTGATTATTGCAGAGGTTGCAGAGCAGGCCCATAGAAGTCTTACAGAAGACTTCTTTGACAATTTTGACTGGGTACTTTCAGATGAAGATCCGGAGTTTGAGAATCTTCTTCCAGTTGAGGGTGAAGATTACATCTACACTGTCACATACAAGGTGTTTGAGGCACCTGAACCTGTTGATTACAGGGAAGTTAAAGTTACAGTTCCTGCATTTGACCTGGATAAGGCTGTGAATGATACCATTGATAACATCAGAACTCAGTTTGTAGAGTTTGAACCTACTGAAGATGCCTCAGCTGAAGGTGATATGGTAATACTTTCCTACCCTGCTCCTGATAACTCTGAAGACAAAGAGCCCAGAGATATCTCGGCAGTTATCGGACGAAACGATATGGGTCCCGGTTTTGATGAGCTTGTCACCGGCGTCAGGGCAGGAGACTCGTTCACGCTGCAGATGCAGATGCAGAACACAAAAGAGGGAGTGGAAACTCCATCGGTTCCTGCCCACAAATTCACAGTTAAGGAAGTGAGATCCCACACCTATCCGGAACTTGATGATGAGTTTGCAAAGAAAGCAGGCGGTTTTGACGACATGGACAAATTCCGTGAAAAAGTGCGGGAGGATCTGTCAGAACGGCATGCAGCCGAAATGAAGAGCTACAAGGAAAGACTGGCGGTAAACGCTATTCTTGAAAACAATCAGTTTGATGTTCCTGCCTTCATGGTCAGCAACCTGAAGAATGACTACCTCACAAGACTTGAAGCAGACCAGAAGGATGAGGCTGCTGTTAAGGCTGCAGAGGAAATGGCTGAGAGCAAGGTCAGAGAATTCCTTCTTCTCAGACAGATAGCTATTGCCGAGAGCCTTGAAATTCCTGAGCAGGAGATAGCGGAAGCAGTGGCCGGCGGTGACAGCCGTTCTGCATTCCTGGACAGAAAGAGGAACGAAAAGGCGTTGGAGTTTGTTCTTAACAATGCAATAGTTGAAGAGAAGCATCCTGAGGAGCCCTCAGAAGGCCATGGAGATACCAGTGCTTATCCCTGGAAATGGGTAAGGGTGGAGACTGAAGCAGCTGAAGAAGGAGAAAGGTAATGGCCGTAATTCCCTTTGTTGTGGAGCGTGACGGGAATTCAGAGAGATCGTATGACATCTACTCAAGGCTTCTGAAAGACAGAATAATCTTCATAGGCGATGCCATAACAGCCCAGACTGCAAGCCTTGTGGTTGCCCAGCTTCTCTTTCTTGAAGGTCAGGATCCAGGCAGAGACATCAACATGTACATACACAGCCCCGGCGGTTCTGTTTCAGCCGGTCTGGCAATCTATGATACAATGCAGTTCATCAAGCCTGATGTTTCAACCTTCTGTATGGGAAGTGCCGCATCAATGGCTTCTGTTCTTCTCGCTGCAGGAACAAACGGGAAGAGGAGCATACTGCCCCATGCCAGAGTAATGATTCATCAGCCTATGGGAGGCGTGAGAGGCCAGTCTGCGGATATACAGATTGAAGCCAGGGAGATTCTGAAGATACGAACACAGATGGACGAAATTCTTTCCAGGCATACCGGTCAGCCGGTGGAGAAAATCCATGAAGACAGCGACAGAAATTTCTGGATGAATGCCGGAGAAGCGCTTGATTACGGAATAGTTGATAACATTCTTACGAATAGAGAGTAGCAATGGCAAAAGAGAACAGATGCTCCTTCTGTAACAGACCTTCCGCTGAGGTTCGGCATCTGATACAGGGTCCGGGAGTTTTTATCTGCGACGACTGTGTTCGTTACTGCAACGAGATTGTTACTGAAACAGGGGGCGAGAAAAGCGCCAGACCCTCTTTCCTGCAGAAGGAACTGCCATCTCCAATTGAGATCAAGGAACAGCTAGATCAGTATGTTGTAGGGCAGGAGGAGGCCAAGAAGGTTCTGTCAGTGGCAGTGTACAACCACTACAGGCGGCTTCTGAGCAAACACGACACCAATGCATCTGTGGAACTTGAGAAGAGCAACATCATTCTGCTTGGTCCTACAGGTGTAGGCAAAACCCTTCTTGCGAGAACCCTTGCCAGAATACTGGATGTTCCCTTCGCCATTGCAGATGCCACCACTCTTACCGAGGCAGGTTATGTAGGTGAAGATGTTGAAAATATTCTTCTCAGGCTTTTGCAGGTTACAGACATGGATGTTGAAACCGCCCAGCATGGAATCATCTATATCGACGAGATAGACAAGATAGCAAGGAAGTCCGAGAACGCCTCCATTACCAGAGATGTTTCCGGTGAAGGTGTGCAGCAGGCTCTTCTGAAGATTATTGAAGGTACTGTTGCAGGAGTACCTCCAGGTGGAGGAAGAAAGCATCCTTATCAGGATCACATTCAGGTGGATACCACTGATATCCTCTTTATCTGCGGAGGAGCCTTTCACGGAATAGAGAAGATCATCTCAAAGCGGGTTAACACCTCTGCACTGGGGTTCAATGCCAGCATTTCAGAGAGAGCTGAGGAAGATGGCTCAAGGCTGCTGAAAAAGGCTGAGGTATACGACCTTGTTCATTACGGCCTTATTCCTGAGCTTGTTGGCAGGCTTCCTGTTATGGTAACACTTGATGACCTGAGCGAGGAAGACCTGGTTCATGTGCTTACAGAGCCTAGGAACGCTCTGATCAAGCAGTACAGATATATGTTCTCCCTTGACGGTATTGATCTGGATTTTACCAGGGAGGCCCTTTTAGCCATTGCTTCAGAAGCCCGAAGGAGCAAGAGCGGAGCCAGAGGGCTCAGATCCATAGTGGAGCGGGTGCTTCTTGAATCTATGTACGATGTTCCTTCAAGAAAGGACTCCATAGAAAAGCTCATTGTGAATGAGGAGTGCATAACCGGCGGAATTCGTCCAAAAGAGATAGCTGCCAGGCACGGCAAGAAAGCTGTTTGAATTGGCCCGACTTCAGATTGAGTTTCTGAAGAGCTGCCCCGGTCGTACAGGCTTGCCGGAAAACGGGCTCCCTGAGATAGCCTTTATCGGCAGGTCAAATGTTGGAAAGTCATCTCTTATCAACAGGCTGGCCGGCGGACGAAAGGTTGCAAGAACCAGTTCCAGGCCAGGGTGTACCCAGTACATAAACATCTTTGCAACCAATCGGAACTATTACATTGCTGATCTTCCAGGATACGGATACGCAAAGGCGCCTGAGAGGCTAAGAAGCCAGTGGATGGACTGGATTGGCTGGTACCTGAGGAGCAGAATACCTCTCAGAGGTTCAATCCTTCTTGTGGACGCAAGGCATCCAGGTCTGGAAAACGATCTATCCATGGCCCGATTCCTCATGGAAGGCGGTAAGCCTTACATCATAGCTCTTACAAAAAGCGACAAACTAAAGAGAAGCAGGCTGGCTGTATCTGTAAGGAAAGCAGAGGAAATGGGTCCTGTTATTCCTGTTTCCTCCGTTGAAGGCAGCGGAATTAAAGAACTGTGCAGCTGGATCGCCCAGGCGACAGCTGCACCTGTCAGGAGCTGAGAATGGCTGTAACAATAGTTGTTGGTCTCCAGTGGGGTGATGAAGGAAAAGGTAAAATGGTTGACCATCTTGCAGGCGGTGCCGCTGCAGTGGCACGGTTCAGCGGTGGCGCCAATGCAGGCCACACTGTGATAACCAGGGGAAGCAGGTTCGCTCTTCATCTTCTTCCTTCCGGGCTCGTGCGTCCTGGAGTATCGGCAATGATAGGTTCTGCCTGTGTGATGGATCCTGTTACAGTTCTGGAAGAGATAAAATCCCTTGAGGACCACGGAATATCAGTAAAGGGCAGACTGCGAATCTCAGGCAAGGTAAACCTTACTCATCCTGGATACCGAATAATGGAGAATCTAAGTGAAACCGGCCTTGGAGAAAGCAGAATCGGTACAACTGGAAGGGGTATAGGCCCGACCTATGAGAGAAAATTCAGAAGGTGCGGTATTCGCCTTGAAGACGCACTGAACAGAGACCTTTTTAACCGGCTTACAGACTTTCATACTGAAGATGTTCTTGAAGGAGCCAGGCCTGGCATTCATGAAATGGCAGAGCTGAAAGCCATGGTGGAAGAATTCCGGTCAGCTGCCTTCAAGGTTACCGAGTACTGTGCCGATGTTTCAGCAGAATTGTCAGAGCTTCTGAATAACGGTGAACAGGTCATAGCCGAAGGGGCTCAGGGTACCCTTCTGGATCCGGATCACGGTTCATATCCTTTTGTTACCTGCGGCCAGTGTGTCTCTGGAGCTGCCTGCACAAGCCTCGGTTTCGGCCCCACTTCAGTTGAACAGGTTGTTGGTATTCTGAAGGCTTATTCAACAAGGGTTGGAGCAGGTCCTTTTCCCACTGAACAGGATAACGAGACAGGGGAAAGAATAAGGATTGCAGGGCATGAGTTCGGCACAACTACCGGCAGACCAAGACGATGCGGCTGGCTTGACGGTGTTCTGGCTGAGTATGCATGCCGTCTCAACGGATGCACTTCAGTAACAATTACACTTCTTGATGTACTAAGCGGGTTTGACAGTATCAGAATATGCACCGCATACGAAGGTGGATCATTCAGTTCAGGCAGATCAATGGGTGAGATGAAGCCTGTTTACACAACACTTCCAGCGTGGAGCGAGGACATAAGCGGTGAAAGAAACTGGTCGTCACTTCCTGAGAATGCCCGAAATTATGTGCTGGCAATAGAGAGGATTCTGGGAGTTCCTGTAACCTCTGTTTCCACCGGACCTGACAGGGAAGATGTTATCTGGAGGTAGTGGTGCCGGGCTTTGACAGTCATGCTCACCTTCATTTCAGTCACTTTGATGAAGACCTTGACGCTGTGGTAAGAAAGGCAGCAGCAGCAGGTATAACCGATGTAATGATTCCTTCAGTGGATGTGGAAACATCCAGAAAGTCTGCTGAGATAGCTTCTGCTGCAGGCTACAAATCAGCAGCTGCCTTCCATCCTGAGCATCTTCCCTCTCACGAGGAAGCCTGGCAGGAACTGAAGTCTGTTGTACTGAAGGCGTCTGTGGCAGCTGTGGGGGAAACAGGGCTTGATCTTCATCACCGAACCTTTCCTTTCAGTAAACAGTTAGAGTGGTTTCACAGGCACATATCTTTTGCTCAGTCTATCAGTTATCCGCTGATAGTTCATTCAAGAAAAGCTGAAGCCCAGGTGCTTTCAGAGTTGCCTGAGAATCCCGGGATACCGGTGATTCTTCATTGCTGGAACGGTGATGCTGAACTTACTGAAAAGGCTGTTGCAAGAGGTTTTTACATAGGCGCGGCAGGTCCTGTTACCTACCGAAAGAACAGGAATTTGCGAAATGTCATAGCTTCTGTTCCGCCTGAGCTTCTTCTTGCTGAAACTGATGCTCCTTTCCTGCCTCCTGAGCCTTACAGGGGACGGCGAAATGAACCGGCATACACAGCAATGGTAATCAGAAAAATTCGGGAACTGATGAAGGGTAATCATTCTATAGAGGAAACATCATTCATTCTCTGGGAAAATGCCATGAGGGCGTTCAAACTGCACCCGCTGAATAGAAGGGCAGATATTGTCTATACCTATTGCGGCTCTGTTTACATCAATCTTACCTCAAAGTGTCAGAACAACTGTTCCTTCTGTATCAGCCGTTATCAGGATGGACTTGACGGCTATTATCTCAGGCACCGTGAAGACCCTTCCGAAGAGCTTGTGCTTTCAACCATTGAGGCTTTTCCCCTTGAATCATTCGGCGAAGCTGTCTTCTGCGGTTTCGGTGAACCTACTCTCAGGCCTGAGCTGCTCAGAAAGTGTGCAGCAGTGATCTCTGCAAGGGGGCTTCAGACCAGGCTGAATACAAATGGTCTCTGTATTGGCTTTTTAGGAAGAGATAAGGCTGTTGAGCTGATGAATAGCTTTGATGCAGTGAGCATCAGTCTCAACGCTTCAGGGGAGAAGGAGTATGAGAGGATTTGTTCCCCTGAAGACAAATCTGCATGGAATAATCTCCTTGAGTTCATCAGACTGGCAAAAGCAGAGTTGCCTTCTGTGGCAGTTTCTGCAGTTTCAGGTTCAGGGGCTGATATACACAGGGTACAAAAACTTGCAGACAGACTTAACCTTAATCTGAAGGTCAGAGGCGGATGAACAGATCAGAGACAAGAAAAGCGCTGGCGGAACTTGGCCTGAAGGCAGACAAGAGCCTTGGGCAGAATTTTCTCATAAATCCTCTGGCCGCAGGGAAAATTGTTCGTGCGCTGGGAACAGAGCCTTTGCAGATTCTGGAAATAGGTCCCGGGCTCGGTGCCCTTACTGAAAAGCTTCTCGCTTTCGGACATCGTGTTTCAGCCATTGAGCTTTCAGAGGTACTTGCAGAGAGGCTGACTGTAACAATGCCTGAAGTTCCTGTTGTACACGGCGATTTTCTGAGAACGAATCCGTCGGATATTCCCGGTTTCCCTTTCAACGGAGTTGCATCAAATCTTCCATACAACATTTCATCGCAGGCAGTGCTGAAACTCTGTGCTCCTGAGTATTCCCGTGTTGACCGTGCGGTTATCATGCTGCAGAGGGAAATGGCTGAAAGGCTGTGCTGTCTGGAAGGAGGGCGGAACTATGGAAGGCTTTCGCTGATGGTCTGGCCATGGTTCACTGTGAGAAAATTGTTTGATCTGGAACCTGGTGAGTTCATGCCTGAACCTTCTGTTGTTTCCAGAGTGGTTGTAATGGAACGGAAAAAGGAAACAGTTATGTCCAGGGAAGAGTACAGGATTTATGGAAGGGTGGTTAAGGCAGCCTTCTCCTCTCGAAGGAAAAAGATTATAAACTGCCTTGCCCGAGCGTTCGGAAAGGACTCAGCTCTGCAGATTCTGAAAGCGGCGGAAGTGGATCCAGACCTGAGGGCTGAGAGGATTGCACCGGAGAAGTTTGCAGAAATAGCCGGAAAGGCGGAGTTGTGAGATACCTGTACAGTTTTATTCTGATGGTTTCTGTCTGCGCTGCCTTTGATTTCAGTTACACAATGAGCATGTCCCAGCAAAAGGAGACCAGTTCACTCACAAACAGTTTCTCTGCCACAGAAACTATATCACCACAGATTGACATTACCGGTAACGGCACATTCTCTGCGGACAGAAGTGAGGGTATCGGCAGGTTTACCGACTCCAGAAGCGGTACCGGCACCATGAGCTGGCGACCTGTCCGCGGAATAGAGATGTCCACATCATTCAACAGACTGGTGACCCTTGAAGACAGGTTCAAAGAGAGAGTCAGGGAGAATTACACAGAATCTGCAACAGGTTCCATAAGGTTTGCAACAGGTAACTGGCTTAATACCGACCTGTCGGTTGGTGTGAGGGATCTAAGTTACACCCAGACCTCTGGAGATACTCTCCGTACTGGAAACAATGACGGCGATTTTTACAGGGTCAGCAGTACGGTGAACAGGTCTTTCTTCAATGCGGTAAACACCTCCATAGGATTTTCTGAAAACAGGAGTTACGGTAAGGAAACAGAGAACGGCAACACCGGCCTGAATGTAAGGATGAGTTATTATTTTCCGGAACAGTTTCGAGGAGGAAGTCTTAATGCCATGGTTTCTGCAGAGAGAAACTCCATTGTTTATCTTGATTCTCTGACCAGTAAGGTAGGGGAAACATGGAGTCATTCAGAGACCGCTGAGCTTCCTGAGATAATACCTGGAGTATTTATTCAGTTCAGTACCGGCTGGAACCGTGATAACAATCATTTTGAGAGTACAGTTCCGGACTCTTCTCTGGAAAATCCCAGAACTAACGCAAATGAAGGCCGTTTTCTTACATCAAATCTCTTGTGGGAAGCAAGCGATGATATCTCTCTGGATTTTGCCTTCTCAAGAACAGCCGATGAGAAGGACAACACCACTCTGGATTATGTAACCGGTAACTACTACATTCTGAACGAGGAATCCGATGACAAGCTTCTGGATATAGTTCTTACCTATACTCCTGATGCTGCCAGAATAACATTTCAGAGGATAGTTGAGCTTTATTCCTACGATACCTCTGTTGAGAATGGAGACTCTCTGGGTTATGTGAACGATTACGACAGAGATGAGTACAGGCAGCTTTTATCCATAACCGCATCGATTCCCCTTTCCCGCCGGTTTACCCTTCTTTCATCAATGTCAGGGCAGGAAAGAAGCCTCTATTACCTGATGGCAACCCAGAGTGCAAGCTCCAGGACCACTTCTACATATGCCTTCAGCCCGGGCTACAGGTACGATCTCGGAGACAGCTGGAAGATGGCGCAGAGCGTTAAGATAACAGCAACCTATACCGACTACATATTTCAGCAGGCAGGTCTCACAGACAGGCTTTCCAGGTCGCTTAACGAGTCATTCTCCCTTGTCAGAACCAGTACAGACAGTACAACACTGGGATTTACGCAGGAGTTCAGGTTCAGCGATCAGGGAACAATGGCTGATGATCGTTTTCTGCGAAGTGAAGAAACCATAAATGCCATATTCGGTGTTGACATGGGATTTCATGTTTCCGGAAGCGTAGGAGTGACACCTACCTACAGCTATCAGTATTTCAACAGGGACAGGATTGCAATTGGCCTGAAGAGTACCGACCACATACATCACCTGGGCCTCAGGTCTGCTATCGATTTGCTGGGCGGAACTCTTAATACCACCATTACCAGGTCATTCTACAGCGACGCTTCCAAGCAAAGTTACTGGAGGGCTAATGTAGCCTTCAATCTAAGGATGTGAACTGAAATGAGATACAAACACTTTTTTCTTTTCTCTTCACTGCTGATTATTTCCTGCAGTCTTTTTGATCCCCGTGATCCACAGGATCCTTCAGGAGGCGGTGCTGTCTGGCAGACACCTACCAGCCCTGATCTGGTGGTTGAGAATATGCAGTCATCGCTTAATGGAAAGTCGGTACAGTACCTTGCCTGCCTGGATGACAAATTTTTCTTTTTTGCTGACACCAATGATGTGGACGATTATCCCACGCTGAATTTTACAGACTGGGATAAGAGTATAGAGAACCTGACTGTTTCACAGCTGTTTTCCATAGTGCCGGAGGACAGCACCATAATCGCGGAATTTCTGCCTGTACCCGGAAGTCCTGATCCTGTAGCTCCTGAAGACAGTGCAACCCTTTACAGGAACTACTCCATCAGTATTCCAGGCGCAGAATACAACCCTGCATTCGGTATAGCGGAATTCCGCATGATAGAAGATGACAACGGTCTCTGGTGGGTTTCTGAGTGGCACGACAACCGGTTTGAGCCTTCCAGCACTGTGAAAACCTGGGCTGTTGTAAAGGCGGTATACCGCTGACAGCGCTTTCAGGCAGAGAGATAACTTCAGATACTCTTCTGCTGGCTTCTGTTGCTTCATCTCTTATGCCATGTTCCACCTGTATTGATCTCGGCACAGGGACAGGAGGTATACTCTCTTCCATTGAAACCGAAGGTGTATTCTGCATCGGAGTAGACCATTGCATGGAAGCCCTGCAGGCTTTTGACACAACTTCCGGAAGCCCGGTGCTGTGTGCTGTTTCAGCTGTATCCAGAACTTTTCGCAGAGGCTGTGCAGATCTGGTGGTGACCAATCCGCCTTATTATTCCCATGAGGTTTCAAGAATCAGTCCGTATCCTTTGCGGGCTTCTGCCAGAACCGGCGATTGCCTTACTGTATATCGTTTCATCTTTGCCGGCGCCCATCTTCTGCGAAAGGGCGGTACTCTGCTTCTATCAGGAAAACTCTCTGAAAAGGATGCTATGGTGCAGGGGCTGAGGGCAGCAGGCTTTCACAATGTGAGTCTTTACAGACGGGAAGGCGTAATGGTCCTTGGAGCAGAGCGTATGTGAACCTTCTGCAGCTTTGACAGATGAAGACTTTCCCTGAATATTAATTGCTTCTGCCGATTCATACTGAAAGGAAGTGTTTGTTCTGGGAGTAATTGATCTCCATTCCCACATTGTTCCAGGGGTAGATGACGGTTCCAGAAGTTTTGAGGAATCGTCTGAAATGCTTGACCGTATCTGGAAAGACTGCGGTAGGGATACTGTAATGGTAATGACCCCCCACTTCTCCACTTCCATGCCATCCAGTGTTGCTTCCGGAAGAAGGAAAAAGGGTCTGAGGTTTCTGGAATGGGCAGGTCCCCGCTGGAAGATGGATCTTCTTCTTGCCGGAGAGCTTATGCTTCAGGGATTATCCACGAATAACGCAGAATGTGCCAGATATCCTGGAACAGGATGGGTACTTGTGGAGTTTCAGCCGGACACCCTTTGGATTCAGGTAAAGCTTCTTTTGAGGCGGCTGATCCGTTCAGGTTTCAGGCCTATGATAGCCCATCCTGAACGCTATTCCTGGTGCAGAAGAAGAGAAGGCAGGCTTGTGGAGCTTTCCCGTATGGGATGCGGCTCAATGGTAAGCGCCCGTTCCTTCAGGGTTCAGAAGTATGCCTCTTCTGCCAGACAGCTTCTTTCACAGGGACTTGTTCACTGCATTGCAAGCGATGCCCATTCTTCCGGAGACTACATTCTTAACGGTGAAATGAGAAAAATCGTTTCCGATTCCCTGAGGGTTTCATGGGAAACGCTTACCTGGCAGATGCCTGGTATGGTAATTGAGGACGAGCTGCTGCCTCTTCTTCCACTGACGGGAGGAAGCTCCTGATGAAAAGGGTTCTTGTAACAGGCTCCAGAGGTATGCTGGGCTCAGTTCTTATGAAAAAACTGGCTGCAGGAGGCACTGGAATGGATTTGCCTGAACTGGATGTGACATCGCAGGAATCGGTTGATGCCGCAGTTCAGGCTGTTCGTCCTGAAGTTATAATCAATGCCGCAGCGATAACAGATGTGGATCGGTGTGAAAAGGAGCCTGATTTGTGCAGGGCTGTTCACTGTTCGGGGGTCAGAAACCTTTGTTCAACAGGGGTAAGGGTAATCACTATTTCCACAGATCAGGTTTTCACCGATGGAAGAGGGGCATTTCTTACTGAGTCCAGCTCTGTTGAACCTGCTAACAAGTATGCAGAAAGCAAGCTGACAGGTGAAAAGGAAGCCCTTGGCAGAGCTGGAAACTGTGTTGTAAGAACATCCTGGCTTTTTGAAGACAGAGGCTTGCTTCCCCGTATCATCAGAATCCTTTCCAAAGGGGGGCAGGTAAAGGCAATCGCTGACCAGACCTCATCTGTTACCTCAGCTTCTGATCTGGCAGAGTTTCTTCTCAGCCTTGTTTCAAACGAAAATTCAACAGGGGTGTATCATTGTGTCAACCCTGGTGCTGCTACTCCCTTTACCCTTGCGTGTGAAATAATGGAACAGCTGGGAAGGGGAATCGTAATTCCGGTAAGATGGAAGGATCTTGAGCTTCCTGCTTCAAGACCTGTATGGTCAGTATTGGGAACAGAAAAGAATGTTGTATTGCCCCCACTTGAAGAGGCTGTGAAATCATGTATGCAGAAATTGCTGTAAAGAACTATTTTGAAAGAGCCCGAACTGCTCTTGCAGGTCTGGAATGCGCAGGGGTGGCTGAAATAACCGCAAAGCTCGCAGAGTGCGTTGCTGCCGGAGGCAAGATACTTATCTGCGGCAACGGAGGAAGCGCATCAGATGCTTCCCATCTTGCCGGGGAGCTTATAGGACGATTCCGAAAAGAGAGAGCTGCCCTTCCGGCAATAGCCCTTACCACTGATCCGGCGGTGCTGACAGCCCTGGGAAACGATTACGGTTACCACAGTGTATTCAGAAGACAGGTGGAAGGTCTGGGAAACCCAGGTGATATTCTCATAGCCATAACCACCAGCGGAACCAGTTCCAATGTGGTCAGCGCTGCAGAAGCTGCCGCGCTTAAAGGTATGAGTGTTATAGCTTTTACATCTTCTGCCAGTGAAAGAGTTTCCTGGGCTGATATTCAGTGGAAGGCTACCTGCCCTGAAACAAGCCATGCTCAGGAACAGATGCTTGTTGTTTTTCATGCTCTCTGCCACGGCCTGGAGGCTGTTTTTGAACAAAAAAACTGAACAGATTCTTAAACTGCTGGCAGGTTTGGCAGTTGCCATTCTGACGATATGGCTCACTTTCAGAAAAACCAACTGGACTGAACTGGGCAGTATTATTGCATCAGCTGGCTGGGTTGGTGCCGCTGCTGTTATTCCAATGCTTGCAGCCAGTTACATTTTCAGGATCTACAGGTGGGTCGCCCTTCTGAAGCAGGTGGGAACTGTGAGTAAAAAGGTTGCGACTTCACCGCTTCTTACAGGTTTCATGCTGAACAGTGTGTTGCCTGGAAGGCTTGGAGAGTTTGCAAGGTCCGGGCTTCTTGCAGGAAAAACTTCAATGCCGTTCTCTTCAGTTCTTGCCACCGTGGTTGTTGCAAGACTGTTTGACGGGCTGACCCTTACCTGTCTGACGCTTGTTGTAATGGGCGCAATGTGGGAGGCCCTTTCAACTGTGGTCAGGAGCGGCCTTATTGCTGCAGGAGCCGGGTACATACTCATACTTTTTGTTCTTGCAGCACTTGGAAAATGGCATGAGAAAACCTCAGTTGTTCTTGTAAGGCCTCTGCGAAAAGCAGGCGCTGCCGGACTCTCGGAGAAACTGGAGAAAGCTCTCTTTGATTTTGCGAGAGGGCTGGCAGTTCTTCGGAATCCTGCTGAAGTTTTCAGGGTGGTCGCTTTCTCAGCGTGTGTCTGGCTTTCTCTCTGTCTCTCGGTAATACCTGTTTTCATTGCCCTTAACATAGAGTGGAGCTGGTATTATCCTGCTCTGGTTCTGGTTCTGGCAGGGTTCGGTATGCTGATACCAACTCCTGCTGGAACAGGTACAGTTCATTATGCACTGGGAGTGATTTTTCCAGCGGTAACAGGCATTCCTGAAGCACAGGCCAAGGCAATGGCCATCTTTTTTCATGCTACCCAGTTTTTTCCCATTATCATAGCGGGACTTATCTCATCAAAAGGGAACATGAAAGGCCTGAGCAGGTCAGAAGAAAGCTGACCGGGTTGCCTTATGTATTATAATTCCCCCTGAATCAATTCAGAGAGGATAAGATGCCAACCTACGAATACACCTGCGATGATTGCGGGCGCTCATATGAGAAGTTTCAGTCCATGTCCGCCGAGCCGGACACTGAGTGTCCAAAGTGCAAGGGCAAGGTCAGAAGACTGATAGGTACAGGCGCAGGGCTTATCTTCAAGGGCAGCGGATTCTATCAGACCGATTATAAGAAGGCTTCAAAGCCTTCTTCCGAATGCTCTTCCTGCGCAGAGGGTCCCACCTGACTTGCCGGAAAAAAATAGGGCGCCCGGTCGGGCGCCCTCCCTATCAAAATCCTACATTCCCATCATGTCGCCAAGTTTCCACTGGCCGTCTTCGAGAACAAGCTCTACATCGTTAGTTTCGCCGTCAACTGTAACTGGTACTGTGGCGGTTTCGCCGTCAATTACAGCTTCACCAATCTGGACATTTGTGAAGTCAGGCAGTTCTTCTGCCAGCATTTCGCTCTGGAACATCTTGGAGATGAAAGAGCCTGCGTCCATGCTCTCGATCTCTTCAGCGGTGATCTCAATGCCCATCATTGCCATGAATGCAGCGCTCTCTTCAGGAGCTGCCTTCATCTCTTCAACCTGGCCGTTAAGTTCTTCAACTGCCTCAGCTGAGAGTACGGATACAAGTGCGCTTCCATCGCCATTCTCAAGTGCGTCTATTGCTTTTTGTACAACTGCTTCAGGTGTTACGCCACCGCCGCAGGCCATTGCGAGAACGAAGATTGCTGCGAAAGCAAGGGCAAGCTTCTTCATAGGAATTTTCCCTCCTGTTGTGAAAAATAGGGGTTAACTGTTAACCCTTAGAGATACTTATCGCGCTGCATCACAGGTTATGTGCGTGCATGCTGATTATAGCCATTTTCGCACCTGAAGGAAATCCCCTGAAGCCCTTCTTATTTCAGAGGCTGTAAGGGCATATATTACCCGTTATGCATTTTTCGATATTCCATTCACCGGATATTCAGATGAAGGGAGCTGCTCTGAAATACTCAGCTGCGGTCCTTGCAGGGCTTCTTATGCTGGCATCGTGCGGCGGCGGAAACTCAACAGGCGAAGGCCCTGTGCGAGTTGTTTTCTGGCACGCAATGGGAGGGCCTCTGGGGGATATGCTGGAGGATACCCTTATCGCCCGTTTCAACAGTGAGAATCAGGACATAGAAATAGTGCCTGTCTGTATGGGGAACTACAGAGCGCTGAGCCAGAAGATTATGGCAGGAGTAATGGCAGGTTCACCGCCGGTGATAGCACAGGCTTACGAAACATGGACAGCACAGCTCATAAGAGGCGAGGCCCTTGTTTCTCTTGATTCTCTCATGGCGGCAGACAGCGAATACACAACAGAGATGTGGAATGATTTTTTTCCTGTGTTTCAGGCCAACAATACCTTTGAAGGAGAAGTGTACAGCTTTCCTTTCAACAAGAGTGTACCTCTCATCTACTATAATGTCGAGCGTTTTGACAGTCTGGGAATCTCCCCTGCCCGCACCTGGGAGGAACAGCGTAATCAGCTGAGAATGATGACACTGGATGGTAACAGTGATGGTGATATGCTTGATGAACAGGACAGATGGGGTACTGCATTCGGCACATCGGTCTGGAATTTCGAGTGTCTTCTTGCCCAGGCAGGAGGTTCACTTCTCAACCATGATTCAACTGCCACAGCTTTTCATTCTTCAGAAGGCATAGAAGCGCTGAATTACATGATCACTCTTCTTTATCAGGATTCAACAGCTTATCTCACTAGCGGTTACGATCATCAGAAGGCTTTTGCTGAAGGGCGTGTTGCCCAGGTTCAGGGTTCTGTTACAAGCCTTGCATTCATGATAAGGGATATGGAGCGGCGTGCCGAAAGCGGTCTTTCAACCTTCACAATCGGTACTGCTCCCCTGCCTGCAGGGCGGGAACATGGAGTCTATATTGCAGGAACAAATGTGGTTCTTTTCCGTAATGAGGACCCTTCTGTTGTAGAGGCAGGATGGCGCTTCATAAAATGGTTCACAAGGTCTGATATTCAGGCGGAGTGGTTTGCCGGCAGCGGATACCTTCCTGCCCGCGTCAGCAGCCTTGATGAACCGGCTCTTCAGGGAAAAATAGCGGAATATCCCGGTCTTCAGGGGGTGCTTGAGCAGTTGCATTACGCAGTTTTTGAGCCTCAGGTTACCGCCTGGTACGATGGCAGGGAATTCCTTTCGGAATCTGTTGAAATCGTATTGTATGGACGGATGTCTCCGGACGAAGCCCTTGCCAGGGCTGCAGGTCTGGCTGATGCAGGAATAGGCCATTAGTGTCATACCTCGTGGCTTGAGGTCTGACAGAAACTGGTGGAAGGAAAAGGGAGGAACGATGATAAAAGCTTTACTGCCGGTACTGCTTCTTGCAGGCTTTGCCGGTGCGCAGGTTCTCACTATTGCCGAGGCAAAGGTGGACAGCGACAATGACGGGAAGCCTGATCTTCTCGGGCAGATCGTCACAGTGAGCGGCATAGCAACCTGCGAAGCAACTCTGTTCTCCACAAGCGGAGTCAGCTTTTATGTGCAGGACGCCACAGCAGGAATCAATATCTATGCATACGAAGCTCCTCCAGGGCTGGCGCCTGGTGACCAGTATCTCATCACAGGAGAAATCAAGCAGTACAACGGGCTTACTGAACTATCTCCGGCATCAGTCAACGATTACGAGTTCGTCGGTTCCCCTGGAGTCCCTGCTCCTGTGCAGCTCCTGAGGAATCAGCCGGTTTCCGAACCTCTTGAGGGTATGCTTCTTGCAGTTGGAGATGAGGCTTTGCTCCAGTGGGTCACAGTTGCAACAGACCCTTCCTTCGCCGGCGGAGGATACAACTTTGATGTCTGGAATGGACAGACTGTGATTCCTGTCAGGGTTAACGGAACCACAGATATAGATGTTACAGGGGTTGTTACCGGAACCAGACTGTTTCTTAAAGGTATTGGCGGACAGTACGATTCTGAAGAGCCCTATGATTCAGGCTATCAGCTTCTTCCCAGGTATCAGAGCGATGTTGAGATATTCAATCCTTCAGTTAGCAACAATTTCCATCTGGATGTAGCCGGAAACCCGTTTGCTCCCTCAAAGGGAGAAAATATGTCCATAGAGTACGGCGGTCCTCAGGGTGTCCGTTTCAATCTTACAGTGTTTGACAGGGCAGGAAGGGATGTGGCTCATCTTGCGGTTAATTCCCCTGCAGGAGACATATTCTCCTGGGACGGCAGAGACGACTGGAATGAGTACCTTCCAATGGGCCAGTATGTTCTCTTCCTTGAAGCGGCATATCCTGATGGAGAGAGACTTACCACAACCGAGACCGTTGTAATAGCGGCTCCGCTTGAATAGGAGGGGACATGAGGACACTTAAAGCAGCAGTCCTTCTCTGTTTGGCATTGCCTGCTCTGGGAGCTTTTGAGGAGATGGAACTGGGCATTCCCGGCATGGCTATGGGAGGGACAGGTGTTGTTCTTGACGGGCTCCACGGAGTATTCTGGAATCCTGCGGCTTCCGCATCTATGGAAAGGGCAGGACTGACAGTTTCCGGCAAGCTCCCTTATACCGATTTTGATTTTGCAACGGCAGGAGTAGATGGCGGAACTCCCATAACAGAGAACTGGAACCTTGCAGGAAGCCTGAGATATTTCGGCGGCGACCTCTATTCAGAACAGATGCTTGCAGTTACCGCTGCAGGCAAGCTGACCAGAGACCTTTCCTTTGGAATACAGCCGGTAATTTCAATGGTAGGCATTGAAGACGGTGTGAGCAGTTACGGTTCAGCCATGGCTTTTTCGGTCAATGCAGGTTTCAGGGTTGAAATGTACGAAAGATGGGCCTTTGCGGCCTCTGTGAAGAACCCGTTTGAATCAAGAATCGGTGATTCAGAAGAGCATATGCATCGACAGATGGATGCAGGGGTCGCCTATGAACCTACAGCAGGTATGGTGACAGCTTTTGCCCTCTCCAGAGATTTCAGAGGAACGAGAGTAAGGGTAGGAGGGGCCCTTCCTCTGGGGTCGCTCACGGTTTACGCAGGTGCCCTGAGCGGTCCTGCTGTTTTTACCGGAGGGCTTTCTGCAGAGGTAAAGGGTATTGATTTCAGCTATGCGGCACAGACCCATCCTGAGCTTTCCCTCTCCCATGCATTCGGGGTGAACTATGCTTTCTAGCCTGCTGATGATCTCAGTGCTGGCTGCAATACCTCCGGGATTCGATCTGAACTCAGCTTCGCTTCATGACCTTGAATCCCTTGAAGGGTTAACGGTTCAGCAGGCCGAAGTGCTCTACACCTATATTCAGGACAATGGCGGTCTTGAGAACATATATCAGGTTCTTGAGCTTGAAGAGTTTTCGCCTGAAGACCTTCTCTGGCTCAGGGAGAACACCATTGTGCTTCCTGTTCAGGCCGGCGATATATCTCCACAGGTGCTGGATGTTATGGAAAGACTGGCTGGAGAAGACGGCCCTGCCGATGCCGATGTGGAGTACTGGGAAGACCTCCTGATAAGGCCAATGCCCATAAACAGTGCCCATTGGTGGGACTTGAGAAGCCTGGACAGGGTCAGTTTCATTGATGCAGCTTCAGTGGACAGCAGACTGAGAAAAATGGGCCCTGTTTCATCGGTGAGATCCCTGAACTCAACTGATAATCTAAGGTACTACGGTTACAGAAACATGAGAGACTTTGTCTCTGTTCGGGAACCGGACTATTCATCAACTGATCTGTTCGGAAACTACAGGTTTATCTATGAAGATATGGCTGGCAGGGATCATTACGATGACGGTCTTCAGCTTCACCTTTCAGAGACCAGGTCTGCAATCAGCGGCATTCTTCAAGGTGAATGGGAGCTTGCCTCCACTTCCATAGACAGTGCCGCTCTTGTGAACAGGCTTCAGTCACAGTACGATCAGCTTCTCGGAGCAAGGAATGTGGCAGGATTTTCTCACAGGTTCCGCATGGGGGCCGGGGACAGGTACAGACTTGGCGCAAGGCTTTCCAGAGGCATGAACTCCCTTGCAGGCAGTGAACTGCTTCCTGGAATTGATGGGGGAATTAATGACAGGTTCGATGTGGGCAAGGCTTATCTCTCTTTTCAGGGCAACGGTATCTTCCGTCAGGTGATAGCCGGTAACTACAACCTTTCCCTGGCTCAGGGGCTGCTCATTGACAACTCAGACGAACTGATGTACAGAAACACCTACAGAACCTGGGGGCTCAGGCCGGATCTCACCTCATCAAGGCAGCATGCCCTTATGGGTGGAGCTGCTCAGATCGAGGCAGGGCCTGTGCTGGCATACGCCTTCGGCTCCTACACCTCACGGGATGCCATTACCAATCTTGACGGTACGCCGAATGTGCTCTATCAGGGCAGGTACCGCACAGAGGAATACAGTGACATTCTGAAAGAGACCACAGTGGGAGGCTACGCCTTTTACGACATGGGAGACTATCTCCCTGTGGGAACAGCCATAGGTATGGGGGGAATGGGTATTTTCTACAGTGACTCACTTAATCCTGCAACTTCCGGGCTGGATATTCCCACCGACGCATACAACTGGAACTGCCCTGAGTACGCCCATATGCCTTCAGGTGATAAGATCACCTACTTTGCAGGTGCTGCCCAGTCGGTGTTCAGAAACATGAGTGCAGAGGTTGAGGCTGTCAGGCAGGACAACGGAGCCTGGGCAACACTTGCCACTGCAGGCTGGCAGAACAACTGGTTCCATGTAACCGGTTCCTACAGAAAGTATGCCCTTGACTTCATGAACCCCTACAACCGCGGTTTCGCCGAGCAGCACAGGTTCGATGATACTGTATTTGAAAAACCCTACAGACTCACAGACCCTCTGGCCTCACAGCTTGCTGACCTTCCTGTTCCAAAACCTGAAGAAGGTGTTTATGTCGAGACAAGATTCCAGGTCAGCCGTCAGATAACATTCACAAGGGTATATCTGGATGTATGGCGTAACCTTGCCTATGACACAGAGAACCTTCGTTTTCAGGGGGAGATGGAATACAGGCCTGTATGGCCGGTACGGTTCAGACTCAAGTACAAGTTCCAGGACAAGCTTAATGCCAAGGACATAGTTCCAACCAATTCCAGAACCCAGGAATACACATTCAGAACATTTACACTGCCCTATGGCGGAGACTACTTCAATGTGGAACTCAGGTACGGCAGTGTTGAACTCACTCCTAACCCGCTCTACGGTGACGACAGGAACATGAATGGAGGATACCTGGCATTCAGGTATGAACACGACTTCAACCGGGATCTTTCCATTCTCGGCGGGTCCACCCTCTGGACAACCAACGGCATGAGCCAGTGGGAGTTCGAGGATACAGGAATAGATTTTCTTGACGGAGACGGAACTAAGTTCTGGGTTACAGTGAAGAACACACTTTCCGACAACCTTCAGCTCAGGCTGAAGTTCCTCAGAAAGGACACATTCTTCCCCCATAACGGATTCTACAGACCGGACCCTGAGGATCAGTATCATTATCAGGGTGCTCCGGATGAAACAGTAAGAGACTTCGGTGACCATGTCACCGAGTACGGCATACGCTGCCAGCTTGATGTTCGCTGGTAGGCAGGAGGAGAGATGGGAATTACAGCAGGCGCGATGATGATCGTTCTGGCCATCTCCGGCGGCCTTCCGGAGATCATGTGGATGGGGAATTCGGGAATGTCCGGTTCTGTGTCATCGGCTGGTATGGGCAACACATGGTTCGCAGATAATTCACCTCAGGGAGCCCTTGAGAATCCGGCTATGGCAGCTGAACTCTCTGAGGGGTTCTTCGCAGGAGTTACCGGTTATGTTGCTCTGGATATTGAGAAACGCACCAGAAGGGTCTACGACAGCTTCGGAGGTGTGGTAGGGGAATCAGAGGATTCCTTTAACCAGAATTTCACGCCGTTCCCTGGAGGGGCAGCCCTCTCCTGGTCAGACGGAACATTTTCAGCAGCAGGCGGCTGGAGAGCTGTGGCCACCTTTGAATACAACTACAGCAAGGTTATCAATGACAACAATTATGTTGAGGTGGCCCAGGAGTTCCTTGAGTTTTCCGGCCTTCTCAATGAGTTTGCTCTCTCTGCAGCATGGGATTCAGGTAATACATTCTTCCTTGGTGCAGGGGGAGGTATTCTGACTGGTACCCGTTCGGCAGAATACTCAGTTGCTTTTGCAGACCCATCGGTAACGGATATTGACACAGATTCCCACACAGACATGTCCGGTTCCGTTGTAAGGGGTTCTGCAGGAGCAAGAGCAGGCAGGGTAACTGTTACAGCAGGAGTTGAGCAGGTTACCGGTATCAAGCTGGAGACAGGTGGAAGTGGAATCACAGGCACAGTCAGCAACGATGTTACTGTTCCGGTAAAGGTGAAAGCAGGAGCAGTATACACCCCTGGCAACAGGTTGATGAGCGTTTTCGCGGCAGACTTCTGGTGGTCCCCTACCTCATCGGTTGAGATTGATGATACCGATGCAGGTCTGAGGAACTCATGGGGCTTCGGTGCAGGTGTAGAGAATACTCTTCCCGGCAATCTCATAGCCAGAGCCGGTTTTGAGTACGACAGTTCTCCCATCTCCTCTGCTCTGGACAGAATGGGGTTTACAGCCGGACTGGGCTGGATTCATGATGAACTGGCAGTGGATGCTGCTCTGGGATTTTCACCTGTTCGCTGGGATCAGCAGGCTGTGGAATGGCTTCCTGCGTTTATGCCGGCTGATACTCTGGTGGTGGAAGAGAGCCGAACCATACTCTCTCTGGGTCTGACCCGTACATTCTAGAAAGGACGGCAAGATGCTGAGAACATTCACAGCGCTGCTGCTTGTCCTTGCTGCGGTGAGCAGCGGTGAAACAGTCTACCTGAATATTCTGCACACCAATGATATTCACGGCGGAATCGCAGAAAGGGCGGCTACTTTCATGAACCCCGACTTCCCTCCTGGAATAGGCGGCGGCGCATGGATAGCAACCTATGTGGACATGGTCAGGGAACAGTGCGCAGAATCAGGAGAGTACTGTCTTCTGATTGACTGCGGCGATTTCTGGCAGGGAACTCCTGTGGGAAACTACAACTCAGGGGAGTTCATGATGGAGTGGATGAACTCCATGGACTACGACATGATGACCCTTGGCAACCACGATTTCGACCACGGAGCGGAAGTGGCCATTCGAAACTCCGAGATGGCTGAATTTCCAGTTATCTGCACCAATTTCCTCACAACTGACGGTGAGATACCTGCTCCTATAGAGCCTTACATCTTTCAGGATATTGCCGGTCTGAATGTGGCATTCGTGGGAATAACAACTTCAGATACATACGGCCTGGTGGATCCTTCGCTTCTGGAAGGTTATGTGATAGCCGGAGAACTTCCCATCGTTGAGGATGCCGTTCAGGAAGTAAGGGATATGGGAGCAGACCTGGTCTTCCTCGTCTCCCATCTTGGGCACCCACCTGATGCCGAGAGGTACACTGAAAGGGTTTTTGCAGCATGGGAAGAGGGGCACGAGTACGAAAAGAACTTTGCCTACAACTCTGCTGAACTTACCTGTATTGTACCAGACATTGATTTCATCGTAAGCGGTCACACCCATGTTGCTCTGAAGCAGCCCTGGGTAAATCCTCTCACCCACACAATTGTGGTGCAGGGCTATGCCAACGGCACCGGTATCGGGCACATCAGAATAGCACTGGATACCGAGACAGGCTCCATTATCGGCTGGGACCTGCCGGACGGTGAGGAATATGTCAGTCTCATGCACGACAGGTTCTGGCCTGACATGGAGCAGGCAGAGCTTATTCAGGGTTTCAGGGAAATTGCTGAATACGGTATGGACAATGTTGTGGGAGAGGCAGTGTCGGAGATTCCAAGAGGTGGAGCTGAGCATCCTCTGGGAAGGCTGATGAGTGATGCTGTGCGTTCAGCCACAGGGGCTGATGTAGGTCTTCTGAACAGAGGCGGAATAAGGGCAGCTATTCCCAGAGGCCCCATAACACCAAGGATTATCTACACCGCCATACCATTTGAAGAGGATCTTTACCTTCTGACAGTTACAGGGGAGGAACTCCTTGAGATACTGGAAACAGGCATGCAGGGCAGAAGAAGGGATATGCAGATATCCGGTTTTACCTGTAACAGAAACCAGCTGAGCCCTGACGGCTCAAAGATAGAAGAGGCAATGGTAGGCGGTGTTCCCCTTGATCCTCAGGCCATATACACCCTTGCTACAACCGGCTACCTTGCACAGGGCAATGTGGGTTATGGAGTGATGCTTCAGCATGATCCTGAATTCACCGGCATTACCCTTCTTGATGCAGTTACCGATCACATTGCAGCGATTTCTCCAGTTGAACCTGATAACCTTACCAGGATTATCTGGATAGAAGAGGAGCTGTAGCGGTTGAGAGTTACCGTACTCGGTGCAGGGCTGGCAGGACTGTCGGCGGCAGTTGAACTGGCCGGGCGCGGAGTTGATACTGTTGTTATGGAAAAAGAATCCTGTTCCGGCGGACTTGCGTCGACAGTCCGCCGTGACGATTTCTGCTATGACCTGGGGCCTCACAGGTTTCACACTCTGAACCCTGAACTCCTTTCCTTCATAGAAGACCTTCCTGGAATCAACCTTCTGGAGCTTGAGAGAGTGAGCAGAATAAGGCTTCTGGACAGGTATTTCAGCTATCCCCTTTCAATGGGAAATGTTCTCTCGACAATGCCTCTTCGCCAGGGAGCTTCCATGATGTTCAGCTACATTGGAGAGAAGGTCAGAGGCCTTGTCGCAAAAAGGGAGCAGGACAGCTTTGAAGGCTGGGTTCTCAGCCGTTTCGGCAGAGGCCTTTACAACCTCTACCTGGCTCCCTACAACAGAAAGCTCTGGGGAATGGAGCCTTCAGCCCTCAGCGCAGACTGGGCCAGTCAGCGTATCACTGTGCCAAGCCTTGGAGGTCTTGTCAGAGAAACCCTCTTTCCTTCCAGGGAGAAGGTCAGAAGTCTTGTAAGCTCCTTTCATTACCCTGAAGGGGGAATAGGGGAGATAGCAGGGGCACTTGAGAAAAAACTCGCATCCCTTGGAGGCAGGGTTCTCCACTCCACTGAACCTTCCGAAATAAAGAAAACTGAAAGCGGCTGGAAAATCACCCATCAGGCAGGGGAGTTTTTCTGCAGCAGCATAGTAAATACAATACCTGTTCCAGACTATGTTGCTCTTCTTGGAGAGCTGCTTCCGCCTGAGGTACACAGGGCTTCACGCAACCTGAAGTTCAGAGCCCTTGTATTCCTTTCAGTTCTCCTTGACAGGAATGTTCCCCACAAAGACCACTGGATTTACACATCTGAGGACAGATACCTGTTCAACAGGCTTTCCATTACACGAAACTTTCACTCTGAAATCCCGTCACAGGTGGTTTTCGAGTTCAGCTGTCAGCCTGGAGACACTATCTGGAACATGACAGGAGAGGAGCTTCTCGCTTCAACTGTTCCCGGCGCTGAGCATCTTGGTCTTTTCAGTGCCCATGCAGTGAAGGGGTTCGACCTCTCCAGAGTGTCGCATGCATATCCTGTATACGATTTGAGCTACAGGGAATCTGCCTCTGTGGTGCTTGATGCTCTGGATGGTGTTGAGGGTTCTGTTACCTGCGGAAGGCAGGGGCTGTTCAGGTACAACAACATGGATCACTCTATAGAAATGGGCCTTATTGCCGCAAAAGAAGTCGCAGGTGAGGCTACTGTAAGGGAGCATTTCAGCTGGAACGAGAACACCTGGGCTGACGGCTGACATGAGAAAAACCGCGTCAATCTCCCTTATGGCTCTCTCAGGTCTCTTTGCTGCTGGAGCCTTTCTTGATCCTCCCTTTCTCACCCCCCTTCTCAAGCTTACATGTCACAGACTTCCAGAGCGGTCTTTTCTGTGGACGCCGGGTTTATGCGCCAGGTGTTCTTTTTTCTGGGCAGGCCTGTTCTTCGCTTCAGTTCTTATGCTTTTCAGGAAACTTCCCGGCAGACTGGTTGCCGGGCTGCTTGTCATTTCCCCCCTTGTGGTGGACGGATTACTGCAGTTTGCAGGATTCTATGAGAGTACCAATGCTGTAAGGCTGATAACAGGAGCCCTTGCAGGGCTCGGTACAGGAATTGTCTTTGAAAGTGGTGCCGAAGCCTGTTGATTCATGCAGATTTATATGCTGTACCGGCATTGACAATTCACATGAAAACTGCGAGATTTGACCCCAACCAGCCGGAAGAGCTGGTATCCACACTAACAGTGGAAGAGGCCGAACCTGACGGTTCGCTGTTGCTCTTCCGCAAGCAGAGTTTTAACTTGCGGAAAGGACCACTGCAATGAGCAGAACGAGAACACTTATTCTGGGCGCTGCCGGACGGGATTTTCACAATTTCAATACGCTCTATCGTACCGATAACAGCTTTGAGGTTGTTGCGTTCACAGCCACACAGATCCCTGACATCGACGGCAGGAAGTACCCTGCGGAACTGGCAGGCGAATTTTACCCACAGGGCATTCCCATTCTTGATGAGAGCGAGCTTGAGAACATCATCCGTGACAAGAACATTGAGCTTTGCGTCATGTCCTACAGCGATCTTCCCGACAGCACAGTAATGGCGCTTGCAAGCCGTGTAAACGCTGCCGGTGCTGACTTTACAATGATCGGCGCACAGCGTACAATGGTTAAGAGTACAAAGCCCCTCATCGCCATCACCGCTGTTCGTACAGGCTGCGGCAAGAGCCAGACCACCAGAAGAGTTGTTGAAGAACTCACAAAGGCCGGCAAAAAGGTAGTTGCCATTCGCCACCCGATGCCATATGGCGACCTTGTGAAGCAGCGTGTTCAGAGATTTGCTGAGATTGATGATCTGAAGAAGCATGAGTGCACCATTGAGGAGATGGAAGAGTACGAGCCACACATTGCCCGGGGCAATGTTATCTACGCAGGCGTAGACTACGAAGCCATTCTTCGTGAAGCTGAGAAAGAGGCTGACATAATCCTCTGGGATGGTGGCAACAACGATACTTCCTTCTATGCCCCTGACCTTACGATAACCGTTGCCGACCCCCACAGGCCCGGCCACGAAATCAGCTACTATCCCGGCCAGATCAACACCAGAATCGCAGATGTTGTTGTTATCAACAAAATCGACAGCGCATATCCTGAAGATGTTGAAGAGGTAAGGAAGAACATCCGCAAGGTTAACTCCAGCGCAAAGATCATAGACGGAGCCAGCCCGGTAAGCGTTGATAAGCCTGAACTCGTCAGAGGCAAGAAGGTTCTCGTAGTTGAGGACGGTCCGACTCTTACACACGGTGAGATGGAGTACGGTGCAGGCTATGTAGCAGCTGAGAAGTACGGCGCTGCCGAATTTGCCAATCCAGTTCCTTTCGCTGTAAGGACCATCAGGGAAACCTTTGAGAAGTATTACTCCGGCCAGGAAGAAACAGCCATTCTTCCGGCAATGGGTTACGGTGACGCGCAGATGAAAGACCTTGAGGAGACCATCAACGCCATCGACTGCGATGTTGTTGTTATCGGTACTCCCATTGACCTGACAAGAGTCGTCAAGATAGACAAACCTACGGTAAAGGTTACATACGACCTTCAGGAGATCGGCAAGCCGGATCTCGCAGAAGTTCTCAAGCCCTTTACCAAGTAGCAAAGTCCGCTGTGAGCGGAAATCGCGCAGGAAGGCAGGACCTGTTCGGGTCTTGCCTTTCCACGCATCATCTGGAGGTACTGTTCAATGTCTGAGAAGCCCGCCAAGGGACAGACAAAGGTAGAACCAAGTGAGGTGAAGAGAAAGCCTGCGGTCCACATCTTTCCCGACTGGTGTAAGGGATGCGGCATATGCATTGCTTTCTGTCCCAAGCAAGTGCTCGCTATGGGCAAAGACCAGAAGGCTCGTGTAGCACACCCCGAGAAGTGTATCGAATGTGCTCTCTGCGCCAGGAGGTGCCCTGAGTTCGCTGTTTTTGTAAGCGGTGAGGAACTGAAGAACAGCAGAAAGAATGGTGGTGAGAAATGAGCGGAGTTCCCTGGGGTGAGACCCGACTTGTTCAGGGCAACGAAGCTGTAGCCCTCGGCGCACTTGCAGCCGGAATTGATTTTTTCGCCGGTTATCCGATTACTCCGTCAACGGAAGTTGCTGAAATTCTTTCAAGGGAGATGCCTCTTATCGGCAAGAGGTGGATTCAGATGGAGGATGAGATAGCCAGTATCAGTGCCATTATCGGCGGAAGCCTTGCCGGCGGCAGGTCAATGACTGCCACCAGCGGCCCCGGTTTCAGTCTGATGCAGGAAGGTCTTGGTTATGCCTGCATGACCGAGGTTCCTCTTGTGCTTGTGAATGTCATGCGTGGCGGGCCCTCCACAGGTCTTCCTACACAGGTTTCTCAAGGTGATGTGATGCAGGCCAGATGGGGAACACACGGAGACCATCCAGCAATCGTTCTTGCGCCTTCGGATGTGGAAGAATGTTTCAAGCTTACCATAAGGGCATTCAACCTTTCAGAATCCTTCAGAACACCTGTAATACTCATGCCTGATGAGGTTATAGGCCACATGAGAGAGAAACTCAGCTTTCCTGCTAAAGGTGAAATCAGCGTAACACCCCTCTCTGAACCGGATGTGCCCATAGAGTGGTATGAGCATTATCACACTTCTGCAACTGGAGTCTCTCCTATGGCCAGGTTCGGAAGCGGCTACAGATTCCATGTTACAGGGCTTACCCATGATGTTCACGGCTTTCCTACAAGGAAGGTCGACGAGGTCATTACAAAGATGAACAGACTGAAGCATAAGATAACCAGGCGTCTCGATATCCTTGAGGATAACATGCTTCATGATGTGGAAGACAGCCGTGTGGTAGTTTTCTGTTACGGTTCAGTGTACAGAAGCGCACTGGCTGCTCATAACATTCTTGCTAAAAAGAGAAAAAAGGTAGGGATCTTCAGACCTGTCACTCTCTGGCCCTTCCCTGACAGAACTGTGAAGGAAAAACTGGACAACAAGGATGTTATCCTGGTTCCCGAGCTGAATCAGGGGCAGATGGTCCACGAGGTGGAACGACTCACCTCGGATAATGTCAGAGTGGTCCCTCTTCACAGGTATGACGGCTATGAGATAACTCCTGAGCAGATTGTTCAGGCAGTATTGGAGGTGATGTGATGCCTGCAAGACTTCCATACTCCTACAGATATCTCAGATCCAAGAAGAAATTCCCCCATGTATGGTGTCCAGGGTGCGGTATCGGCATAGTCATGGGTTCCATAATAAGGGCTGTCGACAAACTTGGCTGGGAACTTGACGATGTTCTCATGGTCTCCGGTATCGGATGCACCAGCAGAATGCCGGTTTATGTCGACTTCAATACCCTTCATACAACCCACGGCAGAGCTCTTGCCTTCGGTACAGGGGCGAAAATGGCCAACGAAAACCTGAAGGTTCTTGCTGTCATGGGCGACGGTGATGCTCTTGCCATCGGCGGAAACCACATCATTCACGCTGCCAGAAGGAACATGGACATTACAGCTGTCATTGTTAACAACAACAACTACGGAATGACAGGTGGTCAGTTTTCTCCAACCACACCTCAGGGCTCCCGTACTTCAACAACGCCGTACGGAATGATCGAACCGAATTTCGATGTGTGCAAACTGGCTGAAGCCGCAGGAGCCAATTTCGTGGCACGAGGATCGGTATACCATGTAATGGAGCTGGACGGAATCCTTCAGAAGGGCCTTGACGGCGCAGGCTTCAGGGTTGTCGAAGTGGTTTCTCCCTGCCCTACCAACTACGGCAGAGCCAACAGGCAGGGTGATGCTGTGAAAATGATGGAGCTTCTCAGGGATACCACCATCAACAAAGCACAGGCCTCAAAGCTTCCCGCTGACAAGCTTGAAGGCAAGATAGTCAGAGGCATCTTTGCAGATAAGAGCGAAATGGGCTACATGGAGCGTTACAGTAAACTTCTTGACAGGGTGAAACCGGAGGTGAAGAAGTGAAATACGCCGAGATCAGGCTGGCAGGAGCAGGTGGTCAGGGCCTTGGGCTTGCAGGAAGAATACTCAGCCAGGCAGCCATAATCAACGGCAGCGAAGTGTGCCTGACGCAGAGCTACGGTCCGGAAGCAAGAGGCGGTGCCAGCCGCACTGATGTGATCATATCCGATAAGCCGATACTCTTCCCCAACTGCAGGAAGCTGGACATTCTGCTTGCTATGAATCAGGAAAGTGCCGACAAATTCAGTCCCAAGCTGAAAGAGACCGGATTCTGCATTGTTGATTCAACCTATGTTGATCAGCTCCCTGAAGGGAAGGTTTACGAGTATCCCTTCACGAGCAAATGCATTGAGGCTTTCGACAGCAAGATAGCAGCAAACCTGATAGCGATAGGCATGTTCGGCGCCTTGAGCGGTTATTTCAAGCTGGATACCTGGACTGACGCTATAAAGCTGGCAGTACCTCCTGCGTTCCTGGATATGAACCTGAAGGCTTTTGAGATGGGACACAGGGACGGCAGAAATATTCTTCACATGGAGGAGGGGCGAATTCCTATGGCCTGGGACAGGAAACAGCCTGTACCCAAAGCGATAAGGGATAAATACTCTACATAGTATACTGCTGTTGAAAACCCCGCCTGACAAACCACAGGCGGGGTATTGCCGTATCACACCGGATAAACAGGGCAGTAGAACTATAGTGTTGCCTGGCAAAGAATTAAATAACTAATAAGAGCCCGAAGATGTCTGAAGCAGCATTGTTAATCCCTGAACAAAATTACTGAAAACACATTCACAAGAATCAGAAGATGTGCTGTATTTTGTAAAAAAACTGTTTCAATTGCAGATAAGAAAAGTAACCCTGTGCATGCCGTTAGTGTCTCATTAAGCGGTTGCACCGTATTTATAACTAATTAACATGATGCAACTTAAGGAAGATGTAACCAGGCATGAACATGAAGATGAATGCAAGGCTTACTTCTGCTGTTCTGCTGAATCGTCTTTGCATTAAGCAGAGGTTGGTTCTTTGAATCACGGATTGCACGATTGACTTGCTTCATCAGGAAATGTATCTTACATAGAATTGTTAAAGGGAATACTCTGTATTTTACAGAGTGAGTAAGAAACAATCGGTCTGTTTCGCTGATGTAGACAGATTCGTATTCAACTGGAGGGATAATGAAAAAAATTATCAGTCTTGCTATTCTGCTCATGGCGGCAAGCACAGCTATGGCCCTGCCGTCCTTTTACGGGCTTAGAGGGCTTAACAGAGTTGTTGATGCTCAGCCCCTTGAAACCAACCAGTATTCTCTGGGTCTCTTCACTCATCTGGGCATAAGCAAAGACACAAGAAATGCCTGGCTTCCCCAGTCCGGCAGTTTCGAGGTTGAAGATTCCGAGTACGATGGCACCGGTTACTTTGCCTTCGGCTACGGCATAAATCAGATGGCTGAAATTGCCGGTCGTGTATCCTATTTTTGGAACGGTTACAAGAGAGACCTGAGCAATGAAGAGAGAGACGGCGGAACAGGTGACTGGGAAAGCGATGACGCTCTGAATGAAGCCATGCTTTCCCTTAAGCTTTCCTTCAATCCTGCAAATGACGGCCAGTTCTGGATGGGTTTCATGCCCAGTGCGGGATTTTCTGTCTCCAGCGGTGATAATGATTATGTCACTGTCAAGGATGAGGGCACCGATGGCATCTGGTGGATGGACGATCCGATGTTTGAGATGCGCAGAAGCATGCTTAACTCCGGAAAGTTACACTTCGGCGGTGACCTTCTCATGTCCTACAATTCGGATTTTGGCCTTGGCGTTCACTTGAACACAGGTTTTCACCGGTTCTCTCAGGAGATATCATACACCGATGTAAGGCGCGACATGGCCACCGGCACTATTCTTGATTCCGAAGAAGTCGAGGTCACTATCGATGACAATGTAATCAAGGTTGCCGGCGGCATAGAATACCAGGGTGGCTCAATTACACCTTTCGCAGAGCTTGAGTACAGCAGGTTCCTTGACAGGGAAGAGGAAGCCGGTGACGGCGAGAGATACGACGACCTTGCTTTGCTTGGCGGCGGATTCAGATTTACTTCTCCCTACGGCATTGCCCTTGATGTTACCGGTTCCATGGCTCTTACCGATTTCGATCCTGAGTGGGGAGACCTTGGTCACGGTATCTATCAGGCCACCGGAACCGTTACTGAGGAAGAGCGTATTGCAAGAGCGCCGTTCCCCGGCGGTTATCCTGCAGAGTACGGTTTTGGTATGAACCTCATCTTCTCTTCTGTTCTTCTTCAGGATCCGACCCACGGAACCCTCAGCGGTATGGTAACCGATATTGAAACTGGCGAAACTCTGGCTGCAGAGATTTCCTTCCCTGCATCTTCAGTGATGCCTGTCATGGCAGAAAACGGTTTCTACAGTGCTGAGATCCTTGCCGGCTCCGTTCCTGTGGAAGCAGCTTTAGAGGGCTATCTGCCCTTCTCAGAGACTGTTGTTATTGTTGCCGGTGAAGACCATGCCTTTGATATAGCAATGACTCCGATTCCTGATAACGGAGTTCTTACAGGTACTGTTACCGATGGTGAAACCAACGAGATCATCTCCGGCGCAACTGTGACAGTCGAAGGCCTTCCTGCCGGTATTGAGAACACAACAACAACAGACCGCAACGGTGTTTACTCAATCAGTGTCCCTGAGGGTAACTGGACGATTAAGGTTACTGCTGAAGGTTATCTTGATGTTATCAAGGTTAAGGTGATGACTCCTGAGCAGACCACTATCTTTGATGTTGAGATGCGTCCTGAACTGGTCGAGGGCCAGGTTCTCAGCTTCAACAACATCTACTTTGATTCAGGAAGTGCCAACATCAAGCCTGAGAGCTTCGGCATTCTTGATAATGTTGCCGCTACCCTTATCGCCAACCAGGGTGTTGATGTGCGTATCGCCGGTCACACTGACAGCGATGGAAGTGCCAGCTACAACCAGGGTCTCAGTGAGCGCAGAGCTGCTTCTGTAAGAGACTATCTGGTGAACAAGGGCGTGTCTGCCAGGTCTCTGAGCATCGTCGGCTATGGTGAGGAACAGCCTGTTGTTCCCAACACCAGTTCAGCCAACAAGGCACAGAACAGACGAATCGAGTTCATAATTCTGGGCCAGTCTCAGTAGAACCAGATTCATTAGCGAGGGAGGCGGGGTGACCCGCCTCCTTTTTTAAAGCATTATTACCGCCGGCAAAGCAGGTGTGTCTGGACCGGGAGAAGCTATGAAGAACTTGAAGTCAGTAGACGAGATTCTTGATTATGCCATCAAAGAAGAGGAAAATGCAGTAAGATTCTACACAGAGCTTGCTGAAAAGGCTCGCCATTCACATTTGCAGAAGGTTTTTCTTGAGTTTGCAGATGAGGAAGAGGCTCACAAGTCGAAGCTTCAGGCTGCGAAGAACGGCATGACCTTTAAACCTTCAGAAAAGGAAGTTCTTGATCTGAAGATTTCCGACTACACAGCTGATGTGAGCACGGACGCAATTGATACCTTTGAGGATGCGCTTGTTGTGGCAATGAAGAAGGAAAAAGCTGCATATAAACTCTACACCAGACTGGCTGGAATGGCCTCTGAAGGAGATGTAAGAGATCTGTTTATCGCTCTTGCTCAGGAAGAAGCAAAACACAAACTGAGGTTTGAGATTGAATAT
Organism: Candidatus Fermentibacterota bacterium; assembly: GCA_002748705.1. The sequence goes on from PDSZ01000018.1 coordinate 129,934, forward strand.
GATAATTCCATGGGAGACAACTGATTCAAAGAATAACACTTAAGACAATATTACTTGATGAGTAATAGTAAATATTCAACCTGATATTGCTGAATTCATAAGCACATAATGGAAAGGAATACCGGAGGGAAGAAGTATGTCCGAAAATCATATGGAGATGAGAGAGCTGATACAGAACAGGGAACTCTCCCAGTGGCATCTTATGATCGCTTCTCTGCTGGGATCTCTTGCCAGCCAGCAGGGCATGTTTAATCAGGCCTTTTTGAATCGTCTTCTGGCCCATTCGATGGAGACTTTTGTAATTCCTTACTTTGAAACTATGCCTGAATACTCCATTGCAGTGAATGAAGCTGCTTCCCGAACCAGTCTCACCGAGAAGCTGAAACCTGCTGTTGAGTTCATCAACATGGTTTTTCAGCTGGCAGGTGATGTGGATGTGTTAAATAACAACGATGGCAACCCTGCAGTTCGAATAGGTTCAGCCAGCTGCCGGTTCTGCCCCATTGGTGTCGGCAAGGCTAAGATGACCCCTGGTGATACCTTCTGTCCATTTCCCACAATGATTGAGAAAACTATTAATGCTATTCTTGGAGACAGTTCAGTGGTTACAGTGATGAAACGGGAGGGCATGAAGACAAAGATTCTGGAGAAAAAGGATGGAAACTGCTATATAGCATTCAAGGGCAGCTGAGCCAGTATTACATCAGCGCTTTCTTACCTGCATCTCGTGAGGTGCCAGCAAATCATGTGTTTAATCCTCATCACTGATTTGTGTTTCCCGGAGACATGGCGGTTACTATCAGAAACAGCCCTGTTTGAGGAGTGTTTGAGTAATCTCAATCTTATAGGGGGGGATACAATGAGGTACATTATGAGAATATCTGTGCTACTGCTTTCTGCGTTCACGGCTTCGGGCAGCTGGATTGAGTTCAACGCAGGAGCTTCAGACGGTTCAGAACCTGTGATCAGGCACGGTGAAACAACTTAGGATAACATTCTCTTTGATGTAGAGTTGAGAGGTCTTGATTCTCAGGAGATTCTCCATGAATCAGTTGAGTATTCCAGGTATTCCGGAACACCAGGAGTTCGCATGTACTCTGAAGCAGGTTATCCGGAAGTCCCGGTTGTTACCTGCTTCGTTGCCGTTCCTGACAATGTGGCGCTTTCTCTTGAATCATCAAGATCATGCGCAGATCATCTGGAGAATACAGTGGTGTATCCGGCGCCTTGTCTTGAACTGGTCACTGAAGGCGCATCAACTTATTACAAAGAAGTGTTTCAGAAGAACCCTTCAGCCTACTCCTCAACTGAGTGGTTCCCCGCAGTTGGCGCTGAGATTTCAGGTGAATTCAGACTGAGGGATCAGAGAGTGGCAGTTGTTGATGTGTATCCTGTGCAGTTTCTGGCCTCGGAGGACAGCCTCAGGGTATGGAGCGATATTCAGCTCAATATCTCTTTCAGCGAATCAGCTCCTGTTGTCAGTGTTTCCGATCTGGGCCCTTACGAGAGGCTGATCGGAAACACACTTGTCGGCTATGATCCCGATCCTCTGCCGTATACGGCCTCTCCGACTCAGGGAAGCGTTTACAGACCGGCTGACCTTACAGTAGCCCCGCCTGAGATCCCCGATTATGTGATCATCGTTGCCGGAGGTCTGGATGGTCCCTGGGTCGATGCTCTTGCAAACCACAGGGCTCAGCTCAACGGTTTTGATGTACTGATAGCCACATCCGATAAAATCTTCTGGCAGTTCAGAACTAATGAGCCAATCATTACTCCGAACATGATCAGGGACTTCACTGAGACTCTATGGAACTTCGGAACACCAGGGGACAGACCCTCATACCTTCTGCTGATCGGTGACCATGAAGATGGATCATGTACCACCATCGGTCCATGGTTCCTCCCTACAGCGGAAAGCTCCTGCGGGTTCGGCAATGACGAGTGGTATGCCTACTTCGACGAACCCAGAAGCGTTTATGCGTCAATGCCCGATATGATTGTAGGCAGACTCTCAACCCGGGAAGCTGCTAATCTGCAGGACATGATAGATCTGATTGAGGAGTACGAAGCTCCGGTAACAATTTCAGTTCCGGCTAATATGCAGTACAGAAGATACATCACACGACTGGCGGGCACGGAAACAGATCACTGGTATCCTTCCGCCCGGTGGACGAAAGCGCTTGCAGACTGGCTGGGCTACCAGTGGGATAACTATCACTGCGGTGACGGAGAGGATGATCCTCCCAACAGTGACGGCAGCGATATGACCAGCGCTGAGTGGGTTGATGCCTGCAACACTGTGTTCAACAGGGGATCACAGGTTGCATTCTATGCTGACCATGGTGACTTTCATCTGTTCAATGCGGGATTGAATGAAGAATTAGAGAACTTCGGAGTTCCTGATTCATGTTTCGACAACCTTGATGTTGCTGATCTCGGAACATTTGCCGATCACTTGCCGCCATTCATTCTGATGTTATGCTGCTCTTCCGGGACATTCAACCACACACAGTATCAGCATGACAACAGGTCTCCCGGTATCTGCCTTTGCCGTGAGCCTGTCAATCAGACCTCTCTACCTCCTTATGACCTTGGTCCTGCCTGCCTTGCCGAGGAGTTTATAAGAAACACGGATGGTGGTGCTATCGGAGTTTTCGCAAGCAGCTATGAATCGGGGAACAGCGGCTACCTTGGACGAGCCATTATCAGAAACCTGTTCTGTAACGGTCATACGAGACAGGGAGACGCCATTGCCGCTGGCAGACTTGATATGCTGTACTGGTATTGGGTGGGTGAATGGTTCAACAAAGATCTGGGCAGGTTTAACCTGTTCGGTGACCCTGCTCTTGATACAGGAGATCGAGTCAAATTCAGGGACCATTGCGATCTGATCATCAGTCCTGATGATATGACTCTTAACATATACCCCACTATGACTGTTGACGGAAGCGGAACAGTTGTTTTCAGTGTAGTTGTCAGAAACGCAGGATGGCTGGCTGCCGGTCCATTCATGCTGACAATGGAAATCACTGATAATTCCGGCATGTCCGAGATGCTTTCAAACCAATGCAGCGGCCTTGAACCAGGTGTTGAAACCAAAATTGATTTTGTCTGGGAGGCCACCTGGTTTACTCCTCCCGGCATTCTGAATATCAAAGTGACTGCTTCTGATCCTGGAGGTCAGACTCCTGATTCGTGGCTGCCAAACAACTCCGCAGAGACCGAGTTCAAGATTAGAGACTTCTATCCCAATCAGGACGGGTGGCCTGTTCCCTTGAATCAATCCGTTCTTGTTCCTCCAGTCCTCTGTGATTTCGATGGCAACTCTTCCAACGGCCTGGAGATAGTTTTAGCAACCAGTCAGAAGCTCCTTGTCTTTGACGACAGCTCTCCTCAGTGGCCAGTTTGGGAATCTGACAGAAGACAGCTGTTTCATAACTTAGGAACAGGATTGCGGGCTACTGTTCCCGTAGCAGGTAATGTCTGTGGAAATGCTGATCCGGAAATAGTGATCGACACAAAGACTCATCTCCTGGTATACAGTAACACCTCCACTTCACCTGTTGCATCTTTCTCTCATGCAGGCGGCTGGTTTAGAACGATTCATTCAGTGAGCCTTGGAGACTTTGTCAGCGAAAGCTCCCTGGAGACCCGTGACGAAGTCGTAGTGATCAGGGATGATGATCTGACAGTGTTTGATGTGTCTGGATCTTCCCTTGTTCCCATAAGAACTAAGCAGTTGCCAGGTATCTCTAATGCTCTTTTAATTAACTCATGGTCTGCCCTTGAGGATGTAAACGGGGACGGCACTCCGGAAATCATAACACGGGTAAAATGGTATACTGTGGGCAGCCCGCCCCAGACCGAGTACTATGTATACGATTACGCTGCAGATTCCTTTATTTCCCAGCGGGAATGGCAGGAAAACTGGGTAACTATCCCTGCTGTCGGAGGTCTTTCCGGAGGAAACATGATAGCAGTTCCAACTGACGAATCCGCTCAGTTCAGCAACCCTGCATGGCTCCTGAATCCTGTAAATCTTGCCACACAGGTGCCCTGCCAGGGCAATCCCGGCAGGGAATCGTACCATGTGCCATACTGTGTCATGGCCGACTGGGACCCGACTCATCATGGGCCAGACCATGTAATAGCCAATACTGAGAACCAGTGTTTTGCTTGGAACGCAAATGGTTATCACAGATCGAACTTCCCTTACCTTTACACAGATGAAGGCCTTTCTCAACCACCTTTCCCTGCCCTTGGTGAACTGAATGATCAGGATGATAATGAATATGCAGATATACTTGCTGCAACGCAGGAGGGTGTGGTATACGGGATATCCAGTGGTGGTAATACCCTTATTGATCTCGGTTTTCCTTACACCCTTCCTTCTTCTGTTCAGGGAGGTTTTGTCATAGCAGACATTGACCTGGACGGGAAGGTTGAGGTTGTCTTCGGAACCATGGACAATTACCTTCATGTGTGGGAACTGGGAAGCTGTTCAACCGGTTACGCCCCATGGCCGCAGTGTCAGCATGACGCTGCAAGAACAGGAGTTCTGGAGGAGTAATGTTATCTCTTCTGCTGTTTGCGCTGATCTCTGTAACATGGGCTCCTGGATGGAGTGAGCCCATGATCGCCATTGATGTATGGACTTACTACGGTGAGAATCGGGAGAGGATCGAGGTTACCGGATCAGACACACTTCATCTGGTATGGGGGATGTTCGACAACAAGAGCCGTGTGGGTTACAAGGTGTTCCTGCCTGACGGTACTGTCATTCACCCAGAGACAATGGTTTCGAATGATGTGTGGTCCGGGTATACATCATCATGCAAACTGAGCAGTGACAGTGTTGCTCTTTTCTGGAGAGAAGGGGCACCTGTCTGGTTCACCCTCCGTGACAGTACCGGAGAGGAACTTGTTTCAACAAGCCTTCTTATCCGGGACTCATATGTGAACCGTCCCATATTGGAAGCCTCATCTGACAGCCTGGGACGGATCCATTGCGTTTTTGAGATATACGGAGGAGTCTGCTATGCTGTCTGCGATCCTGTCCTGGGTGAAGTGTTCAGAGACACCATTCCCGGCAGTTCAGAGGAGATATCCAATATCCAGGTTGACGGTAACAGGGTGCATATCTTCTACACATCAGGATATGCAGTACCGGTCTACATTCAGTATGACCTTGAGGGAAACATCACTGTTGCGCCGGTTGTGATGGTTCAGAATCTGCAATTTATAACGCCTGAGTCATCAGTGACTACTGACAGTGATGGTAATTTCTGGTGCTTCATGCACTATGCCAAAGAGGGGGCAAGTTATTATGTACTATCCCTGGTAAAGGTTGATGGGGCATCCGGTCAGGTCCTGTTGATCAGGGAGATAGAGATACCTGATAAGGTTGATGGGGCATCCGGTCAGTTCCTGTTGACCAGAGAGACAGGGACACCTGATCTTGGAAACTGGTTTTTGAACATCATGCCCGGCCCCGATGGAGAAACACTTTACCTTATGTGGCTGGCATACTTTCAGTCTGATCACTGGGTGTACTTCGCGATCATGGACAAGGAGGGGAACTTCATTGAGGAGCCCTACGCTGCTTACGACTACAGTGATGAAAAGATCCAGCAGCTTTACTGTCTTGATGCGACAACAAATGAAGCTGGAGATGTGTTCGCAGTCTGGTCTCAGGCAGACCTTGAGGTTGGCGGTTACTGGATCGTGCTTGGCTGGCTGGACCACAACTGGGTAGAGGTTGAGGAAGAGTCAACCTTACCGGTTGATCCGGTCAACCTGACTTTGATCTGTTCATCAAATCCTTTTGAGGGAAGCACTGTCTTTACCCTTGTCGGGTCATCCGGTTCTGAACAGCTTTCTGTGTACGACACATCCGGCAGGCTTATCAGAACCTTGCATCAAACAGGGGATGGCTGTTTCCTGTGGGACGGTTGTGATTCTGCAGGTAAATCTGTGTCAGCCGGAAGCTATTTTGCTGTTGCCCGAAGTGAGTCACAGGAAAGTGTTCTGCAAGTTGTCAAGCTGGATTGAGCGTTACTGTTACCTAAGTCCTTGTTTTCATTATCTGTTTCTGATTTCCCGGCAGGTGCTGTATTGATGGCTGTCTGTTTTGTTCATTGCTTTGTCATATCTGCAGAATCGGATAAGTTCATTGAGTGCCATGTCAGTACCGTTTTTGTAAAAGAGCGGTATTCTGCTTCCTCTGGACTTTGCATTGATCTTTTACAAGAATTCAGCAGTGACAGAACTGGTGGAAAAGGTGCAGTCATGATCTGCACTGGATTAAGTGGTCTTCTTTCCTGCTTATGTAATGCTATTGTTTCAAATCAGTTGTGCGCTGTTCGCTCCTGGAGGTGAATCAAGGTCTGGAAGAGCAGCTGCTTATGCTGGTCAGGAAGGGTATGAAATTATCAATACTGAATCGTTTTTGCATGAAGAATTTCTGACAAAGCCATGCGCCGACCGCCTGTAATACAGGCAGCAGCAGTTGCGCTGCTCACCCTGCTTATTCCGGCTGCAGGGCATCTGTTTCTGATCAATGCGGTTTCACGCAGAATACATGCCATTGATTCGGAGGCATCATGGAGCGGAATCCGCTTCGGGAATGACGCTGTGCTTCTTGTGGATGCCTCACTGCCGGGAACCGGCCTTTCGGCCGATAGCCTCTGGGTTATTGTTGAGGGAGTTCCCTTTCATGCGAAGCCTGTTATGGCTGTTGGCGCCGGAGGAAGTCTTTACAGCGGTCAGTACCGGGATGAAGAACTTTCTGTCAGTGATGGCGGTGGGGCAGAGCTTGTGCTTTCTCTGATGGATGTTTCTCTTGCAGACGGTACCCTGCTCACCGGAAGCAGGATTTGCGGCGAATATACCTGCTTTCTGGACGGGAGCTGGGGGTCTGCTGATTTGTCCATGGTTTCCGGTGGGTTCACAGGGGTATTTCAGTCGGTCTCAGGGATTCCTTTTACAGGTGATGAACTCCCTGGCCCCCTTGCAGGGCATACTGTTTCAGGAAGGTGTACCGGTACAGAGGGTAACATATGGAATGTAGCAGGTCTGATAACTGAGATTGACGGCAGACCTGCCCAGGCTCTCTTTACAGCAGAGGCAGACAGGGGCGGTCTGCAGTCTGCTTCCCTTTCCATGGATTTCTCCCAGGTGAGTGAACCGGCAATGGCACTGCTGGATTCACTTACAGGAGGTGCTGTGATAACCGCTGCTCCGGCAGGTTCCCTTTCAGTTTTTCTCTCTGGAGCAGATTCTCTTTTCTTCACCGGAGCGCTGGAGTTTCAGGAGCTTTCTGTATACAGGGAAGAGATAGCTCCGGACACCATTACTACAGAGGCATTCCTCTTCTGCAGCGGCGGTGTGCTGCCGGAATCATGTCAGCTTTTTGTTGATACCGGCATGGTTCGTTTGAACAGCGCTGAGGTGTACTTTACCCTTGATGTGTCATGGGAAACCAGAAGAATGATGCGTCTGTTTCTTTACAATCACTCCCTTACAGGTGGGGAGATAACCTCATCGGTTCCTGATGAGCTTATGGGAAGTCTGAACGGACTCAGTCTTGGCGGCGAGCTGGACTTTGCTGCGGAACTACTGCTGGACTGGGATTATCCGGACAGTTCCAATTTCAGCATTGATATTGATTCCAGGGGTCTCAGGGTCAACTGGAGTCCTGTGAGTTTCAGCAGGCTGAGAGAGGAAGATGGAGGGGCTTCCTGCACCATGAGGGACACATGGGGCAACACCAGAACCATCTCACTGGATACTCTTCATAATTCCGGCTTCGTTGTGTTTGATTCCATTCCTGCCCATTTCGAGCCTCTTCTCTGCTGCGCAGAGGATGCTTCTTTCAGAAGACACAGCGGTTTCAGTGAGTATCACATAAGAAACTCCATAAGGGCTGATATGACTGAAGGCAGGTTTGTTCGAGGCGGATCCACTCTCTCCATGCAGCTTGCAAAGAATCTTTTTCTCGGTAGGGAGAAGACCCTGGCCAGGAAACTGCAGGAGGTTTTTCTTACCTGGAGGATGGAAAGGTGGCTGAGTAAGGATCGTATCCTCGAAATCTACGCCAATATCGTGGAACTTGGTCCTGATGTGTTTGGTTTTGATCAGGCAGCTCTCTATTACTTTGACAGGAGATTTGCTGATCTTTCTGTTCGGGAGACTGCATATCTTGTTTCCATACTGCCAGGGCCGAAGCTGTATCACCGATTTGCTGAAGCCGGAGCGTTGCCCGGCTACTGGCAATCATATGTTGACAGGCTCATATCAATATGCGGAAGAAGAGGTTGGCTGGATGATGATCTGGTTGCCTCTGCTCTTGCTGATACCATAGTTTTCAGAGGTGCCCGATTCATCGGCGGTGTTGACAACTGAGCTTCGCAAAACTATTAGCATGATGTATATAATGGGGTTCACCGACTGCTGAAGGAGGGTAATGGCATGACCGTCAAAAAGAGCGGCGCCTGGGAGCTCCGGCGAGGGAAAAGGATTTACAGGGCTGCCGATTTTGACCAGCTTCTGAGCTGGGTCAGGGAGAATCGGGTATCCAGCAGCGACAGCTTCAGAAAAGCCGGTACTGACCAGTGGCTTTCAGTGTTGTCCAGAGAAGAATTTGCTGCTATCCTGAATCCTGATAATCAGTGGACTGTTTCCATGAGAAGTGGAGTGTTCAGAACGCCTGAATTTGAAGTTCTTGTTAAATGGGCAAGAGAAGCACGAATTACTGAAGATGCAGTTGTTGAAGGGCCGAGAACACCTCCAGGGGGTGTAAAGGCTTCGGCTCTTCCTGCTCTTGCTCCCTATCTGAGGGAGGTTCCTGCCGGTAAGATAGTGTCGGTGAAGATAAGGGTAGACGGAAATGTGTACAAGGCAGGATCTACAGACATTGTTCGCAGCTGGATAAAGGAATCCCGTATTCCTGTGGATGCTGAAATATCCATGGACGGAAAGACCTGGGAACCGGTCAGCATGTGCGGTCTTTTTGATCTGGAAGACTGGCCTCAGGCCGCTTACGGCGCTGTGGAGGAAGAAGAGCTTCCGGATATGCCTGCTGAAGATATCTTTGAAAAACATGATGAGCCTGTTTCTGAACCTTCTTACGAACGATTACAGAACACTGTTAAGAATGCTGAAGAAACTCCTTCAGGCAAAGCTGAACCTGAGCCTGCCCCTGAACCCTCGGAGCCACCGGTTGATGATATTCAGTCATTTACAGTTGTTACAGCTGAATCGGAGATAATGGTTGAATCTGCGGCGGAACTGAAGAAGCTGTTGAAAAGAAGACAGATATACTCCTATGATGTGATAAGACATCCTTCAATCAAGCTGGAAGGGATGTCTGTAGGTGAGTATCTTGAGATTCGGCAAAGCGGGAAGAAAAAGTTTTTCCTGCTGCTTCTTATTCCAGCGGCAGCAGCGATTTTTGCTGCCCTTGAATACGCCCAGGTGGTGGATGCTGTTACATGGTTATGATAACAGACCTTCTGAGAGCCAAGCGTGACGGCAGAGCAATTCCTTCTGAACAGCTCTATCAGCTTGCATCAGGTATCGCCAATGGAAGTGTAAGCGATTATCAGGCCAGCGCATTTCTCATGGCTGCGTACATCAACGGCCTGAACTCCGAGGAAACCCTTGCCCTTACAGAAGCAATGCGTGACAGCGGCGAGACAGTAAGCTGGGAACCGTCTCTTTCACCCCTTGCAGACAAGCACAGTACAGGCGGTGTAGGGGATAAGCTCTCGCTTGTTCTGGCGCCTATGGCAGCTTCCATAGGTATCAGGGTTCCAATGATAAGCGGAAGGGGTCTCGGCCATACCGGAGGCACTCTGGACAAGCTTGAATCCATACCTGGATTCAATGTGAATCTCTCAATGGAACAGTTCAGGGAACAGGTTGATAGTCTGGGGGTATGCATGATAGGCCAGACAGACAGTCTTGCCCCTGCAGACAGGAAACTCTATGCCCTCAGGGACGCAACCTCCACAGTGACCTCAATACCGCTTATCTGTGCCAGCATACTCTCCAAGAAACTTGCTGAAAATCCTGACATTCTTGTTTTTGATGTAAAGTGCGGCAGCGGCGCTTTCATGACTGAACTCACTGAAGCAACTGAACTTGCTGAACTGCTTGTAAGAACATCTCAGCTTTCCGGCAAGAAAGCCAGTGCGCTGATAACCTCAATGAATGTTCCTCTGGGGTTCACCGCAGGAAATGCCCTGGAAGTACAGGAATCCATTGATATCATGAGGAACAGAGGGCCTGCTGATGCCACTGAACTTACTGTCCGTCTGGTCTCACAAATGGCAGAGCACGCAGGAATCCCTGAAAGCGAGCAGCTCTGTTATGAAAACCTGGCCAGCGGAAAGGTCTTTGACCTGTTCAGCAGAATGGTAGAAGCCCAGGGCGGTGATCTGGAAGCCTTTGAGTCGCTTCCCCAGGCACCTGTGATAATAGATGTAAGAGCAGACAGAACAGGTTACTGGTACGGCCCTGATGCCCTCACTGTAGGCCGCGAGGTCAGGGCTTTAGGCGGCGGCAGATTCAGAATTGAAGATACTGTTGACCCTCTTGTTGGGTGGGCTCAGGAAATATCATGCGGCTCGCCTGTGGAAAACGGTACTGTTCTCGGGCTTGTTCACGCCTCAGACCTTGAAGCAGGAAAACTGGCTGCAGCACGGATTGCTGAAAGCTTCACATGGGACAGGCTTTCAGAACCTCTTGTTCTCTCGGAGGTACACTGATGAGGCCTCTGGAGCCCTCTGCAGTTCCTGCAACTCTTCTTAGGGACCAGGTTATTTCCCGGTCTGCGTTCGACAGGTACAGGAGGCTTGCAGAGAACTCAAGCGAGAATCCCCTTTCTCTGCTGGTTTCAAGCGGAATAATCGGTGAAGAAAGACTGTTCAGGCATCTGGCGGAACTGGCAGGTATTCCTTACGCTGATCTGGATCCTCTGGAGCTTGACTATCAGTCGGTTACAGAGAGCCTTCCAGGAGCTTTTGCCCAGGCCAACGGTCTGGTTGCATTCAGAGATGACGGTGAATCAATACACATTGCCACCAGCAGGGTGCCTTCAGATGCTGAACTGGATGATATGGAACACATGCTGGGAAAGAGGATAGAACTTTATCTCAGCCGCCCAGGTGCCATAGACAAGGTCATTCGCCAGTTCTACGGCCTTCACAGTTCAATTCTGGCTGCAACGAAAGAACTGTCCTCAGAAGAGAAAGTCGATCTCGGAAATCTTGAGAGGTTCGTTGACAGCACTGCCGACAGGTCCATTGAGCCAACGGACAAGCCGGTTATCAACGCGGTAAACCATCTTTTTCAGCATGCATTTGAAGAGAGGGCCAGCGATATTCACATTGAGCCCCACCGTGAGAATACAATTGTCCGTTTCCGAATAGACGGTGTTCTTCATCTTGTATACAGGCTCCCGGGCAGACTCCATCTGACCATCGCCAGCAGAATCAAGATGATTTCCGGGCTGAACATCGCAGAGAAAAGAAGACCGCAGGACGGCAGAATAAGAACCATGTTCCAGGGTAAACCTGTTGAGATTCGATGTTCCACTGTTCCGGTTTCCTTCGGTGAAAAGATAGTTCTTCGAATACTTGATCCAGGGGTGCTGATGCAGGATCTCTCAGCGCTGGGTTTTGAGTCGGTGGATTTGAGCAGGTATGAAAACCTCATACACAATCCCAATGGTCTTATACTGGTAACCGGCCCCACTGGAAGCGGCAAAACTACAACACTCTATTCCAGCCTGACCGCTGTTTCCACAGAAAGCAACAATGTTACCACCATTGAGGATCCTGTGGAGTTCGTTACAGACGATTTCAATCAGATTTCTGTTCAGCCGGCAATTGATCTTACCTTTATAACAGCTCTCAGGTATGTACTCAGGCAGGATCCTGACATAATCATGGTCGGTGAGATAAGAGACAGGGAAACAGCTGTCAGTGCCATGCGAAGCGCTCTCACAGGTCATCTTGTTCTCAGCACCCTTCATACCAACGACTCTGCGTCAACGGTGATAAGGCTGATGGATATGGGCGTTGACCCGTATCTCCTGGTGAGCACACTGAGGGGTATCGTTGCCCAGAGGCTGGTCAGAACCATCTGTCCCCACTGCCGGATTCAGTATGAACCTGATAGTTTTCAGAGAAAGGTGCTGGGAATTGAAACCGGTATATCGCTCACAAAGGGCTCAGGATGCCGTGAGTGCAGAAACACAGGTTACAAGGGGAGAACAGCGATTTTTGAAATTATGCTTATAAATGAGGAAATGCGGACTGCCATGCTTGCAAGGGCTTCAATGGGAAGCATAAGAGAGCTTGCAGGGAAGTCGGGAATGCATACACTGAGAGAAGCAGGAATCATAAAGGTACTGCAGGGAGTGACAACAGTGGATGAACTTGTAAGAGTTACGGCAGGTACAATGTGAGCAGAAGAATATTTATCGCGGCTGTTCTTTTCGCTCTCCTTTCAGGGTGCGGAGAACAACAGGGTGAAACCGTTCCGTCAGCTGCTTCAGACACAACTGTCGTCAGAACAATGCCTGAAACTCCCCTTGAGGTAGCCCTTCAGTTCTCGAACCTTCTGGGCATGAATGATCCTGAGTGTATTGAGCTTCTTGCTCCTGAGCTGAAGGATTCAGTTGTTTCCACCGGTTTCTCTCCCTGGGAATTCTTCGGCAGATGGCGGGGCTTTGACCAGGGGGGCAGGCTTACCCCTGTTCTTCCAGGTCCTGACAGCCTCTACAGAACCAGTTACTACTGCTCCATAGTCAGGCTTGAGGAACTGCCGCCTGTAATACGAATGGATTTTGTTCTGCTGAATGGTTCCTGGTTCATAGAGCGCATTGAGAATGAGCTTACTGGAAATGCCATTGATTCCCTCAGTGTTGAGTATCAGGCTGCTGTTATTCTCTCGAATCCTGATCTTCTCAGAGAGATGCGACTTGCAGGAATGCTTCTTAAAGATGTAGATCTGGACAGAGAGGTTCACTGGTCTTCTTGGCATGCAGCTGAGGCAGCAGGCACATCCTTTGAAGATTATGTTGCAGGTCTCTCTCAGGAGAGTTATTCAGTTATGGCTCTGAGCAATGTAAGGGCAGCTGCCAAACTTCAGATAGTGCAGGACAGAGCCACTTTTCAGGTAACCGATTTTCCTGTTGAACTCAGGGAACTGGTTGCTGCCTGGCGTGAGCTTGCATATCTGGAAAAAGCAGTTCTGCGGGCGAACCACGAAGCAATGCAGAACCTGAGACAGACAGGGACATGGATGGGCCCTGATGTGCAGGAGGAAGAGGAGAGGATTGCTTTTCTTCGCAGTGTTTTCTTTGCTGTTGACGCACTGATTGAAGAGAGGGATACCCTTTCCAGAACATATCCTGCGCTTCTCACATGCGGAAGCAGTGAACCTCTGGAAACCCTTCTGATATACCTTGATCCACACCAGCTGGAGCAGAAGGTGGAGAGCGACATAGGCATTCCTGTCTGGAGGGCTCTGGGAGTTGACATGAACGGTGATCCGGACCCTGAACGGGTGGTTTACTGGGCAGGTGATATCTATCTCTTTCTTGGAACACCTACAGGATACAGACTTGTCTGGAGAAGCTGGAAAGATTTTCAGAGCGATTTTCACAGCCAGTTCGGAACCCAGACAGGTCCGGCAGGTTACAGAAGCGTGGTTCTTGTGGGAAACACAGGGCAGTACGAATATGAACTCTCCCTTTCAGCAGATGGTAAGCCGCTCTTTACAAGAAAAGAGATTCCTGCGGACTCTGTTCAGGTTCAGGACGACCTGCTCATTGAGAGTCCCCTGTTGAACGGAGCAGGCAACTGATGAAGAAAACACTTGCAGCAGTCGGTTACTGGTTTGCTGTAACTGCTGTTATTGGCGTGGCTTTCTCCGCAGGATTTCTTCACAGAGTCTGGAGTGACAGCGCTGAAGCCTTCAGTGAAGCAAGAGGCAATCTTCTTGTGGCAGGCCTGAGAGGAAGTGAGCCGGTAAGTGCCACCAGAATCTATGACTGCAATGGGGAAGAACTGGCAACAGCCTTTGTTGAGAACAGGTATCCTGTAACACTGGATCAGGTGAGCCCCTGGGTTATTCGCGGTTTTATTGCCACAGAGGACAGAAACTTCTATACCCATTCCGGCATTGATCTTCAGGGAATATTCCGAAGTGTTGTTCACAATATCAGAACGGGAGCCAGCCACGGAGGCAGCACAATAACACAGCAGCTGGCCAGGGGTCTTTTTCTTCAGCAGGATCAAACCTATCAGAGAAAGATTCAGGAAGCTTTCATTGCAATGGAGATTGAACGACAGTTCTCCAAGAACGAGATAATGGAGATGTACCTGAACCAGATATACTACGGCTCCGGTGCCCACGGAATAGAGGCTGCCGCAAGAACATATTTCAGCGGTTCAACAGCTGCTGAACTTACCCTTGCCCAGTCTGCTATGCTGGTAAGAATGGTGAAAAACCCCAGCGGTTTCAATCCCCTGAGGAATCCTGACAGGTGTCTTGCGCAGAGAAACATAGCCCTTTCCATGATGGCTGATCACCGGGTTATAACTGAGGAGCAGATGGCTGAAACATCAGTACTTCCTCTGGGGGTGAATGTTCACAGGTATGAACTTGAACAGGACTGGGACTATTTCACCGAGTATGTGAGACAGTACCTTGTGAGCAGGTACGGCTGGTCTGCGGTTTACGAGCAGGGGCTTGAGGTCTACACCACTCTGGATCCTGAAATGCAGCAGTTCGCCGAAGAAGCCATTGACAGCGTGCTGGTTTCAAAAGAACCGTTTTGGGACCCTGTTACCGATCAGTGGGTCTCTGATGGTGAGCGCCTCAGATATGAGAGTTCATGGACACACTGGCAGGCAGTTGAGGATTCCACTGCCGGCGCTCCTGATTACATACAGGGTGCCCTGGTTGCAGTTGATCCATCCACAGGATACATAAGGGCAATGGTTGGAGGAAGGGATTTTCAGGACAGCGAGTTCAACAGGGCTACTCAGTCCAGAAGGCAGCCAGGAAGTTCTTTCAAGCCATTCTTCTATGCAGAGGCCATAGAGCAGGGCTGGTCGCCAGGGAGTGTGATTCTTGATCAGCCTGTTGTGGTTGACCTTAATCCTGGAAGCTGGCGTCCAAGGAACTATGACAGAGAGTTCCATGGCATGGTGACCCTCAGAGAGGCACTTGCCCGTTCCTTCAATGTGAGCGCGGTAAGACTGGGAGACGCAGTTGGAATAGAAACAGGAGCTGCCCGTGCTGCGGCAATGGGGATTACATCCAGGCTTCCTGTGGTGAATTCACTGCCTCTTGGGAGTTGTATGGCTAACCCTCTTGAGATGGCAAGGGCCTACATTCCCTTTGCAAACGGTGGTATTGCCAGAAACACAACTGCCATACTGCAGGTTGATGACAGGTATGGGAATGTACTTGAAAGCAACCGGCAGCCTGATCCTGGAAGAAGAGTTCTCAGTGAAACAGGAGCCTACCTTATGAACAGCATGCTCCAGTCTGTTCTTCGGGCAGGTACAGGAACAGGCGCCCGCTGGTACTGGGGTGGCCCTTACGCAGGAAGGGAAGCAGGAGGAAAAACCGGAACCACAAGTGACTATGCAGATGCCTGGTTTGTAGGCTTTACTCCTGATCTTGTTGCGTCAGTGTGGGTTGGATACGACAATCATGTGGTAAGAATGCGTCTTCAGAATGGCAGGGGACAGTCGGGAAGCAGTATTGCCCTTCCTGTATGGAACGCCTTTATGAGGAAGGTGTTTGCAGACGCGGACCCCTCAGAAGCCCCTGTGTTCCCAGGCCCTGAACCTGGAACCGTTGAGAATGCAGTTATCTGCAAGATCACAGGCCAGCTGGCCAATGCCGCCTGCGCGGAAAACGCCCGTGAAGGACTTTTCTGGAAGGGTGCTGCCCCTGCATCCTATTGCATGCTCCATACAGACAGTACAGGTTTTGCCTCTGATACCACCCTTGGAGAATTCACCGATTTTGACAGGAACTTCGGCGGAGGAGGTTTTTGATATGCCTGATGCTGTCTTCATAATACTTGCGGTATGTATTGCGGCGGTTCTTTTTCTGGGATACAGGCTTATCAAGTCCCCTGTATGGAAGCAGAGGCAGCTGCAGAAGGCTTCTAAAATGGCTGCTGAAGGCCGTGTGGATGATATGATAGAGTACCTTGAGAAGAACAGAGATTCAAAGAAGGTATCATGCCCTCTCACCAATGCTCTCATCTTTTACTTCATAAGAAGCGGTGAAGTGGACAGGGCTGAAAAAGTGGTTATGCAGGCTGTAGGCAAAGGAGACCAGAGCGGAACAGCTTATGCCCAGATGGCATACATAGCACAGCAGCGAGGTGACATCGAAAATGCAGAGAATTTCTACAGAAAGGCAATGGAGGTTGAACCGCAGCTCGCAGGAACAATGAAGGTCAACCTTGCAGCACTTTTTATAAACGGTGACAAGAGACTGGATGAGGCTGAAAAGCTCCTTGAGGAGGCTCTGGAAGAACGGGAAGGTTCCGGCAAAAGCGGTGTCTATCTGAACCTTGCCATGCTTCACATGAAGAAAAAGGACCTCTCCAGGGCACGAATGTATGCTGTAACATCAGCTGAACTGCTTCCGGATACGCCGCTTACTCTGATGGGAAAAGCCCAGGCTCTTGCCCTTGCCGCAAGGTGTTCCGCAGGCCTGGGTGACAGGGGAGAGGCCAGAAGGCTGGCAGGAAAAGCGGTAAAGACAATGGACGGTATGCCCGGTTCAGATAAGCTTATGGAAGAGCTGAAAGACCTTACCTCCTGATGAAGAAAGCCTTATGGGCAGTTGCTGCAGCCATTGCCGTCTACACTGTTCTGGTGCTCCATTCAGATATGGGAAAGGTTTCAGATGCGGCAGGTGCGATTCACCCTGGCTGTATACCTCTCTTCCTGATACTTCCTTTAGCCAATTACTATCTCAGATATCTCAAGTGGCAGTATTTTCTCAGAAGAGTTAAAGTTATTGTTCCTGCCGTAGAGAGCCTTCGTGTTTTCATTGCCGGTTTCTCCATGACAGTATCTCCAGGGAAAATGGGTGAGCTGCTTAAATGCGCTCTTCTGAAAAAAATGAGGGGCGTGCCGGTGGAGACCACAGGTTCTGTGGTGGTTGCAGAAAGGCTTACAGATCTGATAAGCATGGTTCTGCTGGCCCTTGCAGGGGCGCTTGTCACCGGTAGTTCCCTCGGTATTCCCGCTTCCATTGCAGGAACTGTTTTCGTTGCATCAGCCATGTTCTTTCTTCTTAACCGCAGTGCCTGGAATCTCTTTGAGAGGGTGACAATGAAGATTCCATTCATGAGGAAAAGGAGCCATCTCTTTCTGGGTTTCAGAGAGGCTGCAGTGGCTCTTCTGGATGTGAGAAGCATGGCGGTTTCAGTTCCTCTGGGAATGCTCTCATGGGGAATAGAGGCAATGGTGCTCTCTGTGGCTGCTGCTTCCATGGGAGCTTCTCTGCCCTGGGGCGCTGCACTTCTCTCACATGCTGCAGGAAGCGTAGCCGGCGCTGTTTCAATGATTCCAGGGGGCCTTGGGCTCACAGAGATAACCATAGACGGCATTATGAGCGGCTATATGCCTGAAGCTGTATCTACTGCAACGACCCTTCTTATGAGATTTGCAACACTGTGGTTCAGCGTTCTTCTGGGAGTGGCTGCACTTGCTGACCTTAAACGAAGGAACAGGGATTAAAGGCCGCTGCCCACATCTCCAGGATTGATAAGCCTTGAACTCTCTGAGGACTGGCTGCCGTTGTTGAAAAGCCTGTTGGAGTTCACGCTTCCGCCCATGCCCGGGCAGAGAGGGGCTGAGTTGGGGTTACCTCCTGAAGTACAGTTGTTGGAACCGGAAGAAGGTGTACTGCCGGAACTGCACTCTGCGTTCCAGCCGTTTTCTGCCGCATCCACTATTCCAACCAGTACAGGCGGAGAATACGATTCAGGAAAAAGGTTCATCTTCAACAACTCCTGTCCTTGCTCGCAGAATGTGTATCTTACAACCTGCCATGACCTGACTGTTCAGGAAAGATGGCAGTTTTCACTGCTCAACAATACTACCACAGTATTTTTCTGACAATAGCGCACCATATCCTTACCACAGGTTTCGGAGCAAGCCACTGCCTGATACGAATTTTTCCCACAGGTACATATCGTCCCCTTCTCAGTACCCCTGTTACAACCGGCAGTTTCTGCGAACATTTAAAAGTCCTTCTGCCTCTGTCGGTTCCGGAACGGTCTCCTGATGAGATGATGTGCACTTCGCTGCCTGAAAAGCTGACAGAGTTTATTCTGTGAACAGCTGAACAGCTCTTTCCTGGAAAGACAGCTATCATTCCCTCTTTCAAGTTGCAGGTGTTTTTCTCCTCAGCTCTGAGAATGTCTCCTGGAATAAGGTTCGGCCACATGGAAAAACCTCTGATACCGTTCTTAATTGTTCTGCTCAAGGGTCCATTCCAGGAGTTTTTCAGGGGTTTCGTCAAGATGGTATCTGAGAATATAGAAGGGGAAGTCCTTTGTGAGCTTTTCCAGAAAACGCATTGCCTGCTTCTGTTCATTGCTGTGAAGCTCAGACCAGGCCATTACAGGATTGTTTACAGTGATTCTGTAGAAAGCATACTCCGGTGATACCTGTATCAGCATTCCAGGGGCCCCCTTCTCCAGAAAGAAAACAGCCTTCAGCGGTGCTCCTCCGATGTTTTCAACTCCTGTTCCCTGTTTCATGGAACCACATGGGAGAGATCTTATAATACTGTCTGTTCCCTTTGCAACAACGACACTGTCATCCCCTATTCCTGCAAACATGGATCTGGTCAGAATGGTTCTTATTGTTGATTTTCCACCTCCTGAAGGGGCCAGAAAAAGCAGAGAGAAATTCATTTCTCCCACTGCTGAGGCATGAAGCACAGCACCGTCAGGGAGAACAGCTCTGTTCTGTGCCCTGAGAATGAATTTGTCCATCATTTTCGTACCAGCCTGGTTTCAGGGAAAAGCCCGGCTTCCCATGCTGCCTGGCATATCATGTCCGGCGCTGTAAGGGAACCTCCTGTTTCGTTGTTGTTCACCACACATCTTCCAAGGCATGAATCTCTGTGCATGCACATGGAGCAGACACCCTGAATGCTTTCAGGAAGGGAGTTTCTTATTCTTTTCAGTATCGGTGAGTTTCTCCAGGCTTCAGCTACAGTGGTTTTCGGGAACCTGCCCCATGCCATTTCCTTTCTGGAGAAACCTACGCCGCACAGGGAGAAGGTACCGTCAGGCAGTACTCCCAGAAGATTCCTTACAGGGCAGTATCCCAGGTATTTCAGTCTTTCCGGCGGAAGAAGGGCTCCTGGTATTGAAGGCTGAACCCACAGGGGCAGATTTTCTGTAAGCCTTCTGAAGTAGTCAAGCACATTCTTTATGTTCATTTTTTGGTAGAAGTTGTTGCCAGTGCCTCTTCCTGTGGGAGTTATGAAGTTGATTTTCAGGTTGTAAACACCAAGTTCCGCCACAAGACCGGCCATTTCCGCAACAGGTTCGATGGATGTATCAGAGACGGACATTATCACCTGGGTTCTGATACCTGCTTCCACCAGCTTTCGGCAGAAACCTGTTGTCTTTTTCCATGCGCCGTTCATCTTTCTGAACGAGTCATGCACTGAAGCGTCAGCACTGTCCAGACTTACTGATACAAAGTCTGGAGGGTTCTTCTTCATCTTTTCCATGAGTCCCGGAGGGTCCAGTGTACCGTTGGTCTCAAAGGCCACTGTGTCAAACCGCTGCCTGATGAAAGAGTAGAGGAGAGCTATCTCAGGATATAGAAGCGGTTCGCCGCCGGTGAGCTTTACACTGACGCAGCCAAGCTCTTCAGCCTGGATGAGAAGAGCCTTCCACATGTTCAGTGTCATGGTTTCTCCAGTACTGCCTCCTTCATTGACCCAGCAGTGCCTGCAGTGGAGGTTGCACCCTCCTGCAGGATTTATGTAGAGGACTTTAAGTGGTACTGTATTGCTCATTAAAGATTTTCCAGTGCCAGTTTCAGGCATGATGACCTGTCTTTCCCTGTACCTGCCGCAGCTGAAATTCCCTCAACAGGGCAGCCTCCTGAGCACCAGGGGAGATACCGGCAGCTGGAACACTCCGGATTGCTGCTTCTTGTTCTCTGAAGGAAAGTGCTGAACTTCTTCATTGCAGGCCCCTGAAGGATTGACTGAAGTGATTCGCCGGAGGCGAGGTTGCCTAGAATAATTTCAGGAAGATGGTCGCAGGGAGTTACTGAACCGTCCGGAAAAACAGATATCCTTCCAGTGCCTCCGCCGCAGCGGTATGCCCTGTCAGATGATTCCGGAATCTCATTACGGAGGAACTTGCAGGCTCTCTCCCTCATATCCAGAACAGTTCCCTGTATGAAGCTGCCATGGGAGGCTTTCATAGCTTCCAGCCCGGCAACTGAAACCTCCAGCTGTTCCCTGGAAGGTATCATTGCTTCGTTTAGCCCCGGGCCTGCAAGGAGGAACGAGTTGAATTTTATCCATTCCCCTCCAAGAGCCCTGGCAAGCTGTGCTGTCTGGTGAAGTCTGTGGGCGTTAAGGCTGGTTACAGTGCAGTAGAAGCCAAAGGGAAGACCTGCTGCTCTCAGTTTTCCAACACCTGTAACAAGTTTGCCGAAAACTCCCCTGCCTCTCTGTGCATCAACAGTTTCCTGATCAGGACCGTCAAGACTTATCATGAATTCGTTTAGATGAGCAGAGGTTTTTACCACTGTTTCTATCACAGACGGAGTAATCAGAGTAGCATTGGTGTTTATGCTGAACCGGAAGGGTCTCGCAGCTATTTCTTTTATGAAATCTGTGAAGTCAGGTCTTGCAAGTGGTTCACCGCCTGTCACCGTGAGTTTTATCAGTTTGTTGCTTACCAGTTTATCAAGTATTTCAATCCATGCAGATAGAGGCAGATCTCTCCGCAGGGCACCGTGGCTGTTAACAGAGCAGTGTCTGCAGGTGAGATTGCATCTCCCTGTTATGAGGATGTTGGCCTCTCTGGGAGATACCCAGTAGGAATCGGTCAAACCAGAACACCCTTCTCCCGCATTTCCGAGAGGAAAGCATCAAGATCTGACTGGATGTTTTTTTCTTCAGGATAGAGTTCGTGAAGACGGTTCAGAATTTCGTCTCTGTCAGCGCCTCTGTCTATCATGTCACAGATTCCGAAGGCAACCCCTTCAGATACTTGAAGAGCCCCTGTATCAATATTGAAAAGAATGCCGCCTGAAGGCTCTTTTCTGAAAACCACACCTTTGGCGAATTCCAGTTTTTCCATAATGCATCTCCGTTGAATGGAACATTGACTGTGTTGCATTGTATTGGTAATATACACATCATAACACGGAGGTTCCCCTGATGAGAAAAATTATGTTTGTTCTTTTGGTAACAGCATCCTGCGTATATGGCTACGGGCTTCAGCCTTCAGGTTTCAACCTTGTTGGTTTTCCTGAGTTCGAAGGCAGGTTCAGTCCTGAGTTCAGCAGTATGGCAAGCTTTTCATTCACTTCCGGTTCTTACGGATCTATGGGGCAGGGAACCTATCTGGGCAGCATGAGCTTTTTCCTTCATCCCAGAGTTGACGCAAAACTGGAAATGGGATACTCCAGATTCATGACTTTTTCCGGAGCAGGGAACGATTTCGGCCTTGTTCTGGGAGGAGTTGAACTGAACTGGCGTCCCTGGGAGAACACCCGTCTTTCCTTCATTTATCGCGGTGCCCTTCCAGAGAATAATCTGTTTCCGGAAGGCATGTAAACGGCCGCAATTCTCTGGTGTCTGATCTGTCTTGCTTCCGGTGAAGAGTTCATTCAAAGCGGTGAGATTCTTTCCGCGTGTTCATTGTATGTCTCTGAAGCTCAGGCTGATCCTTCTTCATGGTGGAAACACTACAGGGCTGCATGGTGTCTGAACAGGCTTGATCAGCCTGATTCTGCCAGATGCTACGCACGCCGTGCTTTCTACCTTGCCCCTGGTGAGGAAAAAGCCCTTTCGGAGCTTATGCGGTCACTGGCAAGTGAGCCGGAATCTGTTCTCACCTATTCTCATCTTGTTTCAGGCGGCGGTGTGTGCAGGTATCGTCTGGCCAGAGCAGAACTTGACCTTAATAGATATGCTGAAAGCTCTATACAGTGGCTCACTGAAGCATCAGCTAACAGTGATTCCGCCAAAGCTGCCGATGCCTGCTGCTGGTTGTGGATCCTTACAGGCAGGTCTGACCTTGAACTCATTGAAAAAGCTTCAGCTCTGGCGCCAGATGAGGAGTTTTACAGAGGAATGCTGGTGGAAGCTCTTGTTGATTCTGAAAAGATTGAAAGGGCTGCTTCTGAGTTTGAAAGAATGACAGACAGAAGCAGTTTCAGTTACTGGAGTACAGCTTCGGAGCTTCACTGGGCAGAGGGCCTTCACGATCTGTCAGTGGATGACTGCCGTAAAGCCTTTAACATGAGGCAGATTCCATCAACTGCAGCTGATCTGGGATGGCGTCTTTACTTCAGGTCAAGGGAGCTTATCGAGGCAGGAAGCATGCAGAAGGCTGAAATACTTCTCCGTGAGTGTTCCGGTTTATGGAGTGCAGAGAGTTCATGGGCTCTGAGAGCCGATTCTCTTATTAACAGTCTAAACGAGTTTACCTCTGTAAACGGTGATTATGGAGAGCCGTTTTGAAGTATGACCGGTGTATTGTGCCGGCGCTATTCGTTATGTTTATCACCGGCTGTTCTGTGCAGGTGTCCCGGGACAGGTGGAATCACTTTGCATTCTCTGCAGCAGCGGCTTCCACTGCAGCCGCAGCAGTTGCTGATCCAGGGAAAGCAATGGCTCTCTCTGCCGGCACAGGTCTGCTGAAGGAAATCTACGATGGTCTGTACGGTTCCGGTTTCAGCACATGTGATCTGGTCTGGGATATGGCCGGAGTGCTGGCCGGAGGTGTTGCCGCACATACAATTCTGATTATGGAGGACGATTCCTGATGGGCAGGTTGGGCAATTTATTCAGAAAACTGATGGGAGATAATCAGGCTAAGCTGATGAAGAGCCTGAATCCTGTTGTGGAACAGATTAACGAAACCTTTAAAGGCCTGGCTGAGCTCTCAGATGAACAGCTGAAAGGCAAGACCGACGAATTCAGAAGGAGGCTTCTGAGAGGAGAAACTGTTGATGATCTCATGGTTGAGGCATTTGCAGTTGTGAAAGAGGTCTGTCGGAGGAACATCGGTGAGAAGTGGGATGTTACCGGCCACACTGAAACATGGAATATGGTACCGTACGATGTTCAGCTCAAAGGCGGTATCGTTCTTCACAGGGGTATGATTACAGAGATGGCAACCGGTGAGGGAAAAACTCTGGTTGCTGTGCTGCCGGTGTATCTCAACGGGCTCAGAATCAACAGAGAGTGGGAGGAAAAGGCCAGAGAGACTTTCGGTGAAGATACAGATCAATGGGAGTTCAGGGAGCTGGATGGTGTTCCAGTGGGAGCAGGGGCGCATCTGGTCACGGTGAACGATTATCTTGCGCTTAGGGATTCCCTCTGGATGGGGCCGATCTATAATTATCTTGGTCTTTCCATCGGCTGTATTCAGGGAGGCATGACCCCTGATCAGAGACGCGCCCAGTACAACTGCGACATTACCTACGGTACAAATAACGAGTTCGGTTTCGACTACCTGAGAGACAACATGGCAGTGAGGCTGGAGCAGAGGGTGCACAGGGGATATGTCTACGCCATTGTGGATGAGGTGGACAGCGTTCTTATTGATGAGGCCAGAACGCCGCTTATTATCAGCGGCCCTGTTGCCAGAAACCGTAACAGGTACATGGAATACCGTTCAACAGTGGCTTCCCTGGTTCGAAAACAGTCTAAGATCGTGAATGATATAGTTGCTGATGCCAACGAGCTGTGGTCTTCAGGAGACCATCACGGAGCAGCTACTCTCTACCTGAAAGCCCGCAGAGGAGCCCCTAAGCACAACAGGCTTTCAAAGGCGCTCCGTGATCCGGACATAGCGGCAGCTGTAAAGCGTGTGGAAGGTGAGAGGCTTCGGGAGAAGAACATTCACGAGCTGGATGAAGGTCTCTGTTTCTCAATCGACGAGAAAGAACGAAGCGTGTCGGTTTCCGATATGGGCCGGAAGCTCCTCTCTCCTGATGATCCGGATTTCTTCCTCATCAGGGATATAGGCGATGTGATGGCTGAACTTGAAGCCAGAGACATAACCGAGGAAGAGAAGTTTGAGCAGAGGAAAAAGGTTTACGAGGACCATTCTTCAAGAGCAGAGGCCCTTCACAACATTGATCAGCTTCTGAAAGCCTATCAGCTGTACGAGAAGGATGTGGAGTACATCATTTCAGAAGGCAGAGTGGTCATTGTGGATCAGTTCACAGGAAGGCCAATGCCCGGCAGGCGGTTCTCAGACGGTCTCCACGAAGCGCTGGAAGCCAAGGAGAATGTTGAGATAAGGAATGAGACACAGACCCTGGCAACCATTACCATACAGAACTACTTCAGAATGTACGAAAAACTCGCAGGTATGACAGGAACAGCAGAGACAGAGGAAGAAGAGTTCGGCAGCATCTATGATGTGAATGTTGCTGTGGTGCCCACCAACAGACCCATTGCCCGAATTGACCATGAAGACAGGGTCTATGCTTCCAAGCGGGAGAAATATGCGGCGATAATTCAGGAAATAGCTGAAAGGCACGCCACAGGACAGCCTGTTCTTGTTGGAACTGTTTCAGTTGAGGTCTCGGAGCTTCTTGCCAAACTGCTTAAGCGGCAGAAGATTATTCCAAATGTTCTTAACGCAAAACACCACATGCAGGAAGCTGAGATAGTTTCCCGTGCAGGTCAGCGGGGAGCTGTTACGATAGCCACCAATATGGCAGGCCGTGGAACTGATATAAAGCTTACAGATGAAGTGAAGGAGCTTGGAGGGCTATTTGTCATAGGGACAGAACGGCATGAGTCCAGAAGAATAGACAGGCAGCTCAGAGGAAGAAGCGGAAGACAGGGAGATCCTGGAGGCAGCCGGTTCTACCTCTCCCTTGAAGATGATCTTTTCAGACTGTTTGCAAGCGAGAAAATCATTGATTTCCTCAAGAAGAGCCAGGAAAAAGAGGGAGCGCCTATTGAGCATCCTCTGCTTACAAAATCAATAGAGCAGGCTCAGAAGCGAGTTGAACAGTATCACTTCGGTATCAGAAAACACCTTCTTGAATATGACGATGTGGCCAACAGGCAGCGGGAGGTTATCTACAGGCGGAGGCTTCAGGCGCTCACAGGGGAAGGTCTTGAAGAGGAAGTTCTTGAAATGATATCAGCTGTAGCTGATTATTCCCTTACTGAAGCTGTTCCAGATGGCTCTGAACGCCACCAGTGGAACATGGAAAGAGTTCCTCTTATTCTCAGAGACCTTTCAGGTGCTGTTTTCAATATTACCGGTCCTTCAGAAAAAATCCGTGACCCTGGGCAGCTCAGGGAATCCTTATGTAAAATGGTTCTGAACTACTTTGAGAAGAAGCGGGAAAAACTTGGTGACAAGATGATCACCGATCTGGAAAAATGGTCGGTTCTCAGCGCCATTGATGCAAGGTGGCGTGACCATCTCTATGCTCTGGATCACCTTAAGTCAGGTATAGGTCTAAGGGCATATGCCCAGAGAGACCCTCTTGTTGAGTACAAAAAGGAGGCTTTCGGCCTTTTCGAAGAACTCCTTGATGCTATTGACAAACAGGCTGTGAGGCAGATACTATCCCTGTGGCCGGCTAAAACACTGCAGAGGCAGCAGGGGCCTGCAGGAAGGGCTGTTCATCCCGGGCTGCAGCGTCCAGGGGGTTCAGGCGTTTCTGATCCAAGAGCAGGGGCCGGCAGAAATGCCCAGGGCAAACAGCAGACTGTCAAGAGAACTGAAAAGAAGGTCGGAAGAAACGATCCCTGCCCCTGCGGCAGCGGAAAGAAATACAAACAGTGTTGCGGAAGCTGATACTTTCAGAAGGGAGAACAAATGGGCAACAACGGAAGAGGCGAGATATGGGCATTCATGGCCGGGCTGCTAGCAGGAGGAGTGGCTGCGCTGCTCTATGCTCCTGCCAAGGGAGAAGACACAAGAAAGAAAATTCGTGAGACAGCTGAAGATGCCTATCACAAGGGTGAAGAGTATTACGAGAAAGGCATCAGCGAGGCTGAGAGAATTTACAAGGAAGGCAGAAACAAAGTAGAAGAGGTGGTTGAGACCATCAGCAGGCATCCTGAAAAAACTCCGAAAGCAGAACAGGAATAGTCTGACTTCAGATTCGGTTACTGTAGCGGGCCCCGGGGCTGTGGGTATCACAGTCGCGGTGGCCCTTTCTGAATCAGGGAAACAGGTGGTTCTGGCAGGGGATCCATCAACACAGGCAACAAGAAAGCTCTTCTCTGTTAAGAACTTCCATGGACTTCATGCCGAGATACCTCTGGTTCCTCTTTCCTCTCTCTCAAGTTATTCAGATGTGGTATTGGCCCTTAAAGCATATGATCTGGCAGAGGCAGTTCCATTTGTGAAAGGCATTTCCCGCAGGATACTGTGCCTGTCCAACGGTATGGGGTTTGAAGATGTATGGGGCAGTGCTTCAGACAAGGTTGAGTACGGAATACTCACAGCAGGATTCAGCAGGATTTCTTCCACAGAGACCTTATATAGTCCAGGTGAGCTGTTCTGCCTGAAAGGAGGGTTTGCAGAGGAACTGTTCAGCGGTTCCAGGTTTTCACTTCATTCTGTAAACGATATGGAGGATACCAGATGGGCAAAGTGGTATGTGAACAGTATCATCAATCCTGCAGGAGCCCTCACAGGCCTTTCCAACAATCGTCTTCGTGATTCTGAACTTGGCCCTGTCATTAAGAGGCTTCGAAAGGAGCTGGCAGTCTCCGCTCCATCTGCTGAAGCTCTGGAACTTGCTGAAAAGATGCTCGATGAACTGCTGAATAACTCAGAGAATATGTGCAGTATGCTTCAGGATATTCAGTCAGGAAGAAAAACTGAAATTGATTTTCTCACAGGACTTGCCTCAGGCTACAGCCCTGCTGCCAGAGAACTGACAGCAGGGATAAGAAAACTCTCAGTGGCAGCTGCAACCGGTTCTTCCTGTTGAAAAGCGGTTACCGGATTTGCCTGCAGCTGCTAAAACCTTACCATTCTGCAGGAAGCGGTCATACCTTCCTTTTCACAGGTGACAAGGTACATTCCAGGGGGCAGTTCAGAGGTGTCAAGGGTGAACTGATTCTGAACTGACACAGCCTCTTCTGCAAGCCTTCCGTCTGCAGAGTAAATCCTGTAACGGGCAGGCCCTGTTCCCCCTGAAGAACTCAGGTTTGCAATGCTGCCTGCAGGATTGGGAGAGACGCTTACAGAGAGACCGTATGTCCCGCTGTTCTCCTCTTCTGTGCCTGTCCAGTTCTCGCTGTTGTACCAGATGTGCTTTTCATCCTCTGAGACAAAGAAGAGCGCCAGCTGGCTTGTTGTAGCGCCGTATTTTACAATAGAGTATCCACCGGTATAGGCAGAGTGAGTGTTGCGCACGCTGAAATTACCTGAAGGCAGGCCTGAGAGCATTACAGATTTTGCCACCAGTATGTCCCCGTTTTCTTTTGTGTAGCACGCACCTATCCTTCTTTTTCCATGGAATCTGTCTATGCAGGGGTAGAAGCCTTCACCAAAACTCTCAGGAGTGGACCAGGTTAAGCCGTTATCAGTTGACATACTCAGAAGGCATTGGTTCTGATTGTTATGCCATACTATTCCCAGCACCTTATCTCCCACATGCTCCCATGCAACTGAAGGGCTGGCAGAAGCATCTGCACTGCCTGACACCTGAACAGCGCTTCCAAAACTTCCGTACCTGTCAGCTACTGCACAGAATATCTTCCCTGTGCCGGGCTGTATCCATGTAACAGCCACATGACCGTCAGAGGATACCTCAGCCTGTGGTCTTACAGCATTCGCCGCAACAGGTATTGAAGAAGACCATGTTATTCCATCGCCAGATCTTGTGAGAAAGAGGGTGTTGTTGTCGTCAACTGCAAAAGCCCAGACCTCTCCTCCTGGAATATTCTCCAAAAGAGTACATGAAACAGGTTCACCTGCTCCAGGATATGAGAAGTCAGCCACAGAATGACCTTTATATACCAACGAATTGGAATTGTGCCTGTAGGTGTCCACAAAGCACTGGCCATTGGGAAACTGTGTTATCACCGCCGTAAGCAGCAGTTCAGTTCCGGGAATTCTGACTATGGAAGGAGAAATGATGTTATTGTTTCCACCGGTTATTGCTTTACGAAGAGTCCAGTCAATTCCATTGTTTGAGGATTTGCTTACATAAAGCCTGTCCCCTTCAGTGGTGGTGGAATGCTCCACCATTGCAACGAAAAGGTCATCACTTTCTCCGTACAAGGCATCAATGTTGGGAAATCCGGGACCTGCTGAGGATACACCCTCGGAAAAGTAGCCCACCTGCCTGTCTTCTGCCCATAGAGGCTGAGCCAATGCCCTTGCAGAAAGAACCAGAAGAATAAATACTGAAATAGTTTTAGCAGCCATCATAAGCCCCTCTCTCTAAACTGCTGTTACAAAACACTGACCAGTTAAGATACATACTGATGGTATGCTGTGTAAACAGGGCTACTCTTCAGGCTCCCCCATATAGATATCCTTCTCGAGGAGCTGCCACACCGGCGTTCCTGTGAGTTTCTGCAGTTCTTCAAGAACGTCATGCTGTGCCTGATCCAGCAGCAGCGACTGCCTGAACATATCTATTGCCTCATCCTCAAGGCCCTGTATCACATACAGACGAGCCAGCGCATTCAGGGATTGGCTGATCTCCGGATCCAGCTCGATGGACCTTTCCAGATACTGTATTGCATTCAGAAGGAGTTCCTCTTCATCCACTGAATCGCCGTAGAGTTCAGTGGCAGGAATGTTTTCCAGTATGGACAGTCCCCATGCCAGCCCCAGTCCCATATAGGCTTCAGCGTGCTCCGGATCAATGTTCAGTATTTCGGTATAATGCGGAATCGCAGTAATTGGGTCTTTGTCGTCCATATAAATCTTTGCAAGGCCGAGCCTTGCATCAATATCCTCAGGGTCGGCCTTTATTGCTTTTTCAAGGTCTCGCCTTACGGATTTCGGATCACTCATCGCAGCTTACCTCCATTGAGTGGCTTGAACATATGGGCGTGAATTATACATATAAGTTACCGGCGTCAACCCCTGAATGGAGAAGCCTGTGAAAGAAGCAGAGAACATCGGAAACGCCAGGGGCGTAACTTCCAGGCGTGAAGCCCTTCTTAAAAGGCTTTCAATACACACTGCAGGGGATCTTCTTCTGCACCTTCCCTTGCGATTTCTGGACAGGAGAACCTTTACTCCTGTCTCTGATCTTCGTAACGGTTCTGAAGCTGTCATACAAGGGAAAATTGTTTCTGTTTTCAGAAGACGGAAAGGCCGGGGCCCAAGGATTACCGCGATTCTTTCAGACGGCACAGGCAGCATTACTCTTTCCTTCTTCAATACCGGATTTCCCGGCTCTACACTTAGAGAGGGCATGGATGTTACAGCCTGCGGAAAAGTGCAGCTTTTCAGGGGGTTTACCATTGCGCATCCTGAGTTGCATTTCAGCCCCGGTACAGGTGACGCTCCAGGGATGCTTCCTGTTTACCCGCTTTGCGCAGGTCTTACACAAAACTTTATGAGAAAACTTGTGAGAGAAGTGCTTGAAAGTGCAGATGGAGAGCTTGATGAGATTCTTTCTGAAGATATTCTTGTTCTGGAAGGTTTTCAGAACAGACTTCAGGTGTTCAAGTCAGCCCATGAACCTGAGAGTCCTGAAGAAGCAGCCAGGGCTGTTCGAGTCCTTGCTTTGGAGGAACTCTACCTGTACAGATCAATACTTGATTCAGTAAGGCGGAAGGGAACAGCTTCCGCAGGAATAAGAATCAGCGGGTTTACCCCTGAGGTTTATCAGGATTTTCTGCCGTGGCAGATGACATCTGCCCAGTTAAAGGTATGCGCAGAGGTAGCTGCTGATCTGAACTCAGGTTCTCCTGTGAGGCGTCTTGTTCAGGGTGATGTAGGGTCTGGAAAAACGGTGATTGCAGCTTATGCTTCTGCGGTAACTGCTCTGGAAGGCTTTACCTCTGCAATACTTGCTCCAACTGAGGTTCTGGCCCATCAGCATTTCAAAAGCATGAAAGATTTTCTGAAACCCTTTGATATCACAGTACATCTGCTTACCGGAGGTACTGTATCCTCAGCCCGCAAGAATATTGCAGTGAGCATGACGGATAATCCAGGTTGTGTGCTTGTTGGAACACATGCTGTACTTGAGGATTGGGTTCCTCTGAAGAAACTGGCGCTTATGGTTGTTGACGAACAGCACAGGTTCGGAGTTGTTCAGCGGGAAAAACTTCTGGCAGGGCGAAATCCGAGACCCCATGCGCTTATCATGTCTGCTACTCCCATTCCCCGTACTCTGGCAATGACCATTTATGGGGATCTTGATATTTCAGTTCTTGATGAAATGCCTCCTGGCAGGGGCAGTACTGAAACTGCAGTTATAGGCCAAAGCGAAAAGAGCAGAGTGTTCAGATTCATGCTGAAGAGACTGGAAGCCGGTGAAAGGGCATACCTGGTTTATCCGCTCAAAGAGGCAAGTGAGAATATAGATCTGAGAGATGCAGCCGGCGCATATGAAGTTCTGTGTCAGGGGCCTGCAGCCAGGTTCGGAATAGGGCTTCTTCACGGCAGCATGACTCCGGAGGAGAAGGTCAGAGTAACCGGCGAGTTTACCTCAGGTAAAATATCCGTTCTTGTGAGTACTACGGTTATTGAGGTTGGTATTGATGTGCCTGAAGCAACTGTAATGATAATAGTTAATGCTGAAAGGTTCGGTCTAAGTCAGCTGCATCAGCTCAGAGGAAGAATAGGAAGAGGCGGCAGAGATTCCTGGTGTTTTCTGGTTCCAGGATCTGAAGCTTCATCTGAAGCCCTTGAAAGACTGCATATATTAGCTTCCACATCAGACGGATTTGAAGTTGCTTCAAGAGACTTGAAGCTCAGGGGCCCGGGAGAGGTTCTGGGCACTGCCCAGCACGGCATACCATCCTTCAGAGTGGCAGATCCTTCAAGGGACAGGGATATTTTGCACATGGTCAGCTCCATGAAAACCATTGATTCCGGGAAGCTCAATTCATTGATGGTGTCACAAGCCTGGAGGTATTCCGGAATGTCCCTTCCTGTGTAACTTTAACAGGGCTTGACACTGCTTGCGATAAGAATACTTATAAAGGATACAGAAATTTCATAGGGTTTTACTCTATTTTGGTCCGGAACAGCCACTGGGGGAGAAATGGCAGCGAGCGACAACCTGAAGATACAGAAACTTATAAAGTCTGCAGAGGAACTTGCCCGCAGAGGCGAGAGGCAGAAAGCTCTCACTGAATTCAACAACATTCTTGACATTGATCCCGATAACGAGAAAGTGCGGAAAAGAATAAGTGAGCTTCAAAGGGAAGCCTCAGTTATGCGTAACTTTAAGAGGACCAGGGCATCCCGAACTCACAATGCCGGTAAGTCTGTGAATTCTGAAGATTTCATTGCTGAATGCATGAAAAGGTCGGAAGAGGCATTCAAAGCAGGAGATGAAGTCAGAGCTCTGCAGGAGCTTGAGAGGGCAAAGCGTCATGATCCTGACAACAGGACTGTAAGAAAAAAGATATTAATAGTCAGACGCAGAATAAAAACAGATAACCTTTATGATATGGCTCTGGCAAAACTGGCTGAAGGAGATATTGAATCAGCTGTCAGGAAAGCCAGATCAATATTCAGCATATGGCCTTCAGCACCTGTCCTTTCCAGATTGCTTGACAAACTGGAAGCCTGGAAGCCTGCTGAGTCCCCCGATGAGTTAGAAGCAGGTAATGTGGAACTTCTTGAAGATCTGGATTTTGAGGAGAACTTTCAAGAGGTTTCCGAGCCGGCTCAGGGTACAAAAGAGGTTGAGAGAACTGAAACCTCTGCAGCTGAAGCAGCAATTGCAGCCATAAGAGCCAGAATATCCAGAAGTGATTTTTCCGGTGCTCTTGATGAAGCGCAAAAGGCCCTTGAGGAGCATCCCGGCAACAGCACCATCGTTGAACTGGTCGAAAGGCTCAAGAAGCTTTCAGGAGAGAAGAAGGCTGCCGAAGCAGTACCTGCAGAGTCTGAGAAAAAGAAGCTTCCTCTTATTCCCATTATTGCTGTTCTTGCGCTGATTCTTATTGCAGTTGTTTTTCTGGTAATCAAACCGTTCAAAAGGCAGGAGACTGCTGCAGAGGAGGTAATTGTTCCTGAAGTAACTTTTGAGCCGTACTCTGTGAACTATACTGTGTCCGGTCCGGAAAGATTTTCTGTCACAGTGGACGGTCAGGCAGTGAATCTTCTTCCTGATGGTTCTTTTACCATTGAGGGAGATTCTGAGGGAACAAGATTTATAGAAGTCAGGGCATCCGGTTACGAAACCTATAAAGGGGAACTGGTGCCGTCAGGTGGTGAAAACGCTCCTTCTTCAATCAGCATGGATACTCTGGGTACCAACACAGTTGTCATTAACTTCTCGCCTATGCTTCCTGAAGAGGCGGATCCATCTGCCGAGGATGGTATAATCTGGTTTGTGGATGGAGAACCTGCTGAGAGCGGTATAGTTCTTCCCACGGGAATACATGTTTTTCAGGCTGAACTGGAAGGCTTTAATTCAGTTCCTGAATCAATTCTTGTTGACTATTCATCTGAACCTGAGGCAATTTCACTGGCGCTCCTTTCTCAGGCTGAGTCACAGGTGATTCTTTCCCTGGGAGCGGATATTCCCGGAACTGCTCTCTTCTATATTGACGGTTCAATGGTCGGTTCAGATGTGAGGAGAGTCAGCGAGATACTTCCCTTCGGAAGGCACACCATAACTGTTGAAGCAGAGAATTATGAGTTATGGAGCAGAACCATTACCCTTGACTCAGACGGCTACAGCACAACTGTTGTCCCTGTTCAGATCGTTACCACAGGAAGGCTGCTGATCGCTCCTGAGCCATGGGCTAATGTCTCAGTTGACGGTGTCAGCGTCGGCCAGACTCCCATGGCCCCGCTGGAGCTTGAAGAGGGTAGTCATACAGTGGTTCTCACCAACCCTGACTATCAGGATCAGACCATAACTGTCAGCATCACACCAGGTGAAGATACAAGCATTGCCTACGACGCTGAACCTGCTGAACCTGAAGGGCCTGATATCATAGAAGAGGAAGAGCCTACCATACCTCCGTTTGCTATTTCCCAGGTTGCTCCTGAGACTCCGGGGCTGGCCAGAGACATGGGAGATGTCCACGGCTACATCACCCTTGATGTGCTGGTAGGTACAGATGGTTCGGTAAAGGATGTTACAATAGTTTCCGATGAGCTTGGGCTCGGATGCGGTGCTGCGGCAGAAGCTGCTGTGAGACAGTGGGTATTCAACCCGGCGACCCAGGGTGGAGTTCCAGTGGAAGTCACTACAAGGGTCCAGGTTCGCTTTGATGTAGAGTAGTATGTTCAGAACAACTGACAACTGGATGATTTACTGCGATGTCTATGGTACTCAGAGCGGTTTTGATATCTACATGGAACTGCCTGGAGTTGCCATAGAGGATATAGACCTTGAGGTTACTCCTCTTACTGTGAGAATTAAAGGCTTGAAAAGAAGACCCTGTACCGGTTCTACCCCTTTGACAATGGAGATTGAAACAGGAAGGTTCGAGCGGGAAATACCGCTTCCTGCCAGAGTTGACACCTCTTCTGTATCGGCAAAGATGCGAAACGGTGTTCTTCACATTACTCTTTCACGAAAATCTCCTGTGGTAGTTTCAATTCCGGTTCAGGCGGAAGGAAATAAATGATAAAAGAAGGTGATATCCCCGAGATTATTCCTGTACATGTGTTCCAGGAGGGAATACTCCTTCCGTACAGTATGCTTCCCATAACAGTCACTGATCCTGAAATGATTGATATGATCGATTATTCAGTCAGTCGTTCCAAGATCATCGGTGTCATTTCAGTTTCACCGTCAGGTGAAAGATACAGAGTGGGTACAGCAGCAGGAATTCTGAAGATGTACCGTTTTCCGGGAAATGTTGTCAGACTGACACTGAAGGGTTTCTACAGGTTCAGAATACTTGAGGACATGGATATTGAAGGTATTCCATGTGCCAGAGTTGAGAAGCTGGAAACTGTTTATCCAGATGACAGTGAGCAGATAGAGGTCTGGCGCCGATCCATTGAGATACAGATGCGAAAGGTGCTTGAACTCATGCCCGGCATTCCAGATGAACTGCAGCTGATGAACCTGATGAGCGATCCTGAGAAGCTGAGCTTTCTGGCGGCAGGAGGTCTGGATGCTCCGGTTCCAAGAAAGCAGCAGCTCCTTGAGCAGGATGACATAATCAAAAGGTTCAGGCTTCTCAGAGCCATGATGAATTTTGAGATACAAAAGCTCAAACTCAGGGAGCATATTGAGGGTCAGGTTCGTATGGAGATGGAGCAGGACCAGAAAGAATACTACCTGAAAGAGCAGATGAAGGTTATTCAGAAGGAACTTGGCTCCTCGCAGGTTAATCCGGATGTTGCGGAACTCTCAGAAAAACTTGATCACAAGAAGCTTACCGAAGCAGCAAGAGAATCTGCCTTTGAAGAGTTGAAAAGGCTTTCCAGGCTTCACCCGGGTTCCCCTGAGGCGGGAGTGGCACGAACTTACATAGAGTGGATACTTCAGCTTCCCTGGATTGAGTCCACAGAAGACAGGCTGGATATAACTGAAGCTGCCCGTATACTGAATCAGGATCACTATGATCTGAAAGATGTGAAGGAGCGGGTGCTGGAGTTCCTTGCGGTCAGGAAGCTCAACCCTGAAGGAAAAGCGCCGGTTATCTGCTTTGTGGGACCTCCAGGTGTAGGTAAGACAAGCATGGGAAAATCTATCGCCAGAGCCCTTGGCAGAAAGTTTGTAAGACTTAGTCTTGGAGGGGTTCATGACGAGGCTGAAATAAGAGGACACCGGAAAACCTACATCGGAGCCATGCCTGGACGGATAATTCAGGGGCTCAAGGAAGCCGGCACATGCAATCCGGTCTTCATGCTTGATGAGATAGACAAGATTGGAAGGGATTTCAGAGGAGATCCCACATCAGCCCTGCTGGAGGTCCTTGATCCGGAACAGAACTTCTCTTTCAGAGACAACTATCTCAACACTCCGTTTGATCTCAGTTCCGTCAAGTTCATCACCACAGCCAACACCCTTGATACCATTCCAGGTCCCCTCAGGGACAGAATGGAGATAATCAGGATTCCCGGATACACCGAGGATGACAAGGTTGAGATTGCAAAACGATACCTGGTTAAAAGACAGGTGGAACGAACAGGGCTTACAGGCAGAACTATAAGGTTCAGAGAGAGCGGTATTCGAAGCATCATAAAAAGATACACCAGAGAGGCCGGTGTAAGGGAACTGGAACGGAAAATAGGTTCTATTTGCAGAAAGCAGGCGGTTAAAGTTGCTGCAGGTTCTGTTAATCTTGTTACCGTTACTGAAAAAAATGTTCCGGTTTTTCTCGGTTCCTGGAAGTTTACAAGAGAATCCCGTCTCTCTGAACCGGCAGTAGGGGTCTCAACAGGTCTCGCGTGGACTGCTGTTGGAGGCGAAATTCTAATGATAGAAACCCTTTTGCTGCCCGGGTCGGGAAAACTTATTCTGACCGGTCAGCTAGGGAATGTTATGAAGGAATCTGCGCAGGCTGCACTGAGCTGGATCAAGTCCTGCAGAAGCGAAGAAGCCTCTGAAGTGTCAAAACACGACATTCATCTTCATGTTCCCGCAGGTGCCACACCCAAGGACGGTCCATCTGCAGGAGTGGCGATTACTGCATCTATTCTCAGCGCCCTGAGCGGTAAGCCTGTTGTGAACACAACTGCTGTGACAGGCGAGATAACCCTTCGTGGAACAGTTCTTCCTGTGGGAGGTATCAAGGAAAAGGTTTTGGGAGCCCTCTCTGCCGGTATTGATAAGGTTCTTCTTCCAGAGGAAAACATTAGAGACCTTGAAGATGTGCCGGAAGAGCAGAGAAACTCCCTTTTATTCGTTGCGATCTCCACTGTGGAACAGGCAATGGAGCACCTTATTGTCAAAGGAGATACGGCACAATGAACCGGACCCTGATTCTCTTCCTGCTCTGCATACTGTTTATCGGAGGCTGTTTCAAAGGGACCGGTGATGTTCTGGTGCTTGCAGACGGCACCCTTTTTGAAGGGGTCCTTCAGGAGATATCAGACGGCCAGATAATCTTTAAGGATAAAAGCATTACGGTTGAAGGTTCAGGAAGGGTCTGGCTTATGGACGGCAGTACCCTTGAGGGAACTGTTTCTCTCTCTGAAGGCAGGGTTACAGCTGGAACGGGAGATGCTTCTGCTGATTCGGTTCTTGTAATACTTTGGGGAGATACTCCGGTGACAGGCAGCAGCTGGGATGTTCAGGCAGGAGAAGGCTGGTTGGATACTGAAATGGAAATTTCCTCAGGGGATATGATTTCTCTTTCCGGAACCGGTACAATCCTTACAGAAACCGGACTATCGGAGCCGGAAGGTCAAAAGGAGTTCTCCTCCTCCACTTCTCTCTTCTCAGGGGCAACTTCAGGACAGCTTGTTTTTAAGGTTGGAGAGAACGGAACTCCAGTTGCTGCAGGAGCCCTGTGGACAGGAGAGGCGGCAGAAAGCGGTTCTCTAATGCTGGGAATTAATGTGCCATTGGGTGAAAACGGAAGATCTGAAGGGTGCTACACAGTTCATGTCACTTCAGGTCCAGGGGGCAGAAACAGTGAAACAACAGCCTTTTATCCTGCTTCATCTCCTCTGTGACTTATTGACTTTCCCCTGGCCTTGAGTTTAGAATTTATGAAGTTATGATATTGGTATATTCATTGACACTTGATTTGGAGGTTATCTTGTGAAGAATCTACTGTTTGTACCTGTACTCATTCTTGCTGCTTCAGCAGTTGCAGGTGAGTATGTTGTCGGCTACGGTGATACCCTGTGGGATATCTCCAACTGGTTCTACGGTACTCCGGAGAAATGGGAAGATATCCTTCAGGCCAACCCTGAGCTTGAAGGCGTTGAGTACCTTGTTCCAGGAATGCGCCTTTATATACCTGAATACGGCAGTTCAGCTGCCTCTGCGCATTCAAGCATACCTGAAGGTGCCGTCGTTATTCGTTCCAGCGAGTCGATTCTTTCAAGGCTTCAGCAGGAAAGCTCAGGTTTTATCAGCTACACTCCGCTGAACAGCATCGGATACATCATTGCCACAAATGCTGAGGAAGAAGGTGTTTACCGCAGACTTACCGCTCTTCCGGGAGATATGGTAGAGATAGATGCAGGCTCCCTTGAAGGTGTTGAAGAAGGCCAGATCTTTCATCTTGTAAGGGAGGGCGAGGAAGTAACCGATCCGGAAAGCGGCAGAAGGGGAACCATATACAGAA
>PDSZ01000019.1 GCA_002748705.1 Candidatus Fermentibacterota bacterium
GAAAAACTGCTGTTATGGAGAAGTCGGAAGCATCTCAGGACACCGATGCTTCTGAATCGAAACTGCCGAATACTGAAGCTGATCTTACCGGAAGAAATTCCCGAATATCTCCAATGGCAGGTTCAGTTCAGAGCAGTGAAGGCAATACTCCTCTAACTCCCAGAATAGACTTCAGTAAACCTGGTGAGGTCGGTGACATCCCCCCTGCAGTTTCTGAACAGGAGGAGTATGTCTGTATTCCACATGTATTTTCCTTCGCCATACCTGCGTCAGCTATTCCGCCATCAGTGGATCCTTCAGGTAAGAATACTTCCGCTCCACCTGTTACTCAGACCGCACAGTCAATACCTGTTTACCTCCATCCAGTATCGGAAAATCAGCGAAAGGATGTAACAAAAATTCTTATCGCTGCCCTTGGTCTGTCAGGAGCAAGGGCAGAAGAACTTGTTTTCAAAGCGCCTTCCACAGTCTGTCTTTTCAGAAAGAGAAAAGATGCACTGGCAATGCTCAGAAAACTCTCTGATTCAGGGGCGCCTGTCTCCCTTGTCCACTCCGAATACGATACAGGTAAACCCTCTGCAGAGAGAACAACATTCTTCGGGTGGCTCAATGGAACAGGATGATCTGATACAACAATTTCTTACCCGTTCCATTCTGGTAAGGAACCTTTCACATAACACTGTTGCAGCATACAGCAGAGATATAATTCAGGCTGCGGATTTTCTAGGGGATATTAAGAGCGCTGACTCAGCAGCTCTGGGAGAATGGGTTCACCATCTCTCCAGGCTGGGAAGGAGTTCCTCCACCATCTCCAGAAAGCTGTCATCCATCAGAGCATTTTTCTCATTTCTGGTGGATGAGGGTATTCTTGATAATAATCCTGCAGATGGAATACCTTCTCCTGCAGGGGAAGAGAGAATGCCCCATTCACTTTCTGTTGACAGGATAACACGGCTTATAGAGGCCTGGACAGGAGAAAATGCCCTCTCATGCAGGAACAGGGCCCTTCTGGAAATGGCATACGGGTCCGGTCTTCGGGAGAGCGAACTGGTTTCCCTTACTCTGGACAGAATAAATCTGCAGGACCGTTGGGTAAGACCCCTGGGAAAAGGGCAGAGGGAGCGCATGGTTCCTGTGGGAAAGTATGCGGCAGAATGGACAGGTATCTACCTTGACCGCTGGAGAGGGGAACTGGCATCAGTTCATTCAGGAAGCACTGTTTTTCTCACAAGAAGCGGCAAGCCCCTTTCGAGAATGACTGTCTGGAACATAGTTCGCAACTCGGCTCACAGAGCCGGCCTGGATTGCAGGGTTCACCCGCACAGTCTCAGACACTCCTTTGCTACCCATCTGCTGGAAGGTGGAGCCGATCTGCGGGTTGTGCAGGAACTTCTGGGGCATAGCGATATCAGGACCACCGAGATATACACAGGGGTCAGCAGAAAGATGCTCTCCCTTGCTGTAGAGCGTTTTCATCCCAGAGGAAAGGGCCAATGGTAAAATTTCCTGCAGCGCTGGAGACACTTGGTGATCTGGAGGTTCTTTTTCGCAGAGCAGTATCCAGATCGGCAACAGGAAGGGCTGCAGTAAGGGTCCCGCAATTGCCCAGGCTCAGAAACATAATCGCGGATATTTCCAGAACACCGGCTGGTGAGAGGGTAAATGGTATTTTCAGGCAGGTCAACCTGTGGACTGAGGATTCAGTATCAAGCACTATTCTTCCCGCTGC
This sequence comes from Candidatus Fermentibacterota bacterium, assembly GCA_002748705.1. The sequence continues at coordinate 1,730 of PDSZ01000019.1, forward strand.
AGGAGCTGCAGGGCTGCTGGCTGCCTGTGCAGGTGAAGCCTCTGCTCTGCTTGAGCTGGGGTACGGCAGAGAAGATGGAATAGACTTCATTACCTCTTTTGCCCTGCCATTTCAGAATCCGGTCAGAACCCTTAATCAGATAAGATCTGCGATACATTATACCGGGGGAAATTTTGCTCTGCTTACTGATATGCTGGAAAGGGAGAACCCTTCGTCCAGACATCTGAAACTGGTCTTTTCGGTATGGCCTGTCGGCGGCAGAATACCTGCAGCCTGGCGTCCGGGAGAAGACCTTGAGTGTCTGCATCTGGATGTCAGTGAGGCTTCTGTACCACTTGTGATAACCTTCAGCAGAGCCCTCAGGGGATATGCTCTTCTTTCTCTCTGGGACCTCGCTTCCTCTCTGGCTGAAGAGAGGAGTTCTGTACAGCTTCTGAAACCTTCTTTCAGATATTTTGCTCTGGACTCCTGAGCTTTTTGTTCTTCTTTCTCCTTCGTATTATCGTACATGCTTCAGATTGAACACTCTTTGTGGGGAGGCCTACCTTGTCGGCACAATTTATTCTTGTTTTTGTTAACATTCTTGCTGCAACCAGTCTGCCTGATGCTGCCCTTATTCCAGGTGTAAGCGGTGAAACAGTTGTAGAAGGCGCTGAAATTGAGGGCAGGAGCTGGATGAGGATACTGGAAACAGACTATGCTGTGCTCCGTGTATCCGCTTCGCCGTCGGTCCCGATGACAGCATTCGACCACAGAGGCCAGCCACTTGCGGTTTCCACAGGAGGAGCCCCGCTTGTTCTCTCAGCATATTCAGATTACTGGTTCTGGGTCAGGGCAGATGCTCCTGAAGTGGATTTCAGTGTGGAGTATGTGGTCTCAAATCCTATGAGCGGTTCATCTGTCAGTTCTGCTCTCGGGTCTGAACAGATGGCGGAGATCTGGACATTTACTCCTGACAGAGAAGGTAAATGGAGCTTCTTTCTCAGAGGAAATGACGATGTATCAGACCTGGACCTGGAACTCTACGGACCAGGTAACGATTTGTGGGCAAGCAGTTCCAGCAACAACTCCAACGAAAAGTTTTCAATGAATCTTCTCGCCGGAGAACAGGTTGAACTTATAGTGTCCAGATACAACAAAGGCGGCAACGGAGAATACAGCCTTGAGGCAGCAAGGGTAGGGGATTTCCCTGTACTTTCTTCTTTTGCAGCAGGAGACGCTGGTTCCGGAAACTGTCGGAGATTTCTTCTCAATCCATCTGAAGACAGATCTTTTTTGGAGCTGACCTATGAGAACCAGGGAGACCTGGATATGTTCGTAAGGGATGATAATGGAGAGATAATCTACTCCTCAAATACCTATTTCAGTTCCGAGGGGTTGCTTCTTCCCATGTGCAGCAGCAAAAGGGTTGTTGAAGTCTATCCCTTTGAAATTGATGATGAACTGACAGCCTTTCCCTTCAGCATCAGCCTGAACTCCGAGGCAACTGAAATCACCTCAGGGGAGATACTGGAGCTTCCAGTGGAGCATGGCAGTTCTCCTCTGATTGAGTTTACCGCGCCTTCCACAGGGTTCTACAGAATAGCAGCAGAGTATGAGAAGCTGAGAGACGGAGACATAAGGCTTTTTCACACAGACGGCGAACCATCGGTATTCATCACAACAGAGAGAGGTGATGAGAGGTTCATTTTCAGGGTTGAGCGAGATGAAACCGTCAGCATCGTTCCAGGGTTTCTCACTCCGGGAACCTCCGGTCTGTGCCGCGTCTCTGTGATGCCTGTCCAGCCTGATCCGGTCACCGGTCTGGAGCATGGCACAATAGACAGGAATTCAGATCCCCAGCATTTCTATACTGTTCGAGGGGAGCAGGGTACCACTCTCGTTATCGAACTGAGAGGTGATCAGAGAGAGCTGGATCTTGATATGCTGGTCAGCGGTCCCGATTATGTTATGCAGGCTGAGGGCGGTTTGAGCAATACTGACAGCGCAGCTGATGAATCGGTAATACTGTACTGCAGTGATGACGCAGTCTACGGTGTAACTGTATACGCCTATGAAAGGGACGGAGAGGGAACATTCACCATTGAGACAGAGAGTATACCGGAGGAGAATCTGGCGCAGGGAAGCCCTGAAGCTGAGACCTGGGCTATTGTTGCAGGTATAAGCGGCTACAGTTCCAGAACTGATATTCTTTCAAGGGCAAGCATGGATGCCATTGATGTTTACAGGTTCCTGAGGGACAACCAGAATATTGATCCTGACCACATGATTCTGCTGATTGACGCAGAAGCTACTGCTTCTGCATTTGAAAACGCAATGGATGATATCTCCCGCAGAGCAGGCTCAGAAGACAGACTGATTATCTTTTACAGCGGACACGGTTCTCAGAATCCTCCAGGAAATGTGGGGCCGGAAGAGGAGGACGGAGTCAATGAGGTTCTCTGCTTCTATGACAGGGATGTAACCGATGACAGTATTGCTGAACTCATAAATGATTTTTCCGGTTACACATATCTCTTTGCCGATGCCTGCCATTCAGGGGGGCTTGTGAACGATTTCTCAGAAGATGACAACATTCTGGTTATCACCGCTGCCAGGGAAGATCTTTCTGTAAGCGAAAGAATCCTTACACCTATACTCCTGGAAGCTTCAACCGGAGCAGCTGACAGCAACAATGATGGAACAATTACCGCTGAAGAACTGGTGGATCATGTGGACGGTATGCTTTCCAGAATATGCCCTGTCTGTGACGCAGTTGTAGATTCCGGAACAGCTGAGTGTCCGGAATGCGGAACTGTTCTGAAGGGCGAGTACCGCATACCCAGGCCCGAACAGGGGCTTTATCTTCCCGCTGACCATCCGGTCTGGAATCAGGAGAGTTAAATTGACAGATAATGCTTCAAGGGATCTGCACCCTCTGGAGAGATCTCTGCTGGGCTGGCTTGATGACCATTCACCATCCACTGATCAAGAGTCTCTTAAAGGTACCGGAATGGATCAGGGCTCTTACAGGAGAGCTGTACAGTGGCTTCTCTCAAGAAACCTTGCAGAGGTAACCGAATCATCAACAACTGCCACTGTTGAACTTGGCCCTGTTGGCCGGGACAACCTTCAGAAAGGCACCACTCCAGAGCTCGCTCTTGTTGAAGCTGTGCAGTCCGGAATCGATTCGCTGCAGGAGGTTCAGAAGGATGGAAGGTTTGACAGGGGCAGATGGGGCAGTGCAATGGGAGCCCTTGTAAAAACAGGAGTTCTGAAGAAAGAGGGAGGTTCTCTGGTTTGTGCAGACCCTTCAGGAGGGGTATTCTCCAGATTGTGGCATATGGTTTACGCTCCTCTGGTTGAAGGTAAGACTGTAGATGTTAAAAACCTTCCAGAGGCAGTATCAGGTGCAGTTTCAGCAAGGGCGCCTAAAAGGGGCAAAGGCCGTGGAGAATTTTCCATTGTTGAATCGGTAACTTCCACTCTCTCGATCACAGATCTGGGACGAACCGTATGGAATGACTCAAAGGACAGGGCTTCCATAGGAAAACTCACAAGGGAAATGCTTGCTTCAGGAAGCTGGAAGAATGGGCAGTTCAGACGGTATCAGGTGGACATACCTCCTGCCAGAATACATACAGGCAGGCTCCATCCCTACGGAATCTTTCTGAATACAGTGAGATCCAAGCTTCTTGCAATGGGTTTCAGGGAGATGAAAGGTTCTCTGGCAGAGAGCGAGTTCTGGAACAATGACGCTCTCTTCATGCCTCAGTTTCATCCTGCGAGGGATATTCATGATGCCTACTACCTTGAGGATGGAGTCTCTGTTTCTCCTCCGGAAGAAGCTCGCGGTGAAGCTGTAAGAAAAGCCCATGAAGACGGAGGCGAAACAGGGGGCAGAGGATGGGAGTACACCTTCGACTGGAAGAGGTCACTTCAGGCCATTCTTCGGTCCCAGGGAACTGCTCTCTCTGCCAGAAGACTCGCCTCTGAACCGAACATTCCAGGCAAATACTTCGGAATAGCCAAGTGCTTCAGGTATGATCAGGTTGATGCCACTCATCTTCCTGACTTCTACCAGGTTGAGGGTATTGTTCTCGGTGAAAAGATAAACCTCAGGCACCTTCTCGGTCTGCTGAAACTCTTCTCTGAAGAGGTGGCAGGTGCCACTGAATACAAGTTTGTGCCTGCATATTTCCCCTTTACCGAGCCTTCTGTGGAAATACACATCAAACACCCGGTTCTGGGATGGATGGAGATGGGAGGCGCAGGGCTCTTCCGAAAAGAAGTATGCCTTCCTCTGGGAGTTGATGTTCCTGTAATAGCATGGGGGCTGGGGCTGGACAGAATGGCGCTGATGGCTCTGGGGCTTTCTGACATAAGGGATCTGGTAACTCCGGATCTGGGAAAGCTTAGGTCCATAAGGATCAGACCTGAGGAGCTGCTGGGAGGTGGAATCAATGCCTAAGATTGAAGTGCCGCTGAAGGATCTGCTTTCGCTTTCCGGTCTGAAGGGAACCGAGGGTCTGGAAGAAATGCTTGAACCGCTCAAGGCAGAGCTGGACGGAGTATCTGAAGATGTTGTAAAGATTGAGCTTAACGACACCAACCGTCCTGATCTCTGGACAGCGGAAGGGGTTGCCAGAGCTTTGCGCTGTTACAGGAGTTTCAGAAGCGAGAAGCATCTTGATGATCTGGGCACCTCTGACAAAACCATAACAGTATCCTCTGAACTCAAGGAGATAAGGCCCTTTATTGCAGCATTCACCGCTACAGGCTGGACAGTGGACAGGGATGGTCTTGATTCGCTCATAGCAGCACAGGAGAAGCTTGCCTCAAGTTTCGGCAAGGAACGCCGAACTGCGGCCATAGGCTTCTATTCCCTTGACAGAATTACCTTTCCGGTAAGCTATGAGACTGCTTCACCGAATACGGTTTTTCAGCCTCTCGGCGAAGAAACGGAGATGACATTCGCAGGAGTTCTTGAGGAGACAGAAACAGGAATGAAGTATGCAGGTCTTCTCAAGGACTTCAAGGCCTATCCTGTGCTGAGGGACTCTGCAGGTGAGATACTCTCTTTTCCTCCTGTGCTTAACAGCAACTTCACAGGAAGGGTGGAACCTGGACACAGCAGGCTTTTCTGCGAAGTTACAGGAACCGACTGGCACACTGTCAACCTTACGCTGACCATTCTGGCGTGCTGCCTTGAGGACAGGGGAGCCAGAATTGAACCTGTAGCAATAAACTACCACACTGGAAAAGTTGTTACTCCTGTAATCTACTCAGATACTCTTACAGTGGATCTGAATGAGATATCCTCTGTAATCGGCGTTGATGCTCAGAAGCTTGATATTGAGAAGCTCCTGTCAAGGATGGATTACAGTGAGGTAAGAGTGGAAGGAAACTCTGTAACTGCGGTAATGCCTCCCTACAGGAGGGATGGTATACACCCTGCTGATCTCATAGAGGATGTTGCAATTGCCTGCGGTCTTAACAACCTTGAGCCGCTTCTTCCTTCAGAGTATACCGTTGGAGCATCTGCTCCGTCGGAGCTGCTGGCCTCTGCTGTAAAGACCCTTCTGGTAGGACTGGGCTGCGAAGAGATAATAAGACCTGTACTCACCAGCTGTGAGAAAATCTGTGACCTTACAGCAACTCCTGAACCGCCGGTTGCTATAAAAAACCCAATGACTCTGGAATACGGTGTTGTGACAAACACCCTTCTTCCGGCGCTGCTGGAGGTGGAGTCGGTGAGTGGATATGCTGCTTTTCCCCATGATCTGTTCACTGTGGGCGAGGTGCTGCTTCGAAAGGATGACGGTACTGTTCATACAGAAATGAATCTTGCTGTGACTTCAGGGGATTCGGATTTCGGGCGTGTTCACTCCATACTGGGAGCCCTCTGCCATTACAGAGATATGGAGCTTGTTCTTGAAGATGCTGACGATTCAAGGTTCATTCCAGGAAGAAGTGCCAGAGTGCTGATAAATGGAAATAAAGCAGGTATTCTTGGAGAAATACGACCTGAAGTTATAGAGTCATGGGGCATTGCTGTTCCTGTGGCAGGGTTTGAAATCTCTCTGAAAAGCCTCAGTTGAGCCGGGAATCCATTTATGACCTGACTGCAGGGTTCAGCCCCTCAGGGGACCAGCCTGCAGCTATAGAAAAACTGGTAAAAGGCTTCAGAGCCGGATACCGGTGGCAGACCCTTCTTGGCGTCACCGGTTCCGGCAAGACATTTACAATGGCCAATGTGATAAAGGAGATGAACCTTCCCGCTCTGGTCATAAGTCACAACAAGACCCTTGCCGCACAGCTTTACGGTGAACTTTCAGGCTTTTTCCCCAACAATGCTGTGGAGTATTTCGTGAGTTATTACGATTACTACCAGCCTGAAGCATACCTTCCTGCAAGGGATATGTTCATTGAAAAGGATGCCAGCCTCAACGAAGAGCTTGACAGGCTCCGTCTCAGGGCAACCACCAGTCTTCTCAGCAGGGATGATGTGATTGTGGTTGCATCGGTAAGCTGTCTCTATGGTCTTGGCTCTCCCCGTGACTTCATGAGCGCCGGCATGGAAATATCTGCAGGCGAGAGGCTGAAGAGAGATCTGCTCCTTACCCGTCTGGTGGATATGCAGTACAGGCGAAATGATGTGGCTCTTGCCCGCGGTTATTTCCGTGTGCGAGGAGACATTGTGGATATAGTTCCCTCATACTCAACCAGCGGTATGCGCGTTGAATTCTTCGGAGACACTGTGGAGAGTCTGAGCAGAATGGACCATCTCACCGGTCATGTTATAGAGAAAATGGCGAGAACTGCTGTTTTTCCTGCAAAGCATTTTGTTGCAGGTGAGCAGAAACTGAACCTCGCAATGGGACGGATTCAGTCTGAGCTTGATGAGAGACTTCTTCACCTGAGAGCTGAAGGAAGAATGCTTGAGGCTCACAGGCTTCAGTCAAGGACGAAGTATGACCTTGAGATGATGGGGGAAACCGGTTATTGCTCAGGCATAGAGAACTACAGCAGGCACATTGAGGGCAGAGGAGAGGGCGAGAGGCCTTCATGTCTTCTGGACTATTTTCCCGATGATTACCTTGTGTTCATTGATGAAAGTCACAGGACCATACCCCAGATAAGAGGAATGTACAGAGGCGACAGGTCAAGAAAGGAAACCCTGGTCAACCACGGATTCCGGCTGCCTTCAGCGCTGGATAACCGCCCTCTCTATCTTGAGGAATTCGAGGAGATAACCGGCAGAAAGCTCTGTATGTCCGCAACACCTGCTGACTATGAACTTGACAAGTCTGAAGCTGTGGTGGAGCAGATTGTCCGGCCTACAGGCCTTGTTGATCCTGAGATTGAGGTAAGAACTGCCAGGGGGCAGGTTGATGACCTTGTGGAGCAGATAAGAAATGCCACTGAAGGCGGAGGAAGGGTGCTGATAACCACTCTTACCAAGAGAATGGCAGAGGAGCTTACAAGTTATCTTGCAGGGCTTGACATCAAAACCCGTTACATTCACAGCGAGATAGACGCACTGGAGAGGGTTTCCATACTCAGAGACCTCAGGCTCGCGGATTTTCAGGTTCTTGTCGGGGTTAACCTGCTCAGAGAGGGTCTGGACCTTCCGGAGGTGTCCCTTGTTGCTGTTATGGATGCAGACAAGGAGGGGTTCCTCAGGTCCAGAACCAGTCTGGTTCAGACAGCTGGAAGGGCTGCAAGGAACAACACCGGCAAGGTTATCTTCTATGGGGACAGAATAACCGATTCCATGAAGCTTGCCATGGAAGAGACAGGAAGAAGGCGGGAGATTCAGCTTGAATACAACCGTATACACGGAATAACACCGCGAACAGTATCAAAGACCAGGGAAGAAATCATCAGGTCCACAGGTATCGCTGACATTATGGGCAAGAGTACAGAATACGCATCAACTCCATCGGAATCATATACAGCTGAAAGTATTGCAGAAATTGAGCGACAGATGATGAAAGCTGCAGACAGACTTGAATTTGAGGAAGCTGCAAGGTTTAGGGATATTCTTCGGAATCTAATGGAGAAACGAAGCCGCAGGTGATATGTTAAGGGACTTGACACAGGTTCAGTATATAAGAATGTTTCAATCGTACATAAAGAAAACAGGGGTTCGTGCTACTCAAACACAGAAGAAAGGAGAGTCATGAAGAAGTCAATAGCAATTCTTGCTGTACTTTCACTCGTAGCTTTTGCAGGTCAGATCGCTGTTGATCTGGGCCCGGTGGGCAATGGAGACGGTGATTGGCTCAATTATGACGACGGATCACCCAAGTGGCTCACTTGGGGCGGAAAGTACAGGGGAACCTGGTTCAATGTTCAGGATTTCTTTCCTTCAGAAACAAATGGCTGGCTTGAGCAGTCTCGTCTCTGGTTCTACCACCACGCAAGTTATCCCTGGGACACCAGTGATTTTTATGTTGAGATCTGGAACGGCGATGTCTCATCTCCTATGACTCAGCTTGATCAGCAGACTGCAACAGCACTTCACTATGCTCCAGTCTATGTTGACTACAGCCACCTTGATGTAGAGCAGAACTTCTGGTGTCTTGCCAACACTGAACTGAGTTCAGGCGGCTGGCCTTCAATTCTCGGTGACGGACAAAATCCGGATCCTTCAGGAATTGACCACAGCTACTTTTCTGATGACTTCATCGTTTGGGAACCCTGGAATATAAACGGCGCATGCTTCTACTTCATAGCTGTCAACTGGAATGAGCCTAATGCTCTTGACAATACCACATGGGGTTCTCTGAAGGCTACATTCTAGTCTGAATGCAGCAGGATATTTGAGGCCGTCTTTCAAGGCGGCCTCTTTTTTGTACTCAGCTTCTTCTGTGAAGTGCTGATCATTTGCGAACCGTTCTGCATACCGCCGGCACTTGTCAGTATTCAACTCTTAATTGTGTAAGCTGTATCTCAATACTTATTGCTGTTCAAGTCTGAAAGCTGCTTTTTCGCTGCTAATCCTGATTTTGTTCCTTCACGGGTTTACTTGGTTAAGCCATTGCTTCATTGTATCGCAGATGGAATATGTCTGTGAAAAAGTTGTCTTTATAGCTGAAGGGAAGTGAGAGATGAAAATGTGGCTGTTATTGGCTGTTCTGACTGTAACTGCTGTATTTGCTCGCAGGGCTGAAGTAGACGACCTGAATCCTGTTGCAATTGAAGGCGACTGGCTTCAGTATCACGATGGATCACCCTGCTGGTTTTGCTGGGAAGGGACCTGGAGAGGTACCTGGTTCAATATTCAGGACTTTATTCCAGGTGTGAGCAGTGGCTGGATCTGGCAGTCATGTGCCTGGTTCTATCACTACGGAGGTTACCCGTGGGATACCAGTGATTTTTATTTTGAGATATGGAACGGGAATGCAGTAGCTCCTGTTGTTCAGGTTGACAGGCGTATTTCCACTGCTTCCAATTACTCGCCTGTATATGTTGACTGGGTTGATTGTGCCGTTGAGCAGAACTTCTGGTGCATTGTGAACACAGAACTCAGCGCAGGCGGCTGGCCGTCAATCGTCAGTGATGGAAACAATCCTGATTCCTCAGCCGTTGTTCACAGCTTTCTTAGTGATGATTTCATCGTCTGGGAGCCCTTGAACATGAACGGCCCATGCAATTATATGACCGCTCTAATTTTCAAAAGTTATCCTCCTTCTCTTCTTCAAGGAACCACATGGGGTTCTCTGAAGGCTGTTTTCACTGATTATTAACCTGTGATTGCAGGGAGTGACTGCCGGTTATGCCTGGCAAAACGGTTTAACAGAAATCAGGCCAGGCTGTTTTCTGCCTGTGTTAACCGGAGAATCGCACTTTTTTGTATCTTTGACCTATGAGTGTGATAACCGCAAAGACAGCAGGGTTCTGCTGGGGCGTCCGAAGAGCTGTTGACAAAGTGGTAACCGAGATAAAAAAGGGTGAAGCCCCTTTTCAGGTCTACGGCCCTCTGGTTCACAATCCCCAGGTTATTGAAGCCCTGAAAGACAGAGGTGTAGCCACATGCGCTGAGCCATGGGATCAGCGGTCAGGAACACTCTTTCTCCGTACCCACGGAGTTACAGTTGAAGAACGAAAGAGGCTGAAGACTCTTCCTGTTCAGCTTCGGGATCTTACATGTCCCAGGGTAGGCAGGGCTCTTGCCATTGCGGCAAAGCAGGCATCTCTAGGGGCTGATGTTCTCATTTTCGGTGACCCGGGGCACCACGAGGTCAAGGCTATTCTTTCAGCAGCAGGCCCTTCCGGCAGAGTGATAACATCTGTGGAGGATGCAGACTCACTGCCGGAACTGAGAAATCCTTTCCTTCTTTCCCAGACCACTCAGAATACCCATGAATTCGAAGAACTTCTCGGTGTTCTGAAGAAACGGTGGCCGAATATCAGGTACAGCAATACCATCTGTGATTCCACCTCCCGAAGACAGGCTGAATTAAGGGAACTTATGACCCGTGCAGATGCAGTTGTGATAGTCGGCGGTCTGAAAAGCGCCAACACAGGTCGTCTGGCCCAGATAGCAGGAGAGACGGGATTGCCTGTGTTCAGGGTTGAAACCCATGAAGAGCTGAATCCTGAAGCTCTTTCAGGCTACAAACGAATATTGCTCTCTGCCGGCGCATCAACTCCAGAGTGGAGCATCAGAAAGGTCAGGGAGAGGCTTCTGGAGATTCAGGGCAGGTCATCACGGGCAGGCAGAATAAGATCCATGTTCAGAAACCTTGTTTTCAGCGGTGTACACATTCCACTCACAGCGCTTTGTATTGCACTTGCTCAGGGGGTAACTCTCGGTGGTGAGGGATGGGGGAAAGCTGGTCTGCTGGCTGGTTTTCTTCTGTGGAGCTTTACCAATTTCACAGCTGTTCTTGAGTGCAGAAAAATAAACACCACAAGTCAGAAGAGACAGGAGTTTGTTCAGAATCATTCTGTACTTATGCTGGCTCCTTCGATACTTGGCCCTTTTGTTTCCATTTTGCTTGCTGTTCAGCTGGGGGCAACCTGGATAATATGGACTGTTCTTTCCATTGCCTTCTGTCTGCTTTACGCACTGCCGCGGGCAGGTACCAGTAAGGTTTCAGGTTTTCTGAGAAAAATACCAGGCTCCAGAGAGATAACATTTACCCTTGCCTGGAGCACCCTTGTCTGTGTGCTGCCTGCTGTAACCCTTGCAGGAATGGAGTTAAGCCTTCGCCTTCTTGTATGGCCCTTCTCCCTTGCTTTTCTCTTTTTCGCAAGGTCTCTGCTTATTGATCTTGTGGATCTTCAGGGGGACGCTCTTCTGGGAATGGATACCCTTCCACTGCATCTGGGTTCAATGCGATGCAGGAGAATACTTATGATTTCCATGGTTGCAGCTCCGGTGATACAGACTCTGGCTGTTGTTTTTAATGCGCTTCCACTGTGCGCTCTGGGTTTTGTCATGGCTCCGGCGCTTCTGGCTGCTGCTTATCTAATAACTGAGAAAAAGCCTTTCCCTTCGGAACTGTCTGTAAGGGTCTATGCTGATGGAAGCCTTTTTCTTGCAGGGCTTGTTCCTTTTCTGCTCTGCATGAACCAGTGATTTGAAAACCTCACACTCTGCCGGCTTTTTTCTGCATCTTGTTCGGGCACAAAACAACTGTGCATGCTATTCAAATCATTACAGTACACTTAGGAGAATTATGAAAAAGTATTTAATAATTTCAGCATATCTACTGCTTGCAGCCAGTTGCGGAGAAACTGTGGTTCGCGAGGAATACACTCCTCCGCCGGGAACTCTTCCAGGCTCCAATCCTTATGAGACAGTGACTGTTACAGGGAATGTTGTAAACCTCAGGCAGGGTCCCGGCACAGAGTACGCCATTCTTGGAACTGTACGATCCGGCGACCTGCTTTTTGTTACCGGCGAGGCCCCTGACTGGTACAGAATATACATGCCTGAAAAATCACTCTTCGCCTGGATATACGCAGATCTGACTTCCGGAGCAGAAATGCCCGGTTATGAAGGGAATGACCAATGATAGACCGTTACGCCATCGGTGAAATGACAGATATATGGACTACCTCTGCCAGGTATGCCAGATGGCTTGAGATTGAAATACTGGCTGTAGAGGCCAGGTACCATGCAGGTCTTGTTCCTGAAGAAGACTATATCAGGATTCGAAATAACGCATCCTTTGATACTGACCGTGTAAATGAGATAGAGCTTGTAACCAGGCATGATGTGATTGCTTTCCTCACATCTGTTTCTGAATCTCTTGGAGACGAGAGCAGGCATATTCACTACGGAATGACCTCCAGTGACATTCTGGACACATGTTTTGCCATGCAGATTCGTGATTCGGGAAAACTCATCATGGAAGCGCTGGATCAATACGGCAAAGCCCTCAGCGGCCTTGTCAAAAGAACAAAGGGTATTGTGTGCATGGGACGGACCCATGGAATGAATGCCGAGCCTACCACACTGGCTCTGAAATTCGCAGGGCATTATTCAGAGTACCTCCGTTGCAGGAGAAGACTTGAAGAAGCCCTGAAGGTTTCATGTGTAGGTACCATTTCCGGCGCAGTGGGTACCTTTGCATACCTGGATCCTTCTGTTGAGGAGTTTGTCTGCGGTAAACTGGGCCTGGGCGTAGAAGAAATACCCACTCAGGTGGTTGCCAGGGACAGGCACGCCCAGTTCCTCTATGCTCTTGCTGCTGTGGGTGGAGCAATGGAGAGGTTTGCCACTGAATGCAGACACCTGCAGAGAACTGAAGTGGGAGAAGCAGAGGAGCGGTTCGGAAAAGGTCAGAAAGGCTCCAGCGCCATGCCTCACAAGCGAAATCCCATAGTAGGTGAAAGACTCTGCGGTCTTGCAAGGCTTCTGAGAGGCTACCTTCAGACCGGTCTTGAGAATACTTCACTTTGGCACGAAAGGGACATCAGTCATTCTGCAGCTGAGAGATTCATCTTTCCGGATGCATGCGGTGTGGCTCTCTACGGTTTGAGAAAAGCAGCTGATCTGGCAGGCGGTCTCAGGGTTTTTCCGGAAGCGGTGGCGCTTAATGTGAAGAACGCCGGTGATCGTTACTTTTCACAGTCTGTGATGCTTGCGCTTGTGCGGCACGGCTCCACCAGGGAAGATGCCTATGCCATCGTACAGGAGATAGCCATGTCTGCCATGGAGAACGGAACTTCTTTTGCAGAGGCTGTGTCTGAAAATGAAAAAGTTGCAGGGGTTGTTCCTGCTGAAGAACTTGCTGATATCTGTACTGTTGACAACCATCTGCGAAACGAGTCGTATCTGCTGAACCGAATAGGCCTGGCCTGATGCTCTGTTCATGAAAGGGGCAATAATGTCTGTCCTTGACCGCCTTGCTGCAGAAACAGCCAGACTTATTGACAGAACTGAGCTTGACAGGGAATCGTTCTCGTGAAAAGAAACATGGCAGCTGCCGATTCTGCCTGGTTTCAAACCTGATCCGGCTGCGCCTATGACAAGCGAAGGAGTTCTTTACGGAGCTATCACTGCAGCAGGTTTTCAGGAAAAAGATCCTGTGCGAAAGGCAACTCCAGGGGCTCCTGCTGTTGCAGGCGCATCTGCTGGGAAAAAGTAAAAGTGATTGAGCGACCGGGATACTTTTTGGAGAAGGATGCAGGGTTGTGTTCCCTGGCCAGCCCTGATGCTCTTCTTGAGAAAGAACTTACAGGAGTGGAAAGGTCTTCAGTTCCCCTTGCTGTGATTGAAATGGAATCTGCAGTTGAGGAATTGTCTGTTTCCAGCTATGTAATGGGTGCTGCTTCAAGGTATGTAATCAGCTTTTTGAGAGTTATTGATGCGGGAATCAGAACAGGACAGGGTGAAGTTATGATACTTTTCTGCCTGGAACTGATCAGAAAGGTATGAACAGCGTTACAGAAAAGCCGGGCAGAGAGCTGCCTGCAGTGTTTACAGAAACTGAATTGCCAGTTGGAAAGATCACTGCAGGAGGATGTATTGTTGACCCGGGCTCAAGCATGTCAGTAAAAGAACTGCATACAATGCTCTCGTCCGGGATCAGAATGGAATACTCTGCAGAGGTATAAGATACAGAAAGGCAATATGAACTATTTACCAGACAGGGAGAAGCTGAAGGAAGTTATCTCTGCCAGAGCACTGGCAATGACAGTGGATGAGGCGGAGAAGCTCGCAGGTTATGTGAACAGAATGCCAACTCCACTGGAGTTTCACCTGTTCGATACAATGTGGAGCGAACACTGTTCGTATAAGAGTTCAAAGCCGGTTCTGAAAACACTTCCTACAGATGCCCCAGGGGTGGTAATCGGCCCTGGTGAGGATGCCGGAGTGGTAAAGTTCTGCGTCCATGACGGAAGGGAATGGGATCTGGTTGTTGCCCATGAGAGCCACAACCACCCTTCTCAGGTGCTTCCTGTTGAAGGGGCGGCTACAGGTATAGGCGGTATTGTGAGAGATGTCTACTGTATGGGGGCCAGAGTTACAGGTTCCATGGACATGCTCCGCTTCGGCGATCCAAAAGGAAAAAAAGGAGAGACCACCAGAGGTATCGTCCGCGGAGTAGTGGAAGGCATATGGAAGTACGGAAATGCTCTGGGCGTTCCAAATATGGGGGGAGACACCGAGTTTCACGCTGGTTACGATGACAACTGTCTGGTTAATGTGGTGGCCTTCGGAGTGGTTCCACATGACAGGATCGTACACAGTTTTGTTCCTGAAGAGGCCCACGAAGAACCCTATGTGCTGATACTTGCAGGCAAACCTACAGATGACACAGGTTTTGGCGGCGCAACCTTTGCCAGTGCTGATCTGGACGGAGAGCAGGGTATGGGTGCAGTGCAGGTTGCAGACCCTTTTCTGAAAAGGGTGCTCTCAACTGCCAATGCAGAAGTGCTTGATATGCTCTTTACAAGGGATATCAAGTTCGGTTTCAAGGATTTGGGTGCTGGAGGCATCGCCTGTGTTACCAGCGAACTTGCCGCCCACGGAGGCCTTGGAATTGATGTTGATCTTGATGCTGTTCCTGTTTCCGTTAAAAACCTTCCCCCTGAGGTTATCGCCTGCAGTGAAACTCAGGAGCGATACGGCCTTGCTGTTCCGGAATCAGTGGCGGAAGATGTGCTGTCAATTTACAATGTCAAGTTCGAGCTTCCCCGCCTCTTTCCCCACTGCAGGGCTGCTGTTATAGGAAGGTTCACAGAAAGCCCTGTATACAATGTGGTGTGCAGAGGAGAGAAAGCTGCAGAGACCCCTATTGAATACATCACAGAGGGGCTGGTTTATGAGAGGAATGAGGAGAAAACAGATTTCTCTAAACCTGAACCGGATATAAGACCCTGTGACCCTGCTATCAACATCAGAGAAATGCTCACATCCATAGCTGGTTGCAGCAGGCAGCACATCTGGTCTTACTACGATTCAGAAGTGCAGGGTAACACCATGATGCGCCCTGGAGAGTCCGATGCGTGCGTATCTGTCCCTGTTGAGGGGGCCAGAGCAGGGCTGGCTGTGAGCGGTGACGGAAATCCATGGTACGGTGAGCTTGATCCTTTCCTTGGCGGCGCGCACTCTGTAGGTGAAGCTGTGAGAAATGTGGTGGCATCAGGAGCTACTCCCATATGCGCAACAGATTGTCTCAACTTTGGCAATCCTGAAAACCCTGTTGCGTTTCACCAGTTCAGGCAGTCGGTAAGGGGTATATCTGAAGCCTGCAGTGCTCTTGGATTCAGCGGAGACAAGTACCCTCTGCCTATAGTCTCAGGTAATGTGAGTTTCTACAACCAGTCCACAGCAGGCAATGCCATTCCACCTTCTCCAATTGTTGCGGTTTTCGGCAAGATACACGATCACATGAAAGCAACTGACATTGTTCTGAGAAAAGCAGGCAGCGCCATGCTTCTTGTGGGAACCAGAAAAGACGAACTTGGCGGCAGCCTTTATTACAGAACATGCCTTAACCATACCGGAGGAAAGGT
This sequence comes from Candidatus Fermentibacterota bacterium, assembly GCA_002748705.1. Next base: position 17,693 of record PDSZ01000019.1, read on the forward strand.
TCCTGAGTTCAGAGGCTCTCTTGAGAAAAAGATGGCTGACTGGGTTCTCAAGCTGATCCACCAGGAGCACGCCCTCTCTGTTCACGATATAAGTTCCGGCGGACTGGCTGTTGCCGGAGCGGAAATGGCCCTTGCAAGCCGTGAACTGGGTATTGAGCTTTTTGTTGATTCCAATCCTGTGACGCTCTTTTCAGAGACCCCCGGATACCTTATAGAGGTCCCTGAGGTCTTTGCTGAAAAGATTGACCTGCCAGACTTTGTCTCAGTTGCAGGAAAGGTAAAAAAGGGGTGTTCTCTGTCAGGAAAGGGCTGGAATGTTGACCTGTCCGCGCTGAGAGAGGAATGGGCTGATAAACTTCAGTCTGTTATCTGGAGAGAGGAGGGCTGCTGATGGCAACAGCTGCAGTTATCAGATTTCCCGGCTCCAACTGTGAATTTGAAACAGCAGCGGCTCTGGAGGATGCAGGAATAAGTTCCATTATTTACAACTGGAATGAGACCGCAGCACTCTCAGGTTCAAAGGCTGATGCCTATGTCCTTCCAGGAGGCTTTTCTTTTCAGGACAGGGTACGGGCAGGTGTAATTGCCGCAAGAGAAAGAATCGTGGATGTGGTTTTTGAAGAGGCTGTTCATGGTAAGCCGGTGCTTGGTATCTGTAATGGAGCCCAGATTCTCCTTGAGAGCGGGCTTGTTCCCGGCTGGAAACCGGGAGCTGTTCAGGCAGCCCTTGCTTCCAACAGAGTTCCTGGAAGAAGCGGGTATCTTTCCAGATGGGTGTTTCTTAAAAAGGCCGGTGAATCTGCTTCAGGATGCCCCTGGCTTTCAGCGATGGATGATAATCCTGTGCCGGTTCCCATTGCCCATGCAGAGGGCAGGTTTCTGTTCAGAAAAGAGGTCATTGACAGGGCATCTGAACAGATAGGGCTTGTATACACCACTGCTGAAGGGGAAAAAGTTCAGGAATGGCCCTGGAATCCCAATGGTTCAATGCTGTCAGCAGCAGGTCTGATGAATGCAGAGGGGAATGTTCTCGCCATGATGCCCCATCCTGAAAGAGCCATAAGACTCTGGCAGGTTCCGCCATGTCTTGAAGGAGAATGGGGACGGCGAAGGAGGGCAGGGACACGCAGGGACATGGAGTCGGTTTCAGGGCCTGGTTCTGTGATTTTTCGAAGTCTTGCAGAGTACCTGGGGGTGAAGAAATGAGTCTCTACAGAATAGCGGTCAGGCTCAAGGCACCTGATCCTGAAGCTGTAACTTCTATGAATGCCATACATGCAATGGATATTCAGCTTCCGCCGGTTAAACTGTTCAGGTATTTCCTGTGGGAGTTCCATCTCACTGACGGGGATAAGGGCACAGTTGAGGAAATGGCAGGCCATTTCACTGACATAGTAAATCCAAACAAGCATTTGTGGACTTTTGCCGAAAGAGGTGTTCAACTTCCAGGGCAGACCGATGATCTGAAGTGGTCTGGAGTTGTGGTTTCCGATATTGAAGATTCAACAGGTGAGAACTGGACTGCTATTCTGAAGCGAAGGGGTTTTCCTGTTGAGAAGGTAAGCACCGGAGTTCTCTGGTTGTTCGGATATCTGCAAGAGCTGGATGATTCACTTGTTGAAAAGCTTGTATCAGATCTTTCAGTGAGTACCTCCAGGTCAGCAGGTCTTCTGAGCAATCCGGTATTTCAGGAGGTTCGTTCCTGGGCCTGACGCAGAATGAGTACTTCAACATTCTCAGAAGAGTTGAGAAGCCTCAGCGATATATAGGTCTTGAGTATGGAGAAACTCCGTCTTCACCTGGGCGTCGAATAACCCTCATCTATCCTGATATCTACGAGCTTGGAGCGTCTAACTTCGGTCTCAGGGTGGTAAGGCATCTTCTGAACAGAGCAGGTGATTTCTCTGTAAGAAGGGCGTTTCATCCTGCTCCTGATATGTACAGAATGATGAAGGCTGACTCAATGCCTCTCATTGATCTGGAGAAAGGTGATCCTGTATCAGAAAGTGATGTGGTAGGTTTCGGTATCAGCTCCGAGGTACTCTATACCAATGTACTCTCCATACTGGATCTTATCGGACTTCCCCTTAGAAGCAGCAGCAGAGATGACAGTGCCCCTCTGATACTTGCCGGCGGAGGCGGTCTTGCTAATCCTGCACCTCTTGAGCCTTTTGTTGACCTGTTCTTTCTCGGTGAGGCTGAAGCAGGCCTTACTGATGTGATGGCAGTTCTCTGCTCGAATGCAGGCAGAGATGAAAAACTGTCAGCCGTATCTGAAATGCCGGGTGTTCTGGTTCCGGAAAGAACACAGAAAAAAAAAGTACGCTGGGTAAGAGCAGACAAATTGCACAGGAAAGATGCTCCTGTTCAGCAGATAGTTCCAATGGCTCAGGTGACCCATGACAGGGCAGTGGTTGAGCTTGCCAGGGGATGCACAAGAGGCTGCAGATTCTGTCAGGCTTCTCAGCTCTCCAGACCTGTAAGGGAAAGAACCGCCCGAGAGGCAACTGAATTACTCAGGGAGTCCATACTCTGCACAGGATGGGAGCAGGCAGGCTTTCTTACACTCTCCTACAGCGACTATTCTTCCATTGACCAGCTTCTTCAACTGGTGGAACCCCTTGAGAAGGAACTTCATCTCAAGGTCTCACAGCCTTCACTCAGGCCGGACACCCTTCCCTGCCTTGAGAGCAGAAGGTTCTTTCGGGGAAGCCTTACCATGGCCCCTGAAGCAGGAACAGAGAGGCTGAGAAAGTGCATCAACAAACCGCTCTCTGATAAAACCATAATTAAGGCAGCAGAAGCTGCGTCAAGACTGGGAGCCAGGGGCATAAAGCTGTATTTCATGGTAGGGCTTCCAGGAGAAACCGTTGAGGACCTTGACGGGATATGCAGTATTTCAGACATCCTTGCTGGAATAATGGGTAAGAAGCGAAAAGTCACAGCTGCTCTATCTCCATTTATTCCCAAGCCTCATACTCCCTTTCAGTGGTGCGTTCAGCTGAAGCAGGAAGAGATGTGGCAGAGAATAACCTATGTTCGCGAAAGATGCCGCAGTGCTTCAGTATCATGGAACGATCCAAGGGTCTCTGTGATGGAACACCTTCTCAGCTGCGGCGGAAGGGAAACAGCAGATATCCTTGAGGAGGCTTTCAGGGCAGGCGCTGTCTATGACGGATGGAGTGATCTTTACAGGTGGGATATCTGGAAGCCTCTGGTTGAAGCCAATCCTGTTCCGCACAGAAACCCGGGAGATCCTCTTCCCTGGGATATTGTAGACCTGGGCGTCAGTCAGAAATGGCTGGCAGCAGAATATGCCAGGTCACAGAAAGGAATACCTCTTCCTGACTGCAGAGAAGCAGGATGTTCAGGCTGCGGTGCCTGTGATGGTACCGTTCCCCCTCTTCCTGATTCACTTCACTCTTCGGTGAAAGGGCTTGCAGTGCAGGAACCGGCTCCTGCTGCCAGATACCGTCTCAGGTATTCGCGGACAGGGCTGGCCTCCCTTACCTCTCATCTGGATATGGTAAGATTCTGGACAAGGGTTTTGAGACGGACAGGTCTCCCGCTTCACTACACTTCAGGTTTTTCAAGAAGGGTAAAGCTGTCGTTCTCACAGCCTGTTCCCCTTGGATTCATGAGTTCCAGCGAGTACGCAGACTTTCAGCTACTTGAAAATGTCACCATAGACAGGATACATGAACTTATCAGCAAGGCTCTTCCTGAAGGTATTAAACTTATGGGAATAACTGAGCTTACCGGAAAGTACCGTTCTCCAGGGGCATTGACTGCTGCAGCTGAGTATATTATCAGGGGAATAGACAATATGGAGCTGGTGGAGGACTATCTCTCAGGTAATAACCTTGTTCTGGAGTTCAGCTCCATTGATAAGTCTTCTGCCAGACTGGTTTCTGATCCCGCTAGGGGAAAAGGCAGACCTGACAGAATATTTGAAGCTGCAGGAGCTTCATGGATTTCCATAGAGAGAACTGAATTATTTATCACCGGCGGAGAAGGTGTTCTTATCCCTCTTGAACCGGTTCGTAAGGAGATAGTCAATGAAGGTTGATTTTGTTGTCAACCAGCATCCTGAGGTCACACGCATAGCTGTCATGGAAGACGGCAGGCTTATGGAGCTTATTGTGGAGATGGCCAGCGAGAAGAGAATCGTAGGCAACATCTATCTTGGAAGAATCAATGCGGTTCTGCCTGGAATGCAGGCTGCTTTTGTAGACATCGGCCTTGAAAGAAGCGCCTTCCTCCATGTATCTGATGTACGGGAAAAGGTTGCTGCAGACAGGGAGTTCGCAAAGGCTCTGGTTGATGGCCCCCCTCCAAGGGCCGAGGAAACATCCAAGCCTATTGAGCAGGTGCTGGAAAAGGGCAGAAGAATACTTGTACAGGTTACAAAAGAGCCCATAGGGACCAAGGGAGCCAGGGTTACCACCCGTATCTCAATAGCTGGAAGGTATGTGGTAAGCATGCCTGGAGACACTGTAGCAGGTGTTTCCAGAAAAATAACCGACAGAAAAGAACGAAGCAGGCTTCGAAGCATTGTTCAGCAGGTTCGTTCAGAGGGATTCGGCATCATTGCGAGAACAGCCGGTATTGACAAGGACGAGGAGAGCTTCAGAACAGATGTGGAGAGGATTGTCAAGAAGTGGAAGGAAGTGGGAGCGCTTGCTTTGAAATCCAGAGCCCCTTCTCTTCTCCATCAGGAGCACGACCTTATAACAATGACTGTAAGGGACCTTGTCACCCCTGAACTGAACTCTATAGTATGTGATTCCAGAAGTGTGGCAAAGGAGATACGGAAGTATCTGAAAACATTTGATCCGAATGCTGCAGGAAAAGTGCGGTTCTTCAGAGGAAAGACTCCCATCTTTGATCACTTTGGAATAGAGAAGGAAATTTCCGGTCTGATCAGGCGGGAAGTGCCTTTGAAAAGCGGCGGATCACTGATTATTGATCATACTGAAGCCCTGGTGGCTGTTGATGTGAACACCAGAAGATATGTGGGAAAGCGAAAGCAGGAAGACACAATACTGAAGACCAATCTTGAGGCTGCCAGGGAGGTGGCCAGGCAGCTGCGACTCAGGGATTTGGGTGGAATTATTGTTATCGACTTCATCGACATGGACAACCCTTCCCACAGGGAAAAGGTGGTGAACTGCCTGAGAAGTGAACTGGGAAGGGACAGATCACCAACCAAGACATGCCAGTTGAGCCCGATGGGACTGGTGGAGATGACGAGAAAGAGGGTTCGCCCAAGTCTTGTTCAGGCAACATCCGGTGTCTGTGAGCACTGCTGCGGAACCGGTCGTATTCAGTCTCCTCTCAGTGTTCTGACCAGAATTGAAAGGTTCCTTGAGCGGGCTGCAATAGGAAAGAAGCATCGGAACCTTGTTGTATCGGTTAATCCTGCAGTTGCTGTTTTCCTCTTTGAGGATGACGGCAAGAGGCTTGAATATCTTACTGCCAGAAGTGACAGGCTCTCAGTTCATGTTCATGAGGATCACAGGCTGGGGCAGGCTCAGTTCAGGGTTTACAGTCTGGACAACCACTCGGAGATAACGGATATGTATGCTCCTGGAGCCAAAGGTTGACCTTAAAGGCCTTCGGTAGTATAAAATTGCGCTGTTCGAATGCATTACGAAAACGCCATTACTGGTGTATTTTAAAATATAACGGAGGTACATCTTGTACGCAATCATTAAGACAGGTGGAGCCCAGTTCAGGGTAGAGCCGGGAATGAAGGTTCTTGTTCCCAGCATAGATGGAGAAGCAGGTGCACCCTGCGCTTTTGAGGATGTCCTTCTTGTTGCAAAGGATGAAAAGGTTGTTGTAGGGCGACCTTTAGTGGAAGGTGTCAGGGTTACTGCAAAAATTATCAAGCATACCAGAGGCCCCAAGGTTACAATATACAAGCGTAAGAGACGCAAGGGCTACGAGAAAAAAACAGGCCACAGGCAGAACCTTACCTGGGTAGAGATAGAAAAGATAGTCAAGGGCTGATATGACCCATGTGCTTTCCGGCAGAAAGTATTCACGAACGGTAAAATCTTCTCTCAGGGAACGCATAGCTTCCCTTTCAGGAGAACCTCCAGGTCTTACTGTGGTAATGGTCGGAAACGACCCTGCCAGTTCCGTCTATGTGGCCTCCAAGGAGAAAGCCTGCAGGAAAGTTGGCATAAGGGGAGAGGTTATACACCTTCCTGAAAGCACTTCAGAAGAGGAAGTGCTGCAGGTTATCAGAGGTCTTAATAAAGATAGCTCAGTTCACGGAATACTTGTGCAGCTTCCTTTGCCTGACCACATCTCTGCTGTGACGGTTGCTTCTGCTGTTCTGCCGGAAAAAGATGTGGATGGTTTCCATCCTGTAAATGTAGGCAGACTCTGGCGAGGTGAGGATGGGCTTTTTCCATGCACACCTTCAGGCATAACAGGTCTTCTTAAGCATTATGAGATTCCCCTTGAAGGGAAGAATGCTGTCATAGTAGGCCGGTCCAATATTGTGGGAAAACCTATGGCTGCGCTTCTGCTCAGAGAGAACTGCACGGTTACTGTGGCCCACAGCCGGACAGTCGATCTCAAAGCACTCTGCTCCTCTGCAGATATACTCATTGCCGCAGTGGGGAAAGCACGAATGATAGGCCCGGGCTGGATCGGTAATGGCGCTGTGGTTGTGGATGTTGGAATAAACAGGGACAGTGACGGCAACCTTGCAGGTGATGTTGACTATGATGCTGTTTTCGAAAAGTGCTATGCCATTACACCTGTTCCAGGTGGTGTAGGGCCGCTTACCATAGCCTTCCTTCTTGAGAATACTTTCAAAGCAAGAATGGCACTCACTACCTGACCGCAGCACCCTGTTGACTGAATCACCGGCTTCGGGTATCAGTTTAAGATATTGCTGCATGAGAGGAGTTGCATATAATGAGTGCTACTGCTGTTATTCTGCTTATAGGTGTGGTGAGTTTCTGGGCAGGAATTGCTGTGCTGGGAGTGTTTCTATTGAGGTTGAGAAAAACCCTTGAGAGCATGGAGAGTACCCTGAAGGCAGTTGAAATCAATGTCAACGAGCTTACTCCTGCCATGACTGACACCCTTCGCGAGATGGAAAAGACAGGCCGCGAAGTGGGACATACAGCTGCGGAAGTAAGGGTACTTGCAGGGAAGGTAAACGCAGGTTCTGCTCCAAAGGTTATTTCAGGGGCAGTAAACTACCTTCCGGCTGTTGCAGGTGCAGTAAGACTTATAGTGCCGCTGTTCAAGAGAGGCAGGCGATGAAACGGGTACTTATTGCTGCCGTACTCTTTCTTTCATTCGGATGCAGGCAGGAATCCCTGGGGCCTTTGAACGGCATACTTGTGGTACACAGTAAGACTCTCACTGATTTCATAGATCATGGAGGTCTTGAGTCTCTTCACATGGTGATAGAAACTGTTGATCCTGAGCAGGTCTTCAGCTTTTCCTACGCAGAACTCTCAGAGTTTACCGGAACACTTCAGGAAAGAAGAATAATTCTGATGCTGGTTGATTCAGCCCATTCAGGCATCGTTCCAGGTTCACTTGAGGAGCTTGAGGAGGGTATTCTGTTCGGGGAGGATGTGTGGGCTCTCAATCAGCAGGTCTTTGCAGTTTGCCTTGAGCCAGGCGATTCGCTTCCTGAAGTTCTTCCTGATATGCTGGTTGAAGCTTACAACAGCCAGATGGCATCATATGTGTACCGCAGTTTTGTAAGTACTTCCATGACATCAGAGGAAAGAGTTGACAGCCTTAGACAGATAGGCTTCACTATGGATGTTCCCAAATCATACCTTACCCACAGCTGGCGGCCTGAAGACGGGTTCGTTCAGTTTCAGAGACAGCCTGACGATGAGAGTCTTCTTCTCTTCAGTCTCAGTGTGATTCGTTCAAGAGCTGAACTCAACAGTGAGAACGCCATGCTGGCCAGGGAAGCAATGGCAAGGACCTTCTTTTTTGATGCAGCAGCTGATTCTGTTGACAGGGCAAGAACGAATGCTGTACCCTTTTCTGCAGGCAGTATTCAGGGGCTTGAACTCACCGGAGTCTGGCGGAATCCGGAGTACCTTAATGCCGGTTCATTTACCACAAGGGTTCTTGATGCAGGAGATGAGTGGTATATTATGGATATGGAGGTATATAACCCGGGTCATGCTAAGGAACCGTATCTTCGTGAGGGCTGGATAATCATGGACACCTTCCGTAAGGAGTAAGAAGTGCCGAATAGCAATAAAGAAGCGCAGGAACTATATCAGAGCTGGCTATCAAATCCGACACCAGTGCTTTGCGTAAGGCTTGCCGGCAAACTCAGAAAGGAAGGCCGTTCCTCTGAAGCTCTTGATGTGGCCAGAAAAGGTCTTGACAAATGGGGGAACAATGTTTCCGTCAATGTAGTATTTGGCCGCTGTGCTCTTGACAATAACTTTTCAGATGAAGCAAAGGCTGCTTTTGAGAAGGTTATCTCACTTGATCCTTTGAACCTCATTGCAATCAAGAGTCTGGGAAAACTGAACTTTCAGGAAGGCAACCTGGACAAAGCCGTTGAACTTTTTGAGGAATATCTTTTTGAGTACCCGGGCGATCCTGATATTGAGGAGATGCTTGCGAGTACCAGGCAAAAACTCAACGCGCTTAAACAGGAGGCCAGGCTTACAGGGCAGAATGTGACCTATCCTGATACAGAGAGAATGGCTTCTATTCTCGCTGCTCAGGACAGCGGCAAAAAAGAGTCTGATGAACTTAAATCTCTGACAATTGAGCACTCTGTGTCTGTTGAAGCTGAACCTTTTGCAGAACCGCCTTCTGAAAGCAAAGAGCCTTCAAGGGCCCCCAGAAGTCTCTATGACCTTTTTACTTCTGAGGAGAGGGAAGAGCTGGGGCTCACTGCTTTCGATAAATGACCAGGATAACAGTACTGAACGGTCCCAGCCTGAATATGCTGGGGGTTCGTGAGCCTGAAGTATACGGACCGGACGATTACGCTTCACTGTGTGAAACCATAACTTCCTTCTGTAAGAAGAATGGTATTCAGCTGGAGATTTTTCAGTTTGATCTCCAGGGAGAAATAGTCAGAGCTATCAATGATGCTTCAGGGATTTCTGATGGTCTGGTAATTAATCCCGGCGGTTACTCCCACACTTCAGTGGCAGTCCTGGATGCAATGACAGCCTTCAGAGGGCCTGTGGTTGAGGTTCATATTTCTCAGATACATAACAGGGAAGATTTCAGAGCGCGACTGCTCACAGCCAGAGGTGCCGATGTGGTAATCTCCGGGGCTGGTTTTGCCGGTTACACATCAGCTATACACATAATAACAGATATACTGCGGAGGAAAGATTAATGGCTACCAGTAATGATTTCAGACGGGGTATGGTCCTAGATATTGACGGCAAGTACTTCTCTATTCAGGAGTTTCAGCATGTTAACCCAGGAAAGGGCGCGGCTTTTGTAAGATCAAAGCTCAAGGATGTTGTTTCCGGCAAAGTTATTGAAAAAACATGGCGAGCTGGAGAAAAGGTAACCGAGATACGGCTGGAGCGCAGGGTTTATCAGCTTCTTTACCACACTGATGAGAGTTTCACTGTTATGGATCCAGCCACCTATGAGCAGATAGACCTTTCTGCAGATCTTGTAGGCGACGCTGCAAGCTACCTCACAGACAACTGCGATATAGGAGTTCTTTTTGTAGGTGACAACCCTATAATAGTTGAGCCTCCCAACTTCGTTGATCTGCTTATCACCAAATCCGATCCTGGTCTCAAGGGTGATACTGCAACAGGCGGTACTAAACCGGCAATACTGGAAACAGGTCTTGTGGTACAGGTTCCCTTATTCGTAAAAGAGGGGGAAAGAATCAGGATTGATACCAGGACCGGTGAGTACATGGAGAGAAGCAAAGACTGACAGGGACTCACAGGTTCCTGTACATATCCTCAATGAAACGATCCTGCCAGCTTCTGGCTCTCAGTATCCTGCCTTCTGGTATGTGAAGGAATATCGCAACTGATATTCTTCTGCCGCTGGCAGTTGTGAGTATGCCTGCTATGGTGCATGTATCGTTAAGTGATCCGGTCTTTCCGCGAAATGATCCTTCAGGTATCTGTTCCATTCGAGTGGAGAGAGTACCGTCAACACCGTTAACAGGGAATCCGGCAAGGAACTCAGGGCCGTATTCAAGGCTTGAGGCTCCGTTGCTGAACACAGCTGCCAGTTGCCGGGCAGTGAGAAGATTCAGTCTTGAAAGCCCTGATCCGTCTGCAAGCTGCCAACCGGTCTGACCAGGCACAAGCGAGTCAAGCATAGCTGCGGATATGTCGCATCCTGCCCTGGTTGAACCTGGATCTCCTGTAACCTTCCATGCAATAGTTCGCAGAACCTGCTCTGCCACCATGTTTCTGCTCCATTTGTTCATGGACCCCAGAATCACCCAGAGGGGATCGGAGTACATCACTGAAGCGGAAGGGAGGTCTTCACTGGAAAAACTGTTCTCCGTAATCCCTCCGATAACAACCTGCAGCCCTGTTTCAGAAAGCTTTTCTGCAAGATAGCCGGTGAGTTCGGCAGGTGCACCGGGAAATGGCTTGTAGATAATCTTTCTCTCTCCGTCTGCAATTGTTCCTGAGACTGTCATTACAGGTATTTCTCTATCCCAGTCTCCTGCATTTACAGTTACTGCTGTTGTTCTGCCTGCTGAGAGCCTTTCGGTTTCAAGCTGAAGAGAGGGCAGCCGGGGATATGTCTGTACCCGAGGGTGCCCGTCAGAGGATGATACAATTACTTCCAGAACATTATCACCTATGCATAGAGGTTCAACAGGAGGGCAGTAGGTTCTGTTCCAGTCGCTTCTGTCCCAGCCTGGAAGGTGGCTCTCGCCGGTAACGGCCCCTGGATCTGTCAGAAGGGTCCATAGAGACCCTTCTGGAAGTAAAGCCGCAGTTTCCATGGCAGTTCTGGTCACATCCTCCGCTGAGAGAAGCGGAGCTCCTGCTCCTCTGAGAATAAGCGTTGCCCTGGAAGAGTCAACAAGAATGCTGGTGTGATACACATATTCTGCACCAAGGTACCTGAGAGCAGAAAGGGTAGTTACAGCCTTTACGGTACTGGCAGGTCGCATAGGAACACAGCTGTTCACATCAAGCAGAACCTGACCGGTATCAATATCTTCAGCGAATATGCCTGCTTCCCACCCTGATGGCAGCTCCGGACTGGAAAGGCTCCGGAGCAAAATTGCTGTAAGTAACGCTGATAGCATCTATCCTCCTGTTGACATTTCTCTTTCTTGTTATAACAATAGCGTTCACAGTTAAGTATCTAACATATGAAAAAGGAGATTCCATGAAATTGAATATAAGTGCTGTTCTATCTCTTCTTATACTTATGGCATGCGGCTCTGCAGGCGGGCCTGGTGTTCCAGGTGCAGTTATTACCATAGGCGACAGGTCTGTAACTGCAGATGATGTGACTGAATCCTTTGAGCGGTACAGGGGAGATACTTTATCTGTGAACATTCTGAAAGAGAACATAATAGCACGAGAACTCTTCCTTGCGCATGCCTTCGAGCTGGAACTGGATCAGGACAGGGAAGGCGCACGGCTCTCCCACGAAAGGGCAAGGGAATATCTTCAGTCTGCCCTTTTAGAGCATATGCTTGGTCTGGTTGAGAGCGATTATGAAGCAGTTCGCGCTTTCTGGAACTCCCTGGGAACAAGTGTTGAATACAGGGCTCTGGCAGTCCGTGATCCGCTGGTGATGGATACTGTTGTGACCAGACTTCAGGAAGGAGTTTCTCTCAGTACTCTTGCAGTGAAGTACGGGATAGACCCTATTACCATTCAGTCTGAGGGCTTAATCAGTCTTCAAGATAGAATGTACTCTAATTTAATGGATCTTGAACCTCTTTCCGGAAATCTGGAACCTGGGCAGATTATCGGTCCCTTTGAGGTTCCTGTAGGGCTCAGAATACTTCAGATAGACTCTGTATGGACATATGAGCCAGGCCCCTTCTCCGGTGACTCTGCTCGCATCGCAAGGCTTCTCCTTGCAAGGGCAAGAGAGGCCAGAAAGCAGTTTATTGAAGACAGCCTTAAGACCAATGCTCAAATTGAGATTAACCAGGAGGCAATCGCACTGCTGGCTCAGGGATCGGTCAATAACGGCAGAGAATTCAGGGATTTCACTCCAGAGGAAAATGAGATAACAGTTCTCTCCTGGAACAGCGGAAGCAGAGATGTCTATTCCGTTTCCGAGAATATTGAGCATCTGCCTGTATACCTTCCCAGAGAGACAGACAATCTCTTCTGGCTTGAGGAGTATGCAGTAAGACTGGCTCTTTTTGATATGGAAATGGAAGCAGCTCAGCAACTGGGGCTTGATACTGTTCCTGAAACTGCAGAAAAAATCAGAATAGCCTCAATGGAGATACTTCTTGATTCCTATTATGAGCAGGTAATAAGCCCTAGAATCCAGCCGGATTCAGCTCTTCTTCAGGAACTCTACCTTGAGGTCAGAGATGATTATCCTGTGGAGGAGAGCAGAGTGTACAATGTTCTTCTTCTGGAATCTCAGTCTGCTATTCACAGAGCTGAAGAAATAATGGGTTCAGGTGAAGACATGCTTGATTACGCTGAAAATTTCAAGCAGTTCCCTCAGATTCTTGCAGAGGGTGAGGAGTATCTTACAGTACCTCTTACAATGAATACGATACCTGAGAATGACAGGCTGGTCATGTTCAGCATGGAAACCGGTGATGAACAGCTTATTTCACTGGCTGATACTGTTTCGTTGTGGTTCAGGCTGGTGGAGATTATTCCTGCGCACACTTCTGAGTTTGATGAGATCAGAGATGTGATTCTTAACCTGGCAAGTCAGAAACTTGAAACCGAAATAATAGAGGGTCTTGTGGACAGTCTGGAAGCTGTTTATCATCCTTATGTAGATGAGGAATTTTTTACCAGTTTTTATGTCTCTGCTGAAACTGATTCCCTGCCTGCCCAGGAGAGTCCTGAAGGGTTGACAGATGCGCTGTAGAAGTTGTGGTCACGATAATCGGAACAAATCAAAAGGCCCCTGCGGTAATTGCGGATTCAAACTTGATGATCAGAATGAACCCAGGTCTGTTCAGAGAGAGGCGCTTCAGAAGCCTCTCGGCGCTGATTCCAGGGTTGGCAATTCTCCTCCTCCTGACCTTGTTCCGGTTAAGAAACACCATTCAGGTATTATTGGTATTGCTGTTTTTATCACGGCTCTTTTGGTAACCATCTATATTGTCAGGAATTTTGACCGTGCAGAATATCAGCCTGAAATTGATATGAGCGAAGTACTTGCCCAGGAAGAAGAACTTCCCGGGGACAGTCTGCCTTTGATGCTCGGTACAGAGATAGTATATGCATTTAACGATGAGGGCACTTCAGCAGCTCCCAGAACGAATGTGAATCTGTCCCTGATTCCTGAAGGAACGACTGTTTCTTTCCTTGCTCTGGGGTCCCTGTCTATTCAGCCTGTGGTTAATTACATGCAGCAGAAGATTAACGGAAACGATTTCAGGTATCTGGAACCAGATTCCCTTTTCTGCTGGACCGATACCACAAAAACCTCATACTCGGCGATACCTATACTGAAGCCGGTTCCTTCTCCTGAAATGGATTCAACCGCAGTTCAGCCTGTTGAACTGAAGATAGTCTTTACAGAGGACTGGCTGAGATTCATGGTTGAGGAATACAACACAGATATCGCTGAGCCGGTACCGGGCCTTGCCTTCAACAGGAGAACTTTCATGATGGTTCTTGATCAGGTTGACAGAACCATAAACAGAAGGAATACCGATGAGCGGCCTGTTCACATAACTGTTCTCTTTCCTGGAGATATAACCATAGGACAGGCTGTGGAAATAAGCGATTCAGTTGAAGCCTGCACCGATACTCTTGGATATCAGGGGTTTAATCTTAAGTGGGTTAATGTCAGTAACTGATCAGATTCTTGATCGTTTTTCCGGAACTATCAGATTCCGGACAGTATCAGGCCCCGGTGTTTTTCCGCTGGGGCCTTTTCATCAGATGAGGGAATACTCTGCTTCTGCCTGGCCACTGGTTTTCAGCAGGCTGGAAATGCATCTGATCGGCGAGGCATCAATCGTTCTTATCTGGAGAGGATTCTCAAAGGAATCTCAGCCCTTCATGCTCGCTGCCCATCAGGATGTGGTACCTGCCGGAGAAGATGGCTGGCTCTTTGATCCGTTTGGAGGCGTTATAAGCCAGGGCAGAGTCTACGGCAGGGGAACAGTGGATTACAAATGCGGATATGCCGGTATGCTTGAGGCTGCCCACAGGCTCCTTGAGTCCGGTTTTACTCCTGAGAGAACAGTTGTTCTTGCATTCGGTCATGATGAGGAGACAGGAGGGCTTAACGGAGCAGCTTCCATTACTTCTTTTCTGCTGGAAAGAGGTATTCGCTGCTCAAGCGTTCTTGATGAAGGCGGTTACATATATACACTGCCAGATGGTTGTGAGGAGGCTGTAATCGCCACATCGGAGAAGGGTTATGCCACTTTCTCTCTGAGATCATCTGCGGTTCAGGGGCACGCATCGGTTCCAGGAGAGGTTACAGCAATCGGTAAACTTGCCAGAGTGATATGCTCTCTTGAAGATATGAACCTGACATCTGCTGACAGTACAACCCTTGCTCCTACAATGATACACGCAGGGCAGAAGGAGAATGTGCTTCCTGCATCGGCAGAACTTCTTGTGAACACCCGTCCTGCACCTGGAACATCAGTGAATGATGTGCTGAGACTTATAACAGAGGCAGCGAAACCATTTGGCGTTTCTGTGGCGCTGGTTCAGAATCCCAGCGTCTCTGAGCCTTCAGATGTTTCCAGCTGGGAAACTCCGGATATGAATGCTCTTCTGGCAGCTGCCGGATCAGTGCTGAACAGCCGCATTCCTGTAAGAGAAGGTATTTTTCCTGCGGCAACCGATTCCAGAAGGTACAGACTTGCAGCGGATAATACCTACAGGTTTATGCCGGTCAGGCTGGGCAGCGAAGGTATAGGAACCCTTCATTCAGTAAATGAGAGCATTTCAACAACTGATTATCTTAACTGTGTAAGGTTCTATGAAAGATACATCAGTGAGGCTTCAGCGGTGCAATCCTGACGAAAATATTGATTGTCTGTTATTGCAGTGATCAAGCAGGCAGCGCAGTGTATTAATTATGGCTTGATGCTGAAGCTTTAAACCTTTACAGCGCAACGGAATGAGGATATATTAGGTGCATAGAAATGCACGCAATATGAGCACATTTGCTCAAAACCCTTGCACCTGGAGATTCAATTGTATCAGCATAACAACCGTCAGTTGGAAATTGAGGCCTTCAAGACTCCATTCAGGACACCGCTGGATACTGAGAACAGATGGGTCAAGCTGGCAAAGCTGGTTCCCTGGGATTTCGTGGAAGAAGTTTATCTTCGAAGTCTCGGGAGAAAGAAAGAAGGACAGCGAGCCCTCCCCGGCAGATTCGCGTTCGGTTCCATACTGATCCAGGAGAAACTTGGTCTGACAGACAGGGAGACAGTGGACACGATCAGAGAGAATCCTTACCTCCAGTGGTTCTTAGGATTGCAGGAGTTCCAGATCAAGCCTCCGTTGGATCAGTCACAGCTTTGCAGGTTCAGGAAGAGATTTCCCGCACAGGCCATAGCTGAGATAAACGAGAGAATCCTCCTGGCCGCCCGCAAGAGCGACAGAGATGATCTCCCATTCTCAAGAAGTGGAGTTAGTACTGTTTGCCTTCACAGGGCAACGCCTTTTCTGCATTCAACGATGGACACTATGTCTAGTATCTCTTGTACATCTTTATCGGTTGCGTTATCCCAAGTCTTGCGCTTCCTTTGCAGCTATATGTCTTCATCTTAAGTGAATCGTAACCCTCCCCATTATGAGGACAGTTGAATAGAGGAGATATCCTCGGTTAACATTCAGATGCTTTTCGCTGAGATTGACCGGCGGGGGTTTCCACGGTAGGATTACAAAATGCTTACTGAAAACTTTCCTCTGTTCATTCTGGATTCCCTGCGGAGCGCATTCAATGTAGGTTCCGTGTTCAGAACAGCTGAATTCATTTCGCCCTGCGGAGTTCTTTTATGCGGTATTACCGCAAGACCAGGGGGACGGAAGGTGGGAAGAACATCCAGAGGAACCCACGCAACAGTTCCATGGAGATGGTTCGAGAGTTCAGTTGCCGCTGTTAAGGCAGCTGCGCCTGGCAGGGAGATAATCGCAGTGGAGAATACTCCGGACGCTATGCCTCTTCATCAGGCTTCCTTCTCCCCTTCTGCTGCATTCATATTGGGCAACGAAGCAGAAGGTGTATCAAAAGAGGCACTTGAGTTGTCTGCTGCCAGAATAATAATACCACAGTCCGGTACCAGACAGTGTATCAATGTTTCCAGTACAGCTGCTGTAATAGCCTGGGAAATACAGAGAAGGCGACTGACAGGAGAATTTGATAATGCTTAAACTTTTTGTGGCACTTGCAGTTGTACTTGCTCCGATAAAATGGATTTATGTCGTTGACGAAAACATTTGCAACGGATGCGGCAACTGTTTCAACTGCTGCCCCTTTGGAGCCATAAGCGAGGTTGGAGGAAAAGCATACATTGATCCTGACCTCTGCAGAGGCTGCGGCATCTGTCCCAACTACTGCAGCAGAAACGCCATTTATCGCGACTGGTATACAGGTGTTGAAGATGATACAGTCACCACCGGCATGGTTCCAGGGGCCAACCCTGCTTTCGGCTCTCTTACTGTTTCAGGAGCGGAACCCTCGGCAGAGGTAAAACTCATGGACCTGGCAGGCAGGCTTCTGGTTTCATCTGAAGCAGACGAATCAGGTGATGTATCACTGGACATATCAGGCCTTGCTCCCGGCATCTATCTGATCGTTTCAGGCAGGTATTCAATAGCTCTGACTGTTGCTGGGACTATCTGATGTAACCCAGATTCCTCAGCTCTCTGCTGGCTGTCTCATCGTAGTTCACAGGAAGAGGCGTGACAAGAGGAGGCGTAGCCCAGTAGAAACCTGCGGCATTCATCAGTTCATCGTCAACAGGAAGAATATCAAGTTCAAGCGGGTCAGCCTGAAGGTCATAGGTCTCAACTGAATCGTCATCCAACGACCAAATCAGTTTGGTGTCTCCTGATACGATGGAAACCAGTTCTCCCTGACGCCACAGTACTCCGCTTGCAGGGATTTCTCTGGCAGGCAGGGTTTCTGCAAGGTCGGCAGCCGGCTGATGAACAGGGTGATCAATTCGAGCGGCATTCGCCAGTGTAACAGCAACATCCAGCTGAGCTGCCCTTTGTTCTATTGTGTTTCCACCGTTGAAGCCAGGTCCTGAGAGAATCATTGGAACATGGGTGGTTTCCTGATAGAGGGTTCTTCCATGCTCTATGCCTCCGTGCTCAAGAAATTCCTCTCCGTGGTCACCTGCCACGACTATGATGGTGTTTTCCGCAAGACCTCTGTTCCGAAGTTCCTGAAAGAGTCTTCCTGTCTGGGAATCAGTATAGGCTATCTCTCCGTCATAAAGCGCAATAAGATTATTCAGGTCTTCAGGGGAAGGAACCACTGTTCCATTGTTTACTCTGGTCATTTCTATTACCCCTGCGCCCCAGGAACTGTTGTACTCACCTGAGTAATCAGGATCTGTGTAGAGGTCGCACCAGGGCTTTGGAGCAGTGTATGGAATGTGTGGATCGTAGAAGTGAACAGCTGCGAAAAACGGCACTCCCTGATCGGTTGAATCAAGCCAGGTGAGGAAGTTGTCAACTGTAGGGCCGGCCTTTCTGAGACTGTTACCGCTTGCAACTCCCTGACAGTCAAAGTGACTGAATCCTCTGTGAAATCCAAAGTCCTCATTCATGAACATCACATTGAAGAAAGCCGCTGTTCTGTAGCCTTCACGGTGAAAGGAAAGAGGAAGCCAGGGAAGATCGGCTGCAACCCCCATGAAGTCACCGTTGCCTCTTCCTGCTCCGTGCTCCACCGGTGAGACTCCTGAAAGAATGGTTGTCATTGCAGGCAGGGTCCATGACGCCTGTCCATGGCAGTTAAGAACAAGTGTTCCTGCTTCAGCAAGGCTGTCAATATGAGGTGTTGTGTTCCTTTCATAACCGTAGCAGCTGAAGTGATCTGCCCTTACTGTGTCTATCAGAACAATGAGCACATTGGGTCTGGTGTCTGTACCGCAGGAAACAGCGGTAAGGAGCATACCTGCAACAAAAATAATCCTGATAAGTTTCATAACTGTCCGTTTCTCAATGACCGGCGTCCAGCCAGTTGCTGCCTTTGCCGGTCTCCACTGTAAGGGGAACCTTAAGGGAAACGGCATTTTCCATCTCTTCCCTGAGAATTACCGCTGCTTTTTCATGTTCATCTTCAGGGCATGATATAACAAGTTCATCATGTACCTGCAGTACCAGTCCCGCGGCGGGAAGTTCCCCGGCAAGCCTTTCTGATACCCTTATCATGGCCATTTTGATAATGTCTGCAGCTGAACCCTGCACCACAGTGTTCACCGCCGCCCTCTCCATCTGTTTTCTCCTTGTTCCGCCGGTTTCAGCCATTCCGCTGAACAGTCTCTTTCGACCCATTATGGTACGGACCTCACCGGTGGACTCTGCCTCACTTACTGTTCTGCAGTAAAAATCCCGCACCTCAGGGTAGGTTTCATAGTAGCGGCTTATTATACCTGAAGCCTGCCCTCTGGAGACAGAGAGCCGCTGTGAAAGCCCGTAGGGGCTGATTCCGTATATAATGGAGAAGTTTACCTCCTTGGACTTGCGCCTGTGATCCGGTTCCGCGTCACCGAAGAGGGCCTCAGAGGTCCTTGAGTGTATGTCCTCATTGTTTTTGTAGGCATCCCTCAGGGCTCCTTCACCGGCAAGATGGGCGAGGATCCGCAGTTCTATCTGGGAATAGTCTGCTGTAACGAATACCTCTCCCCTGCCAGGGGGAATGAAGCTTCTGCGAATCTCACGGCCTCTGGCTGTTCTGATGGGAATGTTCTGAAGGTTCGGATTGGATGAACTGAGTCTTCCAGTGGCAGCAACCGCCTGGTTGAAACTGGTGTGTATAAGTCCGGTGCAGGGATTGACATATTCAGGGAGTTTCTGAACATAGGTGTTCTGCAGTTTGGAAAGTTCTCTGAAACTGATAAGTGTCTCAACAAAGGGATGGGCGTTCTTCAGGGCGTTAAGCACAGTCATACCTGTGGATCTTGCTCCGCCGGAAGTCTTTCTCACAGGCTCAAGCCCCAGAATATCAAACATTATTCTGGAGACCTGTGCAGGGCTGGCAAGATTTACTGATGTGCCTGCCTGATCGGCTCCCTGCTCCATAAGGGCGAAAATCTCTCTGCTGAGCCTGTCGCTTTCAGCTCTCAGTGCATTTCCGTCAAGGCCGATGCCCCTGGCCTCCATTTTGGTCAGCACCGCTGACAGCGGCAGTTCTATCTCCCTGTATACCCTGTTAAGAGAAGGGTCTTCCGCAAGTACCCGGTCAAGTTTGAATGAAAGCGCCAGTGTTGAGGCTGAATCGGTGCAGCAGTACCTGGCTATCTCCTCTGTAGGTGTATTGATAAGGGTTCCTGTACCTCCGGAAACCTCATCAAATGTATCCATTGTTTTGCCCAGCCATTGGGGAACCAGTTTTTTAAGTGAATGACTGCGTGAATCAGGTCGAATGAGATAGTCGGCGAGATATGGGTCTCCGCAGGGGGCAGGAAGGTCTATACCGTACCTCTCAAGCACTCTTGCGTCATACTTGGCATTCTGGGCGATAAAGCCTCTGGAACGAACTGCGTTTTCCAGTTGTTTAAGGGCTTCAGCTGTGTTCAGAGAATTCCGGCAGCTGAAATACCGTCCCTGATTCGGCGATGCAGAAACAGAAAAACCGATAAGCTCCGCAATGGAGGGATCTTTTGATGTTGTTTCAGTGTCAACGGAGAGAGGGCCGTTACCTTCCGGAATCAGTTCGGCAGGATCAGTTACCACAGTGGCAGTACAGCTGTACTTTTCTGCAACAGGCCGGTCATCTGCCAGTTTCACTCCAACCATCTCAGCAGCTTTTGCCAGAGAGAGTCTCTTCAGAATCGGCTTCAGAGCCTTACGGTCAGGCTCAGTTCCTGCAAGGTTCATGGAGAGTATTCTCTCAGGCAGCGGCCTGTCCAGCCTTGTGAGTTCAAGGCTGAGCATAACTGCTTCCCTTGATTCCTCAAGTTTCTTTCTCAGTGAAGCAGATGAGATCCTTTCCATGTTTCTGTAGATGGAATCAATGGAGCCAAACTCTGCCAGAAGCGTCCTGGCACCTTTCTTACCTATTCCCTTTGCTCCGGGAATGTTATCGGATGAGTCACCCATAATTGCCAGAAACTCAGCCACCTGAGTGGAATCAACTCCAATGACTTCAGGAACATCACCCTTCCTTACCAGTGTACTGTCTGAACCGTAACGGCCTGGCCTGAGAACAGAAATATTGTCTGATACCAGCTGAAGCAGATCCTTGTCAGGGGAAACCACAAGCACCGGTATCTCTGATTTTCGGGCAAGGCCTGCGATAATGTCATCTGCCTCAAGTCCCGGCTCTTCAATGTAGGGTATGCCCATCAGTGGTATTATCTGCCTTGCAAGGTTTGTCTGTATTCTCAGGTCTTCAGGAGTTTCCGGCCGATTGGCTTTGTATTGGGAATAGATGTCACTCCTGAAGGTCTTTGCAGGGGCATCACCGGCTGCTGCAATGATGCTTTTCGGGTACTCCGCTGATAGTCTGGATATCTCCGAAAGAAGGTGGCTCAATCCGCTGGTTATGGTGCCGTCAG
The DNA here is from genome assembly GCA_002748705.1 of Candidatus Fermentibacterota bacterium. Next base: position 38,592 of record PDSZ01000019.1, read on the forward strand.
CCCCTTTCAGAGGCCGCCTCATCATTGCGTAATGTCCCCTGTACAGTATTCCCAGGGTATCCACAAGTATCAGAAGTTTATTCATCCTGCGCCCTCCTGACCATATCAGCAACCAGCCGGGGATCAATGACTTTGAAACACTCAGGCTCTTTCAGCGGACAGATCCTCTGAAAACATGGACTGCATTCAACACTGCCGGTTACCGCAAGCACTTTGCCTCCGTTTTCCAGAGGAACGGTCCATGCAGGAGAAGTAGAACCGAATATGACCACTGTGGGTCTGCCTAGAAAAGCTGCAAGATGAACTCCGCCTGAATCGTTTCCAATCACTGCTGATGCTGAGAGAAGGTTCTCGCAAAGTTCTCTTAATGTCAGCCCTGTCTTTACCGCGGCTCCTGCCCTGCCGGCCTGTTCTTCAAGGTATTCCCTCTCTGAAACTGTTCCGTAGAATACACAGGGTTTCTCAAGCAATGAGGCAACCTCTGCAAACCCCTTCCACATTTTTGCTTCACCGTATCTGGCACCTGCGAAAACAGCAATGTGTTTTTCTCCTGCCCGGGTAAGCTGAGGTTTCTCAGGCATTTCCGGAAGAGCATCCACTGCTTCAGCAATGGCATCATAGTGAAGAGAGTGGTGTCTTGTTCTGTCTTCCGGTATTCGTCTTACAGTTGTGAGAAGAGGTGTTCTGCCGTCTCCGGGAGTTCCGGTAATCTGCCTGATTCCAGCCCTCACCCCTGCCAGCGCAGAACTGAAAGATGAGGTAAGAAGAAGCAGCTTTTTGTATCTGTGACCGGAAGGGAGTTCAGGAAAGGTATGGACCTGACAGTTTGAAAAGACCATTCTGTACAGGGGAGCAACTCTCTTAACAGCCCAGATTCCAGCATCAGGATACCTGGAAATTATTCCGTTTACTGCAGGCAGTGCCATAATACCGTCACCGAGCCAGTTTGGAACCCTTACAAGGAGACTCATTACCAGCCGCGCCGAATAAGCGAAGCCCACTGTTCAAGAAACTGACTCTCACCTCCGGCAGGTTCTCCGCCCCACCCCTGAAACACACCTTTTCGGTCAAGGCCTACCACAGGTACTCCAAGAGCTCTGGAATGCACCCACAAATACCGGTCAGTGGTTACAACAGCAGAAGCTCCTGAGACAACAGCAGCAAAGAGTGAATGGTCTGTCTCCGGAGGAATACTGGAGGCCTTTCCGTCAGCCAGAACTATCTTCAGAGGTATTTCAGCCTTTTTTCTGTCCAGTATTGAGGCTGCTGCCTCTGTTGCAAGTATGTAGGGAAGTGTTTTGTGTGAAATCGGAGAAAGAATGGAAGATGCCTTTTCAGAGAGTACCTGTGGAGGCTCCGGCTTCCAGTCTTCAGGATACTTCAGCCCCAGAATGCCAGTCATTGTTCTGACCGCGTCAGGAAAAGGATCGCCTTCGGTTTTTACATGAATGTTTACCGCTGAATGTGCCGACACAGAAACACATGCCCTTGGAGTACACTTCTCAACGAACCTGAGAAGATCATCACATGGTTCAGATGCAAACATGAGAACACCAGGTTCAATCTGCGGTTCTGTTACTGAAGAGTCTGATCCCCACATGTGGATTTCAGGCAGCCATGGAAGAAACTCAGCAAGTTGAGCATAGTCTTTTCGAATAACCAGATGAACCGGTAAATTCGGGAACGATTCCTGAAGGGCGCGGGTCATGTAAATAGCTGACCAGCTTCCTGAAACATCAGGAGAGGCAAAAACCCCTACAGCTTCCGGCTTGAGTATGTCTCCAGGGAATTTGAAAGGCGCCCAGTTGGATCTGACCTTTGATTCCCGTCTGCCTCCAAATAGCTTTCTGAAGAATTTCACTGCTCAAAACCTTTCATCAGTGCATCTGCAATGTCTGCTGCAGCACTGCTGGAACTGTTTATGGCTCCCAGTACCCTGAATGACTCAGAATACCTGCCTGATATGTGAAGGCAGAGCCCGTACATAACAGGTGCCAGCGCATCAGAAGGGTACTGCTCAACAAGCAGACCGGAAAGCATCAGAGCGCTGCTGCTGTCACCAATGTTCAAATATGCGGAGCACAGGTCAAGGGCACTCCAGAACTTTTCTCTTGCTGTGGTTCCGTATTCGACTGAAAGCAGAAGGTGTTCAACAGCTTCTGCGCCTTTTCCTGCGAAAAGTTCAGAGAGACCCAGGGAGCGGTATTTAAGCCAGTTGCTTCCTGCTTTTTCTGAAACAGCCGCAAGACCGGCAACTGCTTCAGCGGAAAACCCGCAGCTCCATGCAGCCCTTGCCATCCAGAAGTCTGTCATTGAACTATCTGCTGAAAATGGCTCAAGCTCGGTTATAAGAAGAAGGGCACGATCAACATGGCCTGCATAGAGAGCTTCTTCAAGTAGCCTTCCTGCAACCCTGACCTGACCAGCCTGGTTGCCCTGTTCTGCCCAGGCTGCTCCGGCTTCCGCAAGTGATCCTGCATTCTCAAGGTCCAGCGGCGCGAAGAGAGAGAGGCAGACAAAGAGAATACTGCTCACCCCAGATACCTCTGAATAAGCCTTCTGGAAAGCCTGAAGTAGCTTGCTATTCCTATCACGGCAGCTATAGGTGTGAGTATTGCCGTTGCATGGGAAACCTTAATAAAGATACTCTTGTCTGAAAAGGCAAGGCTTCCACAGGAAGCAACAACAAGAACATAACTCAGTATTACAGTGAGTCTCTCGCTGGTGGTAATTGCCACCACAGGTATGCGAATACTCCATGATACAAGCAGAAGCCCCAGAACAACAATGATGTGATACCAGGCGGTAATAAGCGCAAACTCATGTGTGATTGCTGAAAGCCTTGCAAGCATGATAAGCATAACTGAAAGGAAGAGCTTGTCAGCAAGCATATCCAGAGTTTTTCCAGGAGTTGAGACAACCTTGAGCCGCCTTGCAAGCCACCCGTCGGCATAATCACTTGCCGCGCATACCAGAGCAGTCCAGAACATCACATGATAGCTGCCCTGCCATCCTGATATTACACAGAACGGTAAAAGGATTATTCTGAGCCAGGAGACAATTGCCGGTTTAAGAGGCAGTTTTTCCTGTGCGTCCCTTATCATCTTTATGGCTGCTCTGAGCTGTTCCTGCTGTCTCTGCTTCTCCTCAACGAACTTCAAGGTGAATATCCTCCAGCATTGATAAAGGCAGGTAATTCAGGGTATCAGGAATGCCTTCAAGGAACCGGAAAAGTCTGGCCATATCTCCGGCGGTAACAGGCTCATCAGGATGAAAGAGTCCGTCTGTTCTGGGCACCATCCAGCCCAGGCGGCATACCACAGCACAGTTGTCTTCCAGGGGTACTCCTTTCATGTCTGCAGGCGCATCGTCTGTCACTGAAGCCTGAGACAGAAGCTGATACCGGAAGTTCCAGGCAATAGCAGAGAGTAAATCTCTCCGTGTTGCAGGAGGGTCATTCACAGTTGACCAGAGAAGAAAAGCCTGTTCAATCCTCCCTGAAGCAACCAGTTCAAGAACAGGGGAAACGGCGGAAACCGATGCTGAATGCCCTGAGAGAATCTGCCAGGGTCTTTCTGCAGCAGGCTGCTGAATTATCAGAAGCAGAAGCAGAAACATGATTAAAAAATGGAGCGGGTAACGGGGATCGAACCCGCGACATTCAGCTTGGGAAGCTGACACTCTGCCAACTGAGTTATACCCGCTCTGTTCATCAGGAGAATAGCTCCCCCTGGTACACAACTTTTGCCTGACCCTGCAGCCACCAGCCGCGGTCATCGCAACTGACGGTAAGGATCAGACCGCTTCTTACTTCAATTCTAACAGGCAGATTAACAAAAGAAAACCTCTCAGAAGCAATAAGAGCAACGGCCACTGCCCCTGTGCCGCAGGCAAGGGTTTCCCCTTCAACGCCTCTCTCGAAGGTTCTCATCATCACAGGATTCTGATTGTTGAGCTGCACCCAGTTGGCGTTGGCCCCTGCTGAAAAACTGTTGTGATGCCGAACAAGGGATGCGTATTTTTCAAATGAACCGTCTTCCAGGTCATCTGTGAAAATCACTGCATGGGGAACTCCTGTGTCTGCATAACCTGTCTGAAAGGTTCTGTCTCCTGCCTGAAGAGGTTGTTCAATGTAATGCAGTACAGGTTCAGTCATCCAGATTCGGGCTTCAGAATCACCTGTAACCAGCCCTCTGTGAAGGCCGGCATCGCTTCTGAAACTGAACTCACTGCCTCTCTTCGTAACACCCAGCATGTCAGAGAACCTGCATATGCACCTTGCGCCGTTGCCGCACATGTCCGCAGCGCCGCCGTCAGAATTATAGTACTTCATTCTGAACGCGCTGCCTTCGCTGTCGGTACGGAGTTCAATCAGGCCGTCTGCCCCTATTGAAAGCCCCCTTTGACAGACAGATGCTATTCTATCAGCGGTCAGTACACTGTTCAGCTCTCCGTTCCTGTTGTCTACCATGACAAAATCGTTGCCAGCGCCGCTCATCTTCCAGAACTTCACAGTCCCTGCCTTCCCATACCATCAAGAATATTCCGGTGATATTCGGCTCTTCTGTGAAGCCCTGCGTCACGAAGAAGCCTTATCAGATCAAGTCTCAGCTGGGGATCAGGACCCCAGGCATCAAGCCAGGTCTCAAAATCCTCAGCGAGAAAGATTATATCATAATTGCCTGAAAGGTACGAAGTGAGAAGCCTCTGCAGCATCTCAACCGATGCATCTCCAGGAACTTCCTCAGGTGAGCCTGCAAAGAGCAGCAATGCGGCAGACAGCTTTTCAGAACTGTTTTCCTCAATGCCGCTGTTGGCAAGATAGAGACCGGTTTCAACAGGATTGAACAATGCAGCAAAAGCCATTTCACCGGTTGAGATAAAAGGTCCGTATCGCCTCTCCCAGAGCACTTCTCTTGCAAGAGATACACCTTTCGGGCCGTCCAGCTCAAATACCCTCAGGGATGGCCCCTGCCATACCGGCACCAGCCTCTCAAGGGATTCAGGATAGTAATGAAGTCTTACAGCCAGAGAACCGTCAGGCACTTCCCTCAGCCCTGCAAGATAGATGAGCCCAGCAGAGGATCTGTCAAAGATGAAGTCAGCCTGATAAACAAGATATCGGGCTCCTTTCTCTTCCATGAAGCTGACCATTTCTTCTTCTGAACCGTACATCAGCCTGGCAAAGGAGATAATGGTTTCTCTGTTGCCTTTGTTCTCAAAGAAGGTGTGGGTAACAGCAGGAGTTTCTGCGTATGCAGTCAGAAGCCCTGAAATGTGCCAGAAGGAGAGAACCGTTCCATCTGTTTCAGAAGCCCACTGAAGAAAACTGTCAAGTTCATCATCTCCAAGAAGGGATGACTGGTATTCAATACTGAGCCCTGCAGAGGAGAGAAGCGCAGCATACTCGGGAGCCATCATGCTCTGAACTCCGAGAAGCGCCGCTGCAGAAGAGATGAGCAATTTGTTCCGCCAGAAAGCAGAGACAATAAGCGGTATGGCTGCCACTGCCAGAAGAACATGAAGTCTGTCAAAAAGAAGGTATCCTGCAAGAGAAACAGGCAGAGCCCAGTACAGCAGTGTTCCATTCAGGATTTTTCGAAACCTTTTCCAGCCCAGAGCTGCCGCCGGTATCACAGGCAGAAAGAGAAGAAGCATCTGCCCCGGAGATGGACTGGTATAGCCGCTTACCCAGAAAAGTCTGGCATCATTGGAGAGCATGGATGGGTCTTCAGGATGGCTGAAAAGAAATCTGAACTTGGCCAGAATAACTGCTGTAACATGCCCTGTGGCACCGGAACCGGAAAGAAATAATGCACAGGCTGCCGCAGCTGAACCTGTCCATCGAATGACTTTTCCACCGGTGAAGGCTCCTGCTGCAGAGAAAACCGCAAGGACTGTTGCCGGTGAGTACAAAGCGCCGTCATGCCTCATGTGGGTGAGGAGCAGCGAAGCGGTTACCTGGGCTGCTGCATAGGGAAGAGTGAGGTGTTTTCCAGGTCTTTTGAAAAGCATCCACAGAAAAAGACCTGTGGCAATGAATCCGGTTACCTTCCAGGCTGCCAGAGCCATGAAGAAAAGAACTGCCCCTGTAATTCCCGCAAAGTATTTTCGTCTGGTTCCTGCAGAAATATCTGCAAACATGAGAGAGGAAAAAATCAGAGGAAGAGCGACAGTTTCCCTGTAGAGACTCTCACCTCTGGTTCTCAGCAGGGCAGGAAGAAAAACAGCATAGAGCAGTGCGGCAAAAAATGATTCTCCAGAGGAAAAACCTGTTTTCTTCATCCAGAAGAAGAGTACAGGAACCAGAAGCAGCGGAAACCCCCGGCAGAAAAAGGTAAGGAAACTGTTAAGATCACCGCCTGTTATGCGGTGAATACCTCCTGCAATGTATTCTTCGAAGATTGAGTTCTCACCGGTGTTCATTCCATATGGGCGCATTACCAGTGAATCCACCTCAGGTATTCCCTGACCTGATGAGACCATTTCAGTGTATCTGAGAGCCTGTGTGGTTTCTCCCTGCATTCTATCCGGAGGCGGAAGAACAGCAGTTGCGAAAACTGTGCGGAAAACGAATCCTCCTGCTGTTATCAGCAAGAGAATCAGCAGTGTTTTTAAATGGGTTTTTCCCTCAGCCGATGCGCGCATGGCGCCTGGCTATCTGGGTGGCTATTATCTTGAGGGTTTCAGCAGGCCCTGAACCTCCCATGGCTACAGAGTCCACTGTGGGCCAATCGCGCCTGTTCAGATCAGAGTTCATTCTGCCGGTATCCATTATGCCGGGAAGGTCCCTCTTATTGAACTGCAGAACCATGGGAATCATCAATAGATCAATACCGTAACTTTTGAGGTTGTGTTCAAGGTCATCCATGCTGTTCAGGTTTGCCTCAACCCTCTCCTGCTGGCTGTCTGCCACAAACACAATACCGTCAACTCCGTCAAGAATAACCCTGCGGCTGAGGGCATAGTATGCCTGACCGGGAACGGAATACAGGTGCAGTTTGAGCAGTGAATCACCAATCCTTGCAAAATTAACAGGGAGGAAATCAAAGAAGACAGTTCGCTCGCATCTGGTGCAGAGAGTGACCAGACGGCCACGGTTCTCAGGAGCTATGAAATCCCGAATGCCTCTCAGGTTGGTGGTTTTTCCCGAAAGCCCCGGACCGTAATAGACGATCTTGTAGGCTATTTCATTGCCTGATTTATGCACTTGCCCCCTCCAGCTGATGGTTCATTCAGAACCTCTTACAAAATATAACCTTCTTCACCGCTTCTTTCAACCAGCCCGCTCAGCTTTTCTGCCACCTTTCTGCCGGTGAGTCTCGCCCTGCCTTTTATCAGATCAGGTGCGCCAAAGAGATAATCTTCCATGAGGTACGAAAGAACAGAGCGAAGACGCCTTGCCCCTATGTCCTCCTTCTCATTGTTCATGTACCTGGCTGCTGAAGCGATTTCATTTGCAGCGGAATCGTCCACCTTCAGAGTAACTCCATCAACTTCCAGAAGCTTCAGATACTGGTCAAGAATACAGTTCTCAGGCTCTGTGAGTATTCGCTTCAGATCCTCCTGGGAGAGCGGGTCCAGTGAAACCCTGAGAGGAAATCTGCCCTGAAGTTCCGGAATAAGGTCTGCAGGGCTGCTGCCGTGAAACGCTCCTGCTGCTATAAAGAGAATGTGGTCGGTCTTGACTGTACCATACTTGGTGGCAACTGTGCTTCCTTCAACAAGTGGAAGAAGATCTCTCTGAACTCCCATTCTTGACACATCAGGGCCGCTTCCACCCTCTGAACCAATAATCTTGTCTATCTCGTCGATGAAGACTATCCCCTCTTCCTGGGCCAGTCTCAACCCCTCCATCACATGGTCTCCACCATCAAGCAGCCTGTTCATCTCTTCGTCGAAGAGGCGTTTTCTGGCATCAGAAACTTTTATTCGAACCTTTTTCCGTCTTCTTCCGATAACCTTGTCGAGCATCTTTTTCATCTGGTCATTCATCTGGTTGTCGAAACCCTGACCTGGAATCATGGGAAAAACTTCCACTCCCATGGACTGCTCTGCTATTGAGAGTTCAATCTGAACATATTCCAGTCTCATACCGTCCAGCAGATCTTCAAGAACTGCCTCAGACTCCACATCTGGAACAGAAGACGATGCTTTAAGGGCTGCCAGAAGCCGTGTTCTAACCCTGGCTTCAGCCTCTGCCGTGCGGTTTTCCCTGGCCTTTTTTGTGGCAAGATTCACAGCTGAGCGAACAAGATCCCTGATGATTCCCTCAACATCCCTTCCCACATAACCTGTCTCAGTGTATTTTGTTGCTTCTACCTTTACAAAGGGAGCGCCTACCAGAGCAGCCATTCTTCTTGCTATCTCGGTTTTTCCAACTCCTGTAGGTCCCATCATTATCATATTGCTGGGGTTTATCTCAGAGCGCATAGGCTCTTCAACCAGTCTTCTTCTGTAACGGTTGCGAAGAGCTATGGCAACTGTGCGCTTTGCGCCGTTCTGGCCAATGACATGCCTGTCAAGCCATTTCACCGTTTCAGCAGGGGTCATTACTTGCTGCATATTTCCTCCGACTGAACCTCACCGCCTGTGTAGATACAGATATCGCAGGCTATTCTGATTGACTCAGCTGCAAGTTTCAGCGGACCCATTCTGGTATGCCTGTCCAGTGCCCTGGCTGCAGCTATGGCATATGGAGAACCTGAACCTACAGAAACTATTCCATCCGGAGCTTCCACAACCTCCCCTGATCCGCCTATTATCAGTGCATGAGATCTGTCCACTGCTGCAAGCATGGCATTCAGTTCTCTCAGGTATTTGTCTGCTCTCCATTCCCTTGCAAGCTCAACTGAAGCCCTGGGAAGGTTTCCTCTGAAAGCCTCCAGCTTTTCCTCAAGCCTTTCCACAAGGGCGAATGCATCTGCTCCAGCGCCGGAGAATCCAACCAGTACCGACCCGCCGCAGAGTTTTCTTATTTTTTTGGCAGACATCTTGAGAATAGTCTCCCCCAGTGTAACCTGTCCGTCTGCAGCCATTGCCGCAGTTCCGTTTCTTACAATGCCCAGCACTGTTGTAGAACGAAAATCCATATTAACTCCCGCTTCTGCCTGTGAAACATGCGTTCCACGCTTCAGCATGGTCCATCTCCATTGATGTAACCATCACATTCCATGCCAGAGCAGGGTAACCGCTGTCAATGAGAAGCTGACTTCTGGCCTCCGGAGAGAATGATTTCATTGCGATTATGTACCATAGCGCAGTCTGACGGGCAAGTTCAGGGTCTTCGATTAATCTTTCCGCAAGCATGGCAACCGCCTGTCTGTCCTCTTCAGCAGGAAGTTCCGGACCCAGTATTGCTCCTGCGGAAACAGCAGCTATCACATTGCCCAGTGAGGCCAGACCTACCATTTCCGTTATTACCATTGATCCGTCCAGATCACTGCGCCACTGGAGTTCAGCGCTGTTCTGATCCATACTGCCTATAACAGAGGCAAGTGCTGTGTCCATGATGCTGAGCCCTGAAGTCAATGGACTGTAAATGGTTGATCTGTCCACCATTTCCTCCATAAGACTGAAAAGAGCCTCATCGCACCCCGAAGAGGCTATTTCACCAAGCACCTGTCTGGCAGTGATGTAATCGCCAAAAGCAAGAGAAGCTTCAATTCTTATCCACTCGTGTTCAGGTGATCCGTCGCTGATGGAATCAATAACGCTCAGGAACGCCTCTGCCTGTTCAAACTCATCGGCAACTGCAGCCAGCTTGCCCATTTCAGCCTGAATTTGAATATCCTCAGCCCAGGGCTCCATGAACGATATCTGCTCTTCAACATACTCTCTGGCTGCAGAAAGCCCTTCAGTTCCCATCAGCACCCGAGCCTTGATCAATGCCACACTGGACATGATAAGCGCCCACTGCTCAGGCATTGCGCTGAACAGGTTTTCAGCCATAGCCAGAGACGAGAGTGCTCTTTCTGAATCACCGGAGGCGAGAAACTGACCGGCCATCCTGCTGTAGCAGCTGGCATAGTTGCGAGCTATCTGAACAGCCTGATCATCCTTGTAGACACCAGGGTCAGTCAGGCCTGTTGTGAGGTAGTTCTGTGATTTTTCCCAGCCGAAATCGGGGTTTACTTCTGTTCTAACAGGAGAATCCATAATCTGGAATGTAATACCCTGCATCTGAAGGTAATCCTGCACATACTTCCTGTTGTCCGAGGCCACAGTACCTGCTATAACAACTTCTCTTCCGTGAATGTCCCTGTTCTTCACCATATTGATCAGCAGAAGGTCCTGCATCGGCACCGATCCCTGATTACCTCTGCCAAGGCTGGGTACAGTAATGGCTAATTCACCATGTTCCATAACCCATGGCCATGAGGAATTAAAGGTATCATCCAGAATAGTTCTTTCCAGAGGTGATGTCACAGGCATTCCATCACTGGTGACATGGAAGAAATTGGGGCCCCAGATAAACACCGGCTCCATTGAGTCAACAAGCTCAGGATCGTAGCTGAGCAGAAGCGGATCTTTTTCCATGAGCTGTTTCATGTACCACCTGGTGTTCATAAGACTAAGGTTGGATATAATAACATCCCGCCTTACACCAAGAACTCCCTGGGCAAACCACAGAGGGAATGTGTCATTGTCGCCGTTGGTTATTATCACTGCGTTTTCAGGGCAGGATTCCAGCAGATTGATACCATAATCCCTTGCTGCATAGTCCCCTGATCTGTCGCACATGTGCCAGTTGGCAGCCAGTGCAGTGAGGGGAAAAAACATCAGTATCCAGGCGAACCTTCTTGCACCGGACTTTTTAAGATTCTTGAAAAGCGATCCTGCACCGATCATTGAGAGCACCGCAAAAAAGATGAAAGAGGCTCCGAAGAAGTAATCCCTCTCCCTGACTTCACCAAGGGCAGTACCTTCAGGGCCGGTTTTGAAGTTCAGGTAAACAACAAAAGCAAAGCTTGCCATAAAGAATGTGAGCCCCAGAAGAACCAGAAGATCTTTTCGTCCGGCTCCAAGAGCAAAGAGACCTGTCAGCGCTAGAAGCGCAAGACCAAGCCACAGGAAAGCCCACAGCACTCCTCCAGGTGACCCCATTGGATCAGTCCAGGCGGAGGGTTTGCCTATCTGCCAGGAGAGGTATTCCCTGAAGAGTCCAAGCTGCTCACCGAAGGGACCCTTTCTGTCCAGTATGGATACCTGACCGTACTGTTCCCTCTCCAGAGCTTTTCTGAACTCGGTCCACCGACAGGGGTTGGTCTCGTTTATCTCCGGATTCTGTATGGCTCTCAGGGGCATATAAAGGTGAACGCTGAAAGCCAGCACCATGAATGTGAGAAAAACCACAATGAAAGAAGGGTTCTTCCACTCAAAAGCCTTTTTCCGAATTGCATAGAGAATGTACATGGAAACTATGGGAAGAACAACAATAAGGGCGCTGAGGTGGTTGCCTATTGAAAGGGTCATAAGGTAACCTGTGAGCAGAAGCTGCTTTCCTGCAGGTCTGTTATGCAGACGCCTCTCTATCCAAAGGTCGAAAACCCAGAGTATCAGCATGGAGAGAAGACCTGCCATTGCGTAGGTCTCTGCTGCGTTGTTGTTTCTCCAGACAGTGTAGCTGAACCCTGCCAGAAGAGCTGCAGCAGCAGAGACAGGACGGTAGAGCCAGGGCTCCAGGTTCATTCTGGAAGACCATCTCTGCACAAGCCTTGCGGTAAGGCCTATGGTAACAGTTCCTGCAAGGGCGCACATAAGGTTGACCCTTGCGGCCACTGAAGGCATAAACCCGAAAAGCAGTGTGCTGAACCTTCCCATAAGAACAAAGAAGGGAACCCCCGGCGGGTGAGGTATCCCTGCAACCCATGAGCAGGTTATGTACTCGCCGCTGTCCCAGAAACTCACCGAAGGGGCAAGTGTCAGCAGGTAAACGATGAATGCGGCAAGGGCGGCTGCCGCAGCTATCATTCTGTCCACATTAACGGTCTCTCTGAAATTCACTTCTTCTCCCTGGGGTGAGTCTTCATGTAAACACCCTTAAGTTTTTCAGTGGTCAGGTGGGTGTATATCTGTGTAGTTCCTATCCCTTTATGTCCGAGCAGTTCCTGCACAGTTCTTATATCTGCCCCTGCATCAAGAAGGTGTGTGGCAAAACTGTGCCTGAATGTGTGGGGAGTGGCCCCTGCGGCTCTGGCCGCTCTGCTCACTCCATCTGTTACAATACGCCTGATATCCCTCGGGTCAAGTTTTCTGCCGCGAACGCTTATGAAAACTGTTCCCGGGTCTTCTCCCCTGAGAAGCTCGCGGCGAACCTCAAGCCACCTTGAAAGCCAACGACAGGTTCCCTCAGGAATAGGTGTTATTCGCTCACGGCGACCTTTTCCCAGCACCCTTATGGTCATTTCATCTGTGTCCACATTGCCTGTGAGCAGCGATGCTGCTTCTGCGGCTCTGAGGCCGGCTCCGTAGAGAACCTCAAGTACTGTACGATTCCGTACACCGGCAGTTTTGGAGGTATCAAACGATGTAAGAACCTTTTTAACTTCTTCAACACCCAGAAACCCTGGAAGAGGGATTTTTGCACAAGGGGGCTTTATCGCCGCTGCTGTATCTGTTTCAGACCGTCCGGTTCTGTACATCCAGGCTGAGAAGGTTCTGAAACAGCTCACCATTCGGGCAATACTCCTTCTGGAAAGACCTGAAGCAGACCTTCTCATTATGTATTCCCTCATTGATTCAGTGGAAACAGGAGTTGAATCAGGTTTGGTTTTAAGGTAGTCGCCTATTTGAACCGAATAAGCCCGCACTGTCAGAGGCGAGAGGCCTCTGCCATGCTCAAGCTCATCGGTGAACGACTGCAGGATCAGTCTGTCTTCTTCCTGCAATTGGGACAGTACACTCCCTTCTTTCGCTGTTCAAGCAGAGGAAAACCGCACCTGGGACACCTGCGGTCAATTGGTCTGTTCCACATGGAGTACCGGCAGTCAGGGTATCTGCTGCATGAATAGAAGACCCTGCCTTTTCGGGATGTCCTTTCCACCAGCACACCTGAACAGCCCTCCTCAGGGCATGAAACCCCTGCAGGTAAAGGCCCTTTGTAGTCGCATGCACTGCAGACTGCATACCTGCCGTACCTGCCCCTTCTAACTGAGAGTTTTTCACCGCATACAGGGCATGGAGCAGCAGCTTTCCCGCTGCTATCATCTTCCACCGGCTTTGTATACCTGCAGCCTGGGAACCCGGGACACGCAAGGAACTTTCCGTACTTACTTATTTTCTCCACCAGGTTGCGACCGCATTCAGGGCACTTCTCGGTAGTTTCCCTTGCCAGTGACGCCTTTACTTCAGGAAGCTTCTGCATGGCACTTTCAAGGGAAGCTGCAAGCGGTCTGTAAAGCTCTGCTACAGCATCTTTATACTCTTTTCTGCCTGAAGCTATCATGTCCAGAAGCTCTTCCATTCTGGCAGTGAAGTCGATCTGGAAGATGTGAGGAAAGAGTCTGGTAAGAAGGTCTGAAGTGACCATTCCAACCTCTGAAGGGATCAGCTTCTTTTCCGATACTTCCGTATATCCCCTCTTCTTCAGAGTGGCAATGATCGACACATAGGTTGAGGGACGGCCTATGCCGAGCTTCTTCATCTCTGAAACCAGCCCGGCTTCTGTGAACCTTGCCGGAGGTTTGGTGAACTTCTGTTCGGTGTTTATATCAAGAAGCTCCACAGGCCCCCTGGAAACATCAGGAATGGGAGAGGTAACACTTATCTGACCAGGGTCAACCGCTGCAAATCCTCTGGAAGCAACCTTCTGCCCCACAGTGCGGAAAACAAGGGAACCGCCGGTTGTTGTAACCGTTGTCTCTGCTATTACCGCCTCTTTCATCTGCGTGGCAATAAACCTGTTCCATATGAGGGTGTAAAGTTTCAGGTGCCTTGAATCCAGCAGACCCTTCAGGCTATCAGGGGTTCTTTTGGGATCGGTGGGGCGAATGGCTTCGTGGGCATCCTGAGCGCCGCCGCTGGAACGGTATCTTCGCGGTTTCTCAGAGAGGGCTTCAGCACCCCACTTATCCTTTATGTATTCTCTGCAGCCATCTAACGCAGAGGGCTCTATTCTTACAGAATCGGTACGCATATAGGTTATGAGACCTGTGGTCTCGCCGTCTATTTCAAAACCTTCATAGAGATCCTGGGCAAGGCGCATTGTGGCAGATGGAGAGAAGGATAGCCTGGAGGATGCTGTAACCTGCAATGAACTGGTAATGAAAGGAGGAGAAGGCTTTCTTCTGCGAAGCTTTTCTTCAATGTCAGTTATCTCCCATGAAGCTTTCTTTGCAAGCTGAAGAACTGAATCGGCGTCTTTCCGGTTTTTCGGTGAATACTTCTCACCATCTGCCCTCTTGCCATTTTGGCGAAAAAGCCTGCCTGTGTATTCTTCACTCTTGCTGCGGAATCGGGCGGTAACAGGCCAGAACTCCACAGGGGTAAAGCTCTTGATAGCTTTTTCTCTCTCAGATATGAGCATCAGGGCAACTGTCTGGACTCTTCCTGCACTGAGCCCCTTCCCCACCGTTCGCCACAGGTAGGGGCTTACTCTGTATCCAACCAGCCTGTCCATAACCCGCCTTGCCTGCTGGGCATCAACAAGGTCCATGTCTATGTCCGAAGCGCTTTTTGCCGCGATCTGCACTGCGCTTCTGGTTATGGCGTTGAAACGAATACGGTAGAATTTTCTTTCAGGGGCCTGAAGCAGCCTTGAGATGTGCCAGCAGATAGCCTCTCCTTCACGGTCAGGGTCTGCTGCAAGATAGATGCTTTTATAGCCTCCTGCTGTCTTTCTCAGCCTGGCTACAGAAGCCCTTTTGTCTGGAAGAATGGTGTATGCCGGTTCAAGTGTGTCAAGATTGACACCAATTCTGTTTTTGGGAAGGTCCCTCACATGACCATTGGACGCGACAACATCCCAGCCCCTGCCCAGATAGTTCTTGAGGCTCTTCGCTTTTGCAGGAGACTCAATGATAACCAGTCTCCTCTCCTTTTTATCAGCCATTCGGAGATACTCCTGTTTTGGTCAGACAGTCAGTTTCCGATAAGCCATTCGGTCACAGGACCGGTTATGGCGCTCCAGCAGTCTTCTCTGTAACTGAGAAGGTTCTGGAACATACTCGGATTGAGAACGCCCTGCACATCCTGGAAGGATTCAGCCACAAGACTCCATACAACAACACTCTGAAAGCGGTTTTCCCTGTAGATAAGAACAAGCTGGTCTATGTTGGAAGGAGTAAGCCAGTCTGCTGCGCAGCGCATCAGGTCCATTCTGGTTTCAAGCCCGACAGGATGAGTGATTACCAGAACCAGAACAGATGTTGAGTCGTGCCATGCCAGCAGGGCACCGTCGTCAATTGCCACAGGAACTCCCGCTGCAAGCACAGAGAGCTGTCCGGTTATCATATCAGACTCACGACTGAGCAACTGGGCACCGGATACGGATCGTGGAATTGAAGACCTGAGTTCTATCTCACAGGGGGCCTCCACAGAAGAATACTCCTCAGCAAGTTCAAGCCTCCTGATAGCATAGGGATCAGCAAAGGAGCGGTTCCCGGCAGTCTCGTCGGAGGTTTCATCAGCTATATCTTCCGTCTGGAGTGTATCCGGCTGAAGGGTCTGTAATGAGTCCTCATCTGCTGTTGCTGCAGTGCCATCCTCAGGTTCAGTGATAACAGCAGTTGAATCTGTTGAATCGCTGAACATGTTCACAGGATCGGCAATGTAGAAAACAGTCCCGATAACAACCACCGACAACAGGACAACAAGAACAGTCTTAAGAAAAGATGAGCCTCCGGAGGACTGTTTCTTTTCAACATCAGAATTTATTACAGGTTTCTGAACAGTCTTCCTCTCCACACCGTGATTCGCATGGGCTACAGCCTTACCTGAAGTTGCACACTTGTTGCACACATGGGCTATTCTGTCGAAACAGTTCTTGCAGGTAAGGTCACCGCAGGTTCTGCATGGAGCAAGACGCTCTCCGTCCACAGGGGTTCTGCCGCAGATATGACATCTGGTAGTGTGTCTTATCTCATCGCCTGCTGATGTGATGAGAATATCCTCCTCATCATCTTCCAGGGGCGAATCTTCTTCAGGGTCGTCATCAACAGAATAGTCTTCATAGTCATCATCTGTATCGTCGGCGACATCTTCATCCTCCGAAATCTCATAATCATCATAAGCAGAAGGTCTGGAGACATCCTTTATATCATCTTTAACGGTTCCGGCGTCCTGGGGAGCATCATCATCAAACCTGGGAAGAAGATCAATGTAAGGGTAAAGATCCTTCTGAATAACCCTGGCTTCAGCCATAGGAACAGCTTCCCGAATAACAGACGGAGAACTTTCAACCGCTTTCTCCGCTTCATCAACTGAAAGATCAAGGCTGGTGACAAGAAGTTTGAGAACCTTCCGTTTCTCCTCTTCTCTGCCAAGTCTTACAAGCAGCAGATCAACAAGAGATTCGCTCATTTACGCCCTTCCTTCAAGAAGCTCGAACTGCCTGTGAAGACGGGCGATGACCATTCTGCTCACTCTCCGCAGTGTTTCAAACACCCCTTTGCCCTCTGAAGCAACAGATTCGAGACACGGAACCTTTGAGAGACCAAGTTCAGTTACTATACGGGAAACCGGCATCGCATCCGGAAGATCCCTCTTATTGCACTGCAAAACA
The DNA here is from genome assembly GCA_002748705.1 of Candidatus Fermentibacterota bacterium. The sequence continues at coordinate 55,315 of PDSZ01000019.1, forward strand.
AGACTTACACCTTTTCTTTTCTGCGTTCTGAGGTTTTCCTTCAGGTCTCTGAGGCTCGCAATGTTTGCATCCATTCTGAACTCCTGAGAGTCAGCAACAAAAACGATACCATCCACTCCCTGAAGAATAAGCCTTCTGCTGTCTGAGTACATGGCCTGCCCGGGAACACTGTACAGGTGAAGCCTTATCTTGAACCCGTTAATCTCTCCGGAATCCAGAGGAAGAAAATCAAAAAAGAGGGTTCTCTCATTGCCTGCTGCAAGTGAGATGAGTTTACCCCTTGAATCAGCTGATACCTGACTATGGATATACTTCACATTGGTAGTTTTTCCGGAAAGACCCGGCCCGGCATAAACAAGCTTGCAGTCTATCTCTTTTGCACTGTAGCTAACCGTTGCCATCAGAATCACCCTTCATTGGTGTTCCGGGAATTCCCGTTTTTGCCGTGGTCTTCATCAAGGTCAGTCTCACGCATTCCCTTCTTGAACTGATTAAGAGATCTTCCGATGGAACGGGCGATCTCAGGTATCCTTTTTGCCCCGAAAAGGAGGAGCAGGACAACCAGTATGACTATGAGTTCCACTGTTCCGATTCGACCCAAATCAACCCTCCTGAGCTGTCAGAACCACTTGTATAAAACTCCGGTTACCGCAAGGCCGGCAAAGGTCATGATGTTGAGCCTTACCGCTATTTCAGAAAGCTGGAATCTGATAATATACAAATCAAAGCCCAGCGGCCCGATGGAAATCTCGGCGCTGCCGCCGAAGAACTGCCTGAGAGCCACTGAACTGTCCGGAAGAAGGGCGCAAACCGCCTCTCCCATTACAGTACCTGTTATCATCCCTGCCAGGGAGATAAATATCCAGAATCCTGTTGACCTTCCGTGCAGCAACTTGTTCCTTCCACACCTGTATTTTAACTTAAGGTAAGTTCATTCGCAATGCTTCCAGTTCCGGCAGTTTTCTCATTATCCCTGCTGCAGCCATGCCTGTTATCGCTCCTGAAACTGTTCCCCAGAGGGACAGAACGGGCACAAGGGATTCAGAAGGAAGCTCACTTAGTAATGCACCGGCAATGAAGAGCTGGGCCCAGAGTGATGCAACTGCTCCTGATGCTGAAACTGCCGGTAAAGAAACTTTCCCTTGAAAAACACTGTGCACACCTGCCATTACAATGGTGCTGGCAGCAGCGCCTGAAGCTGAGAGAAGAAATGCAGGGGTTGCTATGGTACCGGTAACAAGTGCCACTGCAGTAACTCTGGCAAAGTTCAGCTCAAGGGCTTTTAAAAAACCTGAACGGATTATCACAATAATCGCCGGTATGTTGGCAAGCCCAAGTCTCAGAAAAGGCAGCGGCCTGGGAACCATACTGTCCACAACACCCAGAACAGTGGCTGCAGCCACCAGCAGAGCTAATTCCCTGCGGCCTTCAGAAGACAATCTTCCACTTCCCTGAAACATTTCTCAGCGCTGAACATGTCAACTGCCCTGGTTCGGGCTGCATTCCTCAGAGTTTTTTCACAGAGGGTTTCAAGCTTCTTCACTGAAGCTGCCAGAGCCTCAGGATCACCTGTGCGGAATGAGAGCCCTGTTGTACCGCTCTTGTTTACCCAGGAAACACCTGTTGCAAGGTTGCTGCTTATCACCGGTGTTCCGCAGGCCATTGCTTCCAGCTGAACCATACCATAGGCTTCACTTCTGTGAATGGAGGGAAGAATCAATGCCTTTGCGTTACGATAAAGGCGGATAAGCTGAGAATCACTTACATTCTCCATCAGCTGAATGGAAAGATTCTTTCGGGAAGCAGTGCGACGAATACTATCAGCCATAGGACCGCCTCCGGCCATTATCAGCCTGAAGGTTTCAGGAAGAAGTTCCCAGGCTTTCAGCAGAACGCCTATTCCCTTGTAGGAACGGAACCTGCCCACAAACAGCCAGTAATCCCCTGAGGGCCTGGAACAGGGAGAGAATCTTCCGGTATCCACACCTATGGGAATAACCCTGGTGTTATCAAGCTCCCTGAGAAACCGGGATGTGGTTCTGTATGTCTCGGAGGTTGCGACAACAGTTTCAGCTCCCTTGAGAAAACGCTTCAGCAGAGGCCCGTAAAGAGGAAGAAGAAATGCCTGTCTCACAATATCACTGTGATATGTTACAATGTATGGTTTTCTTGCGCGGTCCGGAATTGAAAGCAATGCGGTAACAGCAGCAGGAAGAGGCACATGAAAATGTATTACATCTGCATCTGTCGTCATGATTTTTCTTCTGTATTCAGGAGCTATGGGGTTGGAAAGCAACCTGAGTGAACAGGGCACCGGTGACACTTTGAATCCCCTTGAGAATCCCCCCTGACCTCCTGCTGTAACCACCTCCACATTGTGTCCCTGTTCTGCGCAGAAAGAGGAGAGATCATGTATGTAACGCTCAATGCCTCCGTTTACCGCCGGAAATACATCCTTGTATACCTGCAGCACTTTCATGAAACTGCCGCCCTGTAGCATTCAAGGGTTTCAGACGCAGTTTTCTCAAGGGATAACTCACCTGCAAAATTTCTCAGATCATCAGGCGAGAATTCAGTTTCAAGAGCATTTAAAACAGCAGCTGCAATGGATTCCGGACTATCTCCTGCAATACCGGAAGCCACATTTCCGTATATCTCTGTGAGAGCCTTTGCCGGGCCGATTACAAAAGGAGTTCCGGCAGCAGCAGATTCAAGGGGAGGAAGGCCGAAACCTTCGTAAATACTTGGATACACCATGAGCCTGGCTCCTGTCATGGCACTCATTATCATCCTGTCGCTCACAGAACCTGTCCAGCGAACCCCTTCTGTATTCTCAAGGGCTTTTCTCAACAGGGAAGGGCCCCATCCCCACCTGCCGGTTACTGCCAGTGTAAGACCTGAGTGAACCCTTCGAATATCTTTCCATGCGGCAAGAAGGTTTCCAATGTTCTTTCTGGGTTCCACTGTTCCTGTATAGAGTATGTATTCCCCGGTGATTCCTGTAGCCTGCCGGAAAAGTTCATCTGTTTCACTGTTATCAGGAGCAGACAGATAAACACATTTACTCTCAAGGCCCAGAAGCTCCTTTATTTCGCCTGCTGTGAAAAAGCTGTCTGCTATTATCAGTGCGGCTCTCTTTGCAACTTCGGGAAACTTCAGCCGGTAATAAAGACCTCTGACAGCTCCGAACCACTCAGGATGCCTCATGAAAGCCATATCGTGAACAGTTACAGCATATGGAATTCCTGAAGGAACAGAGCCTCCGAACGCAGGAAGGTGCAGCAGATCATACTTCTCCCTGCGAAGATGCCTGCGCACAGAAAGGTTCTCTGCCAGAAGCTTGCCGGCAGTTGTCCTTGTGCCCTGCGCCAGAGCTTTCACTGAAGAAGCTCCGATAAGCTGGAAACCCTTCAGAAGCCTTCTGGTATAGACACCTGTTCCGCCGCGGTTGGAACCTGAAGCGGCATAGAGGGCTGTTTTTGGATCAGATGCAGGTAACAGAGTCATCACCTGTGAAGAGTCTGCCTGGCCTTCCTTCAACGGAAGTACGATCGCCGGTCACAGAACCTTCAAGATTCACCTGGGACACTAAAGAATCATCGCAGATAATAGAATCGGATATCCGTGAGTCACATATGGTGACATTTCTGCCGCAGGAGACGAATGGTCCTACTACTGAGTTTTTCAGTACAGTTCCCTCTTGAAAGAAACAGGGTTCTATAACAACAGAGTTCTTCAGAACAGGCGTTCCAGCCCCGCCGTTCTCTTTAAGAAGTATTCTGTTGGTCTCGATAAGTGTTTCCGGTTTGCCGCAGTCATACCAGCCCTGAATATTCAGCGTGCCGAAAGGTTCACCGTTCTGAAGCATGAGCTGCATTGCATCGGTAAGCTGGTACTCACCTCTTGTTCTGGTATTCTTTTCTTTCAGCTGCCGGCAGTACTCCATTAGTTTTCTGCCGCTGGCAAAATAGTAAACTCCTACAATGGCCAGATTGCTTATGGGTTCAGATGGCTTCTCAACCAGTTTCTTCACCTGTCCGTTCTCCATTAAAACAACACCGAAACGGGAAGGATCATCCACTGGAGCTGTAACTATCAGGTTTCTGGTCTCCCCCTTTAGAACAGACAGGTCGGCGGAAAAAAGAGTGTCACCGAGAACAACCATTGAAGGGCTGTCGGTGGTGTATTCCTCAGCCAGAAGAACAGCAGAAGCAAGGCCGTCAGCACTCTCCTGAACAGCAAAATCAACCAGAATATCAGGATACCCGCTTCTGGCCCAGTCAACAATTTCCTGCCCCAGGTAACCTGTTATAAGGGTTATGTGATCCACTCCTGCATCCTTCAGTGTATCCATCACATGGGCAAGCATCGGCCTGCCTGCCACAGGCAGAAGAGGCTTGGGTTTCGACCATGTAAGCGGGCGCATACGGGTTCCCTTCCCTGCAGCAGGGATGATACAGTGCATCTTCTATCCTCCGTTTTTCCAGGAATTCTCGTTAAGCAGAATCTCAGGGTATTTTCCAACCACATAGCTGTGGACCTTCGCTCTGACAGCCAGACCGGTTTCCATGGACAGGGACTGTTCAGCAATTTCCCTGGAACCGTGGGTTGTAACTACTGCTATCATCTTCTTCACATCAGGAATAAGCGGCGGGGAAACACTCAGTTCGTCCACACCGAACCCCAGAAGAAGCGGTACCGCCAGCGGATCACCTGCCATTGCTCCGCAGACCCCTACCCACTTCTTTTTTTCGTGGCAGATGCGAACCACTTTGTCAATCTGCCTGAGAACAGCAGGATGAAAATTGTCATACAGTTCAGCAACTCTGGGGTTGCCTCTGTCAACAGCAAGGGTGTACTGGGTAAGGTCGTTTGTGCCGATTGATACAAAGTCTACCCAGGGGAGCATAAGGTCCAGAATACTCACAGTAGCCGGTGTTTCTACCATTATTCCAACCTTAAGCGACCGGTCGTACGGAATACCTGAAACGTCCAGATCATTTCTTATCGCAGCAAGAAGATCATGAAGCCTTCTCAGCTGCTCAACATGGGTTACCATAGGGAACATGAGCCTTACATTTCCCCTTGAAGAGGCTCTGAAAATGGCCCTCAGCTGGGTTGAGAACTCGGCAGGCCTGTCGAGACATATTCGCACTGCTCTGTATCCGAGAAAAGGGTTTGCTTCAGGAACAGAATCAAAACCTGCTCTGAATTTGTCTCCTCCCATGTCAAAGGTTCTTATTATGACAGGTTCAGGATCAAGGCTGGCTGCAACATGTTCGTAAATCTGAAACTGGGCCTCCTCCTGGGTTGCGTCCTCGCTTATAAGACGAATAAATTCTGTTCTGAAGAGACCTATGCCGTCTGCGTTTACCTTTTTCACAAGTTCAACTTCATGGGGAAGTTCAATATTTGCAGCAAGTTCCACTCTGCAACCGTCACCTGTAACCGCCGGGCCTGTACTTTGCGTCTGCAGCAGGTGCTCTGCCTCAAGAAATCGGTCTCTTACCTTGCTGTGATAATCAATTTCTTCTTCAGTTGGATTTACAATCACATATCCATGAAGTCCGTCAACAATTATTGTGTCCCCTGTGCGGAGATTACCTGTAAGGTTTCGCAAACCAACCACAGCAGGAATGCCGAGGCTTCTTGCAAGAATGGAAGTGTGGGATGTTTCGCCGCCCATATCTGTTGCAAAGGCCAGAATTCGGGCAGGATCAAAACCTGCTGTTTCTGAAGGGTCCAGATCTTTTGCCACCATTATGGAAGGTTCCTGCATGGTAACAGCTCCTGGAGCTGCCCTTCCGGAAAGCTTGGCCAGAACCCTTCTTCCCACATCACTTACATCAGCCACCCGTTCTCTGAGGTAGGGATCGGTCATTTTGCTGAACTTGTTCACTACATCGCTGAGTGTTCTGCTCAGAGCGTACTCGGCGTTTACCTGTTCATCCCTGATACAGGATTCCACATCAGCTGCAATTGTAGGGTCCTGAAGGAGAAGCAGAAGAAACTCCAGTATCTGCCTTCCTTCAACCACATCCCCCACTGAGTCGGCAATGTTTTCAAGGTCATGCCTTACATCGGCTACAGCTTTGAAGAAACGGTCTGTCTCAGGCTGGATCTGTTCAGGGGAGAGGGCTATTCTGGCAACCGCCTGAAGTGGTTCCTGCTTCATCACCAGAGCTGGCCCTACAACTACCCCGTGAGAGGCTGGAATTCCCCTGTAAAGCATCAGAGCAACTCTTCTCCGAAACCGGACCTGATCACATCAGCCACTGCCTCCATTGCTTCATCAGCATCGTCACCTTCAGCAGAAACTGTTACTTCAGATCCCCCTGAGGCAGCAAGAGTCATAACTCCCATTATGCTTTTGGCGTTTACCCTGTCTTCATTGTTCTCAATCCATACATCAGAATCATACTCCACCGCTGCCCTGACAATAAGTGCCGCCGGTCTCGCATGTATGCCTAATTTGTTCGGAACTCTTACCTTTACACTGGTCATTCCTCTTCCCTGCCTCTACCCATTCGGGAAATAAGTGCTTTGTTCAGTCGCTCAGCGGAAGTAAATCCGGATTTCCTGTACTGCATGTTCATCATGGCTGCAACCTCAAGAAGAAGTGTGAGGTTTCTTCCAGGGAGCACAGGAATTTCCATAAGAGGGATATCCACACCGAGAATGTTCATGGTTTTTCTCTCAAGGCCGGATCTTTCCGCCTCGTCAATTATACCTGCATCAATCAGTCTTACAGCAAGATCAACAGTCTGTCTCTCCCTTGTTGCTCCCAGGCCATAAAGCTCCGCTATGTCCACAAAACCGATACCCCTTATTTCCATAAAAAAGCCGATCAGGGCATCTCCTGTGCCGATAAGCCTTTCCTGAGCCCTTCTCACCCTTACAAGGTCGTCAGCCACCAGACGATGCCCCCTCTCAACAAGACCGAGAACCGCTTCGCTCTTTCCAATGGCGCTTCTGCCCATGACAAGAAGACCTTCGCCAAACACATCCACCATTGTTGCGTGAAGGGATACATGGGGCGCAAATACCTCTCCCAGAAAACTGTTCAGGTCATGAATAAGAGGTGTTGTATCCCTGGGAGAGACAAAAAGAGTCGACCCTGCTTCAAAGGCTGCCGCAAGAAGCTCATCAGGAGGCTCAAGACCCTTGGTAACAATGCTGCAGACAACTGGAAACCCGAAAACACCGGCAATGGCAGAGTGCCTTGCGCCTGCGTCAAGTTCCCTGAGAAGGGTTATCTCAGTTTCTCCGAATATCTGTATCCTGTTGTGCATAAAGTTGTTGGTGTACCCTGTAAGGCAAAGACCAGGACGACTTATATCAGGGGATACGATTTTTCTCTCGTATCCCCTGACACCGGTTAATGACGAAATCTGAAGTCTGCCGGAGAGTTTCTCACTGAGAACTCCAACTGTAAGTTTTGATGGATCGGGATAACGATCCTGCAATGTCAGCCCTTTCGGGTAAGCTCCACAACCTGCGTCACACCGCTGGTTGTGCGATAGGCACTGCTCAGAGTGTCAGTTTCCGTGTTGTAGAAAATGAGCACATCATCAGAACCCCTTACCTCGAACTCGGTCATTGCCTGATTGGTAGTAAATCTTTCCAGTTTGCTGTTGTCCCTGAGAAGAACAGGAGCATCCATCTCTGAAGGCTCGGCAGCTATATACCAGGTACCGGACTCGGTGGATTTGGAACTGTGCTGTCTTTTCGGATGGTCATGGTGCGTTTCCTTGAACTTCCTCAGCTGTCGCTCAAGGTTGCTTGCGCAGTGGTCAAATGCGAAGTACATGTCATGGCTCTCGGATCTTGAGTCAAGCCTGACCCTGTCGCCTCTGAGCTGCACATGAGAATGATTCATGCCGGAAGTAAGCTCCAGAATCACATGGACATCATCTATTCCATCGTAGAAACGATCAAGCATGGACAGCTTTTCCTCTACATGGTTTTTCAGAGCGTCTGTAAGGTCGAAGTGTCTCGCGCTGATCTCGATGTTCATGGTAACTCCTTTCGGGTTAACGGAAGCGCAATTAAAAAACCGCCATCCCCGGCATTTGTGCGGGAAAAGCGGCAAAAAGAGAAAATGCTTCCGATTTCACACTTGGATAATACCCACAGCACTGGTGGCGGTCAATGGTCAGCAGAGTTTACCCGAATGACTGCAGTTGTTATTTTTTATCCTCATCAGAACAGTATTTTCTCAATTATCGAAAGGAAACTTTCTTGCAGGATTACACCGAACTCCGCGACCTGGGCTTCAGAGGCGGTCTTGAAACACACCAGCAGCTGGCAACTGAAGGAAAGCTTTTCTGCAGATGCCGTTCACAATACAGAAATGACAAGCACCACCAGGAGCTTCTCAGGCACATGCGCCCGACTCTGAGCGAGTTCGGTGAGTACGACGGCACTGCTCTCATGGAATTCAAAACAAAGAAACAGGTTCACTACCTTCTCTACAACGATTCTGTGTGCACATATGAGATGGATGACACACCTCCTTTTCAGGCTAATCCTGAAGCTGTTAAGATAGCTCTTCAACTGGCCATGATGTTTAACATGTCCCTGGTTGACGAACTGCACATAACAAGAAAGCAGTACCTTGACGGCTCCATTCCAACAGGTTTTCAGAGAACTGCAATTGTGGGAGTCAACGGTGTAATACCTTTTCTCGACAGAGAGCTGCATTTCATTCAGATGAGTCTGGAAGAGGATGCCTGCAGAGAAGTCTCCGATGTGGGGCATCATGTCTACTACAGAACTGACAGGCTCTCAATGCCTCTGGTTGAACCGGTAACAGCCCCTGAACTCTGCACTCCGGAAGAAATGGCACTGGCTGCAAAACTGATCGGGGAAACCATGCGCTCAACCCACCTTGTGCGCCGTGGTATCGGTTCAGTTCGGCAGGATGTGAATGTGTCCATAACCGGAGGTACCAGAATAGAGATAAAGGGTGTTCCAAGAATAGCAATGATCGAACCTCTCTCACGGATTGAAGCATACAGGCAAAAGGCACTTCTGGATCTGAGGCATGCCCTTAAACAGTCCAGCCTCACAGCAGATTCCATTCCAGACAGATTCATACCTCTTGAAGGCTCAGGCGCAGCTCTGGTGATTCCAGGGTTCAGGGAGTTTCAGGAGTGGCCTACTCAGCCGGGGCTTACCTTTCTGGATGAACTCAGAGGCAGAGTCAGGGTGATAGCATGCCTTGAAGATAAGCCCTGTGTATCGCTGGCTTCAGATCAGGTCAGGCACAGAACAGGCGCAGCTCCGGGAGATTCTGTTTTTGTCTTCAGCGGCCCTGAAGAGGATATGGACACAGCTGCAAAGGAAATCGCCATCAGGATCCGTGAGGCATTCCAGGGAGTACCCCCTGAGACAAGACAGGGACGGATTGACGGTACAACTGATTTCGAAAGGATACTCCCGGGAGCGGACAGGATGTATCCTGACACTGACCTGCCTCCACAACCTATTCCTCCGGACACATTTAAGACCCTTTCCAAAAAACTTCCCAGAAAGCCATGGGAAAGAAGAATAATTTACAGGCGTCTCGGACTCAGCGAACACCTTATTGACCGGCTTCTGAACCTTGAACTGTGCGACCTGTATGACAAGCTGCTGCGCAAGGTCAGCATGAAGCCTGCCTCTCTTGCCCATCTTCTTGCAGACCGAATGAGAGGATCAAGAAGGGCTGGCAGGGACTGGATGGCGGTTCTTGGAAGGAAAGGCATCTACAAAACAGTGAAAGCCCTGTCGAAAAAAGGCGTTACTGCGAAAGGCGCAGCCAGTGTCATTGACCTTATGACAGAATCAGGCTGCACAGTTGATGAAGCATACCGGAAGGTAAAACCCTCCTGACGGAGCATCAAAAGGAGCACTCTATGGGCGAACAGACACTGGACGGTCTTACTCTTCTAGGCGGCAGCAACCAGTTCCAAGGGCTGGAAACATTTCCAAACATGAATCCGGAAAGGGACTATACAGTAACCCTCTCTACAGATGAGTTTACCTGTGTATGCCCCAAAACAGGCCAGCCGGACTTTGCTTCAATTACCGTTACATATATTCCTGAATCAAAGATCGTAGAGTCAAAATCACTGAAGCTTTATTTTCTTTCATTTCGGAACAGAGGCATCTTCCACGAGCATGTTACCAATGTTATTCTGGACGATCTGGTGGAGGCGCTTGAACCGCGGTGGTGTCAGGTTACTGCCGACTTCGGTGTCAGAGGGGGCATATCAATCAGAGTAAATGCCCAGTTCAGGAAGGGCGGGACCACCTGACAACAGCATAGGCATTGTGAGTATGAATTGATTCGTGGTTCTCGGCTCTGACGGTAAAGCTTCTCACCCTTCTGTCAGCCATAAGCTCTCTAGCCGCTTCCCTTACCATGTCTTCAACAAATACAGGGTTTTCATAGGCCTGTTCTGTGACGAACTTCTCGTCTGCCCGTTTAAGTATGGTGTAGAGAGGCACTGAAGCAGATCTTTCTGCTGTCTCCACAAGTTCCTCGATCCAGAGCATTTCAAAGGCGCCGTCCTCCTTCTTCATTGTCCGAACCTCCATTGTAAGGTATCCTCTCTGATTGTGGGCCCCAGCATCGCTTATTTCCCTGCTGCATGGGCAGAGGGTTCCAACAGGAACAGTGACAGTCAGAACAAAGTCATCTCCATCAGGGCCTGAAACGCCCAGAAAGGAACACCTGTAGCTCATAAGCGCACTTGCCCCTGTAACAGGCGCTTTTCTTTCCATGAAGTAGGGAAACTCCACCTTTACTGCAGCTGAGTCTGCCTCAAGAGCGGCTTTGAGTCTTGCGAGCAACAGAGGCATTGTAGAACCTGTGAATGAGCAGCCGCTCTCTGTGAGAACCTCTATGAACCGGCTCATGTGTGTGCCCTTGAAGTGCATAGGCAGATCCACATACATTGATATGTCTGCCACTGTGGACTGCTCGCGGTTCTCCCTGTCCAGAATGGTCACCGGATAACTGAGGGAGGTTACTCCCACTTCATCCAGAGGAATACGGCGTGTATCGGGACTGTTCTGAATATCCTTCATCCCCTGTACCTGCATCCTGTTCCAGGAGTCTCCTTAACCTCTATCATGGAAAGCCCCGGAAGGTCAGGCGCTATTCTGTTCCACAGCCATACTGCAATGTTCTCACTGGTAGTGTGCCCTATATCTTCTATGTCATTGAGACACTTGTGATCAAGCATTCTCACAGCAGGTTCGCATACCCTCTTAAGCTCTCCGTAGTCCATTACCCAGCCTGTTTCAGGTTTTACTGTACCTTCAACATAAACCCTTACTTTGTATGTATGGCCATGCATGGAACTGCACTTGTGTTCAGCAGGAAGCCTGTCCAGCCTGTGGGCAGCGTCAAATGTGAAATCTCTGTATATCTCCATATATTCCTTACGGTTTACGGCATTCCGATGTACCGATGGGTCTGAAGGCTGAGCCGCCATCTGGGATCTTCAAGGCAGCGGTCTATGCACAATCTGAGATTATACTCGTAACTCTCGTCGTACTTCGGCTGAAGCCAGAAGTGGCCGAAGAGTGTTTCAGCCCAGGTGTCAGGATCAACTGCTTCAGAAGGCCAGACTATCTTCAGTTCGTCACCTTCCCTCAGAAGACACCTGTCACTCTTGGGGCTTACACATACCCAGTCCACTCCGCCAGGGACAGGAAAGGTTCCGTTGGTCTCAAGGAGCACCTGAAAACCCAGGGAGTGAAAGGCTTCAACAAGAGGTTCATCCAGCTGCAGCAGAGGCTCACCTCCTGTGCAGAGAACTGCCGGTATGCCTGTCTTTCCAGGCCACTTTTCGGCAACAGCTTCAGCAAGTTCCACTGGAGAGGAAAAAACACCTCCTCCCGGACCGTCGGTTCCTGCAAAATCTGTGTCGCAGAATGAACAGGAGAGGTTGCACTCCTGAAATCTAAGCAGAACCACCGTTCTTCCGGTGTAATAGCCTTCCCCCTGCAGTGTAGGGTACATCTCTTTTATTCGGTAGTTTTTCTCACACATAAGTGGCCGGGTCCGTTTCACCGTTCTCTCGAAACCCCTTCAGCCTGAGAAGGCAGGAATCACAGGTGCCGCAGCTTCTTCCCTGGCTGTCAGGCCTGTAGCAGCTCAGTGTAAGGGAATAATCAACACCCAGATCAAGGCCTGCTCTTATAATTTCAGCTTTTGTCATGTGCAGAAGAGGAGCTTCAATTCTTACAGGATTACCCTGAACCGCGCTCTTTGTGGCAACAGCAGCCAGATTCCGGAATGCTTTTATGAAAGCCGGCCGGCAGTCAGGATATCCGCTGTAGTCAAGAGCGTTCACCCCTATGAAAACAGCATCTGCCTCTCTGCTCTCTGCAAGTGCCAGCGCGAGAGAAAGGAATACTGTGTTTCGGGCAGGCACATATGTTGAGGGTATCTCAGTTCTTTGAATATTTCCGTTCTGCACCTCCCCTTCACCTGTAAGTGAAGAAGCTCTGAACGGCTCAGGATCAAGCTGAAGAACAACATGATCCCTCACATTCCAGGCTGCTGCTGTTGCCGCAGCTTTATCAAGCTCAATGGAATGCTTCTGGCCGTAGCGAAAAGAAAGGGCTGTTACACTGTATTCATCCTTTGAAGCCATTGCAAGAACAGTGGCTGAATCAAGACCGCCTGAAAGAAGCACCACAGCTTTCACTTTTCCAGCCCCAGTTCCTTTATTTTTGTAAGCAGTGTCCTGTAGCTTACCCCTAGAGCAGACGCTGCTTTGGTACGGTTTCCCTCTGAGACTTCCAGGGCCTTTTCTATAAGCTCTTTCTCCCTTTTTCTCGCAGCAGCTGCCGACTCTTCCCGAAGGTTGCCGCTGGAAACGGCCTTTTCAGAGCAGTCACACTGGAACTCAAGAAGTTCAGAGGTAATCTCACCGCCTGCGGAGTTTACACATGCTCTTCTCACAAGGGTACGCATCTCTCTCACATTTCCAGGCCAGCTGTAGTTCTCAATAGCCTGAACTGCACATGGGGACAGAATACTGCCGCCGAACATCTTCAAAAAGTGCTCTGCCAGAAGAAGCCTGTCTTCTCCCCTCTCCCGCAGAGGAGGAAGGGTAACAGGAAACTCCGCTATTCTGTAGTAGAGATCCTCCCTGAACAGTCCCTTTTCTGTAAGTTCCTTCAGATTCCTGTTGCTGGCTGAAATAACCAGAGCATCAGTGAACAGCTCTTCAGTGCCCCCTACAGAATGATAGGTGCCTGACTCAAGAACCCTGAGCAGTTTACCCTGAAGCCCCAGCTCCATGTCACCTATTTCGTCAAGAAAGATTACACCCCCTGAAGCCATTGTGAACCGTCCAGGTCTTGCCTCTGAGGAACCGGTATAGGCGCCCTTTTCAGCTCCGAACAGTTCGCTCTCCATAAGGTTTGCCGGAATTGCAGCACAGTTAACAGGAATGAAAGGGCCTGCCTCACGGTCACTTGTGCGGTGAATCATTCTTGCCAGAAGTTCCTTGCCGGTACCACTCTCACCCATTACAAGAACATTCATGCCGCTGCCGGCTGCCCTTTTTGCCCTTGAAATGGCCTCATGGAACTGTTCTGATTTCCCTACCATCTCACCTGGGCTGTCAGGGCAGATTCTTCGCAGAATTCCAAGAAGCTCGTCAAGTTCAAACGGTTTGCTGATAAAGTCCGATGCTCCGGTTTTCATGGCATTAACAGCCATGTCCACAGTTCCAAAAGCAGTCATAACAACAACTCTGCATCCTCTCGGCGCAGAGTGAAGAACATCAATTCCGGAAATCCTGCCTGGAAGGCAGACATCGGTGAGAACAGCATCATACTTTTCAGAGGCTAGTTCTTCAAGTGCCTGATTACCCCCCTGTACAGCAGTAACCTGCCATCCGTCTTCCTGAAGAGCTGCAGTGAGCATGACACGCATTCCTCTTTTGTCCTCTACCAGAAGTATCTTCTTCATTGCTTTCTCTCTTCTGCAGGAATTCGCACAGTGAAAATGGCACCGCCTTCAGGCCTGTGAGCTGCTGTCATCTTTCCTCCCATTGCCCGCACAAGCCTTCTGGCTATGGTAAGACCGAGACCCATACCATCCCCTTCACCGGAGGAATACATAGGTTTGAAGACTATCTCAGGATCGTCAGGAAGCCCTGGGCCGCCATCCTGCACAGAAAATACAAAATTTCCGCTGCTGCCAGTGAACCCTGCCTCCACAACAACAGTTTCTCTGCCGGCAATACGAATCGCATTGGTCAGCAGGTTGTCCAGTATTCTGGTGAGAATCACTGCGCTTCCAGGCACCATACAATCAGATGCAAGGCTGTTCCTGCCTCTGAATACCACCCCTTTGGATTCTGCAAGATTCTCAATTACCGCCAGGGCTTCACTGCATGAAATGGAGCTGCCTATTGTGCTCTCCACTGCTATTCTTCGAAATGCTTCAACCACTCTTCTGGCAGAATCGACCTCCAGTGAGGCTTCACGCAGGAGTTCTCCGGTTCTTTCGCTGTCGCCTCCCCTTGCCAGAAGGGTCATGAAACCTTCAAGAGCACAGAGGGCATTACCTATCTCGTGGGCCACACCGCCGGAAAAAGCTCCCAGATCAGCAAGGGCGCTCTCCTCGGAGAGCTTTCTTTCAAGCTGCAGCGATTCGGTAACATCGGTGATGAGAACAACTGTTTCTCCGCTTTCGCCGCCTGCAGCACTGAAACGGTAGTTCCTGCCCCCCAGCTCACTGTCCCACTCCCTGTTACCATGCTTTACAAAAGGGGCAAGGGCGGCCTCACCGGTCCAGCTTTCAGGTGAAGGCCCCAGAACTGAAAGAGCACTGGAATTCCAGAGAGTAGGCTTCATTCGGGAATCAAGAACCACCACCGATGAATCCATTGCTTCAAGAACAGCGCCGGATCTGGATTCGGCGGTTTCTGCCCTTTCAAGAGCCCTGGCTCTCATTTCCTTCAGCTGCCTGTCCTGCATTGAGAGCTGATCTACCAGTTTTCTGAAGGAATCGTCGGCAGCAGCAGCCGATCTGCCTCCCCCTTCATCAATTCTGTCAGCCTGACCGAGAATGTTTCTCAGAGGTTCAAGAACTGTCTTTCTCAGGTAACGGGGTGTAAGCACCGCAACAGCAGTAAGAAAGATGGCAAAAAGGGCCATTACCGCCGCTGCTGCTCTGCCTGCCTTAAGGGAAGGAGGCAGGTCGACAACCATGAGAATGTTGTATTCACCTGACCGGGCAGTATGGGAAACGGTCTCCCATTGGCTTCTCTCGGCAGGATCAAGGGTGGGATAAGCCATTGCAAGGGTATCATTCATCATCACAGCCACTGCGCTTATTCCTCCGCCGGGAATAAAAGCCTCTGCCAGCTCCTGAAGCCTGGTCTGGGAAGGCCTTGAGCCCAGGGCAGCGGCGGTAAAGGCAGCTCTGGAAAGGGCGGATGCTTCAAGAGCGGAAACAGATTCTCCTACTGTGAGCCAGAGAACAAGGGCAGCAACAAAAGCAACAAGCGCAGAGGCTCCTGCAACGAGACCTGTAAGACTTTCCACTCCCAGAATAAACCTGTGTCCCTCAGACTTCAACTCTGCCCCTTCTCCACTTAAGGTAGTTTCTGAAGCCCTCTCTGAATGCGCTTCCGCCTTTTATAAAGTGAAGCGGCAGCCACAGTGCAGTGCTTATTCTCATCAGAAGGGATGAACAGTGTATCTCCATGAAAACAAACCTGTTTCTCTCCCTGAGCGCCATTGTAGCCTGTGAACTGCCCATTGTAGCCCTGTGAAGATGGTTCACCACAGCCTCTTCAACGATAATCATACGATACCCTGCACCGGTCATTCTGGCTCCCAGATCGGTATCTTCCCAGTAGATAGGCGCAAACCTGGTGTCCAGACCGTTCAGGGCCTCCCATGCTTTCCGTTTCCACAAGGCACACGCGCCTGAAGGATAGGGCTCTCCACTGCCTCCCTGCATGGTTACAGCCAGCCCTCTTCTGAAACCCCACCTGAAGAGGCTGTCATCGGTTCCGTCAGGACGGGGAATTGATGGCACTGCTGCCGCAACTTCCCTCTCTGATTCCTGAAGCCTTTTCAGAAGCATTGAAAAACTGCCCGGTTCAGGTGAAGTATCATTGTTGAGAAGCATAAGGTAATCACCTTCTGCATTGCTCATGCCAAGATTTACCGCTGAACAGAAAGCAGGAGAGCCTTTTCGCTCAAGGATTCTTACAGAGGGAAACTCTTTTTCCACAGCAGCGGAGGTGCCGTCAGAGGAACAGTCATCAACAACTATCACCAGTCCTCCAGCCTGTTCAGTTTCACTGATAATTCCAGGAAGAAACCTTCGAAGAATGGAGAGACCGTTTCTGGAGGGTATGACAACAGAAAACTTCATCAGAAAACCCCTGCCCTGTCCAGATATACCGGATTGCCTGAGTACCATATGATTCTGAGAGTATCCCTGTAAGCATTCAACGGCAAATGGTAAATCTCCATAATTCTGTTCTCAGGCAGGTCAGGAAGAACCCTTTCGTTCCGTCCCAGAAACTGGTAATCTTCAGGTAGTTCTGCCAGTTCTGTTTCCACATGAATAACTGTATCCCCCACCATAAGTGCCCCTCCGGAGGAGGACATTTCAAGAAGAAGCGAGTCTGCGCTGCTGTTACAGGGAAGCAGTATTGACTGCCCCGGCTCAGAGAGTTCAAGGAGTCTTTCTGTTTCTGTTATCCATAAAGCTCTGTTTACAGGGTCAGGGCTTCGCGGATAGAGCGGAGCACCCTGTACTGCGGAAGAATCCAGATCTTCCGCATCAGGAACAACTGGAGCAATACCGGCAAGAAAGAAACCGCAGAGAAGTATTATCGCAGCATGAGCCCCTGCAAAACGGCTTCTTCTGAACACAGCAAATATTCCTGCCGCAAGAACTGCAGGCATCAGGAGGTTAAGGGGATTGCTGCGAATCATTGAGAAACCGCCGGAACCTCCAAGCAGTTCAAGAAGAGAGTCTGTACCGTCTGCATAGTTGGCCCTGAGCGCAGGGCAGACAATCACCAGAGCGCTGACAGCAATGGAGAACGATGCAAATACACCTGCAGCAGGCTTGCGCCACACCTGGCTGAACCCGGCGGCAAAAAGAGGAACAAGAGGAAGAAACATTCTTCCAGCAGGAGCAGGAAGACCATGCCAGCAGCTGCCCATCCAGATAACAGTTGCAAACCAGTAGAAAGCAGATGGTATCACAAGCCGGTGAAAGAGAGTTCTGTCACGCCTGTACAATTCAGGAAGCCCTGCCAGCGCAACAAGCGTCCAGGGAGCCCTGAAGAAAAGCCCTGCCTCCAGATCAAAAAGACTCCAGCCAAGGTTTGACAGAAGATGCAGAGGCCGGTGAAAGATATTGATCCATATCAGTTTAAGGGCTTCAATATTACCGTATCTTACCCAGAATATTCTGCCGTGAAGCAGGTATCTGTCCCCTGCCAGAAAAAGAATAAGAGCACATACCAGAATTGCCGGAAAAAGGTACTTTTTCTTCAGATTTCCTTTGACAGGGAAATACTCAGCTGCAAGCATTCCTGCGCCTAATGCTCCATAGCGGAGCTTCAGCGCAGCAAGCAAAAGAACAACTGCCAGGCGGAGAATAGTGCCGTACTTCCCCTTTCCGTATCTCAGCGGCAGAAGAAACAGAAGAACAGCCAGCCATCCGGTGTAGGCCAGCCCTGAAATACTGAATCCAGGATAGAGAGCAGCAGCCATGAAAGCAGGCAACGGCGCCGCAATACCCCCCAGAAGTACAACTGCTGCAATGGTTATCACAACCGGAACTATACGAAGCCCTTCCTCTCCGGCTATAAGCCCAGGTGAAATCATCAGAGGAAAGAACTCAGTGTGGTGGCTCGTTTCGCTGTCAATATCACCAGTTCTCAGCCCTGTTTGCAGCCTGCTTTCATAACCGATTCCGGTTACAGAGGAAGCTATCTCGGCAAAGCGGACTTCATCGCTGTTCACAGCGGAGGTAACCGCAGAAAGCAGAACCGCAGGAAGAATGCCTCTGACAACTTGTCCGCTGTGAATCACTGTTGCGGCTCCTGAGGCAATCACACCGGCAGCGGCGGCGGCTCCTGCAATTATCCAGCCGAATTCTGAAAGCTGCCACAACCATACCGAAACAGTAAAAACAGCGAAGAAAACAGAAAGCCATTTAGTTGCAGGGGCGCGTCCTGCAAGCAAACCGGCAAGAATCCATGCCCCTGGAAGTATTCTGCCGTAAAATCCCGGTGAAGGCATGCCTGCAAGTTTCCAGGCTATGAACACCCATGCTCCTGAGACGAAGCATGAGAGCATAAGCCGATGTGTTTCGATGAATCTTCTCACAGAAGCTCACCTCCTGCGGAAAGATGCACAGCAGGATGACAAAAGGCTCTGTGATGCCTCAGAAGCCTTACAGCAAGAGTATCACCGGGGCTCATGGAGAAGCAGATTGTATCATTTCCTGCAGAGAGCATGGTAAGCTCTTCTCTGCACAAGAGCGCGGCAACAGGCAGTGTATCTCTCACACCTCCGCTGTTCACAGCTGCCTGCATTGCCCACTCCCCTGAGCAGGGAGCAGGAAGAAGCACTTCAGTACAGCTGCCTGTGAGGGAGGGTATCTCAAATGATATTTTTTCATTCTGAATAACTGAACGGGCAATTGCAGCCTCTGGAACAGCCTTCTCAGGAAAACCGCCTGTCAGGGCAGAAACAATGAAAGCTGCTGCCAGTACCGCAATGGAGAGTTTGTGCCTTTTCTCAATGAAAACAAGAACCGCCGAAGCTGCCAGAGCCGCAGTCATACCTGCTGCAGGCAGAAACCAGGCCACTGAAGCAGTGGTTATGAAACCTGCAGCTCTCAATGCTGTTCCTCTGCCGGCGGCGCTTGCTGTAAACCCTGCTGCAAGGCATACCCATGGCAGTGCAGAAGGAGCAGCAGCTGAGGCAAGCAAAGCCAGAGAGAGTACCGGAAAAAGAACAGTGCCGGATGCAAGACCGGAAGCAACTCCCAGCGGAAGCAGGGACAGAGTCAGAGGGTCAAAACCTCTGAACAGTATTGAAGCTGCACATAAGCATCCTCCGGCAATGATAACTGCTGCAGCGCAGTTCCTGTCAGTGTTCATTTTACCTCTACCTTGATTGAATCAGAGAGTGAGTCGCATTTAATGTATACAATGCCAGGCGGTTCAGCCAGAGTAACCTCAACTGTCTTTGACGGTGAAACTGTTACTCTGCGCAAAAGCTCCCCTGAACCTGAAACAACAGCTGCAGTGGATGCATGCGACTCCCCTGTAAGAGCCAGTTTCAGAGGCTTCCTGTGAGGTTTGAGCCCTGCCCATGGAGCAGCTCTTCCCCTCTGCCATCCCGGCCCCGGCGCTCCCTGCTCAGGCCTTCTGAGAGGCATATCACCTGGAATACCGTAAAGAATTGATTTTGTATGCCGGTCAAGGGCAATCTCTTCAGGAGCAGGGGCAGCAAGAGCTTTCAGGAAGGTTTTAATCCTGGCAAACGGAGAAATACCTCTCAAAAGCATTCCTGCAGCGATTCGCAGCTCCCTTGACCAAAGGCTTCTTTCAGATAACCCGCTGCCTCTCAGAAAACGCCTTTGAAGCCTTATGGAAGAAGCAAGCTCCCAGAGTTCAGCCTTCTCCCGCACAGCGGAAGCTCCAACCATGTGAGCTGCCTGGGAACCGCCGCATAGAGCAACCTTCCACCCTGCACCTCTGGCGCGAAGGGAGAGATCCGCATCTTCAAAGTACATGAAGTAGCCTGTATCAAAACCTCCCAGCTTTTTCAGTACAGATGTTCTCCAGAGAGCAACTGCTGCGGTTACCGCAGGCACCTCTCGTATTCCACCCTTGATGAAGGGCTCCAGATGCATGAAACCTGCATCCCAGGATTCACCGAAGGGTGTCAGATAAACTCCTCTTCCTGCTGTTACCAGCTCCCAGCCCCATAATCTTATCACCGGCTGTACAGCTGCCAGACAACTGTTCTCATCAAGTGCTGCCACCAGAAGAGCCAGGTTCTCCCTGGTTATTGAAGCATCGCTGTTCAGAAACAATGTGTATTCTGTATCAATCTTTTCAAGACAGCGGTTGCATCCGTTGCCGAAACCCAGGTTATCACCGGTGATAACAGCGGCATCTGAAATCATCTTGCAGGCTTTTTCAGCTGAACCATCGGAAGAACAGCTGTCATAGATAACCGCGCCGGCAGGAGAAAGCCCCTGAATAGTTGCGGAAAGCCCTGGAATCAGCTCTGCATTGTTGTAGAGAACCACTGCTGCAGTTACCCTTTCCACAGACCATCCTCCTCCAGACGGTGAAAGAGCTTTGAAGTAACCTTTTCCCAAGTGTAATTCTCCATTGTTTTCTTTCTGCCGCAGGCTGCCATTGAAGAGGCGAGAGAATGGTTTTCCAGCAGCTCCTTCAGTTTTGCGGCAATATCTTCCCAGTCACCGAAATTCACAAGAAATCCGTTCTTTTCGTGGTCAATGATGTCAGGCATTCCACCTGACCTGCATCCTATCACAGGAGAACCGCCCATCCATCCGTCCAGAAGAACTATTCCAAAAGCATCGAGCCTCGAAGGTGCAGCAACTATGTCAGCTGCCTTGAAAAGATCCTTTCTCAGCCTTTCAGGCAGGTATCCTGTGACCACAAGCCTGCCGTCTGGAATTACTGAAGAAACACTGTTCAGTTTCTCTCTGAAGTCATCCATCACCGGCCCGGCAAGTACGAGTGTGAAGTCTGCGCCTTCCTGCCAGAGTTTTACTGAAGCATCCAGAAGGGAGAATGACCCCTTGTCCCTGCAGTGGGCTGTCATGCTCAGTACTATTTTTGAGAAAGGGCTCAGCGAGAGGGCTTTTCTTGCAGCCTGACCATCTGCATCTTCCCATTCCTCGGGGTCTATACCGCTTCCCCCTGGCATGATACGCCTGGGATCAACACCGCACTCATCTACATACACAGAGGCCTCAAACCTGTTCTGAGCAACCACAAGGGCAGACTGCCTGAGAATCTCAGGCTGCATTCCTGAAAAGTACTTCATCGGAAGGATTCTGTGGTCAGCTGACCCTATGTTGGCATGGGGAACAGATACAAGGGGAATACCTGCCGATGAAGCCAGCCTGTAACCTGCGTAAAGAAGAAAAGGCATAGCATTGGCATGGACAATATCAAATCTGCTTCCTGATGAGCGTATCCACCTGTCCAGCGCAGGAATAAACGGGTTGGGATAGTAGAACCGGTCTTTTCCTCCAGGGCGTATTCTTCTGAAAACAGCTCTGAGTAAATTCTGAGCAGGGGGATGAGCCACAGGGAACCTTATCAGTTCCACTCCTGAGATAACACTTCTTCCAGCAGGCAGGCGCCTTCCCTTCCGTGAAACAAGCCATGACATATCCCATGCATCAGTTGTAGCCACAGTTACAGAATGCCCTTCCCTGACAGCTGCAACAGCATGCTCCCACACATATCGCTCAGAGCCTCCGTGGTATGGCATGCTTCTGTGCACAAGGAATAGTATTCTCAATTCTGGCTCCTGTGGTATGGCATGCTTCTGTGTACAGGAAAAAGTATTCTCAAATCAGGCTCCTGTAGAACTGCATGGCATTCTCTGCAACTGTTCTCCAGGTAGGTCGCTCTGCCTCCTCAGCCATGGCCTTCATTTCAGATGACGCTCCCTCCCTTATTGCCTCTATCCAATCTGTTTCAGAGGAAACAGGCAGTACTTTACCGTGCTCTCCCACAGTTTCAGGCAGAGCTCCTCCATCTGAAGAGATAACAGGAATGCCGCAGGCAAATGCCTCAAGAACCGGAAGCCCGAGCCCCTCTTCTTTGCTGGGCACAAGTACCGCTTCAGCGCCTCTGTACAGAGAAAGAAGCCCCTGGTCAGGTACATTCTCAGCTACCACAACATTCGCAGGCAGCTCACTGTAAATATTCATGCCCCATCGTTCTGCTCCTGCAAGAACCAGCTTCTTTCCTGAAAGATCAGCTGCCGCAAAACACCGGAGGAGAAATGGAATGTTCTTTCTGGGAACAAAGCTTCCCACATGAAGGAAATACTTTTCAGGTTCAATTCCCAGAGAACAGAGGAAATCAATGTCAGGTTCACCTGGAGTGAATATGTCTTCAGCAGCACCGCCTGCTACCCCTGTCAGCCCCTCTGATACACCCAAAGTTGCAACAGCTCTCTCAGCAGCCCACCTGCTTATTGCAAGTACTGCTGCCCCGTTTCTCACAAGCTGTGCCAGATTGGCTGCGTAGAAAAGAGTTTCCTCTGTGTGTGATCCTGGATCAGTCCATGGTGTATCATCATAGAAGGTAACCACTTTTCTTCTGCCCTGACCGATCGGCTGCACTCCTGAGAGGTGTATCACATCCGGCACTCCGGCAGCACCTGCTATTCTACCTTCTCTTGAAGCTTCCAGTTTCCCTGAGCCAATCATGAAACGCCTGAAAAAAGGAATCTTCATCCACAAGGGAGGAGGAACTGACAATACCCCTGAAACAGGACAGACTGTGTCAGGATGGGTTTCAGGAATATCTATGGAAATGTGCTCTGATGAAATCTCGCTAAGACCTCTGGAAAGACCATTTATCCATCTTCCAACACCACCTCTGCTGTGGGCACAGACTGTTACATCAAGAACGGTTTTCATGGAGCCTGCCATACCCACAGGCTCTCTTCAGGGGAGCTGCAGGTGAAGAGGATTGAATAGAGGGAATCGTAAAGCGCAGTTTCATTCTCAGAAAACATCCATCTGTTGTAGACCACCGTTGCTGCTCCGGTTTTCTCAAAATCGCCTTCAAGGGGTACTGTGGCACTGTTGTAGAACAGACCCTCAGGCAAACCTGAATCAATTGTCATATCTTCCCTTGCCATGAACCTCACCAGCCTGGCAAGACCGTCTTCAGACTCGAAAAGGGAATATCGTCTGATAAGAGGTGAAACAGGTATCTCAAGCACCGGACCGCTGTGGGCTGAAGACCTGTAAAACTCAGGTATTGCAGTATCAATGGTTTTAAGAGGCACAGGCACTATCTCAAGAATAATCAGACCGAAGAGAAGCCAGCCTGCACTTGTCCTCTGTTTCTCTATCAAAGCCCCTGCACCCAGAGCAGCGGCAAAACCTGCAACCACAGCCAGCCTTGCAGGTGTTCTGGCAGCTGAGAGAAAAGGAGTTTTAGCAACCAGCATGTAAGGAAGTGGAACAGGTGTGAGTGTTCCGAATATTTTCAGAAGCGGCCCGGTGGAAAGAAGCATAACCCCACCGATGGCAGCAGCAGGCTTCCACTTTTTCTCTCTGATACACCAAATGATTCCAAGAAGAAGCACTGTCAGACCAGGGGAAACAACACCTTCAAAAGCGTTGGGCATCCACCCTGCGGTAACAGGCTCTCCAAGCAGCGAAGGCAGGAAGTATGACTGGATCTCGGCACCCCAGTACACTGCCTCAGTCCAGTCCATTCCAGGGTTGGCTGATAAAGCTTCAGGAAAACTCAGCAGCCACAGAAATCCTGCAGCAGCACCGGCTGCAGGGAGCACAGCAGAGAGAAGGAACCTTTTCCAACCCTTCCATTCAGTGAAGAATGCTGTAAGCATCCATCCCAGTCCCAGAGTAAAACCATGCTGAAGACCTTCTGCAACAGCCAGAACTGAGAGCGGCATCGATAACAGGAGATAACGGAGTTTTCCCCTTTCGAGCCATCTGCGAACTGTTACAAGGACACACAGAACAAATCCTGTTGAAGCAAGTGTGTAGTGCTGGTAGACACGAATAAGCCTCACAGGCATCCAGATTATTACGATACCTGCAACAAGCGCTCCGTTCCTCCCGAGACCCCAGCTCCTTCCGAGGAAGTAGCCGGCAGTTCCTGCAAAGAGTGATGAGATTATCAGTGACGCTGAATATCCCCACCCTGTAAGAGCCCCTGCCAAAAGCGACGGCCAGGGCATATTGTGCCAGGCCAGTGTGTGTTCTCCGTAGAGACGGGGATCTGTTCCTCTCCGCAGAGAGTTGCGCACATGACTGAACTGCCATATCACATCGTACACATCACTGTCATTGTTCACAACTGTATCTGACTGGTCGGCGTAGATTCCAACAGTTTGTCCTGATACTGTAAACCAGGGCAGCGCTGCCAGCAGAACAACCACAGCAAGGAGCGCTTCAGTTTTCATCAAGAAAATCCATCCACTGGGAGAGACACACATCAGGGTCACTCACTCTGAGAAAATACTTTCTGGCATTCTCACCGGTGGCTTTCATTATATCCCTGTTATCAAGAAGGAATCTCAGCGCGGCTTCCGCTCCTGCAACGCCGGAATCGCAGGGAATGCGAACAACTGCGTCTGAAGGAAGATCTCTGAATGACCCCTGATCTGAAAGAACAGCAGGTATACCGCTTCTCATCACATCCATCATTGAACCGCTTGTTTCGCTGCATGTGTGGTGTCTCAGATCAATGGCAACATCTATTCTCTCAAGTGCCTTTCTGAACTCAAGATCATTCAGCCGGCCTGTCACATGAACCCATTCATGGCCGGTTTCAGGCCATCCGGCGCCTACCACCAGCAACTTCACTGAATAATGCCTCCGAAGAAGGGCAACCGCTTCCAGCATGGACTCCCAGTTCCTTCCGTAATGAAAAGTGCCTGCTATCCCTATGACTGTCTCTTCTTCCGAGCCGGCAGGTTTCTCAACTCTGTCAAGAAAGTCAGCCAGAAAACCCATGCGGTATATCTTTTTCCCCGGCAGCAGTTTCTCCATGGTCATTCCGGCTGTGTCGCTTAGCACTGCAACTTTTCGGGCAACTGATGGAAGCAGACCTGCAAGATGATTCCGACGAAGGCGCATATCGTATTCTGAAAGGCTCTCCGCTTTTCTGCCCATGGTCTGCAGCACCGTATCTGCCGATGGACCGTACTCACTGCGAACATGGGCCTCATAGGTCTTCCAGTCGCCGGTGGAGTCTGCTATCTGCCTGAGCACATGATGCAGGTTGGTTTCGTGGAACAGCGCATGCCCGGGCTGTTCCATCATGGCATTGATAACTTCTGCGCAGTGCAGCGAATTACCTATCTGGTACACACGAAGAATACTGCCTGGAAGGGTATTCAGCTTGCTTATGGGAAGGCACTCTGCTTCAGGTACAGGGGCTCCGCCTTCAGAATAAGCTATTTTCCACTCAACCTTTTTTTCAGTGAGGTGAATTATTCGTCTTGCGTAATCTGCAAGACCTGTAGGCTGTGGTGGAAGCGGTGTTACCAGCACCGCATTCATCAGTTCACATCGCCCTTCCAGGTTCTTATTCGGAACTCCATCAGCTCTTTGAACATCTCAATGATAGGCCCGATCCTGACCCATGCTATGAAACCTGTGCGAACAGATTCAAATGAAACTGTTCCAGCCCTCCGGTGAAAATGACTCACAGGCACCTGAATCACACGGTAACCCATGCTTCTGGCAAGGGTCATAATCTCAAAATCGATAACCCCGCAGACAGACCTTGGTTTAATCCTCTTAAAAATAGAAGCCCGGTAGAGCTTGAAAGAGGCATCAACATCCTTGAATCCCCCAAGGAACATCACGGAAGAAAGGGTATTCCACAGAAATGAATAGACAAGCCTCATGCCGGGATCTTTTCTGTTTCTGCGGTATCCTGAGATTATATCCCCCTTCTCCCTTATCTCCCAGAGAAGACCAAGTTCAGAGAGGTCGAACTGACCGTCGCAGTCAGAGTAGAATATCCAGTCATACACAGATGACTCTATCCCTGTACGAACTGCCCTTCCGAAACCCTTGTTTTCACCATGTGAGACCAGCCTGACCCTTGAATCTTCAGCAGCCATTCCCTGCACAAGTTCGGCAGTTCTGTCGGTGGACCCGTCGTCCACCACAATTATTTCCCAGTCCTTTATATCCAGATCATTCAGGGATTGTTTTGCACCCCTGACCATGTACTCCACATTTTCTTCCTCGTTGAATGCAGGAAAGAAAACGCTGATTCCTTCTTTACTGATAGGCTCCCCCTGCCGTGATCGAATGGATTTTGCAACAGGGGAATATCAGCATGAACAAGGATTTTTTCAACCTGGCAGCATACAAATTACTTCACAGAAGAACAAACCTGCAAAAGAACCGGTCCCGTCTGCATGACAACGGAGAGTTCACCAACCAGTGAAGCCGTTCCGGCAAAACGAGTTGTTATTCCTCCTGAAGCCGGTCACAAGGGCGCCATAGATTCCCAGGTGAAGCCTTTCCTTGTTATTCCTCGCTGAGCACATACCAACCGCACCAGTAATACTTGTAATCTACAAAGCCAACACTATTGCTATGATTTGAAATAACTTCTGTGAAATCCTGCTTTGTAATGAAGTTTTTCAAAATCTCTCGCTTACTGCCATTATCTAATTGACGCAACTGATAAGTATTACCGCCTTCATCGCGTCGTGAGATTGGAGTACTACTGCCTTCAACATATCTGTTGTCTACAAAAACAATTATGCTTCCCGGTATTAATTTACTATGAAGAACTTCCAGAAAACATGAAATTTGATCCTTTTTGAGATGCGAAAGCCAAAAACCGGCAAACGCTCCATCATATTCTTGAGCAATTCCGTTTAGCTCAAAAGCATCAGAAATTTTACAGGAAATATTGCCGTACTCTTCAAGACGCCTTTCAGCTATCTCTAAAACTTCATGATTACAGTCAGTTGCTGTAACATGAATACATCTCTCAGCTATAAACTGTGTCCAGTATCCTGTTCCGCAGGCAACCTCAATAACATTTCGCTTATTCAGTAAGTTGGACAGTTTTCTCGCCAGAACCCTTAACTCCACCTGACGCTCCGGTTTGCGATAAATCAGATCGTACTCGTTCGCTCTCTCGGCATAATACTTTTTCAGGCTTTCATTCATAACTTCTCCTGATGATAACCATGATAATCATACTGATCTGTTGTCATAATCCTGAATCCTGATTACTTACCACTGGAACCAGCCGCTGAACAATTCAATCAGTTTTCAATTCAGATAACAGTGGTATACATCTCACTCTGCAAAAGGTATTGCTCAACTATCTGATTTCCAGCTGTTATACTCAACTGCTTATCTGCCGAAAACGGTGTTTTCGGCCGAACGATACCGGATCATGAAGCAGCGCCGTGGCAGAGAGCTGAAGGCTTGCTTGCAACCATTTCCATATCCAGAATCCGGTGCATTTCACGAAGAATAAAGTTTTCTCCGGACCTGACAGGATTGGAAGCTTCAACTGCATTGACAAACATGCATCCTCCACGACTTGCCCGCCGGGTAGCGGTTATTCTGAAAAGAATGTTACCGTCGGTTCCCGGCCCTCTGAGATAAAGCATACCCTCTGACAGAACCTTTACAGCCGCTTCTGAAGAGTGTTCTATAACAAATGCAGCTGTGCGGCTTCCCGGCTCTCCATGTACCGTTGCCCATACCGCTTCAGTTCCTGTGTTCTCTGCCTCTGGTTCGATTATCCATTTCATTTCTTCACCTCCATGCAACAAGTATATGTAATTCACAGAGCAATGTAAACACCTGTTTACCTTTTTGTTAAAAATATGCCCTGCAATCAGTTTCAGGCATACACTCATACATGAACACAGAATCTGCCTGAATACAGCATCAAGAATTTCCTGAAATGAATGGTGCCGAAATTCTATCTTCCTTTATTCTTGCCTGCTGTAAGTAGGTTCAGCTCTCGCAGGCTGATCTCAGACTGACAGCGGGCTTGGGTTGAACACCAAGCCATGAACAGAAGTCTGCTGCTGTTAGCCAAGCCGGGAATTCAATAAAAAAACATAATTCGTTCACAGGTCTTTGAACCTCTGTACTCAGCTTATCTGAGTACAACAAGCTTAACTGAGCTGTTATGCAGTGGAGTTGATACTCTTGCGAAATATGTTCCAGTGGTAAGCTCTGAAGTATCAAGTACAACTCCGTACGCACCGGCCTGAGATACCTGGTCTTCCATGCTCAGAACCGCCCTGCCGAGAAGATCATAGAGAACAATACTCACAGCAGCCGGTTCCGGAAGTGTTATTTCTAAAGAAAGCTGTGAGTAAACCGGATTCTGACCGAGAGAAATATTGAAACCGCTTCCTGAATAACTCTCGATTTCTTCCTGTGCCCCGATGAAAATGGTGCATGGGTCACCGTACAAATTAGCATTCTGCAATATCCATTCAGCCTTACGAGGAGCATAGAAGGAGTTCCAGTTGGCCCAGAACATGTCCTTGGACAGTCCGTGGGTTAACCCTGCGGAAGAAATGCTATCATCAAACAGGAGGTGAGCAAAATTGATACTCAGCCAGCCTGCCGGCCCGGGATCGGTTATTCCGCCAAATGAAGTATTGGAACACGCAACTGCAACAATCGCTCCACCACTGTCACGCTCCACTAAACTCTCAGCAAATCCATTCCCGAAAATAGCCCCTGTAGTACAACTGAGATAACCAATTGACCATGGAAGTTTTCCGCAGTTGGTCATTTGAGAAATAGTATCGGTATTCATAACAGGTGGATAGGAAGGCTGGGGATAGTACCAGTAGAATCCTTCCTGGTTGCCATGGGCAAAATACGCTGATATTGCCGTTCCCTGATTAAACAGTTCCAGCTGGTTGTTAGGATGGTAACCGGTAGTATCTTCATAGACTGTGTTCCATTCCCAGTCAGATGGAAAAAACGAAGCTAAAGAATCGCAATACTTGCTTCCGAAACGCCATGCACCTTCGGGTTCCATTGGAAAAAGGCAAGCCCCCATAAGCAAAGCTCTGGTTTGCCAGTCTTCTGCAATGGAAGCAGTATTGTATTGTACCACTTTATCAAGCATCGCATTGAACGCATCAGCTTCATTTACATTAATCGGATATCGGCCAACATAAATATCCGAGTAGTAGTCAATGTCATCATCTTCTTCGCCGTACAGATGGTTTCCGTTCCCATCCCATGTACCGTCAAGGTCACTGTAGTAAAGATCTGCGGTAGAGTTCATTGCTTCTGTCCAGTATGGAAAATCAAGCTGTGAAAGCCTGGTAGTCGCTCCTCTGTCTCCGGCTATTACAGCAAAAAGAAGTCCTTTATTCTGATAGAGGTCAATGATGTAGTTACGAATCCGTTCCTGATAATCGTATCCATCCACATTAGCCAATATCCATTGAACTGTAATGCTGTCACAGCTGTATTCAAGCCCGTTATGAAATGAGACAAGCTCTGCAAGCTGATCTGAGTGCTGCCGGTAGCCAATAACAATGACTTGAACATCATCTTCAGCATCGGGTCTTTCCATGGGGGCCCATTCTGTGAGCATCTCAGGGTTATCGACAAAAGTGGAAAGGCCTCTTGCGGCAAGCTCAATCTGACTCTCAGAGAGGGTATATACCGGAGCATTGGAATCATACTGATAGATAATATTGATGTCTGCAGATGTAATTAAGAGGAGTTCACCTCCTTGTCGGTTGTACCTGAAAGGAACAAAAGAATAGCTACCAATGCGGTAACCTGTCTTTGTTCCAGTTTTATACCCTGCAATGGGAGACTCTGGAAATACTCCGGACATGCCGTCCAGGCAAATTTCTGTGTAGTCAGGAAAATCAGGGACATCAACGGATAAAGGAAGCAGCATCACAGGTACAGGCGAAAGAAAATTTCCAAGGCTTACAGTAGAAATGTCGGTAACCTCAATATCCGTGATCGTAGTGCCCTGGGGAAGCACATAGCACCGGGAAACAGCAGGCAGATCAGGATAACCATTCTCGAACACTGTTATGCCATCCTCAATACTGATAACATCCCACTGCTGATAGTTTTCAATCAGAACATCTGAATCTGACGCAGTCCATCTGAACTGTATTGATCCTGCAGACACTGAAGTGGATGCAATAAGAGCAAGGGCGACAATCCTGAACATGGCTACCTCCTGCGTTTCAAAAGAATAATTGCTCATCTTATAGCCGTTTTAATTATACAATAAATACTGGCTGTTACCTTGAATCCATAGTGTTGCTCTGAAGTATTAATCACAACAAATTCAGCAGACTTAATCAACCTGACCACAAAACCGAACCACATAGGCTACATTAGGTTGTTACGATTCTACCTTAACATACACTACTCGACTCTCTCAACCAATGCCCCACACTAACAATGTCCGAGGTATGCCCACGACGGAGCTTAGTTTACATTTTCGCCGGTTGAAACTTTACAATCTCGCCGGTCAGGCCTGTCCAAGATAGCTTTTAGCATTGAGATAAGAAAAATGCCCTTTGCGGCTCGAATGA
>PDSZ01000020.1 GCA_002748705.1 Candidatus Fermentibacterota bacterium
TCTGTCTGAAGGTGGGTGGTCATTCTCTAATCTTGCAGCGATGCTGCGAATGAACCTCTTTACTTACAGAGACTTACTCGAGTGGTTGAAGGATCCGTTCGGGTCTCCACCAATTGAACCTGAGCCACAACAGCTCAAGCTGGGAATCTGAATCCTGGACAGCTGAAGTTCATCATTTACAGAAAAACCCCCGAAAGGAGGCCTGGTCACGAGAATCTGAAATTGAACGCTCTAACTTGTTAGCCTGTCACACCGGCAAGGGGATTACTGCGCTGTTTTGGACAGCTCTGAGATTAATGGCCTGGATTGCAACGGAAAACAGCAGGTCAAAATGGATAAGCTCTCGCAGGATAATGGCAGACACGGCTGAACAACAAGCCCCAGATATTTTTCCGATAGTTAACCACTGGGAATTATTGTTTTCATAAACCACTCTCTGTCATAATCAGAGAGATACGATTGAAATTAACAACCTGCAGAAAATGATTCAATAAATCAATAGATATATGAATACAGATACTGTTTCCAATGCAATAACAGCCTTTAAAGCATCAGTTGAGCAAATAGGTGAACTGCTCTTCGGTCAGAATGCGGACACCAAGTTGACGGGCTTTGTTCAGCTTTGAGCCTGCATTCTCACCTGCAACCAGAATTGTGGTATTCCCTGTAATGGAGGATGTGACCTTTGCCCCTGCCTGTTCAGCCAGTTTCTTTGCCTGTGATCTGGGCATTGAAAGGGAGCCTGTAAAAACAATTATCTCTCCGGTAAGAACAGTTTGTTTCTTCTCAACGGTCTGAGCCGGTTCAAAACCGGCGGCTTCAAGGT
Organism: Candidatus Fermentibacterota bacterium; assembly: GCA_002748705.1. The sequence goes on from PDSZ01000020.1 coordinate 827, forward strand.
CGTCTACCAGTTTTGCGGTTATGCCCGAGGAGAAAAATGTCCTTATGGATGAAGCAGTTACAGGGCCGATACCGCTGATTGCGGAAAGCTCTTCTTCAGAGGCTTCCTTCAGGTTCTGCAGTGTTCCGAAGACCTCTGCTATGTCTTTTGATGCCACCTCACCTGTGCCTGGAATACCAAGGCCGGTCAGAAATCTGCTTAGAGGTCTGTTTCTGCTCTTTTTCAGCTGTTCGAGAAGTTTAGATGCCTTCAGCTCACCCATTCTCTCCAGGGCTGTCAGTTCATGAAAGTTCAGGCTGTACAGGTCGGCTATGGAACTGACCATACCTGCTTCAACAAGCTGGGCACAGAGCTTTTCGCCAAGGCCCTCTATGTCCATGGCTTTTCTGGATGCCCAGTGTTCAAGGCTTCTTCTGAGCCGTGCAGGGCATGAAGGGTTTATGCAGTAGAGGTTCACCTCTCCTTCCATTGATGCCACAGGCCCGCTGCAGACAGGGCATTTCACAGGCATCACGAAAGGCTCTCCCCTCGTTCCCTCAGATGATGGTATGCTTGTAACCACCTCTGGAATGACATCTCCGGCTCTTCTGACAATCACCATGTCTCCAGGACGGACATCCTTCCGCTCAACCTCAGAGAGATTGTGGAGGGTGGCGCTTGTAACTGTTACTCCCCCTACTCTGACAGGATCAAGAACCGCTGACGGGGTAAGCCTTCCAGTTCGTCCCACTCCCACAGTGATGTCCCTGAGAACTGTGGTCATTTCCATTGTGTGAAACTTTCTGGCTGTTGCCCACCTTGGAGCCCTGGAAAGCTCTCCCAGCTGTTCCCTGATTCTGAAGGAACTCACCTTTACAACAGCTCCGTCTATCTCCATAGGGAGTTTTCCCCTTGACTCTTCAAGGTCCCTGCATGCTTCCACTACTCCTCTGGCAGATTTTAGAAAACGGTTGCCCGGATTGACTGCAAAGCCCCATTCCTGAAGCTGACTTATCAGTTCTCTCTGATTGGTAATACCTTCAGGGTATTCTCCTGAAGCATAGGCATAGAATGAAAGGGGACGACTGGCAGTAACAGAACTGTCCAGCTGCCTGAGAGAACCGCTGGCTGCATTTCTGGGGTTGGCAAAGGGTTTATCCCTCCTGCTGTTCATTGCCCTGAAATCTTCCAGCATAAAGAATGTTTCCCCTCTCACCTCCACTGATACCGGTTTGGCTGAATTGAGTCTCAGTGGTACTGTGCGTATGGTACGGGCATTGGCTGTTACATCCTCTCCGGTGGTTCCGTCTCCTCTTGTACCTGCTCTCACCAGCACTGAATCCCTGTAGACCAGTGAGAGGGAGACTCCGTCCAGTTTCGGTTCAACAGAATACTCAATGACAGACTCACCGGTTTCCTGCTTTATTCTTTCATGAAAAGCCATGAACTCTTCATCGGAGAAAACATTGGAGAGGCTCAGCATAGGCGGCTGGTGCACAATGGTGTCGAAACTGTCAAGAGCCTTTGAGCCCACTCTCAGAGTAGGTGAATCGTCGGTGACAAACTCAGGATGTTCATTCTCAATCTGCCTGAGTCTGTTTATAAGCGCGTCGTAAGTTTCGTCACTTACCTCTGAACCGTCTCCAGCGTAATACTGCCTGTTGAATTTCTGAATCAGCCCTCTGAGTTCTTCTGCTTCCTTTTTCAGATTCTCAGCTGTCATTCTGCTGCGGTTCCGATGTAGATGAAATCTGCTGGAATCAGCCTTTGCAGGTTCAGATCAATGGCCAGCACAGGGCCGAAACCTAAAAGATCTGTTTCACAGGACATCATTCCCTCTTCTGGAAGGAAATTGAGTTCTCTGACAACCACAGTATCCTGAAAGTGAAGAGCGCAGGTTTCCAGAGGAATACCGAACTCAGGCCCAGGCTGTATCTCTGAGGCGGTTATAAATACCGAGCCATTCTCTTCATACCAGGAAGCCTGTATCTGGGGAATGCCTGGAAGATAGAGAAGCCTCTTCAGTAATTCATGAATTTCTGTTCCTCGGCTGATACGAAGGCTGGTGCATATTTTAGCCCAGTAGTTCGCGCTGGATGCATGGGTAAAATCATGAAGAAGGTGAGGCAGTCTGTTCAGCCTCCTTTGAGAATCAAGGTATTCCAGAATGATTACACCTTTGCCACCTGCAGCAAAAGGTCTTAGAGGGGATTCAACAAGGGCAGGATCAGCAAGTGAGTATTCCACAGTATCCAGAGAATCAAAGGTCATGGAGAAGTACTGGGTATTGAACAGGTAATGCTTTAACCATACTTCCCTGATGGCGGGAACCGTTTCAGGATCGGTGCAGAACTTTTCATAGAAACACAGAGGCATCCATTCTCTGAGCATCTGCAAGAGCACAGGATCAAGCTCCAGGGACTGAACAAGAAATCCCTCGGCAGCGCCTGTTATTATCTGCCAGCCATCAGGTATGCCCCCTGAACTGAGAGTTTCAGGCCAGCTGGAAACATCTGCAAGGTCATCAAGGGAACTTCTCGTGAACATCAGAGATGCAAAACCCGGTATTACAATATCTCCGTCAGGGCTCACCACCTCAACAAAGCTGTAATCCACCGTTGGAAAATACAGCTTGTCGTTCAGGGTCTCAACCAGTCTCTCTATTGCCAGACTGTCAAGAGAGTCAACAGCGCCACCTTCAAAAGACATAAGAGAATAACGGTCAAGCAGGGTTGTCTCCCGATAGTTTCCCACTGCCACAGGAAGACCGCCGATGATTCCACCGGGGCCTGATTGCCAGATGCTGTCAGACATCTCTTCAAGTGGAGTCCACACCCTGTACCCCTCAGGAACGCTGAAAGAAACTGTGTAGTCCTCAGGTGTACGGGAAACAGGGTACATTCCTCTGCCTGTAAGAAAAGCGGATGTAAGTCTGGCCTGGCCGGCCACCTGCCCATCACTGCAGAGATACAGCCGGTTCATTCCCATGACACAGATGAAAACTCCGGAATAGATGCCCTGGGAATCTGCATAGCATACGAAATTGTTCTCAGCACCCTCCCTTACGAACCTTCCGGCTACTGATATTACTGATGTGTACTGGTCGGTAAAATCCATTTGCAGAGAGTCAGTATTGCTGCCTGTGAATCTTACAACAACAGAATCAGTCAATATGAGACAGCTGTCCGGATTTTCCGGATTAAAGGCTATCTGCATTTCATGACTGACCCCTGGAGGAGGTTCAACTGAAACAAGGGCTCTTACACTGTCTACTTCTGAAACGCTCCTGTCGGAAAGCCTTACTGTTCTGAGACCTGCAGGCGGTATGAGCTCTGCTGAAGAAAGCAGTTCCCAAACCTCCTGATCAGACACCCTTCCGCCGGCGAATGGAACTGAAGCCGACATGACAAGAACAGAGCCGCTTCCAAGCTCCCAGAAACGGTTGAACCTGAGGGAATCAGGAATTCCTGAATCTTCAAAATTAAGGGAATCAACATTTTCCGGCGAAGGTAAATTACTGAGGTAAAGTGAGACAGCTATTCCCATGTCCTCAGATGGAAGATAACTCACCTGCCATTGACCTTCCGAAAGGATTCTTCTTGAACCCTGGTCGGCCTGTGGCAGATTCCTGTCACCTGCTCCGCAGGACAGGATAAAAAACAGCATCAGTATTGTAACAGCTGCTGCAGGGTTGACGAAAAGTTCTTTTTTCATAGTTTCCTTCATTCGGAAAGGCGGCGTGAATGGGACTATTGAACATACATGCACTGCTGGTCAACTCCCAGCCTGTGTCAGCACAGAGTGTAATTAATTCTCTTATTTTCTCGTTCTTCACAACAGCGTTTTTTCTGCTGATTCAATTCTTCGGCGCAAGGTTCTATACAAGGTGTCATGAACGATACTCTGGTTTTCCGCTGGTGTTCTTCATTGTACTTGCCGCCCTCTCGGCGCTTGCTCTTGTATCCACTTTCCTTATTCCGGGAGTTAACTACAAACTTATAGCCGGCGTTGCCGGAGGTGTTTTTCTCTGGACATCCCTGGGAGAAATATCTGAAACAATGGGATGGTATTCTCCAGGTGCCAGAAGCGCTGTCTGGCTATTTCTTCTCAGCACTGCAGCGTGGCTGGCTCTGGCATTTATCATTCCTGGAATTCCTGTGCCCATACTTGGATTCCTCAGCTATCCCCTTCTTACCTGGGGTATTCTCTTGACAAGAGTAAGGGTAATCAAAAAGTGGGGAGCAGAATCTATAGCAGCAGTGGTTCTTCTTCTTGTCACAGCTGCTGTATCCGGAGGAAGCATAGTTGCAGGCGTTCTTATCGGAACCAGATTTGCTGCAATCATGAGCGGCCTTGTATTTGCTGTTACATCATGGTCCATAATGGAAATTATCTGGGAACGGGGCATGGCAAGAGGTCCCTGGAAAGCTAAAACAGAAGATAAGTAAGACCTGCGGCAAAACTAACTGCTGACTGCCTTACCTCTGAGTAGTAAACCTCGTTGTCATAGGCATCCCTGTTGTAGCCTGTCCAGCTCTTCACACTCCATCTGTCTGCTGTGGTTCCTATTCTTCCCCTTGCCCCTGTATAAACACCGAATCTGCCTGAAATGAGCCATTCCAGATTGAGGGCTCCTGTTCCTGCAAATGACCCTGCAGTTGCTGTTGAGGTAATTGAATCAGCTCTGGTGTTCTGGGAGAGAAGGGAAGCCTCAAAACCGACAGTTGCCCTCAGAGCAAGTTTTGGTGTTACCAGCGGAATCCTTGTGCCTATTTCACCTCTTATACCGATGCTTGCCATACGGGGCAGCACTCCTGAGAAAATACCTCCGCCAAGTGTAAACCCCCATTTGGCTGTGGCTCCGGTAAACTCAGCCTGATTCAGCACTCTGGATGTTTCAGCCTCCTCGCCTGAAAGACCCTCTCCAGGCTCAACTTCAGTTGGAAGAGCTGCATAGGAAACACCAATCATTGCCGGCGAAGAATTCTCTACAGCAGTGAGAGAAGCTCCTTCAACAATATGACCTGAAATAAGCCTTCCTGTGCTTTCTGAAGCAGATACACCGGTTATCTGCAGAAGACCGTGGCTGCCCAATGCCCTGTACTCCTGAGAAGACCTTGGAATTCCAGTTGACCTTGCCACAAGAGAAAAGATCATTCCCCTGCGAATTCCACCGGAGGTACCAACAGGCATCGTTACCTGAGGTCCGCCTTCTGCGACAAAGGAAAACTCGTACGGGAAAATCTCAATAAGGCTTCTCTCCGCCACTCTTGTCACACCGTTTTCAGCCTGACGGTACATATCTGAAGAGGTACTGCCTGAGGAACTCTGCCAGCTTCTGCTCTCTCTGATTGAGCCCAGCAGTGTTCCTGAAGAAGAGTAGAAGCGCCCTGTAAGATCCAGACCTGCTCTTGTGGCGGCAAACAGGCTGTCCCCCATACCGGGGATCATCTCAGGAACCCTGGCAGAAACATCCAGGAGCATGAACATATCCACTGACATGTCAGCTGCGATAATTTGAATATTTGAGGTCTGTTCCTCATGGTTCCAGACATAAAGTTCGTGTTCGGACACATCCACAACTCTGAATCTTCCGCAATTTGCGTAAACAGCTTCTGCAGCTGAAACCAGTTCCTCTCTGGAGAACTCCTGGTCGTTGAATACAGGAATAACAGCGATTCCTGGCAGATTTGTTTCTTCCGCTTGGACCCCTGCCGCAAAAACAAGTAGTAATAATGATACCGACCAGGCTGACATAATATCTCCCTTCAGAGGTGTATGGCAGAATGTACCTATTCAGAACGAAAATGAAAAGGGTTGAGAGATCAGTGAAGGTGTACTGTTATTGTGCTTCCCACAGACCATTCAGCAGGAAAATCAAACTCAGGAAGCTCGGTTTCAGCACTGGACCAGGTGTTTGTCTCAGAATTCAGCGTGAAGGACATCTCATACCTGTCAAGTGAATTCTCAGCCAGATAATCGTCCAGAAAACGGAACAGCTCAGGCCAACTGTTCCTGGAGAGCATGGTGCTGTCTCCCTCTTCAGTTATCAGAGTTACAGTATAGGAAAAGTCAGTCCCATACCCCTGTGTAACCGCTGCAGTTTCAGCCACAGGCTCTCCGGCGCTGCGGCAATGATCCTGGTCAACCTGAGAAAAATCATTATCAGGAACTTCAGAACTGCTTCTTTCCAGACTGCTGAACTCAGCTTCAAGAGCTCCGCTTCCACCATGACTGGATTCAGATGATTCACTGAAAGAATCTTCCAATTCGTAAACTAAACCGGATTCATAAGAACTCTCGGCTTCAAGAGCGCCGGAAGAGACCTCATCTATTTCCTGATTGGCAAAAGACTCTTCGCTGTTCAGAATCTCAGATGGAGAGACCTGCTCTTCAGAGGTCTCTTCAATTGACTCCTGAACTGGAGTGTTGTATGCAAGGCACATCTCTTCGGCAGGCTCACTCTGATCAGCAGTTTCCATAGCATCAGCCTCATCTTCATAAGGAATTTCTGAAACCGGCAGCTCAGAAGACGGCATACCGCCGGAAAGTTCCTCCTGTGCAGCTTCAGACAGAGGACGGCCTGCATCTCCAGTCATAAATACCCTCACACCGAAGTAAACGGCAAACACAGCTGCAGCAGCCATCCAGCTTCGCTGCTTTTTCCACCAGGGAACAGTGCGAAGGACACCGCTTATCATAATGTCAAAGGCACTCTCTTCAGGGTCCTGCCAGCTCTCCCTCCAAAGGGTTTCCATTCTCTTCTGTGCAGCCAGCCAGGCCCTGCAATCACTGCATTCTGACAGGTGTTCCTCAATGGTAACCCTGGATTCTTCGGCAAGTTCACCATCAAGGTACAGGGACAGCTCAGATATGTCCGGACACCTCACAGCTCACCTCCCAGTTCAGCGGTCACAAAAGCCTTAACAGCAGCTCTGGCTCTGTTGAGTCGTGACATTACAGTACCAAGGGCAATATTCAGGGATTCTGCAATCTCCTCATAGCTGAGTTCCTGATCCACCCTGAGAACAAAAACTGCCCTGAGAGGCGGCGAGAGCCGTTCAACAGCATTCTGCACAGCTGTTACAAGAAGGTCTTTATCCATTTCCGCCACAGCTGTGTCAGCAACGGCGGTTACACCGGAAGTGCCGTAACTTTCATCAAATTCCACTTCAGAACGGCGGGAGCGGGCTCTTGAGTGATTGATTGCCGTATTGGTAACTATTCTATACATCCAGGTAAAAAACCGGTAATCTGTATTGAATTTACCCATTGCCTTCATGGCTCTCATGAAAGCCTCCTGAGTAATATCCCAGGCATCGTCATCGCAGGAACACATCCTTCTTGCAACTCGAAATACCCTTTTCTCATATGTTCTGGCAATTTCACCGAATGCCTCTCTGTCACCGTTAACCGCACGGTTAAGCAGCTCAGTTTCTTCAGGGGCTGCTGCAGTGGTCAAAAGAGATACAAAGGTAAGAAGCATTTCATTCCCTCGGCTCAGAAATGAAGGACAACACCGGCGCTGAAACCGGCATCCCCTTCGAACTTCCTGTTCTCAGCTTCAAAACTGAAAAGGTACGCATCCACATATGCATCAAGCATACCTATGATCCAGGCTCCTGCTGTATACCACATGAAATCCCGTCTCAGGCTGGAATGCTTTTCGTAACGGTCTTCCCAGCTCTGAAACCCTGTGGAAATGAACATTTTCCTGGCATCTTCAGCTTCGTTATGATTGTACAGGATTCCTGCCAGCAGCCCCAGTTCAACAGTTCCGAAAAGAACTCCTTTTGCCGGCTCATTATTGTAGAACTGACCCCACCCTGGAAGAACTGTACTTCTGAGCAATGCTCCAGAGGGACTGCGATACTCAATGGGAACTGCCTCTGTACCAGAGTTGCCACTCTGAAGAATGAACAGACAGAGAATAAGAGCCTGGAAGCTCAGATGGTCACGCCTCTCTGTGACTGAGAGATAAATTCTGCAACTCTGGCCATTATGGACCCTTCTTCGCTGGTTTCAATGGCCTCTGCAATCTTCTCTGCCATGGTTCCGCTCTTCTTGAAGAAGAAGTGGAATGAGTCAACTGCCTGGGCTATCTCCTGGCTGCTGAAACCGTTTCTTCTGAGGCCTATCTTGTTGATACCCACTGCTCGCAGAGGCTCCCCACCGGCCAGAGTAAACGGCGTTACATCCTTTGATACCCTGTAACCTCCGCCTATCATGCAGTACTCACCTATTCTGGCAAACTGGTGAACAGGAACCAATCCTCCGATAATGGCCCGTTTGCCCACCTCTGCATGACCGGCAATATTCACCGCGTTGGCCAGAATAACACCGTCGCCTACTACGCAGTCATGGGCAATGTGACAATAAGCCATAACGAAACAGTCTGAACCAACTACAGTCTTACCGTTTACACCTGTACCGCAGTTGATGTTGGCCATCTCTCTTATTACGGTTCTGGCGCCTACCTCAAGGGTGGTTTTCTCCCCTGCGAACTTTAGATCCTGTGGAGCAGTGCCTATAACCGCACCAGGCCCAATATGAACCTGTTCAGAAAGGGTAGTTGATCCTGTCACTACAGCATGGGCGTCAATGCGTACATTCTCACCAATCACAACTTCAGGACCAACCACCGCATAGGGCCCTATCACTGCAGATTCAGGAACATCACAATCTACGATGGCAGTCCTGTGTATCATTTCCTCTCCACCAGCATTGCCGTGAGTTCAGCCTCTGCCGAAACACGATCATCCACCTTGGCCACACCGCGCATCTTGCACATCCTGCCTCGCTTACTTACCAGTTCAAGCTCAAATCGGATCTGATCCCCTGGGAGAATAGGTTTACGAAACCTTACCTTGTCAATACCTCCGAAGAGAACCAGCCACTTGTGAGGGTCGTCTACTGAGTCGAAGAGCATAAGACCTCCAGCCTGAGCCATGGCCTCAATGACAAGCACTCCAGGCATGATAGGACTGCCGGGAAAATGCCCCTGAAAGAAAGGCTCGTTGATGGTCACATTCTTTACAGCAACGATTGATTTTTCAGGCTCAATCTCCAGCACCCTGTCTACAAGCAGGAAAGGGTATCGGTGAGGAAGAAGATCCATCACATCGGATATATCCCACTTCCGTTCTGAAAGGTGTTCCCTTGAAGCCTTGACCCTGTCTGAATAGACTTTTTTTATTCTCTTTACAAACTGTACATTGGAGGCATGCCCGCTCCTTGCGGCGATCACATGCCCCTGAAGCCTTATTCCCAGCAGTGAAAGGTCACCGATCAGATCCAGAACCTTGTGCCGAACCAGCTCGTCAGGGAACCGGAGAGGACTGTCATTCATAACTCCCTCATCACCTATTACAACTGCGTTTTCAAGGGTTCCGCCTTTGATAAGACCCTTCTCCTGAAGAACTTTAACATCCTTGTAAAGGCAGAAGGTTCTTGCAGGGGCTATCTCATTTATAAAACTGTCTCTGGTTATATCGAGGGATATGTACTGAGTGCCTATGTGAGGGTGATCATAGTCCAGAGTGAAGCTGATTTTAAGTCCGTCGTAAGGCACAACAGTAAGATCAGCACCGAAGTATTCTATACTGACAGGTTCAGAGATAACAAAGACTTTTCTTGAATGACCGTGAAGTACCTCGGTTCCTGCTTTGTTGAGAACCTCGATGTATGACCTGACAGAGCCGTCGGCAGGTTCAGGAGGTTCGTCTGAACTTATCTCAATAATCGCGTTGTCTATTTCAAGACCATAGAGAGCACTGAGAACATGCTCAACAGTGTGAACCTCGTAGTAGTTCTCTCCAAGAGTCGTTCGTCTTGCCTGCTCCTCTATCATTCTGACATTTTCAGAAGCAACGGTAATCATAGGCCTTCTGGGTACATCAGTTCTTACAAAAACATATCCTGTGTCAGGAGGGGCAGGTTTAAATGTAATGGTTGATTCCTTGCCCAGGTGAAGCCCTGTTCCAGTGTAGGATACAGGTTCTTTTATTGTTGTCTGAAAACGATCCATCAGTCCTCGGTTTCTTCAGCAATCTTCGCTGCCATGTCCTCAAGTTTACCAATTATTTTGGGAAGCCTGGATGCGGCAGCACCAATCCTGAGGCTTTCACCGTGGGGTCTGCAGGGATTGCCTGAAACAGTGACGCCGTCAGGAATATTCTTGGTAACGCCTGACTTTGCCCCTACTGTAACCCTGTTTCCTATTATAAGATGACCGCCTACACCAACCTGACCGCCGAAAACCACACCATCGCCTATAACAGTGCTTCCGGCAATACCTGTCTGGGCAGCTATCATACATCCTCTGCCTATGCGTACATTATGAGCCACTTGAATAAGATTGTCCAGCTTGGTAAAATCACCTATTTCTGTGCTTCCGGTAACAGCTCTGTCTATACTGCAGTTAGAGCCTATCTCAACAAAGCTTCCTATGACAACATTGCCGTTCTGTGGAACCTTACGGTGTTTTCCATCCGCGAAAGGCACAAAACCGAATCCGTCGCTGCCCACCACAGTGCCTGAGTGAATAATGGTTCCGGAGCCTACAACAGTTTCAGCAAGAAGTGACACATTTGAATGAATAACGCAGTTCTCTCCCAGAGTAACCCCACGGCCCAGCACAGAACCTGCTCCTATGACAGTTCCAGCTCCTATGAAACAGCCGCTGCTTACCACAGCACAGGGCCCTATACGAACCTCCCGGCCGATGGCTGCGCTGCTGTGAACCACCGAAGATGAATGGATGCCGTCAAATCCGTTTGCTCTGTCCGGTTTGAAAAGCTCAAGAGCCCTTCTGAAACCCTCATACGCCTCTGGAACAATTATCTGGCACCTGGCTGAGGTTTCAACTGGCTTTCCGGTTATCACAGCGAGGGCTGCAGTTGTCATCAGTTGTGAAGCGTACTTTCTGTTGCCGTAGTAGCATATCTGATCAGGGCCTGCATCTTTAAGGGTGGAGACACCTGTCACCGGCGAATCAGATATGTCCCCGAGTATTTCCCCACCGATCGCTGCAGCCAGTTCAGCAAGGGATAAAGGTTCAGTCACCTGAAATAACCCTGTCTATCACCCTGTCGGTTATATCAACAGAAGATTCAGCATAGACAACCTGACCTGCAGAAGCATCAAGAACAATCTGTATGCCGTCCTCACTGGCAATATCCATTACCGCTTCGTTTATGGAGGCGATAATCGGTGAAACAAGCTCCTCGTTCCGCCGTTCCATCAGACCGCCAGGGCCGAACACAGACGAAAGGTATTCTTCAAGCTGCGACTTCTTTTCATCAAGAAGAAGCTCCTTTTCCTGCCTTCGCTCAGGGCTCATCATAAGGGTTCTTGAAAGGTCCTCTTCAAGATTGTCGATCTCCTCCTGCAGTGAATCCACATGGAGTTCCCATTCGTCCATTTCCGTCTCCAGCAGCTCCCTTGCGTCTGTAACCTCTCCCAGAGAATCAAAGACACGGTCTGCGTCGAAGACAGCAATGCTCTGCGCCAGAATAACACCTGGCAAAAAAAGCAGAAGAAAGATTTTCATCGGTTCTCCAATCAGAAAGTTGCTCCCATCTGGAAGTGGGGTTCCCAGCCAGGGTCCGGACCGTCAAATCCGTATGCGTAATCCAGCCCCATAATCCCCAGCATGGGTACCTCGACCCTTATGCCAAGTCCGGCTCCTCTGTTCATTGTGGTAAGATCAAGGTCAGACCAGTATTTCCAGGTGTTGCCGGATTCTGTAAATACTGCCAGCTGAAGCTGATCAATTATTCTGAAACGGTATTCAGCGCTGAGAATCAGCATTGCCCTGCCACCTACAGTATCAAAACCTTCAACTGCATTTATCTCGTTATCACCATAGCCTCTGACACCGTAGAAACCTGTTCCTCCAAGACGGAAAAGCTCATAGGCAGGAGGAGTTTCTCCGCCGAAACCTGCAATGGTTCCAAGCCTTCCTCTCAGAGTAAGGAAGAACTTCCACCAGAGAGGAGTGTGCCATGTTGAATCAAAAAGGTACTTCTGAAAACCGATATCGCCTCCGAGAAAACCACCTGTAAGATCAACACTGAATGTGTTCTTTGAGCCCTCACCAGGGAATGTCTTTCTGTCCTGACTGTCTCTGGTTATACCCAGGCGAATTGAACTGTCCCACCTGGGCCATTCGCTGTTATTGAGGCTGTAATAGTAATTGTCAGGATCATCGGTTATGTTGAACACATTCACCTTTTCAAGGGTGTACCTGATGGAAGCAGAGGTGTAATCAACCCAGGGCAGAGGCCGGCCCAAAAGGACTGAACCGCCTGTTCTCTGCCTGTCATAGTAGGAGTAGTCACTGGTGGTGTGGTACAGCTCACCGCCAAGAGTAAGAGGCGTATCCCTGAACCAGGGCTCTGTAAAACTCAGTTTTATGTTCTGCCGTTTACTTGAAAACTCGTAACTTGCTCCCAGGTTCTGTCCTCTGCCGAAGAAGTTGGTCTCAGCAACCTCAAGATAACCGCTGAAACCGTCTGAACCGCTGTAGTTGGTCCCAATACCGAACTTGCCGGTTGTCTTCTCGTCCACTTCCATTATCAGATCAACATCAGGAGTTCCCGGAATTGCCCTGAAGTCGGGAACCACATCATTGAAATAGTTTAGGTAGTAAACATTTCTGAGGGACCTGACCATGTCAGACCTTCTGAACAGGTCTCCAGGTGTCATTGTAAGTTCTCGTCTGATGACATTGTCGTGGGTTCTGGTGTTGCCCAGAATCTGAACCTGCCTGATATGAGCCCTCTCGCCCTCCTGAATGACAAAGGATATGTTTACCACAGAATCGGCACCGGCAGGATAATCCAGCAGCGGTTCAACAGAGGCGTAGAAGTATCCCCTGTCCTGAAACGCCGAATAGTAGTTCTCCAAAGTGGTGTTCAGCTTCTCCACTGAGAAAGGTCTGCCCTCTTCAATCTTTGACAGTACCATCATCAGAGAATCGGACACTTCTGTATTGCCGGAAAAATCCACCTGACCAAAAACCCTGTACGGCCCCTCTGAAACCGATATGTCAATGTGAAAATGTCTTCCGTCATCCATTATGTACCGGTCAGTGCCGGTAACGGCAGCGTCAGGATAACCCCGATTGTGATAGTATGTTTCGATTCTTCCAAGGTCTGCCTGAAACTCTTCCGGCTTGAGCTTGCCGCTCCTCCAGAAGCTGTCCTGTTTAGTTTTCATTTCATCTCTCAGGTCTTCATCTGAAAACACCGAGTTTCCACTGAATGCTATCTCTCCCACACGGACATCAGGTCCTTCTGAAACAGTGAACAGAAGATTGCTTCTGCCATCGCTGTCTGCATCTTCCCACCTGTGGGACACAGTTGCCAGATGCCTGTTTTTCTCTGAGTATAGAGCGACTATGAGATCCTCTGCACGGTCAATATCATTGATGGAAACTGTCTGACCAGGGTATATGGTCAGTGTATCAATAATATCATCCTCATCGAGACAGTCTGTGTTTTCCACAGAGATGGAACCAAGAATAGGGTTTTCCACCACTGATATGAGGATACTGGCAGCTCCTGAAGAGGAATCTGCCTGAATGTTTATATCTCTGAAGTATCCCAGAGCGAACAGTTCCCTGATGCCCCCTGGAATTCGGGCAAGGGGCAACTCTTCACCTGCTGCAAGGCCTATCGTTCTGATTATCAGCGAATCAGAAACATACCCGTTGCCTTCAACGGAGATATCCGATATGGGCATGGCATACACGGCAATCGCTAAAATAAGGAGAGAAGCAGCAGTCAGCCTCATATGTTGACCTCCGTCGGCGCTTTCGCGATCTTTTCCATCTCGTTCCGCACAAACACAAGATTCAGGTTATTGCGCCTGGCATTAACAGACATGCCGCCTCTGAGCTCTCCTGAGATGAGCATATCTGTCAGTGGATCCTCCACAAGTCGTTGAATTGTTCTTCTGAGCTGTCTGGCGCCTGCGTCGCCGCTGAAACCGCTTTCCGCAAGAAGCTCCAGAGCGCCAGGCTCAAACTTTACATTGATATCAAGTTCACCAAGACGATCAAGGACATCAGAAAGCTGTATCTCAACTATTTTCTTGATGTCCTCAACGGTAAGAGAGTTGTAAACTATAACAGCATCAAGCCTGTTCATGAATTCCAGAGGAAAGATGGAACGGGCAGCGCTGAGAACAGCGGAATCGCTTGCAGGGCTGCTGTCAGCAAGGAACCCCACAGTGCCTGAAGAGCCTCCGGCAGAATTCAAGTTACCTGTCATGATTATAATCGTGTTGCTGAAGTCAATTTTCCTGCCGTAGCTGTCGGTCATCACTCCGTAATCCATCACCTGAAGAAGAAGGTTGAATACCTCGAAGTGAGCTTTCTCAATCTCATCAAGAAGTACCACTGAATAGGGTTTTCTTCTTACCTTCTCTGTAAGCTGCCCGCCGTCATCGTACCCCACATATCCAGGAGGAGCCCCTACCAGACGGGAACCTGAGAATCCTTCCCCATACTCGGACATATCTATGCGAATAAGGGCATTCTCATCTCCGAACACCTGCTTTGCGAGAACCCTTGCAGTTTCGGTCTTGCCTACACCTGAAGGTCCCAGGAAGAGGAAGCAGCCGGTCGGTCTGGAAGGATTGCGAAGACCTACACGGCTCCGTCTTATAGCTGAAGCTATGTGACTCAGAGCCTCTTTCTGACCGATAATGCTCTCTCCCATTCGCTCCTCAAGATTGGAAAGCTTGGATACTTCACTCTCACCAACCCTGCTGATTGGTATTCCTGTCATTTCAGAGACAACAGCAGTCACATCATCAATCGTTATCTCTGTGGAAGGAAGGCTTTCAATCCACCGTGCCCTGGATTTTTCCATAGCCTTTTCAAGGCTGTTTATCTCTGTTGCAATCGCTGAGATGCGGGCAAGGTTTCTGGTTCCTGCAGCACTGTCTGCTTCCTTTCGCAGATCGACCAGAGTTTCATGCAGCTTAATGAGTCCCTCCGGCGGACTGGATGCTCTGGCATTGGCCCTTGCACCGGATTCGTCCATTACATCTATAGCTTTGTCAGGAAGATGCCTTCCGCTGATGTATCTGTGAGCAAGTATTGCGCAGTTCCTCAGGGTATCCTGTGTGTATACTGAATTATGGTGTTTCTGATACCTGTCTTTCAGGCCTCCGAGAATCTCAACTGTGAGTTCAACTGTGGGAGGGTCAACAGGAACAGGCTGGAACCGCCGCTCAAGAGCCCCATCCTTCTCAATTCTCCGTCTGTACTCGTCCAGGGTGGTGGCTCCGATGCACTGGAACTCGCCTCTGGCAAGGGCAGGCTTCAGAAGATTCGCAGCATCTATGGCTCCCTCTGCGCCTCCTGCTCCAACAATGGAGTGTATCTCATCTATGAAGAGAATAACATTGCCTGCATCCTTTATCTCCTTGAGCAGCGCTTTCAGTCTCTCTTCAAACTGGCCGCGATATTTAGTTCCAGCCAGTACTGAAGCCATGTCCATTGCCATTATTCGCTTACCGTAAAGAGGAAGAGGCACCCGGCCTGAAAGCCCTCTGAGAGCAAGACCTTCCACAATGGCAGTTTTTCCCACACCAGGTTCACCAATGAGAACAGGATTGGATTTCTTCCTTCGGCAGAGAACCTGAACTACCCTGTCTATTTCATCAGAACGGCCTATGACAGGGTCAAGAGCTCCCTCTGACGCAAGAAGAGTAAGGTCACGGCAGAAATACTCAAGGGCAGAAGATGATTTACTCTTCTCGCCCTCACGGCTGTTCTCTGAAGACTTCATGGCATCAATAAGCCTGTCATAGTTAACACCGTACTGCCACAGAACCGTTGAAGCACCACTTTCCACCCTTGCCATAGCAAGCAGAATGTGCTCGGTTTTTACAGTATCAGCTTTAAGCTTTGCAGCCTCAACTGACGACTCGTTTATTATCATTCTGGAACGGTTGCTCCAGTTCATTGAGTTCCTGTCAACCATGGTTGCAGGCCCAAGCGTTCTCTGACCGGAGAGAAGCTGGGATCGCATTTCGCCAATCCTTACATCCATTCTGCGGAGCAGATTGGCTGCTCCTGAGCCGTCAACACTGATAACTGCATAGAGCATGAACTCGGTTCCGACTTCACGATGCCCCATTCGGGCAGCTTCAGCTCTGGCGGCGATCATGGCTTTTCTCGCCCTGTCAGAATATGTGTCAGGCAAGGAATCCCCCTTTTCGATTCATATTGCAGCAGAACATTTCTGCATCATGAATATACTTGTCAGCCTGTAACCGGTGAATGCTTTTGGTCAATGAGACCTTCTGAAAGCACCAGCTGTCTGTGAACTGAGGACGCGAGTTCTCTGTTGTGGGTTGCTACCAGAAAAGATACTCCCGCGTCACCGCAGAGTTCCAGCATCAGTTCCCTGACCACTGCGCTTGACTCTCTGTCAAGATTTCCAGTGGGCTCATCAGCAAGGACCAGATCCGGCTTCATTACAAGAGCCCTGGCCAGAGCAGCTCTCTGCCGCTCGCCTCCTGATACCCTTGCTGGAAAGTGCTCCTGTCTGTGGCTCAGCCCAACCCTTGCAAGGAGTTCTTCAGCCCTCAGAGCAGCTTCATTCTCGGAAGCTCCTGAGATAAGCACAGGCATGGCCACATTCTCCTGAAGGGTAAATTCCTCCAGAAGATGGTGAAACTGAAAGACAAATCCAATTCTTCTGTTTCTCAGCGCTGCCCTCTTCCTTCTGCTGAGTTCCCATCCGTTCTCTCCGCAGATAAGTATTGTACCCTTTTGGGGCCTTTCCAGAAGGCCCATTGCATGGAGAAGGGTACTCTTTCCTGAACCACTTGGCCCGGTCAGGGCAACCACCTCTCCTCTGGAGACAGAAAGGGAAGCGCCTCTTATCACCTTTATCTCTGCTTCTCCAGTGCCGTAGGAACAGTGCAGGTCAGTTACAGAAAGTACAGTATCGCTACTCATACCTGAGAGCCTCCGATGGTGAGAATGACAGACTTGAAGCTGCAGGAAACAGTGATACCAGAACACATACAGCAACAGTGGCCAAAGTAACCAAAGCTGCAGCAGCAACTGGAAACACACCAGGCAGAGTGTCTACCCAGTAAACCGAACCGTCCAGTTTTATCGGAAATAGCCGGTTAACCAGAAACACAGAAGCTATGGAAACAAGCAGACCTGAAACTGCCCCGGTGCCTCCCAGAATAAGCCCCCGAAGAACAGATACACGAAACACACCGGAATCAGGGAGACCTATGGCCCTCAGCACACCTGTATCCCTTCTGTGTTCCATTGCAATCATGGCCAGTGCACTGGACAGATTAAGAAGAGCCACCACTGTAATAAGAGCCAGAACTATGGTCATTGCAGCCCTTTCAAGCCCCAGAGCCCGAAAAAGGTTTCCGTGAAATGCCAGAAAAGGAATGCAGCTCATGTAAACAGGCCAGCCGCCCTGTACAAATTCCTCATAGAGAGCGCTGTCCAGCAGTTCAGCGGTAACAACAGGATCATACCCTGAAGCAAGGGAAGCGCCGGCAGCGGTGAGATCACTGCCGGCCCTGAAAATAGTCCTTGCTGAAGCAAGAGGTATTATCACAAGAGATTTATTGTACTCGGCTATTCCGAAGTCTGCTATGCTGTCCACTGTGACAGGGGCAATGGTATCCACCAGAACCCTGCCGGCACCGGAGATTTCAAGGCCTGCCGAGGAAGCAATCCTTATCTCATCACCAGCTTCCGAATCAAGAATCCTTGCCAGGTCACCACCGATTATCACCTTGTCTGAGCCGCCTCCGACACCGCGCACCATAGCGCCTGATACAGTTCCCTGACCACCGCTGACAACAGCAGATTTTTCCAGTATTCCGGTAACTCCGGTTATACCTGGAATACTGTCTGCAATCTCCCGAATCATGCCCAGATCAAAATCGTCCATTGTCTCACCGCCAGGTGCATAGACATGCAGCGGCGGATTCACCGCAGAAAGCCCCTGGGAAATCGCAGAGGTAAACCCTCCCATGAAAGCCTGAAGTACCACCAGAGCAGCAACTCCAATGGCTATTCCTGCAACAGAAAGCAAGCTGACAATTCTTACAACAGGCGAATTGGCATTACTCCATACCTGTCTGAATGCCAGAGACCAGAGCAGTTTCCGGCTCATTGTTCCCTTCTCAGATGAGGAAACAGAATCGTATCCCTTATGCTGGAACTTTCGGTAAGAAGCATTACCAGACGGTCTATTCCTATTCCCAGACCGCCAGTTGGAGGCATGCCTATTTCAAGAGCGTAGAGGAACTCTTCGTCAACAACACCCTTTCTGTGTTCACTTGCTGCAGCCTGCTCTTCCAGAACCTTTCTCTGAAAAACCGGATCATTCTGTTCGCTGAATGCATTGCCCAGCTCCATTCCAGCTGCAAACGGCTCAAATCTTTCAGTAAGCCTCGGATTGTCCGGTTTCTGCTTTGCAAGAGGAGAGAGTTCAACAGGATAATCCACAACAAAACTGGGTTGAATCAGATCCGGAGTAACAAAATGATCAAAGAGCTTGTCCAGAAGAGAGACCCTGTCAGCATCTTCATCGATGATTTCCAGCTTCTCTGCAAACCCTGCAAGGTCTGCTGTATCCCAGTCGAAGAGCTTTTCACCGCTCTTCTCGTGCAGGGCATCCACAAAGGGCACCCTTTTGAACGGAGTTGCAAGGCTTATCTCGTGCCCCTGAAACACCACAGTCTCACCGGCTCCGATTGCCCTGGCACCGGCGGTAACGATGCCTTCAAACCTTCGCATCATTCCCTCATAATCAGTCCAGGCCTCATAGAGTTCAAGCTGGGTGAACTCAGGGCTGTGGGTTCTGTCCACACCTTCATTCCTGAAATCCTTGCCTATCTCGTACACCTTGTGCATTCCGCCTGCAACCAGCCTCTTCAGGTAGAGTTCAGTTGCGATTCGAAGGTAGCACTCTTCATCCATGGAATTGTAGTAGCTTACAAAAGGTTCTGCCGCAGCACCGCCGTATATCTGCTGAAGAACAGGTGTTTCCACCTCTATGAAACCCTCTGAGTCAAGGTATCTTCTTGCTGCGGATATGATTTTGCTTCTGGCGATAAACCTGCTTCTTGATTCAGGATTCAGCTGCAGATCAATGCACCTGTGCCTGTACAGGTAGTCAGGATCTGAAACAGCATCATGCACATCTCCCTCGGCATCAGTCTTTACCACAGGCATAGGTCTGATGGCTTTGGTGAGAATGCCCAGCTTCTCAACCTTTACCGAAAGCTCTCCTGTTCTTGTTACAAAAAGCGGGCCGCTGACCCAGATGATATCGCCAAGATCTATCTTTGAAAGGAGTTCCCACCCTGCTTCGTCCACTATTTTGGCATTGATGAAAAGCTGTATTCGGTCTGTGGAATCAGCCAGATCACAGAATACCGTCTTTCCGTGCTTTCTCCTGGCCATTATTCTGCCTGAGGAGCAGAGCGCCTCTTCGGTCTCTCCTGTCTCTCTCATGAAAGCTACAGGTACACGGTCAGGTGTTCCAGGGGGAAATGGATTAACACCGCTCTCTCTTATAGCAGCCAGCTTCTCAAGCCGCTTCTGAATGAATTTGTTGTTTTCCAGTGCCATACTATTTACTCTTTCTCAGATAATCTTCTATGAAATCCTGAATGTTACCGGAAAGGAAGCCGTCCACATCCGATGTTTCCATGTCGGTTCTGTGGTCTTTGACCATCTGGTAGGGCTGAAGAACATAGGACCTTATCTGGTGTCCCCATGAAACATCGCTCTTTGTACCCTCCAGCTTCTCCCGCTCCTTCCGCCTTTTCTCCTCTTCTAGCTCGTAGAGCCTTGCGCGAAGCACCTTCCATGCCAGATCACGGTTCCTGTGCTGACTTCGCTCATTCTGGCATGTAACCACTATTCCTGAGGGCATGTGTGTGAGTCGCACTGCGCTGGAGGTCTTGTTGATGTGCTGACCGCCTGCGCCGCTTGAGCGGAAAACATCAGTTCTCACATCTTCAGGATTGATTTCAACCTCTATGGAATCGTCAAGCTCCGGCAGAGGAAAAACCGAGGCAAAACTGGTATGTCTTCTGTGGTTCTGATCGAAAGGGCTTTTGCGTACCAGACGGTGTATGCCCTTTTCAGCACTGAGATAGCCGTAGGCATACGGCCCTCTTATGGCCAGAACCGCTTCTCTCATACCAACTCCGTCACCGGGAGAGGTATCCAGCACGCTTATCTCGTAGTTCTGCTTCTCCCCCCAGAAGATGTACATCTTCATGAGCATTTCAGTCCAGTCGTGACTGTCCACTCCTCCTGCACCGGACCTTACAGTAAGAATGCAGTCGGAACCGTCGTGCTCTCCGGAGAGCATCTGACGGAACTCCAGCCGGTCAAGTATTCTCTTCACATTGGAGCATCTTATCTCGGCATCGGTGCGAATACCAGGGTCATCTTCCAGTTCAAGGAGTTCAAGTGCTGCTGATAAGTCTCCGACCCTTGAATCAAGGTCTTTAAGGGGAGTGGTCCAGTTCTGAACCTTTTTTATTCCGGTAATAACCTCAAGAGCAGCATTCCGGTTGTCCCAGAAACCGCTTTCAGCCATTTCCGCTTCAAATTTCTTTTCTTTTGTCAGCAGGCCTTCGAAGTCAAAGACGCTCCTTGAGCAGACGAACCCTCTCCTCTGCCCCACGGACTTCCGTGACAAGCTCTTCGTGTGTCATTTTTCCTCCAGAAAGATTGGCAAGAACCGCAGAATATAATAGAAAAGTGATGGCTTCATCTGGATATTACGAAGTCCGCCAGATTCCGGCCGTTCTCTCCTCCTTCCGGTACAACTGAAACTGTCAATACAGAGACATCTTCATCAATCTGGTCCAGTATTCCTGAATGGTTATCTGAATGGAAACTTCCGCAGACAAAAAAGCAGCTTATGCCCCTGATTGAATTTGCCATTACAGCATCTTTAAGGAGCTGGGCTCTGTACATATTGTGTGGATCCATAGGCATTGAGTGCATTGCCCCGCCCATCATCTCCATTGTCTCCAGAAACCTGGAGCGATAGAAAGCTGAAGATGAGTCAACCTTAAGCTCATGAAAGAAGTCTTCCTCAGCCAATGCCTCCCAGCCTCCTGAAGCAACCATTGCCGCAAACCTTCTGGGAACATTGGCTGCTATTACATGAGCCCCCTTCTCAATTGCAGTCTGCACCAGCGGCGCGTAATCTGAGGAATAGTTTCCCCAGGGCCTTGAGCCTGCAAGGAATTCTTCCTGGGAAACCTCTCCTGCCAGATAACTGTTCAAAAGGCCCTGCACATCTGTCTCAAACATCTCCAGTGCCAGGGCCCTGGAGTCAGAGGCAAGTTCCTGCCAGATGTAAAGCTCCCATTCATGGGCAAGAGGGTCATCATGGGTCTCTCCTATAAAAACGACATCTGCTTCTGCAAGGGAAGATATCATCTCCTGAGGATCAACTGGAACACCGCCACTCTCTATGGTGCCAGCCGGTATTGCTGTAAGTGCAGCTGCTAACAGTATCATCTCTTTCTCCTTCTTTCAACCTTCAGCAATTCAAACGCTGCAAGGTAAATCAGTGTTGAGCCCCCTATGCAGAGCCAGTCCTGGAGTACCGGCTGCCCGAAGGACAGGAAACGGGAGGCAGGGGTGTAGATAACCAGAAGCGTAATGCAAATGGACCCCAGAATAGACCAGAGCAGAACAGGATTAGTGAAAAAGTTTCTGTTGAATATGGAGGTATACCTGTACCTTCTGGACATCACATTGGCATACTGACAGAAGGCAATGGTCAGGTATGCCAGGGTCATTGCCCGCATGTACTCCGGAGTAAAGGGCTCACCGGAAAAAAACGAAATGCCTTCACGAAATCCTGTAAATGCGTAGTTTCCAAAGGAAAGAACGCCGATAAGTGTGCCCAGGAAAAATACCTCCATGGAAGTCACTCTGTTCATAATGTGCGCCTTGAGATCCCTTGGCTTCTCCTTCATGATGCTCTTTGAGGGTGGATCAAATGTGAGGAAGGTAAGAGGCATCACCTCTGCAAGAAGATCTATCGCAAGAATCTGAATGGCCAGAATAGGCAGAGCCCAGTCTCCTATAGCCACAGCAATAAGTCCGATAACCACCACTGCCAGCTCTGCCATATTGGTGGTGAGCGATGCAAGAACCGTCTTCATCAGGTTGTTGTAGATTGTTCTGCCCTCTCTTACAGCGTGCACAAGTGAGGTAAAGCTGTCATCCAGCAGAATAAGCTCTGCAGCCTCCTTGGACACATCGGTACCGGTAACGCCCATTGCAACACCTATGTTGGCCTTTTTAAGTGCAGGAGCATCATTCACGCCGTCTCCTGTAACTGCAACCACCTCTCCATTGTCTTCAAGGATGGTCACGATACGAAGCTTGTGTTCAGGATTGACTCTGCTGAAAACCAGTGACCTGCCGGAGAGAAGAATATCCTTCAGCCTGCTGTCGTCCATCTCCTCAAGCTCACTGCCTGTATACACATCCGGATCGCCATTTCGGGAAAGCCCTGTGAGCCGACCTACTGCCTTTGCTGTTGTGGCATGGTCACCGGTCATTATTATCACCCTGATGCTCGCGTCGTGGCACGCTGCTATAGCTTCCTTCACTCCGTCTTTCGGCGGATCCATCATGAACACGAGCCCCAGGAACACCACATCTTTCTCGGCGGTCTCCATGGTGTAATCGCTGCCGTCATTCTCAAGGGGACGACAGGCAATGGCCAGTACACGGAGAGCTCTGTTGGAATACTCCTCGTTGAGCCTTGTTATCTCTGCTCTGTCCGCATCGGTTATTGGAACGATCCTGCCGTCCCTGTAAATGTACTTGCATACAGAGAGAACGCTTCCTGCGGCACCTTTCATTGCAAGCTGGTACCTGTCACCAAACTGTCTGACAGAACTCATCCGCTTTCTCTCTGAATCAAAGGGAAACTCCTGTATCTCCGGATTCTCCTCGTCTTCCATGGGGCTTCTGGTACCCGCCTTGGTTGAAAGGGTTACTATGGCAGCCTCTGTGGGATCCCCTACAGGATACCAGCCCCTGTGATCCTCATCAGGCTCATGAATCTCCGCGTTGGAGGCCATGGTTCCGGCATCCAGCATTATCTCAAGCTCATTGATTCTGTCCTGAGAGAGCTTTTTACCCCTGCTGTCCGCTATGTGCCCTTCAGGCTTGTATCCCTTTCCGGTAACAGTAAATTCCTCACCGTTAAACCACAGACCTGTAACAGTCATCTCATTCTTTGTCAGTGTTCCTGTTTTATCGGTACAGATAACAGAGGTTGATCCGAGAGTCTCCACGCTGGGGAGACTCTTTACAACCACTTTTCTCTCTGCCAGTCTTCTGCTTGCTGCGCTGAGAGCAACGGTAACCTGCGCAGGAAGAGCCTGGGGAACCGCCGCAACTGCTATACCCAGAGCGTATATCAGACTGCTGAATACAGAAAAACCCTGCCATACACCCACTAAGAAAAGCCCTATACTTAAAACAACAACTATGGCAGTAAGCCATTTCGCCAGACTGTCCAGCTCCATCTGAAGCGGAGACCTGGCTGAGGTTGTGGTTGATGTCATAGAGGCAATTTTTCCCATTTCCGTTGAAGTGCCTGTACGAACAACAACGCCCACAGCGCTTCCTGTGGCAACTGTGGTGCCGGTGTATGCCATGTTGACCCTGTCAGCGAGAATAGCTTCACCGGCTATTGCTTCAGTATTCTTCTCCTGGGGCATGGATTCACCTGTAAGGGAAAAGTCGTTGGTTCTCAGATTGAATGCCTCAAGAAGCCTTATGTCTGCAGGTACCCTGTCTCCTGCCTCAACGGAAACAATATCCCCTGGAACCAGCTCGCTCTGCTTCAACTCAGTGAGCTGACCATCGACAAAAACCTTTGCCGGTGATTTTATCAGTTCACGGAGTTTCTCAAGAATCTGCCCTGCCTTGTACTCCTGAATGAAACCGATAATTGCGTTTACCAGAACGATGACGAACATAACCGCACCATCCCGATAACTTCCCACTGCAACAGAGATGATGCCGGCAACGATAAGCACAAGAACAAGCAGTTCTTTAAGCTGCAGGAGAAACAGCACAAACCTGGAAACCTGTTTTTCCACTGCTATTGAGTTTGGCCCGTATATTCCTCTGCGCCTGGCAGCTTCCTCTCTGGAAAGCCCTTCCCTGCTGCTTTCAAGCCTGTCCAGCGACTCAGCAGGAGACAATCTGTAGAAATCCTGTTTGTTCATCATCTCTCCCGGTTCATGCCCATGTATTCCCTGCGAAGCATTGAATAAACCGCATCGTCCACATATTTATCGTTAAGCAGTTCCGCCTCCCTGAGAAATCCCTCAAAGACCATTCCCAGCCTCTCAGCAACTGCCCTGCTTGCCAGGTTTCCTTTGGCGCATCTTATACCTATTCTGTTAAGTCTCATTTCGCTGAAACCGTATTCAAGCAGCACTCTGCATGCTTCAGTAACCAGACCGCAGCCTGTATACCGGCTTCCCAGCCAGTATCCAAGCTCAGCGCTCCTGTTGGGCCAGTCAACTGAATGGAAACCTGCAACACCTGCAGCCTTCCCGCTGGAACGAAGCAGATAAGTCGGGCCTTTACCAAGGGTGTACCGTTCCGCCGCCTGCTCCGCGAAACCTCTTGTGTCATCCACAGCAGTAACCTCATCCACCCATGGAAGCCACCTGCGAAGATACTTTTTCTCCTGTTGAATCAGGGTGAACAAATCACCTGCATGTTCCGGAGCGATTAGTTCCAGGTCATCCTCCTCCATGGTGAGGGCACAGACGCGAATATAGCCTGAAAACGCCTGCAGGGTTATGTTCTGCGACTGTTCCTGCAAAGATTTATCCCGTACTGTTCACCAGCTTCAGCACAATTCTGGAAAAAGTTTAGAAAGATATTTTACATCAAGTTTTTCCGGCGGTAAAGTGCAGCGAATCACCCCACTGGTCTTCAGCAACAATGCGTCCTGCCTTCTCAACCCTTTCCTTCAGGTACTGCAGTGAATCCTCCCTGGCGCGGCCTACTGAAGGCTTGTTTTCGTAGAGAAGGTAGTTTTCCCTGAACTCCAGAGGTGTGAGCTGAGGCATGAGCACATTGGCACCGAAAGCAAGCCCCTTCTCCCTGCCTTCAGGATCAAGAGCCTGAAGTGCAGTGGTTGCAGCCACATTGGTATTCTTTGTAATAAGTCTGGTAAGGGCTATCATCATAAGCCCCAGATGAGTTCGCTCTGAATCACTCAATACTTCAGCATCTCCCATAGGTGTATCCTTGTGCGGAATGAACGGGCCCATGCCGAACATGTCAAAGTCGTGTTCTCTGTAAAACAGCAGATCATTCGCCAGCATCTCAGGGGTCTGGCCGGGAAGACCTATCATTACACCGGTACCTACCTGAAAACCTGCAGCTCTCAGGTACTCCAGACTCCTGAGCCTTGATTCAAGAGTCTGTTCCTCAGGGTGAATGGATCTGAACAGATCTTCATCGGTGGTTTCTATACGGAGAAGGTATCTGTGAGCCCCTGCCTCCCTGAACCTCTCATAGGTCTCTCTGGTATGCTCTCCTACACAGAGGGTAATTCCCAGGCCTGACGGAAGCACCGATGATACTGTTTCCTTCTTTATTCGCCTGACAAGCCTCTCAACGAAGGATATAAAATTCTTATCGTGTCTCTCGCCTGACTGGAGAACCATTGAGCCGTACCTTACTCCGGCACACCATCTGGCAGCATCCACAATGGCATCCTCAGAAACTGTGTATCTGTTAACAGAGGTATTGGACCTTCTTATACCGCAGTAACCGCAGTCCAGAGCACAGATGTTGGAGAACTCCACCAGCCCCCGGTAGTAAACTTTTCTGCCGCAGTAGTGAAGAACAGTGGCTTCAGCCTGGGCCCGTACAGCCTCAATCAGAGCAGGATCTTTCTCTTTCAGAAGCCCTGCCAGCATATCCCTTGAGGGGGTTTCCTGAAAGATAGCCGGTATCTCATCCGGCTGCGGTTTCAAATAGGCCATTCCCTGCCCCTTTCACATCAGGTCAAACATACCGCTTTTTATCGGATTCGGCGCTACCTCCGTAATATCCCTGAAACTATATTAGCCCCTATGTTTAATTCAGCGCTGGAAATATTTGCAGGGTTCAGGGATGTTGTAAGCGTTCATCCTGTCTTTGGAATAGGCATTCTTCTGGTGGGCAGCTTCTTCCTTGGAAGGCTGGCTGCGAAAGTTAGAATACCCTCTATAACAGGCTTCATCATAGCAGGTCTGCTGCTTGGGCCAGGCTGTCTGGGCATGATACACACCGATCTCCATGACGAACTTGGAGCTGTTACCGAAGTGGCTCTTGCGGTTATCGCTCTTGTAATAGGTTCTGAATTCAGTCTTTCCAAGCTGAAAAGAACAGGAAAAGCAGTTGCGATAATAACCCTCTTTCAAATGTTCCTCTCTTTTGCAGCAGTCACTCTTGTTCTCTATTATTCCAGGCTTATGCCGCTGGAAGCTGCGGCGCTTCTTGGAGCAGTTGCCTCGGCAACAGCACCGGCGGCAACTGTGGCCATAGTTCGAGATCTGAAGGCGAGAGGCCCCTTCATCGACCACCTCTACGGAGTTGTGGCCCTTGATGATGCAGGCTGCGTGCTTCTCTTCAGTATTGTTGCCGCATTTGCAGGAGGCTCAATGGGAGCAGAGGGATTCAGCCTGCTTCACGGCATTATCCACGCCGTACAGGAGATAGGCGGTTCTCTGGCGCTGGGCGGTTTAACAGGCTGGCTGCTTCATATGTTTACCAAAGGCAAAGGACGGTCCAACGAGGTCTATATCATAAGCCTGGGAATGATATGCCTGCTCACTGCTGTGGCAACCACCTACGGTTTCTCACCTCTGCTGGCAGGAATGACAGCAGGAGCAGTGCTTGCCAATATCAGCAGAGGAGCCCACAGAATAATCCTCTCACTTGAACAGCTTTCGCCTCCTCTTTACGCAACATTCTTCGCCATAGCAGGAACAGAACTGAGCTTCAGCGCCTTCTCAAGCGGCCCTGTACTCATTATGGGCGCACTCTTTATCTTTGCCAGGGCATTCGGGAAATACTTTGGTGTATGGACAGGAGCAAAACTTGCAGGTTCTTCACCTCTGATAAGGAACTATCTCGGGCTTGCAATGCTTCCACAGGCAGGTGTAGCCATCGGTCTTGCTCTCTACATTCAGGCTGCTCCGTTCTTCGCCGGTCATCAGGAACTTGCAGCAACAATGGTCAGTATCGTCCTTATGAGCGTTTTTGTCAATGAACTCTCCGGCCCTCCTGTTTCCAAATACGCAGTGATCCGGGGCGCAACTCTTTAGGGAGTGCATATGAAAATAGAATCTATTCTTGACATATCCGGCTGCAAGCTGAAAATGACAGCAGGGAACAGGAATCAGGCAATGGAAATGATGGCCGGTCTGCTGGCAGAAAACCCTGCAGCTGCAAACACTTCCAGACAGGCTCTCCTTGAGGGAATGCTTCAGCGGGAAGAGCTGGGAACAACCGCTGTAGGCAACGGCGTAGCTGTACCCCACTGCAGACTTGATGAAATGAAGGGTTTCGCCCTTGCTCTTTCAGTATGCGGCAAGGGTGTTAACTGGAACTCCCTTGACGGAAGGTCAGTTCACATCATTGCAGCCATTGCCGGGCCTTCAGATGCAACAGAGGAGCATCTCAGACTTCTTGCAGGCACTGCCAGAGTTCTGGGTAACGGCAGAGCCAGATACGAGCTTCTGAACAGCGAAACCGAGTTTGCCATGAGAGAGGCTTTTCTCTATCACCTCTCCCCTGTAACAGCAAGTCAGAAGAAAAAATGCAGAAAGAAACTTCTGATTATGGTACTTCAGGAAGAAAAAACATATAATGATGTTATGGAACTCTTCCTGGAAATGGGAGTTGAGGGGGCTGTAACTGTCAGCTCTGAAATGATGGGGCCAATGCTCTCAAATGTTCCCATTTTCGCAGACTTCATGGATGTTCTTGGCAGAAGCAGGCCTGAACCGAGGCTGGTTCTGGTTCTGGTTCCTGAAAGTGATATTGACGGAACAGTTTCTGCCGTGGAGGGAATAACAGGTGATCTGGACAACCACAGAGGAGCCTGTATCATTGTATTGGATACTTTATCAGTCCGGGGAAGCCTGGAGACCTTGTGACGAAAGGACCGGTAATGAGCGATCTCAGCAAAAGAATGAACGAGTTGTTTGGAAGAATTGAAAAGAACAACCTCTGGCGCCAGCGTCAGTGCATTAACCTGATACCAAGTGAGAACACCCCGAGCCCTCTTGTAAAAGCATGCGAAATCTGCGATCCTGCAGGCAGATATGCTGAACACAGAACCATGAAGGGCAAGGAAGTTTACTTCTATCACGGAACTGACTTCATAAAGGATATTGAGACAGAAGCCCAGGAAGCTCTCTGCGAATACTTCGGCTGCAGTGAAGCTGAACTGAGACCTGTAAGCGGTCAGATGTCCAACGAAGTTGTATTCAAGGCAGTTACCAGATTTGTTAACAGAACTTCTCCTGAAGGCACATTCAGAAAACTCAGAGCAGTTATGAACAATGATCTGGGCAAAGGCGGCCACCTTTCCAGCCAGCCTATGGGCGCACTGTTCAACTTTGTTGAGATAGACAGGGCCACAGGCAGGGAAAACTGCATCAACTTCCCTGTTCAGAAAGACAATCCCTACAAAATCGACGAAGAGAGAATGATAGAGCTTCTTGACGAAACAAAACCTGAACTGGCTGTTTTCGGAAAAAGCATGTTCCTCTATCCTGAGCCGGTAAAGCTCTTCTGCGACCACATTGCCAACTGGGAGAAGAAACCGGTGGTCATGTATGACATGGCCCATGTGTTCGGCCTTTACGGCGCTTTCCAAGCTCCTCTCGCTGAAGGCGCAGATCTGGTTACAGGCTCCACACACAAGACATACTTCGGCCCCCAGAGAGGTGCCATAGTCAGCAACATGGCAAAGAAGACTCCCTTCAGAAAACTTTGGCTGGACATAAAGAGCAGAGCCTTCCCCGGCTCTACCTCCAACCATCATCTTGCAACCCTTCTGGGACTGCTGGTTGCAACTTATGAAATGAACGCCTTCAAGGATGAATACCAGAACAAGGTGCTTTCAAATGCAAGGGCCTTCGCAAAGCACCTTGCCGACAACGGCCTTAAGGTGGAAGGTGATCCTGCAGACGGATACACAAAAACCCATCAGGTGGTTGTAAGGGTCATTGACCATGCAGACGGTGCCATTATCGCCGACAGACTTCAGGATAACAATATAGTGGTTAACTACCAGGCACTTCCGGATGATGACACCTTCCTGACCTCCAGCGGCATCAGAACCGGCGTAAGTGAAATGACCAGATACGGAATGAACGAAGACGACTTCGGCACTCTGGCTGAACTTATGGCCAGAGTTATCATCAGGAACGATAATGTTGCTGAAGAAGTTACAGCATTCAGACAGAAGTTTACAACCATGAGGTACACGCTGCCGCTGAAAGAATCTCTGGAACTTGCCTCCAGAGCAATGGCAAGCGCATGGCCCACTGGAGACTATGTAAAGTTGTTCGCCGACAACCTGTCGAAACTTGTTTAGCAGCCTGTAATGCTCAAGACGCTGAGAGTATGCAAAGCTGCTGTGAGGGCTGGCTTTGATAAGATTGCATAACATGTTGCTGCGCGAACAGGTATGGAATGATACCTGTTGAAGAAGAGCAGCAGAATCTGTTGCCTGAGATTGGGCATAACACTGTTGCAGAGAGTTATAACCGCCGGCAGAACAACCCTGCCGGCGGTTTCTGCACAAAGGAAGGATTACAGCCATGACCGTACTGATGCTTTCAATTCTGCTCTCCTTCTCTCCTGTAAAAGGTGATACCGGCCTTGGTCTCATCGCAGGAAGCCGCACAGGCGTTAGTTTCAAGCATTTCACCTCTGTCACCAATGCTTTTGACGCTGCTGTGGCCTGGAGCTTTTCAGATGACTGGGTGTCGCTTCACAGCGACTATCTCTGGCACAGTTTTGGTGATATAAATGTTGAAAAGGGCAGAATGCCATGGTATTACGGTATTGGTGCATGGATCGCCTTTGATGACCAGAACTCTGCAGGGATTCGGGTTCCTCTGGGGCTGGAATACCTCTTTGCCGGCAGTGACATCGACCTTTTTCTGGAGGCTGCTGCCGGTCTTGAAGTAATACCTGACACAGACTTCAGGATGGACGCAGGCTTCGGCATAAGGTTCTTCTTCTGACACCAGAGTATAACGAATAACTCTTATCTGCAGATTCACAATGCCCACGCCTGTGAGTTTTTCCAGTTCTGCTTCATTTCACCGCAGGTATTCATCAGGGTGTAGCTGTTGAGAGAGTCGGGGCCGGTTTTTCCAAGAGGCCATGGAATTCCAGGGGCAATGGAAGAGAGAATCAAGGCAGCCCAAAGACTTGCTGTAAGGTTCCTAACATTATTACTCACCGCCAATCTGCCAGATAGTGAAGGGGAACCTTATTGGCCCGTACTCCAGAGGTCCGGTCATTCCAAAGCATCCATCAGGAGAGAGCCTGACAACATTGCCGTATCCAGCTTCCGCTCTGAAGATTACAGAATTCATGAAAAACAGCTCAAAAGGTGTCCTCCTGGAGCCTTGTACTGAGTAAGTTGCAGCAAACAGAGTTCCATTGTTTGAGCAATATTGGCCGAGGATATATCTGTCACATATATCATGCTCTTTCACAGTCCAAACCACAGATCCGTTCAGAATCGAAAGATAGTCGCTACCTGTAAAGTAATACTCACCGTTTGGTGACCATGAAAGCTTAGAGGACAGTTCTGAGGTAGATACAGATATTTCCTCGCCATCTGGAATCGAGAATAGCTGGCAGTATCTTGTCCATGGGGCTGTGTTTCCTTCTGCTGATGCAATGAGGCAGTAGTTGCCTTCAGGGGATATACAGGGGTTAACTCCAGCAGGAATGTTTGCTTTAGTTGAAAGAGTCCAAAGCAAATTGGCTCTTGAATCAAACAGTGATAAAGGATTAGGGCTATCTGCACCTGTTTGCCGGCTAACAACAGTATAGTCTCCTAAGGGACTGATTGAGCATTCCGGGAAATACAGTTTCTCTGAATACATTGAGAAAGAACCTTCATCAGAATTCAGAAGAAAAAGATAGCCTGCCTCAAATTCAGGAACATCGTCTTCTGATGAAGCAATTAGTGCAGCACAGGTACCGTCACGGGAAAGCTCCATGATCGGATCAATAAGCGCCAAGTCTCCCGTTTTCTCTCCAAACCTGTTGTAAACGAAACCGGACTCATTCCAGAGGTTGGTTTCGGGATTTCTTTCTCCTGGAAGCAGTTCTCCAGGGAGATCTATGATGAAGTGTTCCTGCCAGTAGGATTCACCGTATCGGATCTTGTCAGCTTCTACTTCTATCGGTACTCCATCCTCACTGTAGAAGCGGTGGAACTCCTGGGCGATCAGAGCCCTCACTCTGCAGTCCAGCCAGTACCTGTCTTCCTCAGGAATTGACTTGTCGTTCAGCAGTTCTTCAAGCCAGAGCATAGGATACCCGTCTGCAAGGGCAGCTTCCATTTCTTCAGGGGTGTCAACAGAAAAAACTTCCTCAACTGTAAGTGAGGAAGTTGTCTGCGCAACGGCTGCTGCTGACAGCAGCAGTATCATAAGCAATACACTTTTCATATCGTACCCTCCTTTCCTCAATAGAACCGTTTAATATCAATGCTTTCTCGAACAGATGTGTTCATTCTCCTCCTTTCCTGTTCAGGCACTGAACCACTTATAAAGGTCTGCCGTTTTTCATTGCATATACAATTGTTCATAAACTGTGAGAGCAATTGTCAAGGCCCAATGTATTCTGCTGTAATTTCCTTCTGCTGCCAGGTCGTGAGTGTTTAATTTGTTCAAGGCAATAGTGTCGAGATTCCGGTAAACCAGAATAGTTGCGCACAGTGCAAGCCGGCCACGAGGAAGTCTGCTGCGTAGTCATACCGCTTTTACACTACTCCGGGTACTTGACCCTTACAGGCTCTTACTTCACGGTTTCCATTGAATGGCAGTATATCAATTCCCATATGGAAGTTGCAGCACAAGTCCGGTGTAGTGAGAGTGTCCCATCCGACATGATAGTTTCCGAAGTCGAGTGAAAATGTTCCATGCTGAAATGCTTCCATCCTGGCTGATTGTCATGTTCCTGTCAGAGAGTATCTCCTGGTCCTGAAATTCTATCTCGCTGAAACTCCCGTCAGGGTACATGAAGCAGAAGTTCATCTCACCTCCGCCTCCACGACCTCTTCTACCTGTCTGAACAACTGTGAGAGAACCATCTCTGGATGTTCTGGCAAAATCATTAGCGGCAGCAAGCTGGCCTATCTCTTCACCATACAGATTGCATAGAAAGCCTGAATCGACCAGAAAATGAAAACTGGGCCCATCAGGAGATATTTCAGTCGGTTCACCGACAGGATTAACCATCATGGTTTCCTGCCAGTAACCCTCACCTGGCCGTATCCAGTCTGCTTCTATTTCAACAGGATTGCCCTGTTCATCATAGAAACGATGAAGCAGTTGGGCTATTGCACTTCGCATTCTGCAGTCCAGCCAGTATCTGTCTTCCTGTGGAATGGATTCGTTCTCTAAAACAGCCTGTAGTTCAGGTGTTGGGTATCCGTTGCTGAGGAGGTCTTCCAGTTCATCGGAAGAGTTGACTGAAACTAATGTGTATTGGTCGAGTTCTGACCGGGTTGAAGCCTGAGGCGCTGATATGAAATCCTCAGAGACGAGTTCGGTTGGAATCTGTGCAAAAGAAGCTGCCGCAGCGAGCAGTACAGAAATAACAATTCTGTACATATCGTTCCCTCCTTTCCTCAATAGAATTGTTTAGCATCAATGCTTTCTCGGACAGATGTGTTCATTATCCTCCTTTCCTGTTCAGGCACTGAACTGCTTATAAGGGGCTGCAGGTTTTCATTGCATATACAATTGTTCATAAACCGTGAGAGCAATTGTCAAGGCCAATGTGTTCTGCTGTAATTCCCTTCTGCCAGGTCGTGAGTGTTTAATGTCCCGCTCGGGGATGGTGAAATCCCTCACTTCAGGCGAACCCACCGTCTTCAGACGGTGGCGCTCACTTTGTTCAAGGCAATAGTGTCGAGATTCCGGTTTCGCCCAATGAAGGGAAGAACAACAAGGTATCTGAGTGGTTACTCAACAGGGGAGATTACAAGTAACGACTTGAGAGCTGCAGGAATAAAGCCTTCTCCAGTGAAAACCTTGATCACTATGCTCTCAAGTATCGCCGCAGGTATTACAGGGAGGCAGCCCGGAATTGATATTCTATGAAGAACTACAGCGGTTTCTTATTGGAGTGTCCACACCGGAAACAGTGCCGATGGGACAATGGACAGCAGAACTGTCAGCAGCGCGCCCATCAGCCAGTAAAGAGCCTGGAGCTTGCAAACCTGGGATCACTGGTAACATTGATGCCCAGATTCCGCAGCCCGCTTTCGTCTCCGGAAGAAGGCATGTGTGTCAGGTGTGCCTCGCAGTTTCGCAGTTCAGTCAGTTTGGCCATGCCTTTTGCTGCTTCAGGTGAGGATGCGGCACTTACGCTCAGAGCAATCATCACCTCTTCCAGATCCAGATGAAGCGGTATGGAGCCGATGGACTGCTTCAGGTTTCTTATAGAGTTGATTGTATCAGGAGAGAGAAGATGGGTTTCCGGATTGATTCCTGCCAGCTTCTTCACAGCGTTGAGTACCGCTGCAGATGCTGCATGCATCAGTTCTGAGGTTCTTCCTGTTACTATCGAACCGTTGCGAAGCTGTATTGCAGCTGCTTTTGCGTCAGGATCCCCTTCTGCTTCAGCCCTTTTCTCCGCCTGTTCAACAACCGGTCTGTCGTATCTGGTAAGGTTCATGTTGTCCATGAGAAGTTCTATCTTTTCAACAGTTTTCTTCTCTGCAAGTCCCATGACATACTCGCACCGGTATCTGAAGCAACGCCTTATTATTTCCTGTTCCGCAGCTTGACGCACAGCCTGGTCATTCTCTATACCAAAACCCACACGGTTCACCCCCATGTCGGTAGGGGATGAATAGGGGGATTTTGTACCTGTGATCTTTTCAAGTATTCGCCTGACCAGAGGAAATGCCTCAACATCCCTGTTGTAGTTGATGGCAACTTCTCCATAGGCATCAAGATGAAACGGATCTACAAGATTAACATCGAGCAGATCTGCTGTAGCTGCTTCGTAGGCATCATTCACAGGATGCTTGAGAGGCAGGTTCCATACTGGAAAAGTTTCAAACTTGGCGTATCCTGCCTTCATATTCCTGCGGTAATCATGGTAGAGCTGTGAGAGGCATGTGGCCAGCTTGCCGCTGCCCGGGCCAGGTCCGGTTACCACAACAAGAGGTTTAGTCGGTGCAACATAATCGTTGCGTCCGTAGCCCTCTTCGCTTACTATCAGGTCAACATCTGTAGGGTATCCTCTGGTGTAGTAGTGCCTGAAAACATCCACGCCTCTGTTTTTCAGCTTGTTTTCAAATGCTACAGCAGAGGGCTGCTCCTCGAATCTGGTAATCACCACTCCTCTGACCTGTATGCCTCTGCTTCTGAAACCGTCGATAAGCATCAGGGCATCCGAGTCGTAAGTTATTCCGAAGTCTCCCCGGATTTTTCGTTTTTCAATGTCTCCTGCGTAGATGCAGAGAATAATTTCTGCCTGCTCTTTAAGTTTCTCAAGGAGTCTGAGCTTTACATTCGGGTCGTACCCTGGAAGAACCCTGGCTGCGTGATGATCGTACATCAGCTTGCCGCCGAACTCCAGGTATAGTCTTCCCCTGGAAGCTTTAACCCGTCTTGTTATCTCGGCGGTCTGTTCCTCAAGGTATTTCTCGTTGTTGAATCCTGCCTTGTCAATCAACATTCCCTCCCCGGTTCTCCTGATTCATGCCGTTAACGGTCTCTACTCTTCATCAATAATAATCATTGGAGAGAGATAGAGAGGCGCCGGAGAGTTGAGAAGAGGGTCGTCAGTGAGTTCAGAGACAGCATCTGTAAGTGATGCAAGGCCTAAAGGACTGATATTTATGCTTCCAAGGCCTGTGACCTGTGGAAAAACAACAAGTTCAGGAAGAGGCTCATCAAGGCCTGCAAGATGTGACGCATGGGCTATTGCATCCAGTACACCTCCGTTATTGTCCACCAGCCCAAGTTCAAGGGCGTCGGTGCCTGCCCACACACGGCCCTGCCCTATGGCATCCACTTCCTCAAAGGTCATGTTCCTGCCTTCAGCCACTGTATTTACGAACAGTTCGTATCCCTGACGCATGGCGGCGAATTCACGGTCCCGCTGGTCTTCAGTGAAGGGCTCAAACGGGTTTCCGGGGTTTCCGGAAGGCTCTATTTCCACCTTTTCAATATTGATACCAAGCTTTTCCAGAAGGTTTCCGTATACAATCTTGCCGCTGATTATTCCTATTGAGCCGGTTACAGTGGTTCTGCCGGCGAAGATAGCGTCAGCGCCTGCAGCCATGTAGTAGCCGCCGCTTGCTGCAACACTGCCCATGCTGACCACAACAGGCATTTTCTTCCTGATGTTCTCCACAGCATGGTACATATCGTCGCTGGCCATTGCATCGCCTCCGCCTGAATTTATTCTGAGAACGATTGCCTTGACCCCTTCAGATGACGCCGCCTGTTCAAGCATTTCGGTTACAGTATCGCTTCCCATGTTTCTGCCCGTTATGGAGGAACCGCTGCGGCCGTTGATGATGTTGCCGTCGGCAATCACCACAGCGATTCGAGGGTTGGAACCCCATAAAGAAGGCTCTGACGGTATTGCAGCGTACTTGTAGGAATCAATGGTTGAGAAGGATCTGCCCAGATCTTTTTTCACAAAATCCTCAAACTGGTCGTTGTAGAGAAGAGTATCAACCAGTCCCATTGTTGCCATCTGTTCTCCTGCGAAAGGGCCTTCTCTGAACAGAATATCCATCTGGGCAGGCTCAAGTCCCCGTCCTTCCGATATTCCCCTCACAAGTTCATTCTTCATGTTTTCAAGCAGTGCCGTTGCAGCTTCTCTCTGTGCGTCAGAGATGCTGTACTCGGTGAACATGTCACTGAAATTTTTGTAGTCTCCTATGTGCATCAGCTCAGGGTAAATGCCCAGTTTGTCCAGAAAGCCCCGCAGAAAAAAAGTGTAACCTGTAAAACCGTGAACAGATATGTGTCCGGCTCTGTGAATACATATTGCTCTGCATGCGCTTGCAGTGTAGTATGAGCTGTTGCCGGCGTATTCCATGTATGCATAGACCGGTTTGCCTGCAGATCTGTAGTCAACCAGAACATCTCTCAGTTCTTCGCTCTGAGCAGTATTGTAGGAGTAATCTGACATGTCCAGCAGGACCCCCTCTACAGAAGGATCGTTAACACCTGCGGCAAGGGCTGCAATCCTCTCTGTAAATGAGGGTTTTCTCGGACCGAGAAAGGATCTGGACGGAAGCTCATCACCGTATCCTGTGGAGTAGGTAAGGAATTCAGGAAGAGGCTGAACAGCGCTGGAGCGTGGAGAGTCGTATAAGAGTATTTCTCCTGTGGTGCCGGTATATTCACCATCGTTGAGGTCTGCGCCGGCAGTTATACCGATTCTGCCCATGTCCATCTGTACCCCGAAGCTCATTGTTTCGTTTTCTCCGAAGGAGCCTCTTACTGCTATTCCTGAAAGGGGACGAATCTCTATTCCAGCTGACCATCTGTCTGGAAAGTTCTCTGATTTGAACCTGTAGTCTCCGGTGAGAGTAATCATGTGGCTGCCAAGGGGTCTTACTGCGGCTCCTGCTATGCAGCAGGGGTCAATGTCACCGGTCTCAGTTCTTGCAGTTGCTCCAAGCCCCAGATGAGGATCTGGTCGCCAGGTCAGCCCTGCTGTAAAGAACTTTTCACCGCTCTGTGGGTGATTATTAACTGTCGGATCGTACCAGGTATAGCTTAACCCTGCCGCAATGTCACCATATCTGAAAGAGCCCCCTGAGGTGAATCTTCTCAGGGACTGACTGTCATCCCACCAGCCGGTAAACCCGCCGCTTCTGCTGTCCAGTGTTATCCTGTCGAACCGTTCAAAGGCGCTGTCACTTAAAACGAAACCTATACGCATTGTGTTTGACGCAAGCCAGGCAGTTCCTGACGGATTAACCAGCAGCGCATTGTCTGCCTCCGGATACGCTGTCCACCAGAAGGGAACAGACGGCCCCGGCGCCAGATCCATAGCCCATGAAACAAGCAGCTGGGTTATCAGTAATGATGTGAGCAATTTAACTCTCCCTCCTTAAAAAGCGCTGTCAAAACCTGCGGAAATCTTCATCCCTTCATCTCCCCAGGCCGCATCTATTCTCATCTTTGCATCCTGGCCGGTGCCGATTCTGATTCCCCCTCCTATATCTGTATGAAGGTTCTCAAGGGTTAGCTCAGATGCTTTTACCGCAGTTCTTCCTGCTTCAGCAAATGCAGCAAAACCAAAAGAGAATCGGGAAATGTTTTCGCTGTCAGTGAGGGTCAGCAGTGTTTGCCTTACCTCAAATTGCCCAATGAGCCAGGCTTCCCCTGTAAAACGGTAATCGCTGTATCCGCGGAAGTCAGTCTGGGAGCCAAGGCTGGAAGTGTAGGGTACAGGGGTTTGCTCTACACCGAAATGACGGTAGTATCTGGCTCCCAGTGCTGTTTCACCACCATTCCATGGTTTGAGAGTCAATCTTCCTCTGGAAGCAAATCCTCCGTAACTTACATCCCCTGTCTGGAAGAAGCCGCCTGTTTCCAGAAGGGCTTCACCGTTCATCGGAGCCTGACGGATAAGAGTAAGCTTCAGCATAGGACCTATGGTGAGAACAGGATTGAATTCCCTTCCCTGCATCATGCTCCATAAGGGGCTGGATTCCATGTTGTAGACTGTTGAATGCCGTGCGTCCAGCCCTGCTGTAATTAACAGCTCTTCAGTTATCGGGGCGGTGTATGAGCCGGTCAGGTGGAACATCTCTATATCCATAGTTGCAGTGCTGTCTCCATCTGTATCGTTACCCCAGCCGAACCATTTTTTCTTCAGCATTTTTCGATATTCCAGCTCTGTTGAGATGATACCGTTTTTCAGCTCTGCGGTGTAGGAAGGCTGGAACTTTATTACACCTGCAGTGCCGTAGTAGCCGTCAAGGGAAAACTGGCTGTCTGTAATCAGAAACCCTCCAAGTATCAAACCGGTAGATGATGAATAGCCTGCAGTGGGCAGTGCAGTGAGAGCCAGGGATGCGGAAGCTGTTACAGTGACAAGAAGAGCTGTTGCGATTTTCATTAAACCTCCATTTGAACTCTTATGCTTTTCTGGAACATAGTCTGCCATGGTGATTACAGAAAGCACCATGCTGAAACAGTACTCCGCAAGGGATATATCAACTATATTGATACAAATCATTATTCTGGAGGACAGGTTTGAAAACACCGCTTGTTATCGTTCCCACTTACAACGAGCTGGAAAACATTCAGGAGATGATTCCCCGGCTGCTTGAGCTGCCGGTGGGGGCCAGTGTTCTGGTTGTTGACGATTCCAGTCCGGACGGTACAGGAAAGGCTGTGGAGTCTTTTTCAGACACAGGCAGGGTTCATCTTCTTTCAAGACCTGAGAAAAACGGTTTGGGACAGGCTTATGTTGCAGGATTCAAGTGGGCTCTGAAGCAGGAAAAGTTCGATCCTGTAGTACAGATGGATGCTGATTTTTCCCATAATCCGGACATTGTTCCAGAGCTGATTGCCCGACTCAGCAAACATGATTTTGCCATTGGTTCCAGGTATTGCAACGGAGTCAATGTGGTGAACTGGCCTCTGAGAAGGCTGCTTCTCTCCTGGTTTGCCAACAGGTACACAAAATTTGTTACCGGACTTCCTGTCAATGATGCTACAGGAGGTTTCAAGGCTTTCAGAAGATCTGCTCTGGCAAAGCTTGATCTTGATTCAATTCGTTCAGACGGTTACTCATTCCAGATAGAGGTGACATACAAACTTCACAAATCAGGGTGTTCCCTTGTGGAAGTGCCCATTGTATTTGTGGACAGGCATTCAGGAACCAGTAAGATGTCCAGAGCCATTGTATGGGAAGCTGCCTGGATGGTCTGGCGCATAAGATTTCCCGGTTTTTTCTGAGAGGACAATATGCAGATACTTCTTTGCGTGCTGATGTCAGCTTCACCGGCTTGGGAGCTGACCACTTCGCTTTCCTACATACACAATACTTCTCCTTCATCTGAAGGCGGAGTCTGGTGCGCTTCTTCAGGAGGAGCTTTTCACTACACACCTTCAGAAGGTACGGGAACAGTCTATTCCTGTCCAGAGCATCTTCCTGTTCCTGATTGCCGTGATATTCTTGAGGATTCTTCAGGAAGAATCTGGTTTGCCACCGGAGGAAAAGGATTGCTGATGCTGGACGGAAGCGCCTGGTCATCCTATTCAAACTTTGAAGGTATTCCCGGCCAGGGAACTGTAACTGCACTGGAGGAAGCAGCAGGGAAAATATGGGTTGGAAGCAGCGGGGGTTTTGCCTATGGGGATCAGATAGGTTTTACCCCTGTAGGAGATGCCTTTTCTGCCGACAATGTCTATTCCATATCTGTAAGGAACGATACACTTTGGCTTTGCACAGAAAAGGGAGTTTATACTCTCTCTGATCCCTCTTTACCTCAGAATCCAGACTCCTGGCTGTACTGGGAAGGTACCGATACACTAGGCCTTAGAAGGGTGAGAGCAGGAGAATCTTCAGTATTTGCCTGCGGCGATGCAGGGGTTGTCGAACTCAGCCCTCAGGATTCTGTGTTCAGGTTTGTTCTTGACTACTC
This sequence comes from Candidatus Fermentibacterota bacterium, assembly GCA_002748705.1. The sequence goes on from PDSZ01000020.1 coordinate 40,789, forward strand.
TGCCGAGAAAGATAGCTCTGTTATTGATGTCCTTGAGCTTGATGAAGGATTGCTGGCTGCGTGTCATGGACAGGTTCTAATCCGATCAGGAGGTCAGTGGTCACCTCTGGGATCAGGTATTCCCTCGGCCTTCTGGCCTACCTGCCTGTTTACTGTTGAAGACCAGCTGCACTGCGGGTTTACCATACAGACTGATCTGCCTAATCTGGTGAACACCCAGTCCGGCCTTGGTTTTTACATACTCTCCTCGAATACCTGGTCTAACTACACTATTCCCGGCATGCAGTGCAAGAGGATTCACCAGATATCAATTACTGATGATGGAAAAATCTTTACCGGCAGCTACCTGAGAGGTGTACAAGCCTATTATCCCGGTGAAGGCTGGAGAATTTACAGTAAGGAGGACGGCATGTCTTCTGAGTTTCAGGTATTCTCAGTTGCAGCTGATCCTGCAGGAGGATTGTGGACCTCCTCCTACACCAGAGGCCTGAGCTGGATAAGGGACAATGGCGACTTGATATCTGAAGGAGATACTATTCTAACATTCTATACTGACACAATTGGTTATTTCGAGCCATGGACCACTCTTATCAAGGCTCCACTTCCTAATAATCAGCCTGTTATGCTCACAAGTCAGGAAAACGGTATGTGGGGTGCTTTTCAGCAGTTTGACCCTACAGGCGCTCCAGATGAACCCAGTGGTATCATGGGATTCAACGGCGATCCTATGGGCACTATGAGCTGGGCTCCAAGAGTACTTGGCAGTGGAATTGCCTATCCAAATGTGCATAGTGTCTATCCAGCATCTAATGACAGCCTCTGGATAGCTTTTGCCGATGGTGGAGGGTGCCAGCTTCTGGTACACTCAGGCAATCCTGGAGATGATTCAGCAGATCAGTGGTATCCAGGAAACGGTCAGGCTTACACCATAGCCTATGGACTTCCATCATCTGCTGTATACTGCTTCACAAAAGTTCCAGGTCAGGGTCTTTTTCTGGGAACCGGCTCCGGTCTGGCCAGGTGGGACGGAAACGGTTTTACTGAGTACGGCGATGTCTCAGGTGCAGTGGAGGCAATGGCAGCAGATGAGTATGGCAGGCTCTGGTGTCTTGGAGAGTCTGGTGTTTCAATGGTAGCTGACGGCAGTTCAGAATATTATGATGAGATCAACAGCGATTTTGTGCCTTCAACTACTTATAACTGGGAGTACGCAGCTCATGATCCTTTCTACGGAGGTGTGAGATTTTCCTCAATAAAGGGTCTTTGGAGAGTACGGCTTGAAGGCGGAGGCGGAGGGGAAACCCATTCCGCCATAAGCTTATATCCCCAGCCGTTTATTTCAGAAGAATCTGTTCTAAGAATAGCAGGTCTGGACGACAACGCCCCTGTTTCTGTCTCATTTTACCGCCTTGATGGCACTTATGCCGGATCATTGAATGCAGAGTCTGTTCAGGAATGGGCATGGAACGGTACGCTGAGAAACAAGGTGGTTGCTTCAGGTGTTTACATCGTCACAGTATCATCCGGAGGTGACCTCTATCAGGAAAAGATAACGGTAGTAAGATGACTCTGTACAAGATAAGACAAACAACAGATGGAGACAGGCAAAACTGGATTTCTTTCGTGGAACGGGCCAACAATGGTACAATCTTCCACTCCCCTGAGTTTCTTGACTACCATCCGGAGGGCCGGTTCAATAATCACCATCTGGTGGTGGAGAACAGTTCCGGAAAACCTCTTGCTTACATTCCAGGAGCTCTCTCTGAAATGGAGGGAGGCACCTGGTTCAGGAGTTACCCTGGAGCCTCCTACGGAGGACCTGTTCTGGACGACAGACTGGGTCTGGACAAGGTACAGAAGGTTATTGACTCTCTTCTTGCCTACTGCAGAAAACAGGGTTTTGCAGGAGTGGAAATGACTCCGCCTCCAATCTGCTACTTCCGTCGCCCCCATAACTACATTGACTTTGCTCTGATCAAAAACGGGTTTGACTACAGAAAAAGAGAGCTTACAGCGGTAATTGATTTGAGGAGGCTGGGTGAGGAAATTGACCTTGGATTCTCCCAGTCAGCCAGAAGAGGTGTAAAGAAGGCGCTGAAGTCCGGGCTGAAAGTTCTTGAAGACAATGACTATTCCCGTTTCTATCCTGTTCTTGCCAACAACCTGAAGGACAGGCATGGAGTCAAGCCCACTCACAGCCTGAAAGAGATAGAGCTTCTTCGTGATATTCTCGGACAGAGGAGCATAAGGCAGTTCGTTACTGTAAACGATTCAGGTGAGGTTCTGGCAGGCATGGTTATGTTCCACTGCAACCCCAGGGTCACCCTTGCCTTCTATATCTCCCATAATGAGGAGTTTCAGACTCTTCGTCCGGTGAATCTGGTGTACAGGGAGGTTATTGACTGGGCCAGAAAAATGGGCTACTGCTATCTTGATCTGGGAACCTACACTCTGAACATGGAAGTTAATCACGGTCTCTGCAGGTTCAAGGAGTCATTCTCTGCCAGGGGACAATTCAGGAACACCCTTAAAGGCAGGGTCTGATCCTGATGAGATCCCGTGAGGTACTTGTCTGGGCAGGTCTTCTTCTGGCTTTCTTCGGTGGAAGGCTGACTACCACTGATGTGGCTGCCCAGTATCAGGTAGCGGAATCTGTTTTCGGTTCCCGTCCTCTTTTTACATCACAGTACGGATGGCAGGTCTCCGGCGTTCGTGAGGACAATTATGTTCCGCATGCCCCAGGCTACTCGTTAATACTGCTTCCTTCTGCAGGCGTTGGGCTGCTTCTGGGAGTCTCTTCAGGGAAGGTGCTTGCCGCTCTTACCAACGCATTTATGAGCCTGCTTTTAATAGAGGGAATGCGGAAACTGGCAGAAGGCTTTATCGGTCAGGTCAGCGCCTCCAGATTTCTTGCTGTAATGGCAGGAACAATGGCTCTGGTGTACGGAAGAATGCCCTATGATGTAACATCTGCCGCAGCTCTGGCCATATGGGGTTCCTGGTTTATCCATTCAGGTAAACCATTCCATGCAGGGGTTCTTTTTGGAGCGGCACTTCTTGTGAGACCGGACATTATTGTTCTTCTGCCTGTCTACTGGACATGCGAGAAACCCATGGAAAAGTTTATGCCTTTTATCGCAGGAGCTGCTCCTTTTGTTATGGGGCTTATGCTTTACAACCATTATCGTTTTGGTTCAGTGCTGAATGACGGTCACGGAGCAGACCCTGCCATTTCCCCTGACCTGTACGGTCGGGGGATTCCAGGATTGCTTTTCAGCCCGGGGAAAGGTCTTTTCTGGTATGCGCCTCTTACGGTTCTGGCTATTTTCTACTGCGGAGACTGGCGATTCTGGAGCCCTCTGGTGTTCTCCCTTGTACTTCACGGGTTTCTTCATGACTGGACCGGCGGAACAGGATGGGGGCCGCGGTTCCTCTTTCCTGTGCTTCCAGTGTTCTTCATGCCTCTGATGAGAAGAGGTACAGGAGGAAAGCTGTTTACAGTTCTTGCAGTGCTGACGCTCATAATAACCTTTGCCGCCTGCGTTACTGATACCAATGGACTTGAACGGGAGCTTGGTCAGGATGACTTTGATTCCCAGTCAAGGCAGAGCCTTATCTGGAAACCGTCAAGGTCTCCGTTACTTCACACTCTGACATTTCCTGATATAACTTCTCCTGATCTTCTGGGCGGGCATGTTCTCGGCTGGCCTGGAATTCTTCTTCAACTTGCTGCCGGAGGCGCTCTTGTGTTTTTCGGGTGGAAAAAGGGAGAGTGTTCTCTGTGAAAATTCTGCATGTTTCACCGCAGAACTACACAGGGGTGCTTACACTTTTTCTTCAAGGGCACAGAGCGTTGGGGCATACAGCCCGACTGGTTACTTTCTACTCAGCCAGGAACCGGTATCCTGAGGATGTCTGCCTCAATCTTCCCTTTGTAGGTCCTATGGAATGGCTATGGAAGATTAAGAGGCTGATAAAGAGCGGCAGCATGCGGGTTCCCTTTACCGGAACCTCTGAAAGGATATTCTGGAGTCCTTCAAGGGCTGAAAGAGTTCTGATGTCCTTCAGGGATATTGTCTGGACCCCTTTGGTAAACAGGGCTGAGAAGAAATACCGGTTCAGCGATTATGATGTGATTGTGCTTGAAGGTGGAATGAGCTTTTTCAGAGATGGCAGAGACATAAGACGATTTGTCGATTCAGGTGTTCATATAGTCTCCAACTATCACGGCCTGGATTTGAGAATGAGAGGCGCCATCAAGCCTGTGTGGGATGCAACTGAGCTTCACACCACCTGCGAGTTTGACCTTTTCAGAAACTATGATGAGCTGGAGTATCTTTTTCTTCCCTATGACAGATCCATGGTACCTGCAGCTGCCCCGTCCGGTGACAAAATCAGAATCTGTCATGCGCCGAGAATAAGGTCTGTTAAAGGCACAGATATGATTCTTGAAGCTGTTGAGAATCTCTCAGGAAGACTTCCTGTTGAGATGGTACTCATAGAGAACATGACCAACAGGGAAGCTGTTATGCTAAAGGCAACCTGTCACATTGCCATTGATCAGATAGCAAGGGGAGACATGGGTTACGGTGTAAACTCACTGGAAACTCTGTCTATGGGGCTCTGTACAGTAACAAACCTGTCTGAGGCCTATCAGGAGTTTATTCCGGATCACCCCTTTGTCCTGGCACAGCCCCATAATCTGGAAAAAGTGCTTGAAGAGTTGATTCTGAACAGAGAACTCAGAGAAAAATATGCTGCTGCAGGACCTTCCTGGATTGAAAAGACCCACAACTGGAAATCAGTGGCGGAAACCATGCACCGCCGTTACAGGGAACTGGGATGGGAAAAATGACAGCAAAAGATCTGGCAGGGGAAACTCTTCTCTACGGCCTTGCCATGATAGTCAGCGGACTGGTGCAGTTCGCTTTCCTCCCTTTCATGAGCACCTTCCTCTCACCTGAAGAGGCTGGAATACTAGGGGTTATAAGAATCATTAGTGAGGTTATTGCCGGAGTATGCGTACTCGGCCTTCCTGCTGCAATAATTCGCGCATGGCACACCACTGAGAACCACGGCGCTGTTCTTAAGAGAGCTCTTCTGCTGCCTGTTTTGCCGATTTTTCTTTGTGCGGCTGCTGTTTTCTTTTTCGGAGGAAGTCTGGCCGAAACTCTGAAAACCGGTTCACCTTCACTTCTCTTTCATGCCCTTGCCCTGGGAGGCGGTGTTGCCCTGCTGCAGATCGCTCTCTCAATGCCCAGAGCAGGAGGTATGGCAGGCACCTATTTCTTGATACAGTTCGCAAGGGGATTTTTCTCGCTGGGTATCCTCTTTCTGCTTCTGAACAGAAACGGGAATGCCCTGGTTTCGTTCCTTGAAGCAAGGTGGGTACCTACCATTGCTGCAGCTGTAATTACCTTTATTCTCATGAGGAAGATCGCAGGTACGGCATCTCCTGAGAAGGGGCTTACCTCAGGGATGCTGGCATTCAGCCTTCCACTGGTTCCTGCAAGTCTGGCCCTTCTGGTTCTCTCCAGTGCAGATATGTTCATGCTGAGAACCATCAGCAGTGATATGGCCCAGAGCGGATGGTACGAGTGGGCAGGAAGGGCAATTCTGGTCCTCACTCCGCTTACTCTGGGATTCGGAATGGCCTGGCAGCGGTACATATTCAGAATGAAGAAACAGGGTGGCAGTATGGATGACCTTGGACGCAATGCCCTGCTTTTCATGGTTACAGTAACATGGGCCGCTATGATACTGGCTATTCTCTCCTGTGAGACAGTTGCCGTCTTCGGCGGCGGCCAGTGGCTTCCTGCTGCAAAGGTGCTTCCCTGGCTGGCAGGTTCTGCTGCAACCTATGCCCTCTACACAATTTCCCAGACAGCACCGCTTCTTACCGGACAAACCGGATACATAGGCTGGATGACTGCATTCGGTGCAGTGCTGAATATTGGCTTCAACTTCAGGCTGATACCTGTTGCAGGGGCTGTAGGCGCTGCTTTCGCAACTCTGGCTACAAACATGTTTATGGCCATGTCTCTTTTCTGGCTTGGCAGAAAGGTTTTTCCGGTTAGTTTCATGGCAGTTGCGGTTCTTGTTATCTGTCCGGTCTTTGCCGGATTCCTTGCAGGGCTTTCTGACGCTTTGAGGATTACAGCTGTTCTGGTTATTACAGCCCTGACAGCAGTTGTGATAGCTGCGCTCAGATCACTGGGGACTTCCGAGATGCTCAGAGGAGTTCAGAATGAGTGAGATATCAGTTCAGGTACCTGTAAGGAATGGAGGAGAACCCTTCAGAGAGTTTCTGAAGAGCCTGACTTTTCAGGACATAGAGTCCTCATGGGAACTGGTTATAGCAGATGACGGAAGTGATATTCCAGTGCAGACCCAGTTTGCCGGTGAGCTTGAACAGTTTCCTGACAGGTGTTCTGTAAAGGTAATAAGGCTTGAGAACTGCCGGTGCAGGCCTGCTGCAAGAAATGCTGCCCTTGAATCCTCTGATGCTCCTGTGGCCCTTCTTATGGACGGAGATCTCCGCTTTGGAAGTGAATTGCTCAGAAGGCATCTTGAAGTGAGAAGAGAAACCGGTGCCCATGCGGTGATGGGAAAAAGGGTGAATGCCTGGAGCCATGATTCGACCCCATGGCAGAGGTGGATGGACTCCCGGGCAATGGGCAGCTCTGCCAAAGGCCCATTTCCCTGGAATTACTTCATTACAGGCAATCTCTCTGTTTCATCGAATCTTCTTGTAAAAGCAGGAATGTTCGATTCTGAAATGACCGGCTACGGCGGAGAAGATACAGAGATGGGGTACAGGCTCAGTAAACTTGGAGCGATCTTTCACTGGGATCCTTCTCTCTCTGTGGATCATCTGGATAATGTCACAGTAAGGAAACACTCAGGCAAGATGATAGAGTACGGCAACACAGGTCTCAGATACACTCTGAAGAAACATCCGGAGGTTAGAGGGCTGCTTGGCAGCAGATGGGTAGAGAATATTCTTGCTCCTCCGGTTACTCTGGCTCCTGTTCGAATAATTGTGAGGCTTATGCTTCTGGCGCCGGTATACAGGGCTGCTCTCAGATGGGCAGAGATATTCGGAGGGCCTGGGTTTGTAATGACATACCTTTCTGCAGGAGGCTGCCTTGAAGGTCTTCAGGGAAAGGATCCTCTCAATGGTCACTGAGCAGCTGAGAAAAGAGCTTCCAGGAAAAATCAGAGATATAGATCTCTCATGCTTCACCACATGGGCAATAGGCGGCAGAGCTGCTGCTGCTTTTCCTGAGACACCTGGGCAGCTTTCATCACTTCTTAGCAGGTCAGAATTGCTGGGCATTCCCTGGACAATTCTGGGAAAGGGATCCAACACTCTGGCGCCATCTCAGGGATGGCCAGGCCTTGTAATAATCCTTTCAGGCAACTTTACACGGTATTCTTTTTCCGGCACCCTGCTTCATGCAGGGGCCGCTGCTCCTCTGCCTTCAATTGCCGGAGCTGCGTGCTGTTCCGGCCTTGGGAATCTCTCGTTTGCCGCAGGCATTCCCGGTTCTCTAGGCGGAGCTGTTTTTATGAACGCAGGCGCTTACGGCAGCAGCATAAGTGATTTTGTTGTTGAGGTTTCAGCTCTGTCACCTGATGGTCAAATCAAGATTCTGTCGCGGGAAGGGTGCAGTTTTGAATACAGAACCAGCATTTTTCAGAGCAGCAGGGATGTGATTACCGGTGCTGTGATGGCTTTGAAGTACTCTGACTCCCATGCTCTCAGAGCAAGGGCGAGAGAAGTGCTTGAGCTGAGAAGGGGCAAGTTTCCTCTGAAAATGCCCAATGCAGGCAGTGTTTTCAGAAAACCGGCGAATGGTATTCCCCCTGGAAAACTCATAGAGGATGCAGGGCTGAAAGGTGCTTCAGTTGGAGGCGCAAGGGTTTCTGCTCTTCATGCGAACTTCATTGAAAACTGCGGTGGAGCCACCAGTGATGATGTAATCCGTCTGATTCGAATGGTTCAGAAAAGGGTGGAAGCTTTCTCAGGAATACTTCTGGAACCTGAAATCAGAGTGCTTGGGGAAGAATTGTGATAAACACCATGCAGGAATATCAACTGCCTGCCAGGTCTGTGCTTGTAACAGGGGCCGCAGGATTTGTCGGCAGGGCTCTTGTGCGTGCTCTGAATATGGGTTTCGGGGATATTGCAGCAGACAGAACAGATGACTTTGCCGTTCCGGCAGGGGTGAAGCGAATAAAATGGAATCTTCCGTCAAAACCGGAGCCTGACCCTGGTCCGGTGCGGTTTGTGGTTCACCTTGCGGCTCTGAGTTCCGTTGCAGATTCGGAAAAGGCGCCTATGCTCTTTGACAGGGTAAATGTTCTGGGTACTGCTTCAGTGGTTCACTGGATGCAGGAAAAGGCTCCTGATGCGAGGCTCCTTATGGTTAGCTCTGCTGAGGTTTACGCGCCATCTTCCAGTCTCCTGGATGAGCAGTCTGAGCTTGCACCGGTTAACAACTATGGAAAATCCAAACTTAAGGCTGAAAAGATAGTGATGGATTCAGGGCTGGACTGGGTGATAAGTCGCTCTTTTCCCCATTACGGTCCAGGGCAGAAAGGCAAATTTGTCCTTCCTTCATTCTGCTCGAGAATAATTCAAGCCCTGAGAAGCGGTAAAACTGAAATAAGAGTTGGAAACCTTAGCGCAGTACGGGACTATCTGTATATTGCAGATGTTGTCAGAGCCTACATTACACTGCTGGCAAAAGGTCATTCCCGGTGTGTTTACAATGTCTGCTCCGGAGCAGGTCACTCCATAGGAGACCTGTTGCAGATGCTTCTGGAGCAGGAAGGAAATAAATTGCAGGCGGTTACAGAGAAGAATCTTCTCAGGGAGAAGGATCAGGTAAGACAGGTTGGCAGTTCGGAACGGCTGCGCAGTCTGGGATGGGAACCCTCTGTCTCCCTCAATGAAGGCTTGAGTCTGCTTTACAGATGGTGGGAGGAACGAATTTGAATGCTATTCTGCTTTGTATTGCGGTAACCCTCCCCGGGCGGGTTACGAACTGGGAACATTTCCCCCACTATGGAGGGGGCAACTGCATAATTCAGTCAGGGGAAGTCATTCTTGCCGGAACTTCAGGAGGAATACTTTTCGCCCATTACTCAGATTCAGAAGATGTTCTGGTTGTTGATTCCGGCTGGAGTTCACCGGATATGCTCACTTACGACAGAGTCTCCGACCTGACCTATGACCAGAGCGGTAATCTCTGGGTTTCATATGGCGGAGGCGGTATCGACATGTTCACTCCTTCAGGGCAGAAAACTCACTTCAACCAGATAGATGGTCTGCCGCTGCTTCTGGGTATAAACCAGACTCTTCCAGATTCGGTTATCTATGCTGCAACCACCCAGGGGCTCTGTATAAAAGAGTTCGGCTACTTTGAGAACTGGGATACCTACAGCACCGGCGGCGGTCTTCCTTCAGACAACATCAACTGCATTATTTCAGCAGATTCAGGGCTCTATGTGGGTACCACTGCAGGTCTGACCTTTCTTCCACAGTCAGCACCGCCTGGAAGCTCTTCCTCATGGCAGCTGCAGGATGTTTCTGAAGTTTCCATAGTTGCCATGACATGGCAGGCAGACACTCTCTGGGCGGCTTCTGTAGAACACCTTTTCAGAAAACCAGGTTCTGCTCCATGGGAAGAGGTAATTTTCCCCTATGGAACCATTGCAAGCATCACAGGCGAGGGTGGAGATGTGGCAGTAGGCTGTACCAACAGATGCTATGTGCTTCAGGATGGCAACTGGCAGGAGTACAGTAACAACCTGGATGGTAACGCCCTTACCGGTCTTGTAAGGGTCAACGGAAAACTCTGCGGAGTTCTTGCAAACACATATTCAGACAACAGAGCTTGCGGTTCCGGTGTTGCACTGTTAAGGGAAAATGGTTCCTGGAAGAGAACATTCCCCAATACAGGTCCGGTTTCAAATAACCTGAGGGACTGTACTATACTGCCCGACGGAACTCTCTGGGTAACAAGTAATGCCAACGGAGGTTCTGTTTACGCAGAGAACGGATGGATCAGTCTTATACAGTACCTTTCTTACAGATCCCAGTGTTTTGCTGTGTGCCCTGCAGGGAACGGTGCCATGATTTCTTCAATTGGACACGGAGTTGACTGGCTTGACTGGAATGGAGAGGAAGTTACCGCCACTCTGACCATTACTCAGAATGACGGCCTGATTAATGACCGGGTCTTTGATGCCAGTCAGGGTGATTACTACACCACCTGGTTCTGTCACAGGACACTTATAGAAACAGAACCAAGCGGAGTTACCAGACTGAGCTGGGTTCCAGGCGATACAACAGCAATGACTTTTTCCGTGATAGATGAATCCAGCGGGCTTCCCAGCAGGGAAGTCAACTGCATAGAAGCTGTAAACGCGAAATACGCCTGGGCAGGAACAGAAAAAGGACTTGCACTGATAGACGGCGACAGACAGGTTGTGGAGGCAGTTTACAAATCAGAAAACGGGCTTCCTTCTTCCACCGTTACCGCAATTGATCTTGCAAGGGGCGGGGATCTGTATATAGGAACCGCTTCAGGGCTTGCAGTACTCTCTGACGGTTTGGTCACTGAGATTTCCGGTGTGACTTTTCCGGTGACTTCCGTTCAATGCGATGGTTTTGGAACGGTCTGGACTGGTACATCTGACGGTCTCAAAAGGTATTATGCTGCTTCTCAGGAGGTCGAGGAATACACTTCTTTCAACAGTCTCCTTCCTGACTGTATCATTTATTCCATAGCAGTTGATATGAATCAGGGAATTGTCTGGCTGGCAACCGATCACGGTCTTTGGAGGGGAGAGCTTGAGTCACAGCTGTCAGGGGACGGTTCTCAGGCAGCAGTCTATCCCAATCCGTTTGTTGCAGGAAGAGGCGAAATACTTGGAGTTGCCGGTATTCCTGATGAACCTGGAGAGTACAGGATTTATAACCTCACCGGTGACCTTGTTTATGAGTATTCTTCAGAAGGGAGAGAAGATTTCGCCTGGGACGGCAGCCTTGATGACGGAGGAAAAGCAGCTTCAGGTGTCTATATGCTGGTTATCTCAAGGGATGGCAAACCTCCTCTGCAGCTGAAGTTTTCGCTCATAAGATAGGGGGTCAAAAGCCTTTGAGCCTTCTGTGCGGTTCACGGAGTGCAGATGTATCAAAGTGGAGCATTCAGTATAATAGATAATCTGAAGTGTTTAGAAAGTTCGTTCTTAATGTTCTGATGCTGCAATAAGTTGTTTATCTGACTGAATGAGATTTACTCCGATGGGCTACTTGCATAGAGGTTAAGTTTTGTTCAGGTCAGGTAACTGTCTGAAACAGAGATGAAAGCCATGAGACTGGCAAGGGAGAAATAGTGAGACTGCTGGTTACAGGAGGAGCCGGATTCATAGGTTCCAATTTCTGCCATTACATAACGGAGAACAGAAAAGACTGGTCAATAACCGTTCTGGACAAACTGACCTACGCAGGACGGCTGGAGAATCTGGAAACTATTCCCAGAGGAAACAGATTCAGGTTTGTTCAGGGGGACATATGTTCTCCAGAGGCTGCAGCTGAAGCCATGAGTGGTTGTGATGTGGTGGTTAACTTTGCAGCGGAAACCCATGTTGACAGATCCATAGATGACCCTTCTTCCTTTGTAAGAACAGATATTGAGGGTGTGCGAATACTTCTTGAAGAGTTTCGCAGAGAGCCTGGGCGCAGACTCTTTCTTCAGATATCAACTGACGAAGTTTACGGCAGTGTGGAGGCCGGCAGGTCGAAGGAGAGCGATGCCCTTGAGCCCAGGAGCCCCTACTCTGCTTCGAAGGCTGGAGGTGAACTGCTGGCAATGAGTTACTTCACCACCTTCGGAGTTCCTGTTGCAGTTACCAGAGCTTCCAACAACTACGGCCCATTTCAATATCCTGAGAAGCTGATTCCTCTCTTTATCACTAATGTATTTCAGGGTGAGAACCTTCCGCTGTACGGCGACGGGGGAAACATTCGAGACTGGCTGTTTGTTACAGACCACTGCAGCGCGCTGGAGGCTGTGATCGAAAAGGGGAAACCGGGAAGAATCTATAACATCGGCGCAGGGCAGGGAAAAACCAATCTTGAAGTCACTACTGCTATTCTGGAGGCTACAGGGGCTTCTTCAGACATGATCAGAAGAATTGAGGACAGGCCCGGGCACGACAGGAGATATGCTCTGGACATCTCCAGAATTACCGATGAACTGAAATGGAAACCAGAGGTTTCTTTTGATCAGGGCATTAAGAGAACTGTGAAGTGGTATACAGAGAACAGGGAATGGTGGCAGTCTATTCGCAGCGGAGAGTTCATGGAATACTATCGCAGAATGTACGAGGAAAGGCTGCAGATATCTGAAGGGACAGAGGGAAAGTGAGAATACTGGTCACCGGCGGCGCAGGCTTTATCGGAAGCCACCTGTGCGACAGACTTCTTGAAAAGGGCCACTCGGTGATAGCCCTTGATAATCTTCTTACCGGTAACTCTGACAATATTGCCCACCTGGCAGGAAGAGAAGACTTCAAGTTTATTCGTCATGATGTAACTGAATACATCTATCTTCCAGGCAGAATAGACTTCATCTTCCATCTGGCCAGTCCAGCCAGCCCTATAGACTATCTTATGTATCCTATACAGACCCTTAAGGTAGGTGCTCTGGGAACCCATAAGGCACTCGGGCTTGCCAGAGAAAAAGGCTGCGGTCTGCTTCTGGCCTCAACAAGCGAGGTTTACGGTGATCCGCTTATTCATCCCCAGCCGGAAACTTATTGGGGTAATGTTAATCCTGTGGGGCCCAGGGGAGTTTATGATGAGGCCAAGAGATTTGCTGAAGCAATTGTTTTTGCCTATCACCGTACCCATGGCATAGATACCAGAATAGCAAGAATTTTCAATACATACGGTCCCAGAAACAGAGCTGATGACGGAAGGGTGGTTCCTTCATTTGTCTGTCAGGCAATCAAGGGAGAGGATCTGACTGTTTTCGGAGATGGAGGGCAGACCAGAAGTTTCTGCTTTGTTTCCGATACGGTGAATGGCCTGATAGCCCTGATGGAGAGCCACTGCCACGAGCCTGTGAACATAGGCAACCCCTCAGAGATGACTGTAAAGGAATTTGCTGCTGAGGTTATCAGGCTTGTGGAAAGTTCAAGCAATCTTACATACAAGGAGCTTCCTGTTGATGATCCCAAGGTAAGAAAACCGGACATTACCCGTGCCCGGAATCTGCTTGGCTGGTCACCGCAGGTAACCCTTGAGGAGGGGCTTCTCAAGACAATAGAATACTTCAGAGGGGTAATCGGAAGATGAGTTACGGATTAATCTTCATTCTGTTGTCCCTGGCCGGAAGCGGTGTTCCCGTCTACGGTGAAAGCAGCTCGGATAATACATTCGATATTTTTGAACCTGTAGACCGTTCTGAATATGTGCTGGGAGCCGGAGATGTTATTCAGATGGTGCTTGAGGGCGGGACCAGTGAAATAATGCTTCTTTCCGGGCTTGGGTCAGTGATTCAATGTCAGGTTTCAAGTGATGGAATGGTGCAGCTTTCCGGAATAGGCCAGCTGCAGGTAAGGGGACTCACCATAGACCAGGCAGAAACGGAGCTTCAGAGACTTGTTTCCCTTTACTACCCCGGCACTTCCATAGGTATAGGTCTTCTGCAGCCCAGAACTGTGAAGGTATGGGTGAACGGCATGGTGCAGAATCCAGGCCAGTACACCCTTTCAGCCACCAACAGAGTAAGTGATCTGGTAAGAAGTGCAGGAGGTCTTTCATCATATTCGTCCAGAAGAGGCAGCATGATAACCGCTCAAGGTGATTCCACTGCTGTAGACCTGCATTTTGATCGGGAAACCGGTATGCCCAGGTCTGATCCCTTCGTTGATGGAGGAGCGGTGGTTCATTTCGGCCTGGTAACCAATCCGGTGTATATAGTGAGACCTGGAATTCGCAACTACAATGACGGATACCAGATTCCAGAGGTGGAAACATGGGACCACATTCCAGGAGAAACAGTCAGTGACCTGATGTACCGTATCGGAGGTATTGACGGGAATGTCGATCTTGCCCGCAGTATGTTCATCTCCCGTTCAGTGGCGTCTCCAGTGTGGATTCGGGGAATGGGAATCTCAACAATGGAGGTTTTTGCCGGTGACACTCTGAAACTGGTGGTTCAGGGTAACGACATATATGTGGCAGGTGCAGTTCACCAGAGGGGCATTATTGCCTACATGCCCGGCGCACCGGTTTCAGCGTACATTGAAAGGGCCGGCGGTACACTCTACAACGGCAGCAGAGGAGGAACCACTCTTACCAGAAACGGTGTGGAAATAGCTTCAGGCGATAATGCGCTTGAAATGGAAGTGCTTCCCGGTGATGTCATAGAGGTGCCTTACAGCTGGGTTGCGCGCCATTCCCAGGAGATAGGTATACTTGCCACCCTGGTGGGGATAACCTCCACCATTATCTATCTGACCAGGTGAGGTAAGGATGAGCACGAACAGCAAACCCTTTCAGCATAAGTTTTCAGGCAGGATCATAACCAGAACAGCAGAGAATCTCCGCAGAATAATGATAGTTTGTTTCATAACTGCTGTACTCAGTTCTGTATGGGCTCTGACCAGAACACCAAGATGGGGTGCCTGGGCTGCAGCTATTGTTCCAGGCTCAACTTCTTCATCGCTTGCATCATATGCAGGAGCTCTGGGGTTGGGCGATGCGGTGGATGCAGTAGGTTCCCTGAGCGGAGGCATTCTGCCGCAGGCTGGAGGGGTGGATGTAACGCTGGCGGTTCAGGTACTTGGTTCCAGAAGAATACAGGAGCGAATAATCCTGAACTATGATCTTATTGAGAGATACAAAGCTGTCAGCATGGAGAGGGCGCTGAAGAGGTTTCAGGAACAGTCTAGTGTCTCTCTTTCTCCTGAAGGGATAATCTTTGTCACTGCACAGGGCCAGTCCAGAACCGAAGCTGCAGCTATGGTTAATGACATCATCGAGTATGCTAATCAGGAGCTCAGTACCCTTGTGACAAGCAGATCCAGAAGAAGCCGAATTGAGACCGAGGAGGCTGTTGCTCTTGCTCTGGATTCTCTTGAGGCAGCCAGGGCGGAGATGCAGGAATTCAGAACAAGAACCGGACTGGTTTTTCCTGAGCAGCAGGCTTCCAGCATGATGGATGCAATGGCTGCCATTGAGAGTGAGCTGGTTACTGCTGGAGCCCTTCTTGAAGGCATCAGAGGCACTCTCTCTTCAAGAAATGCCACCTATGCCCAGGCAAGTGCCCAGTACAGTTATCTGGAAAACGCTCTTCTGGTCAGAACTGAAGGAGGAGATTCTTTAAGTGTTTTTCCTGCAATGGACAGCATTCCAGGCTACCTTAGTGAATACGAGGCTCTTCTTCTTGAGGTTGAAACACGAAGTGCCCTCTATTTACTCCTTAGGGAGCAGCTGGAAACCCTGAAGATAGACGAGGCCAGAGAAAGCCCCACCATAGAGGTTATTGTACCTCCGGTTCCAGAGTATCTCAGGGCTTATCCCAAGAGAACAGTGATGGTTCTGCTCTATACAGGAATAGTTTTTGTTCTCTGTCTTCTGTGGATGGTTTTCGTCACATGGTGGGAGTCCCTTACTCAGGAAGAAGAAACAGGACCTTTCATTCAGGATACCCTCAGACGCATAAGGCAGCAGGTTCTTTTCGGAAAGGGTAATACTGAAAAGAAGTAAAGCACTGCATTTAGGGCTTCCCACCCTTGTAAGCCAGGGGTCTCTTGCCCTTTGGGGAGTTCTGGCCATACTTATAGCCCGCAGACTTCCTGAAGACGCCTATGCAGCTTTTGCCCTGTCAAGATCCATGGAGATGTTTGCCGGTCTTCTAGGCGGCGGTTTTGTTCTGCAGGCCCTCCTGAAGCTGGGCAGTGAGCGGAAGTCCAGAGAGACTTCCGCAGCGGTTAACACCGCATCAGCAATGACTGTGGGTTTCAGCATAATTACAGGTGCTCTTCTGCTTATCTTCAGAAATGTTCTTGATTCCTTCTACAGCGGAATTGATCTTCAGGGCGTTATTCCGTATATCGTGCTTGCCGCTTTCACAGGATCTCTTGCCCAGATTCCCAGACATATGCTTCTGACAAGACTGGGAACCGGAAAAGTCATGTTCATTGATCTTCTGGTTTTTACCGTTCGCGGCGGTATTGTAGGGTATCTGATAATCAGCGGAAAACTCACAGGGGTAATACAGGTGCTCAGGGCAACAGCTTCTGCCAATGCAGCTGCTTTCATTATGGGAACATGGGCCGCGAGAGGTATCCCTGATATCTCTGCCGGATTTACAGGAACAGCTTTCAAAAGGGTGATGTCCTTTGCTGCCTTCTCTTTAGGCACAAGCCTTGCAGGTTTCATATACACCAGAACCGATATCCTTATGCTGGGCAAGCTGGCCTCTGCGGCAGACACAGCAGCTTACAGTGCATCAAGGGCCCTTACATCAATGGTTGTCCTGGTATCCGCAGCTGCCAATATGGTACTTATGCCTCTTATTTCCCGGGCCTGGTCAGAGAACAGGCGGAAGGAAACACTGAAACTGGTCATGAAAGCCATAGGAATAGTTGAACTGATTCAGCTTCCTGTTGTGATTCTTCTTGTCTTCTTTTCAGAATTTGTAATCAATACAGTCTATGACGGCAGATATCTGGAGAACTGGCCCATACTGGCCATTCTTGGAACACTGGCTCTTATAAGACCTTTCGGCAGTCTTTTCTCCTCAGCAGGCACAGCAATGAACAGGCCACAGTATTCCTTCTGGTCAGTTCTCATCTCTGCAGGGGTAAATGTTGCCCTGAACCTCTGGCTGATACCGGAGCTGGGAGGAACAGGCGCCGCTCTGGCAACTGCTGCCGCTGTAGTTGCAGGTGCAGGTTCAGTTGTTGTCTTTACTGTGAGACGCTACCGCCAGGGAGTGTCATACTGCGGTGAGCGATCAGGGGAACTTCAGCTGCAGAGTTTTACATCTGCAGAAAGTAAAGATTCTTAACAAGTATTTCCCCACCCTTCTGCTGGCAGCTTTTTATAGATGAACGATTAAGTTTCACCGCACCTGCTTCAGTTAAATGGAACCATTCATCAGAGTCTGGGTAACACTAATGAAGACAGCAAATTGAAAGCTGTGCTTCATCCGGTTATTCCGGTCATACATCCCTCCTCACCGGCGCACTCTGTATGGAGTGCGCCGGTTTGTTTCAACGCTATCTGGCATCCTGCGGCCCATTGTGTATAATCAGACCCGGAGGTTTTATGGCTGAGGGTATCTGCATTGCAGGAGCAGGAAATGATGCAGGAAATACAACTCTCTGCCCTGGCCTTTTGAGACAGTTCAGTGCAGCTCTCTCTGATGGAGCATCCTGCGTCAAACCGCCGGGGCAGAAGACTGCTCTTGTGAAAGGTGAGCAGGCAGGGCAGCGCTCCTGGTTTGTGGAAAGGGCTCCTGTTCTTAATCCGGTACTTGAGAAGGCGGATTCTTTTGCGGCTTCTTCAGGCGATACATCCAGGTGCAGGTTCTGTGTTCGATATGTCCAATGTGAGGAAACAGGGATACCTGGAGTTCCGGTACTTATGGTTCTTGATGGAGTAGTGGGTTCAGCGGTGGACAGATTCAATCTCTGTTCCTCAATGTTCCGCCAATATGATGTGCCTGTTCTCGGTGTAGATGTCAGCAAAATACTTCCTGCTGAAATGGAGAAGGTTCAGCATCTGCCGGGAAAGTGGTTCGAAGCTTGAAATATTCCTGTTTTCGACTGCGTCACATACGAAGAGAGTATTGCAGTACCTTTTCCCGGTATGCTGAAAAAATCTTTGGGAGCTGAACCTGTTGTAGATATGCAGAGTGGTGAAACAGAGAGTATTACCGGTCACATTACCGCTTTTGGCTCCACAGAGCTGAAACAAGTTGGAAGAGAGCCGGAAAGGTCTGTTCCCGGGGATTGTTCCAGACCGGAAATGCTTGATGCACTGGTGGTCTTTCGGGCATCAGGAGGGGCGGCCAGGTGCGGTTATAGTTTGTGGAGGTTATGTTGATGCCAGATGGAAAGAAGCGTTCAGAACTGCAGGGATTTCTCTTAACATTGCAGGAAAAGTAATTGTAATCTCTTAAGGAAAACTGTCAGAAAGGATATTCAAGCTGAACCCTGATGAAGACAGCAAGACAAGAAACCGGTCAGAAACAATGTTGCCGCAGAAGCGGTAATCTCAAATGCATTTCCCGCTGATACGGCAGATGTTCCGGTTCAGAAGGGTTTCTTTCGCGGAGTATTCAGTAAGGTTTATAAAGGATGAAGCAGAGCATAGATAAGCAGATGTTCGATTTGTTCAGTGAGGCAGGATATGAACTGTTTCTTGTGGGAGGAAGCGTAAGGGATCGTCTTCTGGGCATAACACCGGATGATACCGACTACGCAACTGATGCTCCCCCGGGAGAAGTTATAGATTTTCTCTCTGACAGGGGAATCAAGGTTATTCCAACTGGAATGCCTTACGGTACAGTTACAGCCATAGACCCGTCCTCATCGGAAAAAGTGGAAATCACCACATTCAGGTCTTCAGAGGTGTACAGAAGAAGAAGCAGAAAGCCTGTGGTACAGTTCGGAAAGAGTATTATGGAGGACCTTCAGAGGAGGGACTTCACAGTGAACGCCATGGCTATGGACAGTGAAGGAAAGCTCATTGATCCCTTTCAGGGAAGAGAAGATCTGGACAAAAGACTTCTGAATACACCTGGAGATCCTTTTGACTCTTTCAGCGATGATCCGCTGCGAATTCTCAGGGCGTACAGGTTCTCAGCCCGACTTGGCTTCTCCCTTCACCAGAGGGTGCGGAAGGCGGCTCGAAAACTTGCTTCCGGTCTGGACACAGTTTCAGCTGAGAGAAAGCTCAAGGAAATGTCAGCTCTTCTGACTTCACTGGACGGCACAGTTGTGGTGAGGTCTCTGGCCATGATGAAGGAAGACGGGGTACTTCTCAGAATAGTTCCCGAGCTGGAAAACCTCTTCGTTATTGATGGCCTCCTTCAGGGCAGATATCATAATTCTGATGTCTGGCATCATAGCCTCAGAGTGGTGGAGAATGTGCCTCCATCGGATATTCTCAGATGGGCGGCACTTCTTCATGATTCCGGCAAGGGGCTTACACGAACAGTTGATGAAAATGGCGCTCCCCACTTTTACGGTCATGAAACTGAGGGAAGAAGTCTTGTGGAATCAGTGGCTGAAAGGCTGAAGTTCCCCAGGTACCTTAAGCGGTCAGTTATGCTTCTGGTTGAGAATCACATGAGGCCTGTCCTGTATGATTCCAAATGGAGCAACAGTGCTGTGCGAAGGCTTGTCCGCCAGTCCGGAGAGCAGCTGGACAATCTTCTTGTTCTTGCAGAAGCAGACATAAAGGCCCATGTGCCTGATTTTGTGGAACCTGCCCTGGAAAGGCTTTCTGAACTGAAAGCGAGAATAAAGAATCAGACCAGTGGAAGAGTTATTCCCAGGGAGATGGGACAGAAACTATCAGCTCTGGGTTTTGAGGGGGCTGTAATAGGCAGAGTTCTGGAAATGCTTGACGACATGGCTGCAGACGGTCTTCTTCCTGAAAACCCCACTGTAGACCAGTGCTTTTCAGCCCTCTGGGAGAAGCAGGAAACAGAAGAGTAGTCAGCCTTTCACAGGCACACGGCAGATGGCCCTTATGGCCCTGTCCGGCAAATACCTTGAAACAAGCAGCAGCAAAAACATCGTCAGCCAGGAAAAGAGAACCCTTCCAGGGAGAGCGGCAATAGCCCGGACACCCAGGGCTCCCACAAGCATCGTATCTTCAATTACTGCATGACAGATACTCATGAAGGCCACAGAGGTCAGTATCTGTCTTGGAGGAATAGAGCCTTTCCTTGTTTCTCCGATAATCATTCCTCCTCCGTAGGATAAGCCTAGAAGCAATCCTATTACTGTGATTGTGGAGGCTTCATCTCCTATACCCATAGGCTTAAATACAGGGCGCATTACCTTTTTGAGCAGTTTTAACACTCCGAGTTTTTTCAGTATATCCATGATTGTCATTACAGCGAGGATAACCAGAAAGATTGTGTACATGCTTTTCAGTGTTCCTGACAGCCACTGAAGAAGTCCTGTGCCCTGCTCTGCAGCACTCCACAGAACCGCAGGTTCGCCTTGCAGCAAGCCGGTTGTGGAGAATATGAAGTTCAGCAGAATGCCGAAAAGAAGCCCTGTGAGAAATCTGAAGGGAATCAGAAACCAGGGCTCAACACCTGCTCTGGCAGCAACTGTTATCTCAACCGGCAGTGAATGGCAGACAAGCAGCATGCATCCAAGAGTGGTGACCTGTGCGCTGTTCAGCTGAAGAGGTTCTATCATTCCGGCACTTACTGTTAATCCACCGTACATGTTGGAGAGCATTCCGGTTACCCAGGCCAGCCCTGCTGCTCCAGGAAGGCCGCAAAGTTTCATTACAGGCGCAATGGCATCTGCAACAGGCTCGAAGACACCAAGCATCTCCATAGCTTTCACTGCCACAAGGGCTGGAATCATTACCTTAAACAGTTCCAGGCAGACTGCCAGTGACCTTCTTATCAATATCATAAACCAGTTAATCAGGGAGTAAATCATGTCGGGAATTATAACCAACAGTCGTTGGCAGAGCCTATTGGAGACCCTGAACAAGTTCATGCTTTTAAGGCAGAGCTGGAATAATCTCTTCAAAGCCGTGAATTGCTGCAGAGAGTGCTGTGCTGTTACGCAGCTTGTATGATATGTCACAAGGATGAACTCTCACAGTTCAGAGTTCTCAGCAGTTTGTTTTCAAGGTTTAAGGCGGTGAATGTTATGTATCCGGTTCTGTTGATTTTTATGGCAATGCACGGTGTGTGGAGTACCTGGGAGTACCAGAGTGAAAACTGGAACGATTTGGCTCCCCTGCTGGCTGAGAATGGGTACGATACAGTTTTCTACTGTGCTGCATACGGGCCGGCAACTGACATAGAAGGTCTCAGAGAATGCTATGAAGCCTGCTGTGAATACAACATTGCTGTACATGCATGGGTGGTTATGTGGAAAACCAGCCAGTCACCAGATTCTCTTGTGGAAGCACTGGAGAATGAGCGCCGTTTTCAGGTTCCCATAAACGATGATCGTGCTGCAGGCACATGGCTGTGCCCCACAGATTCCAGGAATGTTGAACTCTTTTCTTCGCTGTGCATGGAGATCATCAATCAAGTTCCTGTTGAAGGAATTCATCTGGATTACATCAGGTTCGCCAGCGATAGAGTCTGCTTCTGCCATCGTTGCAGGCAGCGGTTTTCATCATGGATGAGAAGATCAGGTGTTAACTGGCCAGAAGACTGCTACCGCGGAGGCAGGTATCATGACAGTTTCAATGTATGGCGCGCAGGTGTGATCACATCGGCAGTTCAGGCAGTAAGAGATTCTCTTGACCGGCTGAACAGGGCTGTTCTGCTCTCTGCAGCTGTTTTGCCAGATTCGGAAGAGATGGACTATTTTGCCCAGCAGTGGGACACCTGGGTTGAAACAGGTTTGCTGGACTTTGTGGTTCCCATGAACTACAGCCGTGAAGATTCCGAGATAGTTTCCTGGAGCAGCTATCAGCTCAGGACAGCCGGCGATGTCCCCATATACTGCGGACTGATAAACTATAGGGATGACTATCTGTTTTCCGCTGACGACATAAGCCGTCAGCAGGCCCTGGCGGAAGAACTGGGCTTTGACGGCTGGGTACTCTTCCATCTCAGTAACACTGCAATTGAAATGCTGAGAAACTCCCTGAACGCTCAGTCTGCAGCAGACTGTTCAACAGTTGAATCACAGTGAAAACCGATTTCTGATCGCTTCTGTAACCATTTTCTGAGCCTCACAAAGAACTGTACACTTCAGAATTATGAATAACTCTTCTGTTTAATGGGAAAGAGTTTTGTCCGTGTACAGAGTTATGCACACGGTCAAGGATATTGCCCATAAGGGCTGAAAGGCAGAGAGAATAGATTATGGTTGCCGGCTTTTGAAGGTTTTCAGCAGATTTCACAACAAACATACAGAAAGTTACCAACCTCGTTATATGCAAAAACAGCTTTGCAGGGCAGGGTACGGCAGCAGAGAAAATGTAACGAAAAGGATTGTTTAAGCTTAACAGGCAATCGGATATGTGAAGCCTTTATCAGGTAGAGTGAAGCTTTTCGCAGAAGAACACCAGGTCTCCTGCTCCTGCAGGTTCTCCTTCATATCCTCCCATAACCTTCACAACTCTGAACCCGCCACGGTGCAGAAGGTGTTCAGCCTCCCATCGGAATGTGTACCTCATTATGAATTCCTGAACATCTCTTCTTCTGGTTCCGTCAGGGAAGACTTTGCTGAATATCATCTCACAGTGAGCGATCTGATTTACAGTATCCACTGAAGGCGTTCTGTAGCTTACAGTAACTTCTGTTCCGTCACTGAGCAGAAAAGGCGGTTCCTCGCCGAACTCCTCAGCTCTGTCGTAATCTGTGAGTATCTCCATATCCGGATCGAAGATGTCCAGAATGAATGTACCTTTATCTTCAAGGTGTTCCCGTATGCATTTCAGAGCAGAAAGCTGTTCCTCCACAGTGGCCAGATGCTGAAAGGGCCTGAAGGGGGTGGTGATAAGCCTGTATCTGTCCTTCATGCTGAAGTCTGCCATGTTTCCAGAGATAAGTTCAACCCTTTTCTGTACCTCCTGTGCCTCTTCACTGAGGAGTTTACGGCAGTAGCTGAGCATGTTTTCCGATATGTCCATACCTGTAACAGATGCACCTGCTCTTGCAGAGGGGATAAGAGTTCTTCCTGTTCCGCAGCCTATCTCAAGCACTTTTCCGCCAGCCTGCCGTGCAAGCTCTGTATAGAATCTTATGTCGCCTCTGCTGTTAACCTCAAAATGTCTGTGGTAGCATTCTGCAAAGCCTTTGTAATAATCTTTTGCCATTATGCATTCCAATCTTCAGCAAGCATTGCGTAAATCAGCTGGTCGTGAAAGGAATTCTGAAAGACAACACTCTCCCTGAGCCTGCCCTCCAGGGTGAATCCAATCCTTTCTACCAGTTTTACAGCAGGTGTGTTTCCAGGAAGTATGCATGCTTGTATTCTGTTGACTACCAGTTTGTTGAATCCGTATTCGCTGATTGCCTTCACAGCTTCTGTCATAAGACCTTTACCCTGTTCTTCATGGAGCAGCGTGAATCCAAGTTCAGCTGTATGGTCCATAAAACTGAACCGTTCAAATCCTGCTGTACCGGCGAATTCTCCAGTTTTTTTCTTCTCAAGGGTCCAGATAAGAGAACAACCGTTCTGAAATCCGTTACTGTATTCATCCACAATACCTTTTACCAGCTTCGGGGAGTCCAGCGGAGTTCCCATGAATCGCATGGTCTCCATGTTGGAGAAACACCTGAAAATGCCATGACTGTCCTTGCTGGAAACCTGTCTGAGAACAAGTCGTTCAGTCA
Organism: Candidatus Fermentibacterota bacterium; assembly: GCA_002748705.1. The sequence continues at coordinate 64,383 of PDSZ01000020.1, forward strand.
CAAGTTCAGGGAATGCGCCAGGCCAGAGTACTTCTTTCATGGCTTAAACTCTCCATTTTTTCAGTAGACATTACCGGTGTAATTCAAACTGACTGTTTCAGATACCGCTTATGACCTGTGAAGAATTCGTTTCAGCTGTTTTCTCCTGCGAAAATTGCTCTTCAAAACCCTCATTGTGCAGCTTTGCAGTTCAGGTGCTGATATGCCTTCAGCTGGGCGCAATAACTCCCACTATCAGCGAACTCCATTCATAGGGATACCATTTGCCGTTATCAAGGCGCCTTACAGTCACAGGCCTGGAAGAAGAAGCTCCTGAGCATGCTGTAAAGAGTTTTACAGATCCTTCCTCCGGTGATCCGCTGTACTTGTTTGTGGTGAATTCAGCTGAGAGTTGTTCCGGAAGAGCGTAACCTTCTTCAGGTGAGGTTCCCAGGAAGTATGAGTTCATCATCACAGGTAATTTTGCCAGCTGTCTCACAGCAAGATCTAACCTGTATCTTGCAACATCAGGATCAAGGAGCTGAAGTGCGGTAGTTCCTGCTTCTGTATTTGAAGCCAATATCTTAAGTGCCAGAATACATGCCACTGCAGCACCTTCCGGACTCTGCTGCAGTTCCGGCAGCATTTCTCTGAAGTCTTCAAGGGTTTCCGGTACTCTGCTTATCTGAAAAATCATTTTCCACTTACCTTTCTGAATACATTTGTGAGTATTTCCGCCTGCTTTTGCGGATCATGTTCTGCTCTTACTTTCTTTCGCCCTGCAGCTGTGATTTTTTCTGAAAGACTTGTATCTGTAACAATAGTTTTCATCATTTCCGCCAGGCTTTTCGAAGAGCCAGGTTCAGCCAGAAGCCCTGTAAGCCTGTGTTCAACAAGTTCAGGAACTCCGGAAACAGCAGTTGAGATGCAGGGAATACCGATGGCCATTGCTTCCATCAGAGCTACCGGTATTCCATCCATGTCACCGTTGGGAGCCGTAACGCATGGCAGTACAAAGAAACCTGCTGATGCAGCTGCTTCAAGTGTTTCCACGGATGAGAGTGCCCCTGTAAATGTTACTGGAAGTCCGGCGGCCTTCTCTCTCATCTGCTTCAGTATTATTCCTGACGGGTCAGAACCTATCACTTTTACGGAGATTTCCGAGCTTTCATCCTTCAGAATCTTCATAGCGTCTAAAAGTACTCCAACACCTTTTTTAGGCGCCAGACCGCTTGCTATGCATATTCCTTCTGTTGCTTTAGCAGCTGGCTTTCGTTCAGGAAGGGTGCTGAAAGGTACCCCCAGTTTGCAGAGAACCGCTTCACCGCTGAAGATTCCTTTTTCAGCCATGTAGCTCCTGTTGAAGTCAGAGATAGTAAGAACAGCTGCTGCCTTGCTGAGAATTCTTTCAAGACGGTCTCTTCTTCTGGGAACGAATATGTCTGTTGCATGGGTTGTTACAGTGAAAGGCGCTCCAAGAATTTTGGAAAGCTTGCCGGCAATATGAGCTGCATCAAGGGCAAAGTGGGCATGTATCACATCAGGTTCGTAAGAGCCGGGCAGTGAAGAGGCGGTTTCGCTTGCTGCAAGGGCATATCTGAACTCTCCTGATATTAGAGAAGCCACTGTGATCAGGTGCTTCAGCCCTTTCAGCGCAGGCACTGTCAGCTCCCTGAATCCTGCATTAAGCAGGCGAAGGGGTATTGAGGAAAAGGCATACACATTTCCCCCTGAAGGGGGTTCTGTGATTCTGTTCCAGAGCCATGCTGTGCCTGATGAAGAAGTTTCAGGCATGAGAACAGTAATACTGTGCCCCATTTCAGCCAGAACCTCGATCTCCCGTTTGACATATGGAGGGAGGAATTCCAGTACATAGAGAATCTTCATGGTGCGCATAGCCCGTTCAGGAATGAGGCAAGCCTTTTCATAACTCTGGGAGCAGAGAACTTTTCCTCAATAGCTGAGAAGTCTACAGGTGTGCTGAGAGTGGAAGTTTTCCACTGGTATTCTATGTTTTCCAGCTGAAGGGCTATCTCATCTGCCCTTGGCTGAACGGTGTAGCCTCTGCCGAATCTGCGAACCCGCCTGGTCAGGTCTCCTTCAGGTGCTATGGCCAGAATTGCCCTTCCTGAAGCCAGATATTCTGCGGTTTTGCTTGAGTTTTTCAGTTCAGCATACTGTCTGCCTGCAAGGTATGTAATCAGCAGGTCACAGCTTTTCTGAAATTCAGGCACCGAACTCCACTGAACCATTCCGTAGTGGGTTACTTTTCCTTTCAGAGGATATCTCTCAAGCCTTTGAATGGAAGCAGCATCAATACCGCCTACCATTTTGAGCCTGATTCTTGAGTCAGGATTTCGCTGGTAGAACATCTCGAAACCGCTGAAGAGCTGTTCAGGGGTCTGATTGCCGAAGAAGTTACCTGTCCATCCTGCTGTAAGGTGTTCGCCTCTGTGCCGTTTTGTTCCCCTGGTCCCGATTCTGTCAGGATCATATGCATTTTCCGCCACATGATTTGGAGGACAGTATTTCCCGTACCTGTTCACGAAATATCCAGCAGAACCTTCTGTTGTTACTATCAGGCCTCTGGCTGCTTTAACAGTTCTCTTTTCGAGGATTTCCTGAATGAACCTGTTCAGAGGAGAACCCTTATCTGTGTTACTGTCTGCCAGCCACAGGTCACCAAAGAATGGTATGAAAGGGGTGTCGGTTTTTCTGCATGCCTCCATGGCAATAAGGTGCAGAGAGTGATGGGGGCCGAAAGAAACAACGCATTCAGGGAGTTTTCTGCGAATAAGTTCCAGAAGAGCCGGTACAGCATTTTTTCGCCAGGAGATAACACGGTCAGGTATGAGTACATAGTTGTGTACAGCTTTTTTAAGAACGCTTTTCAGCGGATTGCCCTTTCTGCCTGCACCATTCGACTCACTGGCGGGATATCCGTAAACTCTGTGGGGAATTCGGACTACTCTTGTGTTTTCCGGTATCCACTTTTCCAGAGTAGGATCAGTCATCATGCCTACAGGTTTGTCCACAGTGAATGGTATTACCTCCCATCCGTTTCGTGGAAGGTACCTGCACATATTCAGCACAACCGGTGTTCCTCCTGAAGAGAGTGGAGGGAAGGTGTATGTGAGCAGAATCAGTTTCTTCATGACATCAATATTTCCCTGTAAAGGTTCTGAAGCTTTTTCTTCTGCGGTTCCCAGTTGAATCGGTTAACAGCTGCTTCTCTTCCTGATTGCGCCATTTGCTTTCTCAGCTCAGGATTCTCCAGGAGCTCAAAGATTCCTCTTGCAATGTCAGCAGGATTTTCCGGGTCCACCGTAATGCCTGACTTTGCTTCTTCTATTACCAGTTTAAGTTCAGGAAAGCCGCTGGAGATAACCGGTACTCCTGACATCATGTATTCGTACAGCTTGTTGGGAAGGGAGTAGTAATGATTCAGGCATGTATTACGGAAGAGTATGAAGCCCATATCTGCGTCTGCTGTTATCTCAGGCAGTTCTTCAGAAGGAACCGGAGGAAGTATTTTTATCACATTTTCCAGCTTTCTGCTCTTCACCATTTCATGCAGTGTTCCATTCCAGGCATCCATTCCGATAACAGCGAATACCAGGTTTTTCTCTTTAAGCAATGCTGCAGCTTCAACAAGTTCCTCAAGGCCTCTCTCAGGGCAGATGACTCCCTGATAGAGAGCTATGGGAACACTGTCTTCGACTTTGAGCATTTTTCGCAGCCGCCCTCCTGCAGGGAGTTCCCTGATTGTCTCAGGTGCGTTCTCAATTATCTCCATTCTTCGAATGTTCGGATACATCTCAAGCATTTTCTCGCCCCTCATAGGGGTTACAGAGATGACTGCATCTGCTGCAGGGGCATACTTCTGCTCTATTGAACGGAGTCTGATTCTGTTCATTCTGCCTGTGGCAATGTGATATCTGGACGACTCCAGCCAGAGTTCGTGGCTGTCGTAAATAAGCCTGGCTCCGGTTTTTTCAGCGGCCAGACCGCATATCTGAAGAGTATCCAGATCGTGCGCATGATAGACATCCGCTTTTGTCTGCAGAGCTTCCCTGCGGAGCCTCATCTCCCAGGGGATGTCCCTGGCCAGGTCAGCGAAGAATCTTCTGAGTCTGTTCCTTCGCAGGGCCCTGATCAGTTTTGCTCTGACTGTCAGGTCAGTCGTTTCTGATGCCCTGTGTACAGTGGCTCTCAGCTTCTCTGCACTGTCTGATCTGATCAGTGGTCTGATTATTGTGATGTGGCCGTGCACTTCCCTTTCAGGAGCGCCTGTTTCAGGCATGGCTATTACTGTTATCTTCCAGCCGTCATTATGCAGGGCTCTTATCTCTTTCTTTACCCTGGCATCATTGGAAAGGCTGTTTTTTACAACCATGCAAACTGTTTTCCGAAGCAATTCACTTTTCCTTTCTCAATTCTTTCAAACATAAGCGGAAATCCTCTGCAGAGAACCTCTACAGCATGAAGTGACTTTTTCCGGTCATCTGGCTATACTTTGCAGTTCAGTACAGGTGCATGGAGGATAGATATTTGCGTGTTTCATTTGTAATGCTGGGTCTTAAGGACTACAGTACCGGAGGATACATTCTTAATCACCAGATGGTGGATGCCCTCAGGGCGGCAGGTCATCAGGTGGATGTTATTCATTACAGAACCATTCCTTCAGGATGCAGAGGTTCAAGGCTTAAAGGCTCATTTCATGTTCTCAGGAGGGTTCTCGCAGAAAAACCGGATCTTCTTGTGGTGAGCAAGAGCTACAGCTTCATGATACCTCTCCGGCTTGCACTTTATGTACTTGATATTCCTCTTCTCTATATGGTTCATCACCTTGAGTGGCATGACAGAAGTGGAGAGGCCTCCGGCTTTCGTAAGGGAATGGTGAAATGGTTCCTTGGCAGAGCTGACAGAATCTGGGTAAACAGCAGGTGCACCGCTTCAGATGTTGTATCACTGGGCATTTCCCCTGATATCCTTGAGGTTGTTCCTCCAGGTCTCGACGACTTTCCGGTTAAACCATATTCTGAAAGGGAATTGCCGCTGCGAATAATCTCTGTAGGTACAGTATGTCCCAGGAAGGATCAGCTGACCCTTGTGAGAGCCTGCGGCATTATTCGGGAACTGGATTTTGTTCTGGAGATACTTGGAGATGAAAGTGCCGATCCTGACTATTCCGCTGCTGTAAGGGAAGCGGCAGAAGCTGCAGGGATCTGGAATAAAACAATTTTCAGCGGACATGTATCAAGAGGCGATCTTGAAAAAAAGTATTCTGATAGCCATGTTCTTGCCAATCTATCCCGCTGGGAGGGGTATGGAATGGCTGCAGCTGAAGCTCTGAGAGCAGGAATACCTGTTGTTGCGGCAGATGCAGGCGCTGTACCGGAACTTGTTACTTCCGGAGAGAACGGCTTCCTTGTTGAGCCTGGTAATGCTGCTGAGACAGCTTCGAGGCTTCAGGAGCTTCTAACAGATGAAGAACTTAGAAAAAGAATGGCAGATGATGCATTGAGAAAAGGCAGAGGTCTGAACACCTGGAAGGCTTCAAAGGCTGCGCTGGTAAGACTGTCTGTAGAAACGGCCTTCGGAAAAGTCCGGTAAGGAGAGATACTTGCCTGAAAAAAAGAAACTTGTTGTGGCAAAATTCGGTGGAACCAGCCTGCAAAGCGCTGAGTGCAGAGAAAAGGCTGTAGACCACTGCAGAGCCCTTATGGAGGGAACAGAGAAACTGATAATAGTGGTTTCCGCAATGGGCAGGCAGGGTGATCCCTATGCAACTGATTCACTGCTTAACCTGCTTTCTGAAGAATCAAGCACTGGGGAAAAAGACAGACTGATGGCCTGCGGCGAAGTTATCAGTGCAATGGTCATGGCTTCTTCACTGCGGGCCGGAGGTCTTCAGGCAGAAGCTCTCACAGGCTGGGAAGCAGGAATAAAAACCGACGGTGTCGCAGGGAATGCCAGAATAGTAAGTGTAGAAACCTCTCTTATAGAAAAGGCTCTGGAGAGCGCTCAGGCAGTTGTAATTGCCGGTTTTCAGGGTGTTGACAGGCACGGAAAGTTGAACACCCTTGGCAGGGGAGGCGCCGACACCACTGCTGTGGTACTTGGCGTTGCTCTGAAAGCAGATGAGGTGCTTCTCTTCAAAACAGTTGAATCAATCTACACAGCAGATCCTGAAAAAGTGCCTTTTGCAAAAAAACTCACAAGAATATCAGCTGAGGATTTAAGACATATGGCATGGCAGGGCGCAAAGGTTGTACACCCGAGAGCAGCTGAAGCATCCCTTTCTGCGGAACTGCCGATTCTGGTACGCTCATTCTGCTCAGGAAATGTGGTTACTGAGGTGGTGCCGAAACCTCTCGAGGATACCAGATACATAGTTGGAGTTGCCGCCGGTCCTGTGGTAAGCGGTTTTACAGTTGGAGGTTCCGGTAAGCCATCGGTTTTCTTTGCCCGGCTGTTCAGCAGAGTTGCAGCGTTGAGCGTCTCAATGGACATGTTCAGCGTATGGGGGTGTTCTGCTGCATTTACTGTGCCTGAAGGCGATACAGGAAAGGTCTCTGCTCTCATAGAAGAAATGGAATGCCCGTACACTGTAAAAGGTCCCTGTGCAAAGGTTTCCATAGTCGGAGCAGGAATGCACGGTCTGAAAGGGGTAATGGCAAGGTTCTGCCGGGCTCTTGATTCAGCAGGAATTGATGCTTTGCAGACAGTTGATTCCCACGCAACTATCAGTGCGCTGGTCAGCCTTGAAGACAGGGATTCCGCACTGGCGGTACTTCACAGGGAGTTTGTGGAATGACTTGGCTTGAAGCTGTTGTTCTGGCTGTTGTTCAGGGGCTTACAGAGTTTCTTCCTGTGTCCAGTTCAGGGCATCTTGCTCTGGCTTCACAGGTGATGGCGGTTCCTGAAAGCAGCATAGCTTTTGAGGTGGTTCTGCATCTTGGTACACTGATGGCAGTTATTGCATTTTACCGGAATGACCTTCTTGAAATGATAACGGGAATTTTCAGAGGCAGGCGCAGCAGCATTGTTCTTGCTCTGCTCCTTTGCGCAGCAACTGTTCCTGTTGCAGCGGCCGGTCTTCTTGCAGGAGATTTTATTGAAGGTCTTTTTCACAACACCCTTTTTGTCTCCGGAGCCCTTGCCTTTACCGGTTTCATTCTCTTCTTCCTCAGCGGTTCCAGCCCTGATGCTTCCAGAGAGGTGTCCCCTAAGCAGGGTATGCTTGTGGGGCTTTTTCAGGCACTGGCTCTATTTCCAGGTGTTTCCAGATCCGGAACCACCATATGCACCGGCCTCAGAGTTGGTCTCTCCAGGGAAGAGGCGGCCAGATTTTCCTTTCTTCTTTCAATCCCTGCCATTATCGGTGCTGCGGTGAAGGAACTCCCTGATGCCAGTTGGTCTGTTTCCGGTAATGTGCTTGCAGCGGGTTTTCTTGTCTCTGCTGCAGTGGGTTTTCTGGCTCTCTCTGTTCTTGTAAGGTTTGTGAAAAGAGGCAAGCTGAAGGGTTTTGCCTTGTACTGCTGGAGTGTTGCTGCAGCAGGTTTTTTATTCAGTATTACCGGTGCACAGGGTCTATAACCTCTTCAGATTTGTGCTGTTGTTCCAGCGGATTTTGTTTTTGTAACTCTTGAGTATGCAGGACAGTTCGTAAACGATTTGTTGGCAGACACCTTGAACACGGCAGAATGATTGCCGTTAATATGTCCGGTATTTATGTTTTCAGCGGTAAACTGTGAAATTAAAATAAAGGAGACCTTGGCTTGATCCTTCTTCTGGCACTTCTCTCTGTATGGCCTGCAGACTGGTATGGTTATTACGCCTCCATGGACTGGTACAGGCTTGAGCAGACACTGCCTGAACTGGAAGCAGCCGGAGAACATTCTGTTCGTTCATTAACCCTTTATCTTGCCGGGCTGTCTGGAGCAGAAGAATCTGCAAGGGCTGCCGTCAAGGCAGACAGTACCGATTTCAGAGCCTGGACAGCTCTTGCCCTTATTGAAATGAATCAGAACCCCTTCAGTGCAGAAAGCCTTTTCTCAAAGGCATTCGCCTTCGCAGAAACAACTGACCCGATACTTGAAGAGGTATACGCATACTGGCTGATCGGGCAGAATAATCCTGAACTTGCCGTGGAGCACGCAGCTTCTGCAGTGGCAGCAGACTCGCTCTTTGCCCCTGGCTGGCTCACATTGACCCGGGCTTTATCAGAATCAGGCAGAGCATCTGAAGCCGCTGAAGTTTCCCTCAGGGGTACCGAATTACTCCCTGAATGTACCGAATTGCTCCTTGAGCATGGAGAAGCACTGAGACTTTCCGGTGATGCAGTGAATGCTCAAAGAGTCTACCGTAAGGTGATTCAAGATGCTCCTGAAATGATAAGAGCCTATTCCGGTCTGGGGCTTCTGATGGAGGAATCCGAAAGATACGGAGAAGCTCTCAAGCTTTACCGGAACCTTCTTGACATTGCGCCTGATTACTCCTGGGCATGGGGACAAGTCGGTGATTTGCTTTTGCGAATGGGAAGAGAATCACAGGCTGACAGTTCATTCAGAACAGCGGTGGAACTTTCTCCTGATTACACCTGGGCTCTGTTCATGCTGGGAAGAATAAGAGGTACAAGGAATCCTGAGTCTGCAAAGGAGCATCTTTTAAGGGCGATAGAGTTGAACCCTGATTACCTGGAAGCCTGGCAGGAGCTTGTTTTTGTTTATGAATCCCTTGACGAACTCTCCTCTGCTGAAGCTGCCCTCAGGCGATGTATCGAACTTGAGGATAGTGCCTGGCTTAACGGTGAACTTGGGTGGGTTCTTGAGAGCATGAACCGTTTTTCCGATGCAGCAGTCTGCTACGAAAGGGGAGTTGAGCTTGATTCCCAGTACCTTTACGGATGGCAGAGAAGGGGCGATCTCTATCTCGCTGAAGGTGAACTTGAACATGCTGAACAGTGGTTCAGTACTGCCCTTGAGCGGCTCAAGGAACCTGATCCCTGGATAATGCAGAGTCTTGGCAGGCTTCTGGCAGGCAGGGGGAAACCTGATTCTGCTCTGGTTCTCTTTCAGGGAGCGCTGGCAGTTGACGGAACAAACTGTACCCTCGCACTTGATGCAGCCAGGTCACTGGTTGAGCTGGAGGAATACGCAGCTGCTCTGAGTACTCTGGACAGCTGTTTTTCCCTTCAGGGTTGCGACTCTCTGGTGTGTATGGCTGAGAAACTGCTTATTCTGGAGGCCATGGGAGAGGACATCTCATTTAAGGCGGAATCCCTGAGTGCAGTCTTTCCAGACCTTTGGATCAATGGAGGCTGGAGTGCTCTGGAGAGTCATTTCACAACCAGAGCTGTTCAGATGGCGGAAAGGGTATCAGTTTCTTCCCTGACTGAGCCATGGAGTATTATCAGCCTTGCTGATCTTAATGGAGAGCTTGGCAGAGAAGATAAGCAGCTTCAGTTCTATTTACTTGCAGATTCAATGCCTGATCTCACAGTTGAAGCTGCGATAAGAATCGCAAATTTCTTTTTTCAGCGTGAGATGTACGAAGAATCAATAGAACTCCTTTCAGGTATTCAGAATGAACAGGAATGGTCAGAGGATCTCGTTACAGCCCTGGCAGAAGCCTATCTGTTCAATAACGATCTGGATACGGCTGAAGAACTCCTTCTGGAAATAGTTGAAAGAAATCCCTATTCCATTTATTCCATCTGCTACCTTGGGCTGATTCAGGAAAATCGCGGAAACCCTGAACTTGCAGCAGAAAAGTACCTTGAAGCTCTGCGGCTTGAACCGGGATACGGTTATGCAGAAGACAGACTGCGCTACATATCAGGAGAAAACTATGACCCTGCCTGGCGAAGAGATCTGAGCAGAACTTATGAATGGGCTCTCTGGTTTGATCTCTCTTCCACCGGAGGTAACACAGAAGAGCAGGACATAGGAGGCGGAGGAAGCATAGCCTATAACTACAGTGAGAGAGGAAGTTCTGTGGAACTGGAAACAAGAGGCCGTGTTCAGATAAAGAATGATGTGGACCAGAGAAGAACAGCCTGGGCTTCCATTTCAGGTGAACACTTTCTTACTGATAATATTTATGCAGGTGGAAGCGTAAGCTGGGACAGGCAGCCTCTTACTGTAAGACCCTGGCAAGTGAGTTCATACATTGCAGCAGGCTGGAAGAGCTGGCCGCGCTCCTGGATATGGATTGCTCCGGAGGCAGGAGCAGGCCTTGTGAATACAAAATGGAGCGTTCACTCCAGCAGAAGAGATATCTGGACAGTTTACGGTTCACTGAACCTTTGGGCCAGAGGTTCAGTAAATTGGCTGCCTTCTCTGTGGCTGTCAGCCAGTATATATGCTCCCCCTGAGAATGTATATGAGATGGTTGCCAATGGAGTGGCTGAACTTGAGTTCTATCTTCCTGGTCCGCTCTCTCTTGTTCTCGGTTCTTCCCTTGACTATACAAGCAAACCTGTTGTGGACACCTGGAAGGAACTTGATTCAGAGATTTACCTTCGCTTAAGGATGTAGAACCGGCACTTCTTTCGCAGCAAAAGTTTCTGCTTTCTGTGCAGTCACAAAGCCAGTAACTGCAGGGATTGCCTGAAGGGATATTCTTGCAGTCTCACCGGAAGATGGAGTCATAATTCTTGAGAAAAGCGCTTTTCGTGAAATATTCAGGCAATGCAGATTTATCGGCCCCAGGCCTGTTACTGTTACCTCAGGTGCAGGGTACTGTAAGGATACCACTGAGAGAATCTGATTATAATTCCAGGCTCAGCTCCTGAATGATCAAAACCGAATACTTTGACCTTGCTTCCCATGGCAGACAAAGAATATTCGCTTTCCGTCGGGAAGCACTGTCACAGGCATTCCAGGCACTTCAATTAAACCCAGGCGGAAGAGCCCTTCTGCGAAGTAACCCTTAACTGTGCTGCCAGTTTTCTTATTTCAGATCCATGTCTATCTGCGCAACAGTTCTGTTACCGGTGTTGAAAGAATTTTTCTGAAGAAGAACCATGCTGAGGCAGTTGATGTAAGAAGCACAAGCCCCAGCCCTGCAGACATCCATCCAACAGGGAAGACTGCCAGTGAATCCACTGCAATGGCCAGTGCAGGAACCAGAGAGAGCATCACTCTGCTCACAGCAGCAGCAAGGGCGCATCCGGCCAGACCGCCTGTAACGGTTGTTACAAGGGACATCAGGAATATCTGAAAGGCAAAGATGGAAACCAGTCTTTTACGGCTTGTTCCCAGGGCAACCAGTACTCCCAGTGCATAGGAACGATTTCTCAGGTCTGCAACCAGCGTATGTATGGCACTGGCCATCGCAGAACCCAGTATGGCAGCTGCCAGTGCGCCCAGAGCAGCTGTGACAACCCCTACCAGAAGCTCTGCTTTCTGTGCAATACCTCTGCGGGTCTCAGCCTGAAGGCCAAGAGACTCTGCATACCTGACTATCTCAGGCACATCCTCAGCCTTTTCCGCTGTTACCATAAGAGCACTGTATGTGTGTTCTTCATCAGGAAGCCATGTTGCATTGATTTCCTCCACCAGTTCAATGGGAACTGCCAGTGCAAAAAGTGCCATGTTTCGCGATGTACCGACTATCTCTGCATTTACCGTTACCGGAGGAGCCTGAAGAGAAGTGAGGGAACTGCTTCCTATGTTTATTCGGCATTCAAGACCTATAACCCCTTCGGGCGTCAGCCCCATCAGCCCGTTGGACTGGGCAAAACCGGCATTGTAAAGTATCAACAGGTTTTCAGAGAGAATTATGGGCAGAGGCTTTGCCGAGCTGTCCTGAAGTGTATAGTTCCAGTCAACATGGCTGAGTACAGAATCAGGAACAAAGGCATCGGTAACCCCTTCAAGGGTTATGTCAGTATAGTAGTTTCTGCCGCCGAGAAGACCTCTCAGGTAAGCTGGAACATGTGCGTACACCTGGGGATCAATACGGTTTACCAGAGTATGAGAGGAGAGGGAATCAAGAATGTGTTCCGTTATCTCCTGTCCGCCCTGTTCAGTTTGAAAGAACCCTGCCTGAACACCAAGCGGCGTCACCCGAACCTGCTCTTCCGGCAGATCAGTTGCGAGGAACCGCTGAAGGATTTTACCTGTTCCAAGACCGATTGAAATGAAGAAGACAAGAAGCAGTGATGCAGCCAGAAGCATGCCCTGGCTGAAGATGTAGTCTTTCCAGTGTCCTCTGTTCCAGAGGGAAACAGCCTTACGCATGTTCTTCATGAAGCACCCCCTCACTCAACCTGAGAACCCTGTCAGCACCTGTCAGCACCCTTCTTGAATGAACCACTGCAATAAGAGCAAACCCCTTTTCCCTTCTGAGTGAATCCAGCAGATCAAAGAGCCCTGTTTCGCTCTCTTCGTCAAGGCTGGCTGTAGGCTCGTCTGCCAGGAGTATTGAGGGATCGTTCACAAGGGCTCGGGCAGATGCCACCCTCTGCCGCTCACCTCTGGAGAGGAATCTGGAGGGAGTGTCATCTATACGCAGGTTAAGCCTTTCCATAATGGACATTGCGTTCTGTCTTACAGCACGGCTATCTGTTCCTCTGAAGATTGCAGGCAGAAGAATGTTGTCCAAAGCAGGCAGGTTGGGAAGCAGATAGAAATCCTGAAAGATAAAACCGAGCATGTTTCTTCTCAGTTCTGACAGCTCTTCTGCTGAACATCTGCTTATGTCCCTGCCGCCGACGGTCAGTTCACCTGAATACTCAAGATCAAGAGTTCCAAGCACTCCCAGAAGGGTTGATTTACCAGCTCCGCTTCGTCCGGTGACAGCGCAGAACTCACCCCGGCTTATCTGCAGGTTGAGATTGTTCAGAACCTTTCGGTTATCAAACGATCTAGTCAGTAAAGCCGCTCTGATAAGCGGTTCTTTCATAGGCTCATTCCTTCCAGGAGGGTGAATACCAGTGCAGCAGCGCTGTCGGGATTCATGCCTGTGTTCTCAGCGGCAACCTCAATTGTTACTGTACCTGCCTCTTTTCTGGCAACAGCGAGAGAGAGGAAAATGCTGTCTCCAGGCTCATCAGGCCAGTTGAGCCCTGCAGTGAGCGCCGCAGGTTTCAGCTCTGCAGTGAAATCTTTGTAGTTCTGCCACCATGAAAGCTGCCTTTCAAGGGGCAGAAAAGAGAGGAACCCGAACAGGTTTCCCGGGACAAGCACCGATATGTGGGCATCCTCCGGCAGAATACTTCCCAGAGCAGTATCTGCCGCCATGGAATTGTCCTCATCAAGGTCAAGCCATGTTCCTATGGTTATGTGTGGAGCCGGGCCGAGATAAATAGCTGTCCACCCTTTTCTCTCTGCAACTGAAGCCCTTGCGTATCCCTGTTGGTTAATAAGGTCGACTCTGTTCTCTTCCTGCCTGGGATCCAGGTCAAGCTGCCTGGCTGCAAGAGCAGAAGCATATTGTTCTGTTACATCTTCAGAAAGAAGCAGCAGCTGGGGTTCCAGGCTGGTGATGTCTATACCTACAAGGGCCACTCCAACCGGTCCGGACTTCAGAAGGGAATCAGCAAGTTCGAATTCCGGAATGCTTTCCGAGAGGAGACTTCTGGTGTCCTGATTAAGACCGTCTTCCAGATGAACAAGCAAAAGAGCTGTTTGAGGAACCATTTTAAGCTCCGGAACGGGGCTTTCCCCTCCGCAGGCTGCCAGCAGAAGAATAGATGCAATACATATTATTGCAGCAGAGTGTATTTCGTTCATATTGCTATCTCTTTCTCCAAGAGTTATTGTTGCATTTCCAACAGGGGATTATGAATAAAAAACATTGATACAGAAAGGGACTGAGAAAACCAGGCTGTTGACTTGACGCTTACACGGTTTGTTTAGTATTATCGGTGCTCTGTGCTGGCGTAGCTCAATTGGCAGAGCAGCTGATTTGTAATCAGCAGGTTGCGGGTTCAAGTCCCATCGCCAGCTCCAGAAGAGAAAAATGCGCTAAAGCGCTGGCACATAGATGAGATTGACTGTGGCGGGGTTCCCGAGTGGTCAAAGGGGGCAGACTGTAAATCTGTTGGCGGATGCCTTCGGTGGTTCAAATCCACCCCCCGCCACCACGGTCAGAGCGGGAGTAGCTCAGTTGGCAGAGCATCAGCCTTCCAAGCTGAGGGTCGCGAGTTCGAGGCTCGTCTCCCGCTCCAGACCTGGCAGCAGCGTGACAACTCATGGCCGCCCACGTAGCTCAGTCGGTAGAGCGCGTCCTTGGTAAGGACGAGGTCAGCAGTTCAATCCTGCTCGTGGGCTCCATGGGACATAGCTCTGCCTGTTTTGGTGTATGTGACAGAAACTGATCAGCCTGTTGGCTGAAACCCTTGCCGAGAGTAGGAGTAGCTCATGGCCAAAGAAAAATTTGAGAGGACCAAACCCCATGTGAATGTGGGAACTATTGGTCACATTGATCACGGTAAGACAACTCTTACCGCGGCAATCACCAAGTGCCTTGCAACACAGAACGAGAATGTTCAGTTCGTTGCATTCGACCAGATCGACAATGCCCCTGAGGAGAAGGCCCGTGGTATAACAATCGCAACTTCCCACCAGGAGTACCAGACTGAGAACAGACACTATGCACATGTGGACTGCCCCGGTCACGCCGACTATATCAAGAACATGATTACAGGCGCTGCACAGATGGACGGCGCAATTCTGGTTATTGGCGCCAATGACGGTGTTATGGCACAGACCAAAGAGCATGTTCTTCTTGCCCGTCAGGTTAATGTGCCCCGTATGGTTGTTTTCCTTAACAAGGTTGACATGGTTGACGATGAAGAGCTTATTGACCTTGTGGAGATGGAAGTTCAGGAGCTTCTCGACAAGTATGAGTTTGAAGAGGACAGCCCGATTATCCGCGGTTCCGCTCTCAAGGCTCTGAACTCATCAGGTACTCCTGACGATGCTGACGCTGCCTGCATCTACGAGCTCATGGCTGCTGTAGACCAGTGGATTCCTACTCCTGAGCGCGATACTGACAAGCCCTTCCTTATGCCTGTTGAAGATGTCTTCTCAATTCCCGGCCGCGGCACTGTTGCCACCGGTCGTATTGAGAGAGGTGTTATTCACACCCAGGACAAGATTGAGCTTGTAGGTGTCCGCGAAACAAGAGGCACTGTCTGCACAGGTGTTGAGATGTTCCGCAAGATTCTCGATGAAGGGCAGGCCGGCGACAATGTAGGCCTTCTTCTCAGAGGTGTTGCCAAGGACGAGATAGAGCGCGGTCAGGTTATTGCCAAGCCCGGCTCCATCACTCCTCACACCAGGTTTGAGGGCGAGGTTTACATTCTCAGCCAGAAAGAGGGTGGAAGACACAAGCCTTTCTTCAACGGCTACAGACCTCAGTTCTATTTCAGAACAACAGATGTTACCGGTTCCATCGGTCTCCCTGAGGGTACAGAGATGGTCATGCCCGGTGACAACATCAAGATGACAGTTGAACTTATCACTCCGATCGCTATGGAAGAGGGGCTCCGTTTCGCTATTCGCGAGGGCGGTCGTACCGTTGGTGCCGGAGTGGTTTCAAAGATCATAAAGTAGGTTTGCGGTGAGAATAATAGCTACACTGGCCTGCACTGAGTGCAAGCGCAGAAACTACACCACAACCAAGAACAAGCGTACCCATCCCGAGAGGATGGAACTGAAAAAGTACTGCCGTTTCTGCAGGAAGCATACCCTGCACAGAGAAGGCAAATAGCAGTACCAGACAGTTTACAGAGAGGCTGCAGGGCAGTAGCACAATTGGCAGTGCACCGGACTCCAAATCCGGGGGTTGAGGGTTCGAGTCCTTCCTGCCCTGCCATCCTCTCTTTATGCTGTCTTTGAAAGGAAGGGCCGATGGCTGCCAAGTCCGCAAAGAAGGAGAGTCTGCCGGTAAGATGGTGGCGCAGTGCCGTTGTGTTCCTCGGCGAGGTCAAGGCTGAACTGACAAAGGTCGCCTGGCCCGGCAGAGACGAGGCTGTTGCATCCACATGGGTCGTTATAGGCGCAGTGGTTGTTGTGGCTGCCTGGATCTTCGTGGTGGACAAGCTTACAGCTCTGGTTATGTCAGGTCTTCTGAGGCTTATAGGGTAACCGGGCAGATACTGAGAGGAAAGGTGTACCGATGACTGTTGAAGAACCGGTAGAGGCCGCTGTTTCCGAAGGGGAGACTCTGAAGCCGGAGAACACCAGACTTAAATGGTTCGTGGTACATTCCTTCTCCGGTTACGAGCAGAGAGTCGCCAAGTTTCTTGAAGGTCCGCTGGAGAGGAATTACCCTGGAAGAGTCGGTAAGACAATGATTCCAGTGGAAGAGGTAACTCACAGGAAGAACGGCAAGGAATACACTAGAAAAAAGAAGCTCTATCCCGGATATGTTTTCGTGCAGCTTGATATTTCTGATGAGATGGTAATGGACATTCGGGCAATGAGCAATGTCAGCGGTTTCCCTCCTATGAACAGAGGAAAGCCGGTTCCGCTTACTCCTATGGATGTGAAGCGCATAATGGGCCAGACCGAAGGCACAGAAGACCGTAAGGTTGTAAGAATACAATTCAAGGTTGGACAGACAGTAAGGGTAACAGAAGGCCCCTTCAGAAACTTCACCGGAGTGGTTGAATCCATCAACCCTGAGCGGGGCAGAGTAAGAATTATCTTCACGATCTTCGGGCGTAAAGCGCCTGTTGAGATAGATCACAGACAGGTACGAATGGTCTGAGGACAACCGGGGCCTCAGAGCTTTTTGATCAAAACCCGGTTACAGGCTGCCTGCCCCCGGCAAGGGGAGGGGAAGGCAGAGGAAAGGAGTTGCCATGGCCAAGAAAGTCTTGGGCGTGGTAAAGCTTCAGCTTCCTGCAGGTAAGGCAACACCGGCTCCGCCGGTGGGCCCGGCGCTCGGTCAGTACGGAATCAATCTGGCTGGGTTCTGTAAGGATTTCAATGCCCGCACCCAGGGCAGAGAAGGCCTTGTTATTCCTGCAGTAGTAACTGTTTACAAGGACAGAAGCTTTACCTTTATTCTCAAGTCTCCGCCAGCGTCGGTTCTTCTGAAGAGGGCTGCCGGTCTTGCAAAGGGATCAGCTGAATCCAACCGTGACAAGGTTGGAAAGGTTACTGTATCCCAGTGCAGAGAGATCGCCGAACTCAAGCAGAAAGATCTGAACGCTGCCACTATGGAGACTGCGATCAGCATGATCGCCGGAACTGCCCGCAGCATGGGTCTGGAGGTGGTGGATGGCTAAGAAAAGCAAAAGATTCACCAGGGCTCTGGAATCAGTTGAAAGGCAGAGAGCTTATTCACTTGAGGAAACAGTATCTTCGGTGAAAAAACTTGCTTCAGCCAGGTTTGATGAGACCATTGAAGTGGCTCTCAATCTGGGTGTCGATCCCAAGTACAGTGACCAGGTGGTTCGCGGTACCTGCATGCTTCCCCACGGAACAGGCAAGACTGTCCGTGTGCTTGTATTTGCCAGGGGTGACAAGGCTGAAGAGGCTAAAGCAGCAGGAGCCGATTTCATCGGTGACGAAGAGACAGCAAAGAAGATTACTGAAGGCTGGCTTGAGTTTGATGTGGTAGTAGCATCACCTGACATGATGGGTGTTGTGGGCAAGCTTGGAAGGGTTCTTGGTCCCAGGGGCCTTATGCCCAACCCCAAGACCGGAACAGTTACTCCGGATGTTGCCACTGCTGTCAAGGATGCCAAGGGCGGAAAGATTTCGTTCAGGGTTGACAAGACAGGAAACCTTCATGTACCTGTAGGCAAGGCCAGTTTTGAGGAACAGGCCCTGAAGGAGAACATACTCTCCTTCATGGAGAAGGTGCTGCAGCTCAGGCCTTCTTCCGCGAAGGGAAGATACCTGAACAACATGTCTGTATCATCAACAATGGGCCCAGGCATTAAAGTGGACATCAATGATGTCCGCTCACTGCTCAGGTAGAGGGGAGTACGGTAGTGAGCATAACCAGAAACCAGAAAGAAACCGTAGTCTCAACCCTCAACATCGGTGTGGATGAAGCTGGAGCAGTAGTGCTTGCTGATTTCACCGGCATCAATGTAGAGCAGATGACCGAACTGAGACGGCAGATGAGAGAAGCGGGAATCACTTTCAAAGTGGTGAAGAATACCCTTCTCAGAAGAGCCCTTGAGAATATCGGAGTTGATTCCGCTGAGGATGTGTTCGGTCTTCTCAACGGCCCTACAGCCATCGCGTACAGCAAGGACGAGGTTGCTCCTGCCAGGCTTCTCAAGAGCTTCAGCAAGGAACACAAGGGAATCCCTGCCATCAAAGGCGGATTCGTGTCCGGCAGATCCTTTAATGTTGACGAGGTGATGAGCCTTGCTGACATGCCTTCACGGGAAGAACTCCTTGCGAAGGTTCTCGGATCAGCGAATGCCCCTGTTCAGGGCTTCGTAATGGTTACAAGCGGTGTTATCAGGAAATTCCTTTATGCTGTTAACGCCATTAGCGAGAGTAAAGAAAACTAACCGAAAACGGAATTCAGGAGAGTTCCGCGAAGCACGGAGGAAATAAAATGAGTGAAGACAGAAAGGCTGCTGTCATCGAGGCTATCTCAAACATGACTGTACTTGAGCTTGCCGATCTTGTTAAGGAAATGGAAGACAAGTTCGGTGTTTCCGCAGCGGCACCTGCAGTAGCAGTGGCTGCAGCCAGTCCTGCCGGCGGCGAAGCAGCTGCTGAAGAGCAAAGTGAGTTTGATGTTGTTCTCGAAAGTTTCGGCTCAAAGAAAATTGCTGTTATCAAGGTTGTTCGTGAGCTTACCGGTCTTGGACTCAAGGAAGCTAAGGACCTTGTGGATGGCGCTCCTTCAAAGGTTAAGGAAGGTGTTGAAAAGGCCGAGGGCGAGGAGATCAAGAAGCAGCTTGAGGAAGCTGGCGCTACAGTCGCACTCAAGTAGTTACCTGATACAAATGGGCTGACAGCGGAGGACTTTTCAGCGGTCCTCCGCTTTCCGCCCCAATGGCACCAATGGTAGCTTTGTTTCGGTTCAGGAGAAGTGCAGAGGAGTGGCAGTGAAAAAAGCGAGACCTGTAAGGAACTTTTCGCAGGTAAAACCGGCAATTCAAGTTCCAGATCTTTTAAGAGTTCAGAGGGAATCGTTCGATAATTTCCTCCAGGCTGATGTCAAGCCTGAGGAGAGGCTCCCCCAGGGGCTTCATAAGATATTCATGGACACCTTTCCCATTGAGAGTTCCACCAAGGAGTTCTCTCTGGAGTATGTAAGTTACGATATAGGCCGGCCCAGGCACTCCATCAGGGAGGCTGTGGAGCGTGGCGTTACATTTTCAGCTCCTCTCAATGCTACTATGCGTCTGGTCACCCGTGATCCGGAAACTCTTGTAATGAAGATGGCAGTGGACCAGAGTACTTTCCTGGGAGAACTGCCCCAGATGACAAGCAACGGCTCATTCATCATCAACGGAGCCGAGAGGGTTATTGTCAGTCAGCTTCACAGAAGCCCCGGTGTCTTCTTTGAAGAGAAGACCCAGCAGAGAGGACGCAGAATCTGCACCACCAGGGTTATTCCCCAGAAAGGCTCATGGCTTGATCTGACCCTGGACAGCAATGAAATAATTTTTGCAAACATCGACAAGAAACCCAAGAGAATCCCTGTCACAATGCTTCTCAGAGCCCTCGGGCTCAGCTCGGATTCCGAGCTGCTTCAGGCATTCTATCCTGTGAAGGAAAAGGATATCAATTCTGTTCTGAAGAGGCAGTCAAAGATTGCGGAGATTATTCACAAGTCCTTTGCCGAGGATATTGTTGATCCTGAAACAGGTGAACTCATCGTAAGATGCGATGAGCCTGTGGAGAATGTTGAGAAACTTCAGCGTATAGCCGCAGCAGGTATTGAAAAAGTCAAGTTCCTTGAGCCCAGGAATGAGCGCAACAGTGTAGACAGCATCAGGCGCACACTGGCTAAGGAAGAATCTGCTCTGGGAGCGGGAATTGAGAAGAACGAGTCCACTGCAACCATGTGGATATACGAGGCTCTCAGGGGAACAGAAGCCCCTTCTCTTGATCATGCAAGAAGCTACCTCAGATCAATGTTCTTTGACAGCAAGCGGTACAGTCTCAGTGAGGTTGGCCGCTATAAGCTCAACGAGCGACTGAACATAAATGTTTCAATGGATAAGCTTACCCTTACAGTTCCTGACCTTATTTCCATAGTGGACAACCTTATAAGGCTCAGGGAAGGAACCAATGTCTCTGATGATATCGACCATCTCGGTAACCGGAGAGTCAAGACTGTGGGAGAGCTTCTTGGACAGGAATTTTCCAAGGGTCTTGCCAGAATGGCCAGAACCATCAAGGACAGAATGGGACAGCAGGACAGGGAGAAGCTTCGCCCTCAGGATCTTGTTAATTCAAGAACCCTTTCAAGCGTTATCAACTCCTTTTTCGGTCAAAGTCAGCTTTCCCAGTTCATGGAGCAGACCAACCCTCTGGCTGAGATTACTCACAAGCGGAGGACAAGTGCCCTGGGCGAAGGCGGTCTGACCCGTGAGAGAGCCGGTTTCGATGTGCGCGATGTGCATCACACACATTACGGAAGGCTGTGCCCTGTTGAAACCCCTGAAGGTCCCAACATTGGCCTTATCACAACCCTTTCTGTTTATGCTTCAATCAACCGTTTCGGTTTCCTTGAAACCCCCTACAGAAGGGTGATCAAGGGAAAAGTTACCAATGAAGTGTCATTCCTTTCTGCAGACAAGGAAGACAGAATGACAATTGCAGAGGCAGACGCTCCCATTGATGAGAACAACATGCTCATAGGGCCTCTGGTCCGTGCCAAGAAGGCAAGCAACTATCCCATGGTAACCCCTGACGAGGTTGAGTACATCGATGTGAGTCCCATGCAGCTTGTAGGGCTTTCCGCTGCTCTTATACCCTTCCTTGAACATGATGATGCCAACAGGGCGCTTATGGGTTCCAACATGCAGCGTCAGGCAGTGCCTCTTCTTTACACCGATGATCCGGTGGTGGGAACAGGAATGGAAGAGGTTGCCGCGAGGGACAGCGGCGCGCTGGTTCTTGCGGAAAGAGCCGGTGTGGTTACCCATGTTGATGCAGGACGCATCGTTGTAAAGGCCGATGGAGACGAGTACGATTTCGACCGTGAAGACCTTTACGACCTGCGAAAATTCGAAAGATCCAACCAGGATACCTGCGTCAACCAGAAACCTGTAGTTTCAGTGGGTACCAGGGTAAACAGGGGAGACATTCTCGCAGACGGCATGGCAACCAGCAACGGCAGACTTGCGCTTGGTGTAAACGCTCTTGTGGCCTTCACTCCATGGAACGGTTACAACTACGAGGATGCTATCGTGGTCAGTGAAAGGGTTGTAAAAGACGACACATTCACTTCTGTTCATATAGTCGAGTTCGAAACGCAGTTCCGTGAGACCAAGCTTGGGCCTGAGGAACTTACCAGGGATCTTCCCAATGCCACTGAAAAACGGGAGGCAATGCGGAACCTGGACGATAACGGTATTGTCCGTGTCGGTTCCAGAATCCGTGCCGGCGACCTTCTTGTTGGAAAAGTCAGCCCCAAGGGCGAACAGGATCTTTCTCCGGAGGAGAGACTGATTCGAGCCATTTTCGGCAAGAGGGCCAGCGATGTAAAGGATACCTCTCTCAAGGCTCCAGTGGGAATGTCAGGCATCGTTGTGGATGTAAAGGTTTATTCCCGCAAGGACGAAACCCCAAGAGGCAGACGGGAGATAGAGTCCCGAATAGATGCCCTTCGTGAAGAGAGGATTGAAGCTGAGAAGAGGCTCTTCTCACAGAGAGACCAGATGCTGAGAGATGTGCTTCTCGGGCAGAAGGCTGCAACTTTCGTGGATTCTGTGACAGGGGAACAGATGATACCGGAAGGCAGGAAGATAACCGCAACATTCCTGAAGAAGGTGGATTTCACCGATCTGGACTTCAATCGTCAGCTTGTTGAAGACCTTGTGGTAGATGACAGGGCAAGAAGAATCCTCAGAAGTGCAGAGAACAAGCTCAAGGAGATAAACAACAACTGTCAGGATGAGGAAGACAGGCTTCACAGAGGCGACGAGCTCAAGCCCGGCGTTATCAAGCTTGTCAAGGTTTATGTGGCAAAGAGGCGAAAGCTTCGCATCGGCGACAAGATGGCCGGACGCCACGGTAACAAGGGCGTTGTGAGTATCATAGTTCCGGAAGAGGATATGCCTTACCTTCCTGACGGTACACCTGTTGACATCTGCCTGAACCCTCTGGGCGTTCCCAGCCGAATGAATGTGGGGCAGATAATGGAGACCAATCTGGGAATGGCAGCTGCCGACCTGGGCATTAATGCGGTCACTCCGGTTTTCGACAGCATAGACAACGAAAAAATCGGTGATCTTCTTGAGGAAGCAGGCCATGACAGAGACGGGAAAACCGTTCTTTTTGACGGCAGAACCGGAGAACCCTTTGAGCACAGGGTTACCGTTGGCCGCATGTACATGCTGAAGCTTGCCCATCAGGTGGAAGACAAGATACACGCCAGATCCACCGGCCCCTATGCAATGGTTACTCAGCAGCCGCTGGGCGGAAAAGCCCAGAACGGCGGACAGAGGCTTGGAGAGATGGAAGTCTGGGCACTTGAGGCATACGGAGCTGCTCACTGCCTTCAGGAGATGCTCACTATCAAGAGTGACGATGTTGACGGCAGAACCGAAGCGTACAAGGCCATTGTTCATGGCAGAAATGTCGAGACCAGGGGTACCCCTGAAGCGTTCAATGTGCTGCTCAGCGAGATGCGAAGTCTCGCCCTGGATGTGGAACTGGATATGAGCGATGAAAGGGGGAACGAGAATGCTTGATTCACATTCCCTTAGGGATGCCAACACATTTCCTGCAGATTTCTCGGGAATAAGAATAAGCCTTGCTTCGCCTGAAACCATAAAAGAGTGGTCATACGGTGAGGTTACCAAGGCTGAGACCATAAACTACAGAAGCTACAAACCTGAACCGGACGGCCTTTTCTGCGAAAAGATTTTCGGCCCGGTGAAAGACTGGGAGTGCAGCTGCGGAAGATACAAGAAACCCCGCTACAGAGGTGTCAAGTGCGACCGCTGCGGTGTAGAGGTTACCCACTCCAGGGTGAGAAGAAGCAGAATGGGACACATCGAACTTGCAGTTCCGGTATCTCACATCTGGTACTTCAAGAGCAGAAAAATCAACAAGCTGCTCGACATCACCAACCTTGACCTTGAAAGAGTGCTCTACTACGAGTCGTACATAGTTATCTCCAGTGAGCACCCCTCCCTGAAGCCGGGAAAGGTTCTGGATGACGAAGATTACTACGCCGCCTGTGAAACCTACGGTGATGACGCTTTCACTGTGGGAATGGGAGCAGAGGCGATCTCCAGGCTCCTTTCAGAGATTGACCTGGACGAACTGGCAGCCGCGCTCAGAACCAGCATAGCAAACGAGACCACCATCAGCCGAAGGCAGAAGAACCTGAAGCGGCTCAAGGAAGTGGTGGCCTTTGAAAACTCAAAGAATGACAACAAGCCTGAGTGGATGATTCTCAGGGTTCTTCCTGTTCTTCCTCCTGATCTCAGGCCTCTGGTGCCCCTTGAAGGGGGCAGGTTTGCCTCAAGTGATCTTAATGATCTCTACAGGAGAGTAATCAACAGGAACAACAGGCTTCTGAGGCTTCTGGACCTTCAGGCGCCTGATGTTATTCTGAGAAACGAGAAGAGGATGCTTCAGGAGGCAGTTGATGCTGTTCTTGATAACGGCAGCCGCAGAAAGCCTGTTAAAGGTGCCGGTATGCGGCCTCTCAGAAGTCTTTCCGATCTTCTCAAGGGCAAGCGCGGTCGTTTCCGCCAGAACCTTCTGGGAAAACGCGTAGACTACTCCGGCAGATCGGTAATCGTTGTAGGCCCTGAGCTGAAGATGCATCAGTGCGGTCTTCCCAAGACAATGGCCCTTGAGCTGTTCAAGCCTTTCGTGGTTGCCAGGCTGGCGAAGCTAACCGGTGACAAGGTTAAGATGGCCCAGAAGCAGGTTGAGGAACGGGAAGAAATAGTATGGGCAATACTGGAAGAGGTCATTGCCAACCATCCTGTGATGCTCAACAGAGCGCCTACTCTTCACCGCCTTGGTATACAGGCTTTTGAACCGGTACTGGTGGAGGGGCTGGCTATCAGGCTTCACCCGCTTGCTTGTGCCGCGTTCAATGCCGACTTCGACGGTGACCAGATGGCAGTTCATCTTCCGCTCTCGGCAGAGGCCCAGGTAGAGGCAAGGGTACTCATGCTTGGAAGCAGAAACATTCTCAAGCCTTCAAGCGGAGAGCCGGTTGCGTCACCCAGCCACGATATGGTTATAGGTGCCTACTACATCACCAAGCCTCTCGCAGGTGATAAGGGTGAAGGAATGATATTCGCCTCCAGGGAAGAGGTTATCGGCGCCCTTGATGCAGGCAAGGTGAATCTTCACTCCAGAATCAAAATAAAGGGAATCAACAGAATAATTGAGACCAACTCCAAAGGCGAGAGAAGGGTTCCCAAGTTCTGGAAGGACTATACCACTCCAGGTCAGGTGATTTTCAACTACATAGTGCCTGAGGGTATGGGCTACATCATGGCCAACGGAATCACCGAATCCCACGCGAAAGTATTCGGCAAGAAGGGCCTTAACCGTATGGTTGCCAGGTGCTTCAACGAACTGGGCGCAGTTAAGACTGCTGTTTTTCTTGACAGCCTTAAGGATCTGGGATTCAAGTACAGCACCATCAGCGGTCTGACTGTGGGCATGGACGACATGATTGTTCCCGACGCCAAGAAGGACATCATCGCCCAGAGTACCGGAGCAGTGGCAGATGTTGAGTTTGCCGCCAGAAAAGGTGAAATGACCGAGAGTGACCGTTACAACAAGATAATTGATGTGTGGTCACAGGCTACCGAGGATGTGAAAAACTCCATGATGGAGCAGTTGAGCCACGACAACCACGGGTTCAATCCTATTTTCCTCATGGCCAACTCAGGAGCAAGAGGAAGTGTCGAGCAGGTCAGGCAGCTCGCAGGTATGCGAGGCCTGATGGCAAAGCCCAAGAAGAAACTCTCAGGTGATATAGGTGAGACAATTGAGACACCGATTATCAGTTCCCTGAAAGAGGGCCTTTCGGTTATTGAATACTCAATTTCCACCCACGGTTCACGAAAGGGTCTTGCTGATACAGCTCTTAAGACTGCAGACGCAGGATACCTTACCAGAAGGCTCGTCGATGTCTGCCAGGATGTGGTAATAACAACCACAGACTGCGGAACCATTCGCGGCCGTGACATAACTGCTCTCAAAGAGGGCGAGAAGGTTATCGAGAAGCTCAGCGAGCGCATAGTCGGCAAGGTTACCGCCGAGGATGTATACGATCCTGTAACAGATGAGATTATCTGTGAGGCAGGGGAGGAGATTACTCCGAAACTGGCTTCCTACATTGATTCCAGATCCATTGAGTCTGTAAGAATCCGTTCGGTTCTCACCTGTGAGGCAGAGCACGGTCTCTGCGCCAAGTGCTACGGATGGGACCTGAGCAGAAACCGCATGGTTACAAAGGGAGAAGCTGTAGGTGTTATAGCTGCCCAGTCCATCGGAGAACCGGGAACTCAGCTTACGCTGAGAACTTTCCATACCGGAGGTGTATCCTCCCGTGAGGCTCAGGATAATCAGGTAAAGGCCAGACACCCAGGTAAGATCAGCTTCAGAAACATACACCTGGTTGAAGGCACAGATCCTGAGGGTAAAACAAGTATCATCGCTTCAAGGAACGGTCAGATAGACATCATTGACAGCGAAGGTGAAGTTCTTTCCACATACGAGGTAAGCCCCGGCGCTATCATGTCTGTAACAGACGATCAGATTGTGGAGCGTGACGATATACTCTTCCTTGCTGAGCCTTTCAGTAATCCCATAGTCAGTGAGCATTCCGGTTCAGTTCACTATGTGGACATTGAAGAGGATGTTACACTGCAGGAGGAGATTGACACAGAACAGCATCGTCAGATGATAATTGTTGAGGACAGAAGCCGTACGCTTCATCCCCATGTGTTCATTCTGCCTGAATTCATGGTTGTTCTCTCAGGTCGTCCAAGACGCCGTGAAGAAGAGCTTCACTCCTTCAGTGAGCTTCTTGAGGAAGCTGAAGGTGCCCAGGGCCGCATGGTCTTCACATACAGAGACACCAATGCTGTAAGGCCAACCTCTCTCTACGACGAGATAATTACTGCCCATGCAGAGAGTGATTCCACTGTTCCATTCCTGAATCTGAACTGCCGAAAGGTGGGAACAGGCAGCTATGCTGCTTTCGCAGAGATTGTACAGCAGCTTGAAGGTACTCTGAAGAAGAAAGACATGGCTGACTTCAAGGATCTGAAGGAAGTCACCGAGAGACTGGCTGCCTCAAGCAGCAGAAAGAACGATGAGCTTGAAGACGAGTTCATGGAAAAACTGCTGGACTTCAGTATGAAGCACCCGTTCATCATGGCTTTTGCCAGTCTGGATAAGGCCCATGCAGGAACCAGACAGGTGATAATGCGCCTTTCAGATATAGTAAGCAGAGGCCGTATACTGGTTCTTGTAAGCTTTTATCAGAAGGGCGGATTCAGAAGCCACATCGTGGCCAGAGGCCGTCAGCGCCAGCAGGGCCAGGACCCGGTGGAGCAGTTCATCAAAGACCATGTCCGCGGCGTGTACCCCATTCCCAGCGGAGCAACCCTCCATGTAAGAGATGGTCAGCTTATAAGTACCGGTGTCCATGTGGCAAGAATGCCTAAGAGAGCAGGTCTCCAGAGGGATATTACCGGTGGTCTTCCCAGGGTGGATGAACTCTTTGAAGCCAGAAGACCAGGTGACGCAGCGGCAATTGCCGAGATAAGCGGAACTGTAACTCTCAGCCCTATCAAGGCAGCAATGCGTACAGTGACCATCACAGGTGACCAGGGGCAGGAAGCCAGTATCAAGATACAGGCAACCAAGCATATCAGGGTCCGTGAAGGGGATCATGTTGAAGCAGGTGAAAAGCTTACAGACGGGCCTCTGGATCCCCACGACATTCTCAGAGTAAGGGGAACCGAGTCTGTTGAGGATTATCTGCTCAACGAGATTCAGGAAGTCTACCGCCTTCAGGGCGTGAAGATAAACGACAAGCATATCGGTATCGTTGTACGACAGATGCTTGGCAAGGCAAGGGTGGAGAATGCAGGCGATACCCAGTTCCTTGAGGGAGCCCGAATCAGCCGCCTCACCCTTAACAGGGTTAACATGGATATGATGGCACAGGGCAGACGCCCTGCAACCAGTGATGTAATGCTGCTTGGTATTACCAAGGCGTCACTGGCCACCACCAGTTTCCTCTCTGCTGCTTCATTCCAGGAGACCAACTCAGTCCTCTCCGATGCTGCCATTAACGGCCAGATCGACAGGCTGCGGGGGCTTAAGGAAAATGTAGTGGTTGGACACCTTGTTCCTGCAGGTACAGGGGTCAGGAACTACCGTGATATCAGAATATCCATGGCTGACGGATCCGATCTTCCTGAACCTGTTCAGGAGGAAGAGGTTGACGAAAAGTACGAACATGTATAGAGTTGCACTCACTGTAGAAGGAGAAATGGCAGCTCGCGCGAGCTGACCGCGAAAGGAGAAAGTTTGCCCACCATTAATCAGCTGGTGCGAAAAGGGCGCAAAAAGCAGATACAGAAAACCAAGGCTCCTGCTCTTACGAGTTGCCCTCAGAGAAAGGGTATCTGTACCCGTGTTTACACCTCAACCCCCAAGAAGCCCAATTCAGCACTCCGTAAGGTTGCCCGTGTAAGGCTTAGGAACGGGTTCGAGGTTACCGCATACATCCCCGGCGAAGGCCACAACCTCAACGAGCACTCTGTTGTTCTTGTAAGAGGCGGCCGAGTCAAGGATCTTCCCGGTGTCCGTTATCACATCATCAGAGGTGTGGAGGATACAAGCGGCGTTGAGGGAAGAAAGCAGAGCCGTTCCAAGTACGGAACCAAGCGGGAATCGTAGAGCGGAGTAGAAGATGAGAAGAAACAGACCAAAGCGTAGAGAAATTCTGCCTGATGTGAGATACGGCAATCTTGTGATAGCCAAATTCATCAACAACATCATGCTTCAGGGCAAGAGGTCAACTGCGGAAGCAATAGTTTACGGTGCTTTTGATATCATTGCCGAGAAGACCGGACAGGATCCTGTAACGGTTTTCAACAAGGCCATGAACAATGTCCGCCCAACTCTGAAGGTCAAGAGCCGCCGAGTTGGAGGATCCACATACCAGGTTCCCATGGAGGTCCGTCCTGAGGAAAGAGACGCACTTGCCATGCGCTGGATAATTGGATACGCCAGAGGCCGCAGAGGCAAAACAATGCGTGAGAGACTTGCTGCAGAGTTCATGGAAGCTGCCAGAAACGAAGGCGCAAGCGTTAAGAAGAGGGAAGACACCCACAAAATGGCAGAGGCCAACAAGGCTTTCGCCCACTACCGCTGGTAATCGTTCCCTGATATTTCGTTTACCCCGTTCCCTTTTGAAGGGAGCGGGGTTTTTCTTAGTACAGGTATTCCTGCTTCTCCCCATCTGATTGTACCGACTCAGCCTTTCGAACTCCAGAGTGCCTGTATAAACTTTTTCCGGAATATGTATTCTGTATATACAGCAGCTGCCTAAGTTGCTCCTTCAAGCAGCGATTTTCGAAGGGACAGAGTGGAAATACTCAACACCATTCTCATAATTCAATAGGGTTTTCCCTTTGACGCAGGGAATCAGGATAAACTATTCCGGCGGGCAGAGAAATACATTGCTGACCGGCCCTGGCTGCCGGACTTGCAGAAGGATGACTATTGCAGACAGGGAGAGAACTGGAGAGCTGTTGCAGTAAAGCGAATCATTTTCTGAAAGATCGGCATTCGGTTATGAAGGAAGCAGAGGAAAACTTTCTTCATGTTGTTTCTGATGTTCATCTCAGATCAGAAGAGATTCTCCGCATAAAGATTGATATCCTTAATGTGATTTATGCATGCATTGGCTCAGGCGCAGGATGGGCAACAAAAGTGAACAGAAGGCGGACAATCCTCTACGGTCTTTAGATGATTGCGGCTGGAATGGCGTTGTTTCAATACATTAGCCTGTTGCCTGGGTCATGCTGTACAGGGTCACTTCCGTGAAGGCCGAGTGAAATATTCACTGAATAAAGTAAAGACCAGACTGCAGAAAACAAGCGGAACACTTATCAGTATGGTCTATCTGATAATTAATGCTGAAAGGCTGCTGAGGGGGTTTCATTGTGCCATTGTTCACAGATAAAATGCCTGGATTACAGCGGAAAGCAGCTGGCCCAGCCAGGTAAGCTCTTGCAAGCTGGCAGCAGGCTATGGGCAGGAGAGAGGTGAACAACAAGCCCTTAATTGGGATTTGCATAAATGTAGTCTATATAATCTAATACTTTATGCATAGATAGAGATTGTTGATCTCTGATACACACCTTTATGATGGAATATGAGTTCTTGTTTTCAGGGTTCTTGACACAGATTGATAAAACCGTAATTGTCTTTGTAAAGTAAGATCATAAAGGGTGGTGATTTCTTTTGGGGTGCAGTGAGAACACTGCCGGCATCAATCTTGTATTGTCGGCTCTTCATCAGACTGAAGAGGGAATTGAGATAACTGATCTCTCCGGCAAGATTATCTTCGTCAATAGAGCCTTTGCAATTCTTCACGGGTATACAGAAAAAGAGGCAATAGGTTCAGACATCAGAATGTTTCATCCTGAAGAATTCAGGCCCAGGGTGGAAGAGATTATTGGTCATATTATTGGGAAAGGTTTTTTAAAGGTGAAGTAGCCCGCCTTCGAAAAGATGGAAGCACCTTTCCCTCTACCACCAGATGTACCACTGTTCTTGATGAAGAAGGCAACCCGATTGCTATTATAGGCGTTGTAGTAGACATATCTGAATTGCAGTCAGTTATAAAAGAGCTGGATAATGCCCGTGAAATGCTGAAAAATGTTCTGGATGCAATACCTGACATCATAGGAGTTCAGGATACTGAGTACGGAATTATCAGCTACAACAAAGCAGGATACAGATTTCTGGGCCTCACTCCTGAGGAAACAAAAGGGAAAAAATGCTATGAGCTTATAGGTGAAAGTCATCCATGTAAGGAGTGTGCTGCATCTCTTACCTATGACACACACAAATTAGAACGAATGGAAAAGTACTTGCCTGATATGCATTGCTGGCTGGATGTCAGAACATATCCTGTTCTTAATAGAGAAGGTAAACTGGTTCAAGTCATTGATCACATCAGAGATATCACAGAACGAAAAGAAGCTGAGATAAGGAATACGAAACTGGAGGAGCAGATCAGATCCACACAGAAGCTGGAAAGCCTTGGGGTTCTTGCAGGGGGCATTGCTCATGATTTCAACAACATTCTCATGGCAATAATGGGAAATGCAGAGATGGCCCTTCATGACATAGATCTATCCATGGAAACAGAAGGTTATCTTAGAGATATTCTTTCAGCTTCAAAGCGGGCTTCCGGTCTTACAAAGCAGATGCTTGACTATTCAGGAAGAAATGAACCGAAGAGTAAACCAGTGGATGTGAATCAGGTAATTCAGGATACCGGAATGATGCTCAGTGTTTCTGTTTCGCGGAAAACAACTCTTGAATACGATTTGGCAGCGAATCTGCCTGATGTTTTCGCAGATCCTGTGCAGCAGCTCCAGCAGGTTATTATGAACCTGATGACCAATGCTTCTGAGGCGCTGGAAAACAAGCCTGGAACAGTAAAGCTTTCCACAGCTCTCAAGTTATGCAGGGCCGGTGAGCTTAACGAGACTTTTGTCAATGACGATCTAACGCCGGGGAACTATGTGATAATAAAGGTATCTGATACCGGTAAAGGAATGGACAGTAAAACACTTTCCAGAGTATTCGATCCCTTCTTTTCCACGAAGTTTACAGGACGAGGGCTTGGGCTTGCAGCAGTTCTTGGAGTAATAAGAGCCCATAAGGGCGCTATTGAGGTTACTTCCGAAGAGGGCAAAGGGTCCGTATTTACAGTTTATCTGCCTGCATGCTCTGAATACCGTCGAAAGAATAAGAAGAAGGCTGCAATAAAACCTTCCAGCGGAGAGGGGCACATCCTGCTGGTTGATGATGAAGATTCGGTGAAAGAGATTACCGGTAAGATGCTTTCTCTGCTGGGGTATTCAGTTGATTTTGCTTCTGACGGCAGAGAAGCTCTGGAGAAATACAGGAATGATCCGGAACGATTCGCATGTGTTATACTGGATCTTACAATGCCTGTAATGGACGGTGCAGAAGCCTTTCGGAGAATACTTGAGCTGAACTCTGAGGCAAAAATAATTGTATCCACCGGTTATACGGAAGACGCTGTCATTAAGGAATACAGTGATCTTAATATCGCCGGTATGCTTCAGAAACCGTATTCTCTCAGCGATGTCTCTCAAGTTGTGAAAAAAGTTCTGATGAAGTGAGACCGCCTGTTTTTCCAGGCGGCCTCTCTGATAAGATTTCTAAAGAACTTCCTGCATTGATTTTCCGATTATAGCCATAGCCTTATCTACTTCTTCGGAAGTTATGTTGAGAGGAGGCCTGAACCTTATGGTCCTGTCTCCACAGGGAAGGATAATGGCACCGTTTTCCAGTATTTTGGAAACCAGAGCATTTCTCTTCTCTCCGTTCTCAAGGTCAAATGCTATCATAAGCCCTCTGCCGCGGATGTTTGAAACCTTGCCCTTGTTTTCAGCTGCAAGGGCATTCAGCCCCTCAATTACCTGATTATGCCTGGTTCTCACATTCTCAAGAACATTCTCTTCTACCATGACTTCAAGGTATCTGGTGCATCTGACCATGTCCACCAGATTGCCGCCCCAGGTAGAATTGATTCTGCTGGACTCGTGGAAGACATTGTTCTCAACTTCATCTACTCTTCTGTTGCATGCGATACCGCAGACCTGTGCCTTCTTGCCGAAGCAGAAAATATCAGGCTCTACGCCAAGGGACTGCCATGCCCACCATTCCCCTGAAAGGCCCATACCGCTCTGAACCTCATCAAAGATAAGAAGGAACTCATGCTTGTCAGCCCTCTCTCTGAGTGCCTGAAGGAATTCAGGACGGAAGTGGTTGTCTCCGCCTTCTCCCTGAATGGGTTCAACAATAAGGCAGGCTATATCATAACCGTGTGCCTTTATTGCATCATCTATCTGAGCAAGGGTTTTTTCTTCAGCAGCTTTTACTGCATTCAGGTTCTCCTCAAGAGGGAAAGTTACAGCAGGCGAGTCTACTCTGGGCCAGTCAAAAAGCGGAAAGTACATGTATTTTCTCGGATCTGCCGTATTGGTCAGGCTCAGAGTGTATCCTGATCTTCCGTGAAAAGCCTTTTTGAAGTGAATGACCTTTGTGCCGAGCTTTTCCCCTCTTCCGGCGGCGATGTTCTTGCGAACCTTCCAGTCGAATGCGGTTTTCAGCGCGTTCTCAACAGCGAGGGCTCCACCGGAAACAAAGAAAAGATAAGGGTGGCTGTCAGGAATGACAGTGTTTGCAAAGGTGTCTACAAAAACAGCCATCTCTTCAGTGTAGAAATCGCTGTTTGAAGGCTTGTTGACAGCCACTTCCGAAATGTGTTTCTTCCATTCATCATTGGCAAGAGAAGGGTGGTTGAAACCAAGGGGAGCACTTGCAAAGAAACTGAACAGATCCAGATAGTCACGGCCTGTCGCAGCATCTCTGATGTAGCTGCCCCTGCTGTTTCTAAGGTCAAGGGTCATGTCGTAACCATCTGCCAGCATATGCTTGCCGATGGTGGATTTTACTTCATTTGCAGGAATGTGTTTCATTAAGGCCTCCGAATTTTTAAACTCTGATTCCGGTACTGCCTGATGGCAGTTTTCAATGATTGTATGAACTCAATTTGTCAGTCAAATCTGAACGGCAGGCAAGGTATTGTCAACCAGCCGGTAATGTGGCATCAGAAATACCGTTTACCTATATTTCAAGTTGGGCAGTGCCCGATCTTGAATTAGCTTTCAAAGTTTTAATAAGACCAGATATTACAATGACGAAAGGCAGGTTATGGAGCCCATTCGCAGTCTTGAACAGCTGAAAAAGCATGCAAAAGATCTCCCTTCAAGTGTTGTGTCCGTGGTTAGAGCTGATGAGGTGGAAACCCTTACAGCTGTTAAAGAAGCAGTTGAAGGAGGTATGGTTGACTGTATTCTTGTCGGTCCTGAAGAGGGAATCAGAAAAGCTGCAGCTGAAGCCGATTTCGATATTTCCGAAATCAGAATAGTACACGCAGAGGGAGACAAGGAAAGTGCAGAGAAGGGTGTTGAGCTTGTAAGAAACGGCGAAGCCCAGGTTCTTATGAAGGGTCTTGTGGCAACAAGCACATTCCTCAAGGCTCTCCTTGACAAGGAGCACGGTCTCAGAGGTGAAGGGCTTCTCAGCCATGTGGCCGCCTTTGACATACCTTCTTATTCCAAGCTTCTTCTGGTGACAGATGCCGCCATGAACATCGCACCGGATTTTGAGCAGAAGAGGCAGATTCTGAAGAATGCTGTTATCGTTGGAAAGGCTTTAGGGCTTGAAACTCCCAAGTGCACATATGTCTGTGCCAAGGAAGTTCCCTACGAGAAGATGCCCTGCACCCTTGAAGCGGCAGAGATGAAGAAGCTGGCAGAGAAAGGTGAGTTCGGGGACATCCTCTTTGACGGCCCGCTTGCCCTTGACCTGGCAGTTTCTCCTGTGGCGGTAAAAATCAAGAAAATAGAGAGCCCTGTTGCCGGTGATGCGGATATTGTTCTGATGCCGGATATTGAAGCTGGAAATGTCCTCTACAAGGGCCTTATTTTCCTGGCCAATTCCGAGCTTGGAGCTGTTGTCATGGGGGCCAGAAACCCGGTGGTACTCACAAGCCGCGCAGACAGCGCTGAGAGCAAGCTCTGCAGCATCGTGCTCAGCGGTATTGTTGCTGCCTACCAGGGAAGACAGTAATGAAGCTGCTTCTTGCAAGCGATCACGCCGGATATGCCCTGAAGGCGCTGCTTGTGGAGAAGCTGGAAGCGGAGGGGCACCAGGTCACCGATCTGGGCCCCTTCTCTACTGACTCGGTTGATTACCCTGATTACGCCGCAGATCTCTGTGAATCTCTGCTGGAAGGAAAAGCAGAGAGAGGAATACTGGTTTGCAATTCAGGAGTGGGAATGAGTATTGCCGCCAACAGGTTCAAAGGGATAAGGGCAGCCCTTTGCCTGTTTCCCCGAATGGCTCAGTACGCCAGGTGGCACAACGATGCCAATGTACTGGTTCTCGGAGGAGGCTTTACAGGCTTTTTTCTCGCTTCCGAGATAACTGATGCTTTTCTGAAAGAACACTTTGAAGGCGGCAGGCACAAACGAAGAACCGACAAGTTCGACATTCGAAAAGAGTAACATGATAGACCTGATCTGCGGTGCCAGACCCAACTTCATGAAAGTTGATCCCATTATTCGCAGCCTGAAAACACCGGTAAGGCTGGTTCACACAGGGCAGCATTACGACTATTCCATGTCAGGTAGTTTTTTTGATCAGCTTGGTCTTCCCAGACCTGACATAAATCTGGGCGTGGGAAGCTCGACTGTAACAGTTCAGACTGCAGAGATAATGAAGGCCTACGAACCGGTTTTCATTCAGGGTAAACCTGATGCAGTGGTTGTGGTAGGAGATGTGAACTCCACTCTGGCCTGTGTTCTTACAGCTGTCCGTTACAGTACTCCCACAGTTCATGTGGAAGCCGGTCTCAGGAGTTTTGACAGAACCATGCCTGAGGAAATAAACAGACTTCTTACCGACCAGATAAGCGATATGCTTCTGATTACCAGCAGCGAGGCCAGGGATAACCTTCTCAGAGAAGGCAGACCGGAGAGCGCCATAAGCATGGTTGGTAATCCGATGATAGACACCCTCTTCCGACTTCTTCCGGAAGCTGAGAAGATTGCTGTTCCAGAAGGCGACTACGGTCTGGTTACCCTCCACAGACCGGGAAATGTGGATGAGCGGGAAAAGCTTGGGGAAATACTCAGGGCTCTCGGTTCACTTTCACCTGTGAAGCTTGTTTTTCCTGCCCATCCAAGAACTGTGAAGAACATGGAGAAATGGGGATTGAGCCGGATTATACCTGATAATCTTGAGATTGTTAAACCGATGGATTACCTGAAATTTATCAGGCATCAGCAGGGAGCCGCAGTTGTAATAACAGATTCAGGGGGGGTGCAGGAGGAAACCTCAGTGATGGGTGTTCCTTGTGTAACAGTCAGGCCCAACACCGAGAGACCTGTAACATGTACCCTTGGAACGAACATTCTCTGTCCTGAACCTGGAGGAATATCTGATGCTGTAAGGGAACAGATAGATAAGCGGCCTGGTGAACCTCCGGTTATTCCCATGTGGGATGGGAAAGCCGGTTCCAGAATCGCTGATGTTATTGAAAGGTTGCTGAAATGAAAAAGACCGCAGCAGTGATACCGATTCTTGTGTTGTGCCTGGGGGCATGTGGCGGGAATGAAACAGAAGTTTCTGCAGAAACATGGGCTACAGCTGACTATCAGAAGTTCGCAGTTGCCCTTCAGGGCGAAGATGTGGGCTACATGACAATGGCCACCGAACAGGTCGGGGATTCTCTCCTAGTAACACAGAGAATGGAATGGCACCTGCTTCTCATGGGCACCACCAGAACTGTAACAATGGATGTCACCTCCAGAACAGGTCTTGATATGGATCTGGGATACATGGACATGACCATGTCAGACGGAACATCTCTCATTCAGGCCACTGCTGTGAGAACTGGTAACTCGGTTGAAACAACACTGAATACATCCGGAAGAGAAATAAGCTACACTAATGAGTTTGAAGGAGATTTCCTCCCTGCTTTTGTGGATCTGGCAAGTGCAATGATGGAATGGCACCCAGGTGATGAGCGGGTCTTTCCCACTTTTGACCCGTCTACCGGAATGCTCTTTGAAGCAACGGTAACATGTGAAGCCATTGAAGCGGTTTCCCTGATGGGGGATACTGTAGATGCTGCTAAACTGGTTATTTCCCAGCAGGGCATGAGAAACTCTGTATGGGTTTATCAGGGTCAGATCGTAAGAGAAGAGGAAACCGGTATGGGTATGCTTCTCACAAGGGTTGCCCCTGAAACCGAGGATAATATTGTTCCTTCCAGCGACCTTTATGAGGTTTACGCGGTTACCTCCAACACAGTATCCGATCCGAGAGCCACAGGCAGCAGGGTATGGATGCTTCAGGGAGAGATTGACTGGTCGGATTTCCAGCTGGACTATCCAGGTCTTCAGACCGCTGAAGACGGACCGGTGATAACTGTTACCTCCACCATTCCATCTGATCCTGTTCCATTTCCTGTAGAATCAGAGGAACTGAATGAATTCCTGCAGCCGGAATCCATGATACAGAGTGATGATCCTGCCATAAGAGCGCTGGCAGACAGTCTTACTGAAGGAGCCGGCAACGCATGGGAAGCAGCTCTTGCAATTTCAGGTTTCGTGGACAGAGCAGTGGACAATGTCCCCACTGTTTCACTTCCGTCAGCAGTGGATGTGCTGGACAACCTCAGAGGCGACTGTAACGAGCATACCATTCTTACAGTTGCTCTCTGCCGTGCTGCAGGAATACCTGCAGTGACATGTGCAGGGGTTGTCTATGTGGACAACGGCATCTTCGGATACCATGCATGGCCTGCTGTATGGGTAGGTGAGTGGGTTGCGATAGATCCAACTTTCCGCCAGCAGCTGGCTGATGTGACACACATAATTCTG
The DNA here is from genome assembly GCA_002748705.1 of Candidatus Fermentibacterota bacterium. The sequence goes on from PDSZ01000020.1 coordinate 101,260, forward strand.
GCCCAGGGAAGCCTTGAGGCCCAGTATGTGGTTAACGGTGTTCTTGGAAGGCTTACTATAGAGGAAGTCGAGTAGCATCCTTGTTTTCTGCTGCTGAACAAAATGCAATGGCTGTTGCCATGGCTGAGGCCGGCAAGGGCGGTAAGAGGGTATTTCCCAATCCTCTGGTAGGCGCTGTTATTCTGAACAGCCAGGGTATTGTTCTTTCTTCCGGTTTTCATGGGTTCTGCGGTGCCCCCCATGCAGAAAGGGAGGCACTGGGCAGAATTGATTCAGCAGATGGCTGCACAATGGTGGTAACCCTTGAACCCTGCTGTCATCACGGCAGAACACCTCCATGCACCGAAGCTATTATTCAGGCTGGAATAGTAAGGGTTGTGGTGGCCATGAAGGATCCCGACCCCAGAATGAGCGGTAAAGGGGTCCGTATTCTCAGGGAAAATGGAATAGAGGTGGAAACCGGCCTCATGGAAAGTGAAGCAGAGGAGCTGAACAGTCTTTATCTGCATCACCTTCGCACAGGAAGAAGTTTCCTTCATCTGAAGATGGCAGGAACTCTGGATGGAAGAAGCGCAGCAGCAGACGGCAGCAGCAGGTGGATAACAGGCCCTGAATCCAGAAGAAGGGTTCACCTGTACAGAAAGAATGCCCATGCAGTACTGGTTGGCGCAGGTACAGCAGAGAAGGATGATCCATCTCTTACCGTTCGCAGTGTTGATTGCCCTAATGACCAGCAGCCTGTACGAATAATTCTCACAGACAGGGAACTTTCACAGTCCCTGAAGGTTTTCAGGGATGGCGGCAGGACTGTGGTGGCCTCACCGTTTCACATCAAGGTGCCTGACTTCGTTGAACTGTGGCCTGATATCCATTCACTGGATGAACTGCTGATAAAAACTGCTGCAGAGGGGCTTGGCATGGTTTTCTGTGAAGGCGGAGGAACTCTTGCAGCATCTCTGGTGAAGGCAGAGCTGGTTGACAGGCTCAGCATATTCACTGCTCCGGCACTCCTTGGAGGTTCCGGTCTGCCGCTCATAGGCAATACAGGGTCTGCAAGTATTGATGATATGATCAGATTGAAAAATGTTACAGTGGAAAGAACCGGCAGCGATATCCTTACGGAGGGCACCATTGTTCACAGGGCTGATTGAGACAACAGGCCGAATAAAGAAAACAGGTTCCAGACTCCTTATAGTGCCTGAGAAAGAGCTGGAACTCGCGTGCGGAGACAGTGTCTGCGTAAACGGTTCCTGCCTCACTGTTGTCTCCATCGCAGGCCGGAATATCAGTTTTGATGTTTCTCCTGAAACCTCAGGCAGAGTGAGTCCTGTTGTAATCGGCGAAACTGTAAATCTTGAACGGTCCATGAAGGCAGATGGAAGACTCCACGGCCATTTTGTAACAGGTCATGTGGACTGTACAGGAACAGTTATCGGAATAAAGAAGTTGTCGTCTTTCTGTCAGGTTACTGTTTCTTTTCCCCGAAAGTTCAGCAGATTCCTGGTTGAGAAAGGTTCTGTGGCTGTCTCAGGTATCAGTCTCACTGTGGCTTCCCTTACAGAAAGAGATTTTTCCATTGCTCTGATACCGGAAACGCTGAAGAGCACCTCAGCAGGACAGTGGAAGCAGGGAACAAGAGTAAATCTGGAATTCGACATAATCGGAAAATACATTGTGAAAGCGGCGGAAACCGCCGCCTCAAAAGAATCGTTGAGGAACTACCTTGAAAAATACCGGCCTGAGACCCGCTGAGGATGCAATTGCCGCCATTAGGCGCGGCGAGATGATAATTGTAGTGGATGACCAGCACCGTGAGAATGAAGGTGACCTTGTTATTGCCGCACAGTTCTGTGATGCTGATCATGTTAACTTCATGGCCAGACATGCCAGGGGTCTGATATGCCTGGCAATGAAAAGGGAGCATCTTGCAAGGCTTGATCTCCATGAAATGTGTCCCAGAAACACATCACTCCACGAAACAGCTTTCACTGTGAGCATCGATGCTGTAAACGGAGTTACAACCGGTATCAGTGCCGCTGACAGGGCAAAAACCATTTCTGTGGCAATAGATCCTAATACCAGACCTGATGACCTGGGCAGGCCGGGGCACATTTTTCCTCTTGCTGCCAGAGACGGCGGAGTTTTGAGAAGGGCCGGCCATACTGAGGCTTCAGTGGACCTGGCGGAAATGGCAGGTCTGCATCCGTCAGGTGTTATCTGTGAGGTAATGAACGAAGACGGCTCAATGGCAAGAATGCCGGATCTTGAGATATTTGCCGAGAAGCACGGTCTTCTTATTACAAGTGTTGAAGAGCTTGTGAAATACAGGCACAAAAACGAGATTCTGGTTAAATGCACCGCTGAAGCGGAACTGCCTACAGATTTCGGTGAGTTTCACATGAAGGTTTACGAGAGTCTTACAGACGGAGAAACCCATGTTGCTCTCTCTAAAGGTGATATTACTTCTGAGGAAAGCGTTCTGGTAAGGGTTCATTCCCAGTGTCTTACAGGAGATGTGTTTGCCAGCCGGCGGTGTGATTGCGGAAGTCAGCTTCACGCTGCTATGAAAAAGGTTGCCGATGAGGGCTGCGGTGTGATTCTGTATATGTCCCAGGAGGGCAGAGGCATCGGCCTGGCAAACAAGATAAGGGCGTATCACCTGCAGGATCACGGTCTGGATACAGTTGATGCCAATGTAAAGCTGGGTTTTGCCCCTGATCTGAGGGATTACGGCATTGGAGCACAGATACTCAGCGACATGGGGTTGAAGTCTATCAGACTTATGACCAACAATCCCAAGAAGATTATTGGCCTTTCAGGCTACGGTCTCCATGTGGCAGAGCGGGTGGGAATAGAGGTATGCCCCACTGAAGAGAATCTTTTTTATCTGAGAACCAAGCGGGACAGAATGGGTCACCTGCTGAAGGGAGTTGATGACAGTGGCATGGATTCATGAGGGTCAGCTTGACGGCGAGAACCTGAAGATAGCCGTGGTTGTTTCAAGGTTTAACAGCTTTATTACTGGCCGGCTTCTTGATGGAGCGCAGGACTGCCTGCTTCGCCACGGGGTTGAGGATGAGAACATCAATGTGTTCTGGGTTCCAGGGGCATGGGAGATACCTGCTGTTGCAGCCAATCTGGCCAGAAGCAGATCTTTCGATGCGGTTATCTGCCTGGGTGCAATAATCAGAGGGGAAACTCCTCACTTCGACTTCGTTGCCAGTGAGAATGCCAAAGGTATCGCACAGGCTGGGATGAACAGCGCTGTTCCTGTTGTGTACGGTATGATAACCAGTGATACTGTGGAGCAGGCTGTGGACAGAGCTGGAACAAAGAGCGGCAACAAGGGTTTTGATGCTGCTATGACTGCCATTGAGCTGGTAAATCTCTACCAGCAGATCCACGGATTTGCCGTATCGAACGAAGATATTCCGGAGGAATAACTTGGGTCGAAGAACAAAGGGCAGAATATTCCTTCTTCAGTGCAGATATGCCGCTGAAGCCAATGGTCTCTCTCTTGCGGAGAACATGGAGAGCATGTCTGCTCCCGAGAGGGTCCGTGACGCGGAAACCAGAGACTGGATAAAAACTCTCGGTGACGCGGTAAACACCAATCTGGATGAGATACACCGGAAGATCGAACCTGCTCTCAGGAACTGGTCCATGGACAGACTAACGAAGATAACAAGACTCATTCTGGAACAGTCTGTTGCTGAAACGGATTACCTGAATACCCCTGCTGCAGTTGCCATCCAGGAGGCTGTCAGACTTGCGCAGGAGTTCGAGGATGACAAGACCGGTTCATTCGTGAACGGCGTTCTGGACAGAATCCTCTGTAAATAGCATTCAGTTCCCTGAAAGCCCCGGTTTTCCCGGGGCTATTGACATGGCATTTCACACCCTTGGACATATTGGTTGCAGTGCCACCTCTGAACAGGGTACCTTACCCTTGCCGGAAAAACTCAGCAGGAAGGGTGGGTACATTGTGTCAATAAGATATGCAGGTTTTGATATCCATTAGGACGGCATTGAGATAGCCATCACTGATCCCTGGCGAGAACAGGCAAGGTATCTGTGTTCTGTGCCTGGTGAAAATGACAAGCTCATTAAGCAAATCAGCAGGAGCGGGTCAGAATCATCCATCAAATGCTGCTATGGGGACGGACCTGGTGGATACACAGTACACCTGGCACTGACAAAAGCAGGAATAGACTGCAAAGTGACAGCGCCTTCGTTGATTCTCAAACAAAGAGGCAAAAGGGTGAAGAAGAGACAGGCTTGATGCGGAGAATCCGTCGCGGATTTCTCATACCCCTCTTTCACTGAATTCTGCCTGATTTTGCTCCATTGCCGGTGAATGGATAGAATTTGGTGTCATTTCAAAGAAATTATAGTCCTGATCGCCCACTTCAACAGGGCATTCAAGCCATGAGGTTATACTCCCCCAACTGTCTTTTCAGGCATCCTCTGCAAATAACCGGATTCTCATATTCGAAGTGGAATGGAACAGATATTACGGTGAATCAGACAGAATTCTATAGGGGATACCCGATGGCTAAACTGATAATGTTTCTCTTTACACTGAACCTGATGGCAGTTCCAACCCACATCAGTTTCCAGCGAATCGATTTGCACTGAGCCCCGAAAAAGATGGAGACCCTTCATGCCGAGTGTTCTGCAGGCATTCAGAAGAATGCAGGTAAAGGGTGAAAACCGCAGCCTCAGCTGATTCGGGGAGATCCAGTGTGTGCCGGTTCTGTCGGCAGACAGATTGAGCTGCTGCTCTTTGATCCTGTTCTCCATCTTAACTCCTGCACAGTAGAACCTCTCGTAAAGCATTCTGTCTCTGTCTGGCAGCCCTGAGATAATACCTGTTCCAGCTTCGAACTCCCTGAGCGGAAGGACGCCGCTATCTGACGAAATGTATTCGACATCAAACCCGGTTTCAATCTTTCTTTTCCAGGTCCATTGGAATTCGAGAGACAATTGATTATTATCAAAGTGACGCTATGCATTCATGGTAAGGCCGTTTCTATTGAGTGTTATATTGTTGGCTTCCAATGTAATATGACGCTCTGGAACGGCCTTTTCAACTGTGGTTATGAGAAATCCGGGCGGAGTACCCTGCCGGGTGCTGCTCAGTAGAGACTCTCTACACCATACCAGGACGGAGATGATCTGCGGTGGCGGACGGATGCAGTCGGTCATTGACGTTATCTGCACTTGTCCGAATTCTGGACCGGCACAGCTCGCACATAGCGTCGTACAGTGAGCAGAATCTGTAAACGTATGACTAAGGGAGAAGAGTATGAAAGCACTTGTATATAACGGCCCCGGAAAGAAAGAGTGGGTTGAGAAGGCCAAACCCGGCATTGAGAAGCCGACCGATGTGATCGTCAGGATCACCAAGACAACCATTTGCGGCACCGACCTGCATATCCTGAAAGGCGATGTGCCTGCCGTTACGCCAGGGCGGACACTGGGCCACGAGGGTGTCGGTGTGGTTGAGGAGGTCGGCACCGCGGTGCGCAACTTCAAGAAGGGCGATCCTGTACTGATTTCCTGTGTCACCTCCTGCGGCTCCTGCCCGAACTGCAAGAAGCAACTCTACGCCCATTGCTACGACGGCGGCTGGATCCTCGGCCACCTGATCGACGGCACCCAGGCCGAGTATGTGCGCGTCCCGCATGGGGACAATTCGCTTTACCTAATTCCGGAAGGTGCCGACGAGGAAGCACTGGTGATGCTGTCGGACATCATGCCGACAGGTCTGGAAATCGGCGTGCAATATGGCGGAGTCAAGCCCGGTGACACTGTGGCCATCGTTGGCTCAGGGCCGGTGGGCATGGCCGTTTTGCTGACAGCTCAGTTCTACTTGCCAGGCCGGATCATCATGATCGACATGGACCCAGCGCGGCTGGAGATGGCCAGGACCTTCGGTGCCACCGACACGGTTGAGGTCGGTAAGGAAGATCCTGTTGCCAGGGTCATGGAAATGACCAATGGCATGGGCGTCGATGTGGCCGTTGAGGCGGTTGGCATTCCTGCGACCTTTGATGTCTGCCAGAAGATCGTGGCCAAGGGCGGCAATGTTGCCAATGTCGGCGTGCACGGTGCTCCGGTGGAGCTGCATATTGAGGATCTGTGGATCAAGAATGTCAACATTTCGATGGGGCTGGTCTGCACCAACACCACGCCGATGCTGCTGAAAACCCTTCGCTCCGGCAAGGTTGATCCAGCGCAGCTTGTGACACACCGTTTCGAACTCAACGATATCATGAAAGCCTATGAGGTCTTCAGCAATGCGGCCCATGAAAAGGCCATGAAGGTAATCCTCAAGGCGTAAGGCGCGGCGGTGGCCGGGTGTGCCTCCGGCTGTATTGTCCCGCGCTCTGCAAGACCCCTGCCGGCACGGCCCCGTTTTCAGGGGGCGTGGCGGTTTTCATTTGCGCTCATGGTACAGCAGAGTGACAGGCTGTGCCGGGAGATGTTGCGTCAATATGCCGCACTCTGGAGTACCGCGTGAATTGCCGTCTTATATCCGCAGGGCCGGTTAATTTTGAAAATTGAAATATGTGTGGCGGAGCGTGCCATATTGGCAGAAGCCCCAACCCTGCACCGCATCCGTTAACGCCCTGCAGCCCTTATCAGCTGCGGCAGTGCGGTACAGCCTTCAAGAGCAGCATACCTGCTGACTGATACAGAAGAGAGAACCTGGCGGCATATGAGGGTGTAGCACGACATTCAGGCTTCTGCTGAAGCAATATGCCCTTCAGTGCTGCCTTCCTTTCTCGCTGAAAGACTATTTTCGGGTAAATACAGAATTCCATGTGACCACTTGACCTCTTTCCCATGTTTTCTTAGGTTGTTCAAAGATAATTTTAATTCTTTGATAGTGGGAGAAAATATGATATTCTGTAGAAAATGTCTCTTGCCTGAAACTTATCCAGGCATAAAGTTTTCTGAAAAAGGGATATGCAATGTCTGCAATACCTATCAGAAAAAATGGAATGACAACAACTTTGAGGCAGAAAAAAAAGAACTTGAGAAAATAGTTCAGAGACTGAATGATTCAGGAAAACCGGTGCTGGTAACTCTGAGTGGGGGTATGGACAGCGCATATGCCGCATACCTCGCAGCAGGTGTATACAAACTGAATGTAATAGGAGCTAATTTTGATAATGGATTTGTTACTGAAACAGCAAAGAGAAATCTTCGAAAAATTACGGAGAAGCTGCAAATACCGATTACTTACATAAGAACTGATAGAAAAGCACTCTACAAGTTGTACAGAGCATTTCTGCTTCGAACAGGGGATTTCTGCACACCGTGCTGCCAGGGATGCTGCTGCGCAGGGTTCTCCGTGGCTGAAGACAAAGGAATAAACACCATCATTCACGGAGGTGTGTCAGGTTCCCGTGTGGAGTTCAATGTGCTGGGAATGCTCAGGCATCACTATGAAAGGTTCATGAAGTACGCAGGGGATTTCAGCTCCAGGGAGCTGAAGGGAATCGTCAGCCATCCGGACACTATCAGTCAGTTTGAACTTATCTCACTGCCCAGGTATGTGGAATGGCGTGAAGACGATATACTGGAGACGGTGAAAAGGGAGCTTGACTGGGAACCCCTTTCCGATGGCGAAACCCGCCATGTTGACTGTTCCGTTTCACAGGTCAGCGACTATCTGCTGGCCAGAAAGTTCGGCTACTCAAAACGATGGATGACCATTTCTGCCAACATCAGGGCAGGTCATGTTTCGCTGGAAAAAGGGCTCAAGAGTATTCTTGAGGAAGAAACAAAGGTATTGGAGGAGCCTGCGGAAATCAGCGAGCTTCTTGATTCTCTGGGAGTCTCCCGAAAAGAATTGGAAGAGCTGCCCTTTTACTGCACAGAACCAGCTATTTACCATTTGGAGAAAGCCGACATCACAGAGGTCTGATTTGTTAACGGCATCAAAAAACAATATTATGCAATTTATTAAGAGCTATAAATATGATATATGTCTGAAATGAATTTATAATCATTTGGCAAGAGGAGGTGTCTTGATGAGAAAGATAATTCTTGTTTCGATTCTGCTGTCAGTTTTCGGCTGCGCTGAAGAAAACAATCCTGTACAGCCTGTGGAAACCGCCATTTTACAGGACACTCTTCAGGTGGTGGATTCCATCGGTATTCTGTTAGGGGACAGCTGCTACATGTTTGGATCAATAGCAGATTTCACCACCTTTTCAGGGGGCAGGCCTGCTGTTCTGGACAGAGTAAAAGGAACAGTATCTGTCTTTGACAGGGATGGCTCTTTTCTCTTCAGCGCAGGAGGGCTGGGAGAAGGGCCTGGAGAGTTTCAGTATCCTCAGAAGCTTACCTGCCTCTCTTCAGGTATCATTGTTGTCGGTGAGCTCATGGGAGCTGTAAATGCTCTGGATGAAAACGGAAACTATCTGGGCAGATGGACAATGCCCCGCATGACAGGGTTGCCACTGGATCTTATTCCTTTCGATGACTCCACCTTTGTAGGTTACTATTTTCTCACTGACTTTCAAGACGGACAGCCAATGGTCTCTTATTTTCTCGGCAGATACCATGCTGTAACCGGTGAACAGCTTACCGAGTATTTCAGATGGGATGGAAATCCCTCGCCTGATACTGATTTCACTCCAGGATTCCTTAACGCTGCAGGTGATGGCAGAGGAAGGCTGTATGTGAGCATGGCAGAGAATGACCGCTGGATGGTTGAGGTGTTCGGAGAGAGTTCAGAACCTCTGGATACACTGCTTCTCTTCAGTGAAAGAGAAAGGTTGACAGCAGCTCCTGATTCCGGTTTTGTTTCAGGATGTATTTACTGCTCTTACGCTTTTTCAGACGGAAGCGGTGAGATGGAGATGAATACGGTGAACATGCCGGAAGATCATCCTTTCATCAGCAGTCTGGGAGTTGACGGCGAAGGTAACATCTGGTGCCGCAGAGGAGGGGTGCCCGGCGATGTGTGGGACATTGTATCTCCAGAAGGCGAGCACCTTGGAGAGGTCAGAGCAGAGCTTCCTGATTCTGCATATTATGTTCAGATGGATGTGTCTCCAGAGGGTATACTTGCCTTTGATATCTTTACGGAAGACTACCACAGGCTGTACCTGATGGAGTAGGAAAACTGCCATTGTAAGTGAAGAGTTCAGATGGTGATCCCGCTGTCTGTTTCCCGGAGTTTACAATTGAACTGCTCTTTCTCTGCACTTACGCTTTCAGAGCCGGGTCCCGTCCGCAGATTGGTGTAAATTGCTTTGAGGCCAAGTCCCTTTCCTTAGAATTGAGAATCGGCTGAAACTCTTAATTCAGAGAGGAACCTGCGCCAATGACAAAGATACCCGTGAGCGATCAGATTGCACAGAGGAGAATGGAACACTTCCAGAATGAGCAGGGCGGTAAGCTCTTTCAGAGCATTCTTCGGCAGACAGAGCCGGCTGACTAAGCGGTTCCGGTAAATCAGGTTTGAGGTAACCTGTGATGAGAACTATTCAGGGCCTGAACTGCTGTTCATCACTGAGATTGACTGTTATGCAGTGGCAGCAGGATGCCTGGAATACCTCTGTGACCTCAGTGGCAATCTGCTTTGTTTCAGGTTAATACGAAATGACTGAGAAAAGGTACTATTTCTCAGATAATGAACTGATTCAGTTCTCCGTTGATGGAGAGAGGATTCGCGTTACCTCTCCACTGTAAGCATTTTCAAGACCATGGCGCAGTCAGAAACTACTGTGAATCCGTGCCGGCAAAGATTACGCTGCCCCTGGCAATGAAATTCCAGCTGCTGCAATCTGTCTGTTCAGTTCTTCTGAACATCTCATTAAAGGTTCAGATGGAGGGGTTTTCCTGGTAACTGAAGGGGCATTGATCAGGCTCAGGTGGTATAGTACCGTAAGATTCTCCATTGAACCGGAATGGCTGGAAGGGTACTGCAAAGTCATTTCCGTTATGAAAAGCTCAATGGAGTTTGTGGAAGAGATCTGAGAAGTGATGAAAGAGTTTTCCGGATCAGTTCCGGCAAAAGGCTTTTGAAGGTTTCTTCAAGGCTGCAGAGGATCTGAAGTGATACATACGGAAAACTGAAATCGAGCAGATGATCCTTCTTCACAGATAGAAACAGTTCAGAACCTTACAGATAACAACAGGGAGGAATGACATGGCCGGTTTTCCCACTGACATAGAGATAGCCAGCTCGGCGAAGTCCGCACCTATTCAAGAGATAGCTGCCAAGCTGGGGCTTTCTGAAGAAGACCTGGATCTTTACGGTACCGACAAGGCAAAGGTGCATCTTGACGCTCTGAAGAAAAAAGCCTCAGGGAAAGGCAAGCTCGTTCTTGTCTCAGCCATTACCCCCACCTCTGCAGGTGCAGGGAAGACAACTGCCACAATCGGGTTGACCCAGGGGCTTAACAGAATAGGAGAGAGGGCCTGCTGTGCAGTTCGTGAACCTTCTTTAGGTCCTATCTTCGGCGTGAAGGGAGGAGCCGCAGGAGGCGGTTACTCGCAGATTATTCCAATGGAGGACATAAACCTCCACTTCACCGGAGACATGCATGCCATAACAGCAGCCAACAATCTTCTCTGCGCTGCGCTGGACAACCATCTGCATCAGGGCAATCCCTCCAGAATCGACCCTCGTACTGTGAGTTTCCGCAGAGTTATGGACATGAATGACCGTTCCCTCAGGGATACTATCATCGGACTTGGCGGAAGAACCCAGGGTGTTCCCAGGGAGAGCGGATTCGACATCACCGCTGCATCTGAAATCATGGCTATTCTGGCGCTCTCGAAGGACATGGATGATCTGAAATCCAGAATGAACAGAATATTCATAGGTCTTACATACGACAGGGAACCGGTCACTGCGGAGCAAATCGGCGTAACCGGCGCCATGGCGATGCTGCTGAAAGAGGCCATCAAGCCGAACCTTGTTCAGACTCTGGAGGGTAATCCAGCATTTGTTCACTGCGGTCCCTTTGCCAACATTGCCCATGGCTGCAACTCAATACTTGCAACCCAGATGGCAGTTGCCTTCTCCGACTGGGCAATAACCGAGGCCGGATTCGGTTTTGATCTGGGTGCAGAGAAGTTCTTTGACATCAAGTGTCAGTACGGGGATCTGTGTCCTTCTCTCTGTGTTCTTGTGGTAACCTGCAGAGCGCTGAAAATGCACGGCGGTTTAAAAAAGAAGGACAGGTCAGGTTCCAATCCGGATGCAGTTGCTGCAGGGCTTCCCAACATGGAGAAGCACATAGAAAACATAAGGAAGTTCGGGCTTCCGGAAGTGGTATGCCTCAACAGGTTTGCTTCTGATACACAGGAGGAGCTTGATGTGGTTCTTTCAAGGTGCAGAGAGCTGGGAGTTCCTGTTGCAGTTGGGGATGGCTTTGCCGCTGGAGGAGCAGGAATGGAGGAACTGGCTTATCTGGTGAAAAAGAACGCCAGAGACTGCAGCTGTGATTTCAAACCTCTGTACGACTGGAACTGGGATGTCAAGAAAAAGATCGAAACGGTGTCAAGGGAGATTTACGGCGCAGAGTACATCGATTACACCTCTCTGGCAAAGTCAGACCTGAAAGTAATAAACAGGCTCGGCTACCACAAACTTCCAGTATGCATAGCCAAGACCCAGAAGTCTCTCTCTGACAACCCGAAACTGCTCGGACGACCCAAGGACTTTGTGGTAACGGTTCGGGAAATAGAAATATCAGCAGGTGCAGGTTTTCTTGTACCCATAACAGGTGATATCATGAGAATGCCCGGTCTTCCCAAAGAGCCTGCGGCGATGAAAATGGATGTAGACTCTGACGGTAATGTAAAGGGGCTTTTCTGAGCAACATGAAACCGCTCTCATCAAGGAACCGGTTCTTCTACCTTCTGTCTGTTTCTCTCAGAAGGTTCAGAAGAAATCTGAAGTGGAGATTCGGGAACACCGACTATGCTATGACCAGGGACGCAGACAGGCTGAGTCATTCTGTTGTCAGTCACAAATCCCTTCTTCTGCGGAAGCTTTCCGGAGCTGATATGGAACTGCAGAGAAACAAGGTAAAGAGTCTTTCCCTGGCCTGTTCTCTGGTTGATTCGGTTGTTGTCAGACCAGGTGAAACCTTTTCCCTGTGGAGGCTGGTAGGCAAACCAAGTGCCGGAAGGGGCTTTCTTCCAGGTCTTCAGCTTTCCTTTGGAAACCTTGTCTCGATGTCAGGAGGGGGATTGTGTCAGCTTTCCAACCTGCTCCACTGGATGGTTCTGCAGACCCCTATGACAGTTGTGGAACGGCACAGGCATGCCACTGATCCGTTCCCTGACCACAAGAGAAAAGTTCCATTTGGAACAGGGGCCACAGTGTTCTACAACTACCTGGATTTCTCCTTCAGAAACGATACCTCCTGTGATTATCAGATAAGGGTAAAGACAGGGGACGAGTATCTTGAGGGAGAGATTCTGTCGGATATGCCTCCGGAGCATTTGTACCGTGTTTACGAAAAGAAGCACCGTTTCGTCAGGAATGGAAGCTTTGTGTACAGAGAGAATGAGTTGTGGCGTGAAAAAACAGAGGCAGTCTCAGGAAGGGTCGTTTCAGAGGATCTGATAATGAGAAATCGGTGCAGGGTTCTATACGAAGTACCGGAAGAGGATATTTCAGGCTGATCTGTCAGCCGGCAGCACCTTTTTTGTTCTGCGGACAGCTGCTTTAAATTGTAATCAGATATGGCCCGGTGAATCATCACCTGGGCCATACCATCTGTTCTGATCAATCTTCATGCAGCGGGATTTTTACCGTTTCTCCATGATGCTTTCCACTTCTGCCAGGCTTAAGACCCGACATTTATCCGTGAGCATTCAGCTGCTCTCAGGGAGTATCCCTCAGATTTTGTTCCGGAATTATCTTTTGCCTCTTGAGTCGTTCTGCATTTTGTTCAGAGAATCAGATAAAGAGTGTTGCGTCGCTCCTTTCGGAGATAGTTGCGAATTCTGCCACTCCTGCAATGTCAATCCCGTCCATGAGTTCTTCCCTCTTGAGTCCCATGATGTTCATGCTCATTTCACAGGCAACGAACCGGACGCCCATTTCCTTTGCCTGTTTTATAAGGTCTGGAAGGGAATCGACATTCTTCTGCTTCATCACATGTTTCATCATAAGAGGCCCTGCGCCCATCATATTCATCTTTGAGAGAGCAAGTTTTCTGGCACTGCCTGGAAGCATCATGCCGAACATCTTTGAGATAAAATCCCTGGAACCTGCCTTTTTCCCTGCCTGGCGGAAAACACTCAGCCCCCAGAATGTACTGAATACAGTTACTTCGTGGCCCAGTGACGCATAGCCTGTGGCAATTATCATTGCTGCCATTGCCTTGTCCATGTCATTGCTGAACATTACGATTGCGGCGCTTTTCCCCGGGGCATTCCGGCGATTACTGCTTTTTTCATTTGAACAGCCTTTTCTTACCCTGGCCAGGTATACTCCGTTATTCTCCTCCATAGAAAGCAGTTCATTGCCTGTAGACCTGCACCATGCTGGAAGGTCAGTTGCAAAACCCCTGTCGGTGGCGGTAATTTCCACCTCCTGAGAGGGCTGCAGGTCTTTCATGGCCTTTGTTACAGTAACAATAGGTCCCGGGCACTGGAGACCATTAGCGTCTATACACTTGCAGGGTTCACAGGCTGCCGCCGGATTGTTTAGTTTTTTTTTTGGCACATCCTCAGCGTTCTTGTATGCGCCTATTTCGTTGAACATTTTCCATGTGGCAAATCCCCCTGAGAGATTGGAGACCTTGTAGCCTTTCTGCTTCAGTATTCTCTCTGCGGCATAACCTCTGATTCCAACAGCGCAGTAGATAACTATGTGCCTGTCTTTTGGAATCTCGTCTATTCTGTTTCGCAGTTCTCCAAGAGGAATCAGTGTGCTTTCGGGAATGGTTCCCAGAATGGTTTCCTCTTCTTCCCTTACATCAAGTATGAAACTGTTCTCCGGTATGGAGTCAGGGTAAACCTGTTCAGTTAGCCCTGCATTCATGTTGGCAGCAACAAAGCCTGCAAAGTTTACTGCATCCTTGGCACTGCCGAAGGGAGGCGCATAGGAGAGTTCAAGCTCTTCAAGGTCATGGATGGTCATGTTGTTTCTTATGGCAGTTGCAACAACATCAACCCGTTTGTCAACACCATCAGCGCCTGTTGCCTGCATACCAAGTATTCTGCCTTCTTCTGTAAAGAGAAGCTTTATTGCCATTTTCGCCCCACCGGGATAGTAGCTGGCATGGCTTACAGGATGTATGTAGAGTTTTCTGTACGGAATGCCGTTTTTCTTCAGCGTGGCTTCATTGACTCCTGTGCTTCCTGCAGAGGTATTGAAAACCTTGACAATTGAGGTGCCGTATGTGCCGTTGTAAACACAGTTCCCTCCAAGGGCGTTTTCCGCTGCAATTCTGCCCTGTCTGTTAGCCGGCCCTGCCAGAGGAATGCTTGTTGCGTTGCCTGTCACAGGGTCAGTGACCTGAACTGCGTCACCAACAGCGTAGATGTCCTTCTCGGCAGTTTCCATCTTTTCATTTACAACAATGGCGCCCCGGGGGTTTACCTCAATTGCTGTGTTCTTCGCAAGTTCACTGTTGGGCCTGACTCCGGCAGACATCACTGCGAAATCCACAGGAATGCTCTCGCCGTTGTCAAGATCCACATAAAGTACACCCTTTTCCCTTCTGAAGCCATTAACCCTGCATGATGTCCGTAGATTTACACCGCCCTGTACCAGTTCCCTTTCCAGAGGTACAGTCATTTCATCATCAAGTGGCGGAAGAATGGTTTTCTGCATTTCCACAAGTGTTGTATGCACCCCTGCTTCAGCAAGATTTTCAGCAACCTCCACACCGATGAAGCCGCCGCCTACCACAACAGCTCTTCTGCCCTTTTCTATTCTGCCCTTGATGATGTCCATGTCCGGAATTGTCCACAAAACGCTTACATCTCTGTCGTCGGCGCCTGGAATAGGGGGCATGAGAGGAGAGGAACCAGGGGAAAGAATCAGCTTGTCGTAGCTTTCGGTGAATTCTTTTTCTGTTTTCAGGTTTTTAACCGATACAGTGTGATCTCCGGGATTCACAGCGGTAACAAGATGGCCTGTATGTATCTTCACATTAAAACGCTCAAAGAAGAGTTCAGGTGTCATGAGCAGAAGACTGTCTCTGCTGGGAATGGTTCCACTGAGATGGTACGGCAGCCCGCAGTTGGCATATGAAATGTAATCGCCTCTCTCGAACACCACTATTTCAAGGTTTTCATCAAGCCTTCTCGCCCTTGCGGCAGCACTTGCTCCACCGGCGACTCCACCGACAATAACCAGCTTTTTCATATTCTCTCCTGATTGGTAGGGATTTTCATTGTTCAGAATTAAGTTAACAGTGATTATACAAATGGCAGAGCCTGCGGGACAGGCTAATCAAGAACTCCGCTGACTGAAGCGGTTACATGGCTTCCCTGGCTTGTTGCCCTCCTGAACACCTTGCCGTCATCATAAATAGTGACTGTTACTGAACCAGTTTCTCCGTTGTTCAAGGCAGCCAGGTAGACATAGTCTCCAGGGTCAGCAGAAATGGTAGTTGACCAGGGAAGGGAAATTCCGGTGAGCTGAGAAATACCGCCGTTCATGTTTTCATAGGTTATGTCAGCACTTTCTGCTGAACCGGTAACTTCGTAACGAAGCTGAATGGAATAGTCAAACGGGTTTGAACAGCCGGTCAGGGCAAGTGAAGTGAAAACTGCCAGCGATAGAATCATCATGCTCTTCATCTCAACCTCCTCCATATTATACCTGCGAAACCTTCTGTGTTCCACTGTAAGCGAAATGCAGCAGGTTTTCATTCGGCAGAGTTACAGAAAAAGCAGAGGGAATTGCCCGTACAGTGTTCACATATGACAATCCTGTGAATCCGGCAGGTAATTTCTCGTATGAGAAACCTTCTGAACCTCTGACTATTTCATTGCAGTGATGTTCAACCAGGTGATCTCCGGTCTTTTCTCTCCGTCTTCAGTTTCAGTAGCGGCTATTACCTTCATTCCAAGCTCCTCAAGCTGATTTTGCCACCAGTTCAAGGGTTTACAGGTGAACAGTCTCGGGTCTGCTTCTTCCCTGTGCGGTCCTGGGCCGGGAATGGAGATAAAGAGTATGCCTCCGTGTTCAAGGAGCATAAAACAGTTTTTCAGGGTTTCTGTTATATCTTCCGGAACCAGATGCATAAGGGTGGCAATGGAGTATATACCGTCAAAGGAACGACCGTTTCGGAGAAGCTCCATCAGCCCGTGGGGAAGGATCAGTTGAGACAGGTCGGCTGCTATCTCCGGATGTATCCTTGAGGCTTCAGCCAGAATTTCCATGCAGGCGTCAGTTGCAGTTATCTCCCTGATGCTTCCAAATCGTTTCAGAAAAGCCGCATCTCTTCCTGAACCGCAGCCCAGTTCCAGCAATCTGCTTTTATAACCGAGGTTCTCCTTCAGAGTTTTGTGCAGATCGCTCACATCAATAATCTCATACCTGTAAGTAAGTTCAAACGCCTTTTGCCTGTAGTATCGAATGGTGCTTTCAGAAGCTTCTGACATACTACTTCCTCCTTGTCTCCCATCAACGATATTATAAGCAAAGGTTTTCAGTAACAGCTACAGAACTATATTCATAAGCTCTCTTATAAGTTCTATTGCAGGCTTGATCATTTGTTCCGGAAAGTCATAATTTCCGCTGTGCAGTGCCGGGCAGTCTGTGCCGGCACCAAGGCCGAACATTGCTCCCCTGAACTGTGAAGTGAAATGACCGAAGTCCTCAGACCAGAGAAATGGGCTGGTGAGAGACTGGCAGTTCAGCCCTGTGAGACCTGCAGCTTTTCGTACTGCTTCAGAGCAGGCTTTGTCGTTCACCGTGGCAGGGAATGGTTCCTCCTGAAAGGATTGAAACTTAATACGGTGTTTTCTGCACAGAGCAGTAACTGTATCTTCTGTGATAACAAGCATCTGTTTCAGAGCTGAATCATCAGGTGCTCTGAGGGTTGCCATGACTGTTGCTTTCCCTGGAGAGATGCCGAAGGAAGGTTTCCCTGAGTTCAAGTGAGTTACGGTAATGAAGTTACCGTGATCTCTGCTGCCTGTGCTGTTAAGTGCAGGAATCAGCTCTGCCAGCATGGGAACAGGGCTGTTGCCATTTTGAGGTTCTGCTGCATGGGCTTCCCTGCCTGTGAACTCAAGCCTTAATCCTGTAGATGCTGAGGCGAAGGGCCCGAATGATGTGACAACGCTGTTCAGGTGAAATCCAGGCAGGTTGTGAAAGCCGAAGACCATGTCAGGGCTGACCTGCTTAAGTGCCATATCCTTCAGAACTGCTTCAGCGCCTCTGCCTGTCTCCTCTGCAGGCTGAAAGAGAAGAAGCACTGTACCTTTCAGCAGTGGAAGCTTTTTGAGAGACTCTGCCACTCCTGCAACTATCGCCATGTGCCCATCGTGGCCGCACGCATGGGAGACGCCGGCACTGCAGGAACCATAGGAAAGGTTCGAGTTCTCATGAACCGGTACTGCGTCCATATCGCATCTTATCAGTATTGTTTTTCCCGAAGAGGCTCCGGTGTATCGTGCAATAAGGCCATTGCCTCCCATATTCTCCATCAGTTCAGCGGGATTTGTTTCAAGAAGGAAATTTCTCAGGACAGCTGCAGTTCCAGTTTCTCTTCCTGATATCTCAGGATTTGCGTGAAGCAGCCGGCGAAGTTTTATCAAGCTTGTCATGCCGCTGATTCTTTCAGGCGGAGAAGAACCTTCTGAAAAGTGGAATGCGTCTTTGGCATCAGGAGCCTCCTGCTGCTTCTTCCATCACTTTCAGCATTTTTTTACCTGTATTATCCCAGTTAAAGGTTTTTCCCCACTTCTTGGCGTTTTCAGAGAGTTCAGACCTTACTTCAGGGTTCCTTATAAGCTTCTCCAGCGCTTCAGCAAGAGCTTTCGGATTCTGGTGGGGAACCAGATAGCCTGTGATACCATTTCTTACAGAGTCTCGAAGCCCATCGGAATCGCTGGCTATAACAGGTGTTCCGCAGCAGTTTGCCTCAATGACTGTAAGCCCCCATCCCTCTTTTGCAGATGGGAAGACAGCCACATTGGCCTTTCTGAGCCAGTGGAGCTTTTCCTCCTGGCTGATGAATCCAGAAAACTCCACGCTTTCCTGAAGGCCCAGTTTGCCTGTGAGGAGTTTGAGATTTCTTGAGTAATCACCTTCACCGATAACAGTAAGTTTTACCGGAAGATTCTTTTCGTGAAGAATTTTTACTGCCTGAAGCAGGTGCTGAACCCCTTTGTATTTCTTCAGTCGGCCAAGGAAAATCAGTCTTTCAGTTTCAACCTTTGCAGAAGGGGCAGGTCTGTAGAAGGAAGTGTCGATACCGCAGGGGATAACCGCAATCCTCTCTTCTTCAATGCCTCTTCTTACAAGGTCTTTCTTGGTGCTGTCACTGATTGCCGCAAAACGGCATTTGCCGTAAACAGACGGTATGAATGATTCAAGAAGGTTTACATAGAGAGCTTTCGGAACAGAAACTTCACGAAAAGCAGTAGTCCCGAAGAGGTGAGGAACTATGGCCAGTACAGGTACGCTGCTCCATCTGGGGGCAAATACAGGTACTTTGCAAATATCCTCTATGATCAGATCGAAGGAGTTCAGGTTCAGTGACTCACAGTATTTTCTCAGAGTGTAGTTGTATGAGTACCATTTGCCGTGTCTTCTTATCTCCACTCCGTCTATCTCATCATTATCAGGAAGCCATTCAATAGAGTGTGAAACCTGTGTTACTGAATGCCCTGCGGCAACAGCTCTCTTCAGTATTTCATGCAGATGGATTTCTGCTCCGCCTGCCTCAGGGTTCTTCAGGTCGCGCCAGTTCAGTGCAAGTATTTTCATTCAGCAGGTTTCCTTGCGAAAACACCGATGATTACACCTGTCAGCTGGCCCAGTCTGGAATCTTCCACCTGTGCCCTTATTCTGCCCCTCAGCCTGTGAACAGGAGGAATAATTACCGGTTTCATAGGAAGCTTGATACCTGTCTTCATGAGTATTTCCCTCAGTACTCTGTACCCCAGTGACGGGGCGAAATACCTGCTGTATTCTGCCCATGGCTCAAGTCCCCTCTCAATGAGGTATTTCTTCAGCTCTGCAGAGGAATACTGGGTTTCCCACCCTGCAAACCAGGCATTCAGAGCAATCAGCAGCTTCTTCATAACTGTATAGATGTGAAAGGTCTGGGGAACATCAACAAGAACGCTGCCCCCGGGTTTTGTAACTCTGGCGCATTCATCTGCCATTCTGTCAGGGTCATGGAAGTGTTCCATTACTCCCTGATGAAACACCAGATCAAAAGCGTCAGATTTGAAGGGAAGAGCGTTTGCATCACCACAGACAAGAAGAAGAGTTCTGTCTTTTTGACTGGCAGACTCTCTGGCCAGTTTCAGTGCTGCATGGGAGTAATCCAGGGCAACAGGAACAGCTCCAGCCTCTGCCAGAGCAACACTGTCACGGGCTGTAGCAGCACCTACCTCAAGTGTCAGCAAACCTGCCGGTTCCATTCTCCTGCAAACCTCTGTACGGATTCTGTCATCATTGTCGTAAATCTCGGAAAGGTTTCTGTCCCTCTCCCAGAACCTGTCCCAGTGGGATCTTTCTGATATTCTGACCATGCAGGTAACCTACAAGATGGATATAAAATTGACCATTCCGAAGAAAAGTAAGGCTTACTGTCAGGAAGGCTGATGAAAACAGGCAGAAGGGAGTATCCCCTGCTGGAGTTTTCAGGCCATGAAAAGGGTGGACTATGGCCCTGATCTGCTGCGCACTTCTTCAGAACCGCAGAGAAGACACTGCAAGGGTCAAGGGAAGACTTGCTTTTTCCTTGCAATGTCACGCTCTCTTTGTTATTTACTGCACAAATGTATTCAGGGGAAGGTAAGATGAAACCAGTTAAGACAATACTCTCAATATCAGGAATTCTGACAGTTTTCCTCGGTCTGATTTTTCTCATAGGAGGAAGGCCTCTTGCAGGTGCGGTAATTCTCGGAACCGGCATTATTTTCCTCTTTTTCGGCCTGAAAAAACAGAAAACCAGAGACATCGTAGTGAAGCGGGAGCTTGAGCTTACAGGTGATGTAAGGCTTGAAAACCTCAAGTGTCGTCAGTGCGGTGGAACCCTTGCATCTGAGAATACAAGGATTGCCGCTGGAACTGTTTTCATCAGCTGTCCCTACTGTCACAGCGAGTATCAGCTGGAGGAGGCGCCCAAATGGTAAGATGCACAGCTGTTCTCGCTGCAGCGGTCTCTGTTCTTTTCGCCCAGAACTATGATTTTTCTGTGCCGGAGTTTAATTGCATCGTTGAGATAAACCGAGACAGATCCCTGAATATTTACTATGACATGGTCTTTGAATGTACCAGTGGTTTCCACGCTGTGGATATAGTGGATATAGGTTTTCCTTCAGATGATTTCAGCCTGAGCAGTACCGAGGCCTGGATGGATGGTCATCAGATAACAGATATCTACCATTCCAGCTACATTGACAATGGCGTAGAAGTTCATCTCGGCGGTTATGCTGTTCATAGCGGTGAAACAGGCAGGTTTTCATTCAAAGGACGGAATGAGAACATGGTCTTTCTTGATACGGAAGACGATGACTATGCCTCAATGGAATTTTCTCCCACATGGTTTGACGGGAGTATTCTCAGCGGTAGCAGTGATTTTACTCTGAGAATTGTTTTTCCTGAAGGGGCGGAACCTTCAGCTGTCAGGTATCACGAAGTGCCGTTTACCTTTTCCAGTGTGGACAAGGCAGGAAGGGTGGTCTATGAGTGGCACGAAACAAGGAGAGTCGATTCACCGTTTCAGGCAGGTGTTTCATTCCCTGATGATCTTGTAGAAGGGCCTCTTACAGAAAGGCCCAAAGAGCCATGGATATCCAGAGAAGCCCTCTTTGCAGTTGGAGTCTTCGGCCTGGTCGTTCTGTTTTTTGTTTCCATTATCGTAAGGCTGATAAAGTTCGTTGTCTCCGCAGGAAAACGGCGTGAGCAGTATCTGCCCC
Source organism: Candidatus Fermentibacterota bacterium (assembly GCA_002748705.1). Next base: position 122,368 of record PDSZ01000020.1, read on the forward strand.
CTAAACTCGGGCTTGAGGGTTCAGGTGTAAGACGGGGTCTTACTGCGCCTATGGCAGCCCTTCTCATGGAGGAGAAACTGGACAGAGTTTTTCTTCTCATTGTATTTGGAATGCTGAAAAAGGGTGTTCTTCAGCTTGACGGAAAAGTTCTGAAGAAAACAGGTGTAACAGAAGGGCTTCGGCCTTATGAAAAGGCTCTTCTCGCTCACATCCCTCTTGAAGGAAGGGCAAAGCCTTTACCTGCTTCAGAGATTAAAGAGCTGTTCACTGAAATGATAAAGCAGCTGGGAAAGAAGATGAGGGACTACTCCCTGAAAGAGACCAGAGAGTACTACAGAAGCATCATAGACAATGCCTGGAAGATGGCCTCATCAGATATGTCAGCAGAGAGAGCTGGTGATATGCTTCGGGACAGGTTCCAGTGGATGCTTGCAGACAACAGCTTTGACAAGCGCATCAGCGGTTTTTCCGAAAGGCAGAATGTGATTGTTCCAACCTGTATGTACAGCTGCATTGCAGGTAGTATCAATGGCAGCGGTTCCGGAGGAATGGGTCTTTCTGAGGCCTGTTCTCAAGTTGCAGGAGCACTGGAGGGAGCAGCGAAACACACAGTAAGCGGTATAACTTCTCTTTCAAGAAGCGTTACTTCTGTTACCAATCCGGTTCCTGTTTCCAGTTACAGCAGTTCAGGAAGCAGCTGCGCGTGTGCATGTGCCGGATGCGCATGTGCCTGTGCAGGGGGAGGAAGATAGCATGTTCAGGAACCTGAAGGAGGCAGGCAGGAGAATTGCTGCAAAGGGGCTGCACCATTTCCGCACTGATAATCACAGAATACACTTGAGAACCGAGGAAGACGGCAGCGGTCTGCTCACTATTGATGCTTCCCGTGTTATTCACCTTAATCCTGTTGCCGCAGACATGACATGGCTCATACTCTCAGGCGCTCAGGAGAAGGAAAGTATCTCCGCTATAAGAAAACGGTACAGTGTTAAGAAAAAACAGGCAGCTTCTGATCTTGCCGGTTTCAGAAAAATTCTTGAAGGTATTCTGGCAGGAGGCGGCTCAGAGCCTGTTTCATATGTGAACATGGATGTTACAGAACCGTTTCAGAGGGATGTTTCAGCTCCATACAGAATGGATATTGCTCTCACATACAGGTGCAATGTGAGTTGCGGTCACTGTTACAACCAGACAAGAGAGAAGAAAGAACTCAGCACAGGGGAATGGAAGAAAGCCCTCACCAGAATCCGTAATCTTGGAATACCCCATGTAATTTTCACCGGAGGCGAGGCAACCCTGAGAGAAGACCTTGCAGAACTCATTGACCACTCAGAAACACTGGGGCTTGTAACAGGCCTTCTCACCAACGGTGTGAAGCTGGCAGACACTGATTATCTGAAGAAGCTTATGGAAGCCGGTCTGGACCATGTTCAGATAACCCTTGAATCATCCGATGAGGCCATTCACAATGCCATGACCCAATCAGATTCTTTCTCGAAAACTGTTCAGGGCATAAGGAATTGCGTCAGCGCTGGTATACACACCATCACCAATACCACTATCACAAAGAAGAACGCCGATGGAATGGTGAATACAATAAGGTTCGCTCATGAGCTGGGGCTGAACGCTGTGGCATCCAACGCAGTGATACAAAGCGGCAAGGCTCTGGAAGGTGACTTTGCTATTCCTGTGGAAAAGCTTGAGACGGTGATGCTCTCCATGGAGGAAGAGCTGGACAGACTGGGAATGCGTTTTATCTGGTATTCTCCAACTCGATACTGTGCCTTTAATCCCCTTGAATTTGATCTGGGGGAGAAGAGATGCACTGCAGGAGAGTACAACCTCTGCATAGAACCGGACGGCGAGGTACTCCCCTGTCAGAGCTGGTATGAATCCGCAGGCAACTTCCTCACGGATAACTGGGAAGACATATGGAACGGTGAGTTGCTGAAAGGGGCAAGGGAGAGAACCTGGGTTGATGACACCTGCGGTGAATGTGTTCATTTGACCCTCTGCGGAGGAGGATGTCCCCTTGAGAATAAGAACGGCGAACCATGCAGGGACTCAACCTGACAGGGAACAGCTGAGAAGGATCTACGCAAGACAGTTCAGGGAGACAGCTCAGCTCAGAAGGCATGTGCTCTCCCTTCTTCCCCTGCACCACGCTCAAACTGTCTTTGAGCCCGGCTGCGGTTCAGGGCTCCTGGGCCGACAACTGAAAACCCTCACAGATGCTTCCTACACAGGAATGGACATAGACGGAGATATTCTTCCTGAAGAAGACGGGTTTGAACAGGGTGATGCTGTGAAGCGGCCTCTCTCTGCCAGCATCTGCATCAGTTCTTTCTTCTTTTCCAGCGTGAAGGATCCTGTGAGATGGCTGAAGAAGGCAAGAACAAACCTGTTCGCAGTGGTGGCGGAGTATGATTACCAGGCGGTTACAGAAGAGCCTGACGCGGGAATAATAACAAGGCTCAGAGATTCAATGGGGCTGCATACATGTCATGGAGGAAGGCTTGACTCATATTTTCTTAAAGCGGGATTTCAGAAGCTTCACGGCGGAACTGTAACAGGTATTCCATGTGAGCCGGACATGGACTTTCTGCATATGCATCTGAAAGACCTGCCGGAAAAGCTTCCCCTGATGGTCTGGCCTGTTGTATGGGGTATATGGAAGAAGAATCGGAGGTAGGCAGCTCCACTTCAGACAGATTGCAATGGGAAAACAGAACAGTTTTCAGCTCAATTCCTTATCGGGCTTCTAACTTAACCATATAACAAAGCCTCCGATGCAGATGGCGCATCTTCATCAGAATCAGCTCAAATTCCATTTGCAGACCACTATCACCTTCCGAACAGGTTACTTATAAAAGATGCAGAAACGGTGAAGGCAGGCCGGGGCGCTGATTATTGAAAAAGCCCCCTGATGAAGGTGGCTTAAAAAGGGTTAGAAGAGGAATGTATTGAAAAGCCTGAGCCTTTCAATGGCCTGGTACTGGGTTGAATTGATTACCACAGAGTTGGTTGATACAGTGTCTACCCAGAATGAGGCATAATGTCCGTCTTCAAGCTGAACAAAAAATATGCTGCCCTCCTGGGGAGCAGCAGAATTCTTCCAGTCACTGCTTTCAGGAGCCGGAGCAACGCAGCCGCCTCCCGGGGCAAGCATGGAGCTTGTGCCTCCAGGGTGGCTGGACGGATCAAAGTTGCCCCTGTAAAAGAGTATGGTGTCTCCTTCTTTGTCGATATACAGATCCTGTGCGAATGAATCATCTGCAGAGCTTCCAAACGCAGTGTGGCTTTCATTGAATGAGAGGCCGTCAGCGGCACCAATCACAAGTGTATCGGAAAGGAGGTGAACTTCCGATCTGTTGTCTGCCTTGTTAGAGAGATTCTCTGACAGATCTAATCCTTTCATTGCTTCCACACAGTAGTAGCCGGTTTTTTCTGCTATGTGCTGAAGTGTGTTTTCCTCTACTTGCGCAATGATCTCCCAGTTGCCGGGATCTGTAGGGGCATACCACACCCTGTAGCCATCAACCTGAACACTTACCGGATCCCAGGTCACAACAACAGTATCTCCTTTGCACTGGTCCTCTTGAATCCTGCAGTTTGTAACAGTCGGTAAGGTTCCTCCAGGAGAGGACGGATCATCAGAGCATGCTCCGAAAAGGAGAAATACAGCAAATGTCGCAATGACTTTTTTCATGTTACCTTTTTCCCTTCTTCCAGGTAACTTAACCATATTACAAAGCCTCCGATGCAGATGGCGCATCTTCATCGGAATCAGCTCGAATTCCATTTGCAGACCACTATCACCCTTCGAACAGGTTACTTATAGAAGCTGCAGGAACGGTGAAGGCAGGCCGGGGCGCTAATATACAAATCCATGTCTGCCGGTGGAATGATAAAGGGAATGGACGGAAGCTCGTTTCAGAGATGTTTTTGTTTATGATTATGTATGCCTCAGGGTACTCTCAGGAAGGTGGCTAAATGGAATCCGTACCTGTTCCTCCCCGCATTTTCGTGTTTCTCACAGGTGCGTCGGTAATGGCCACGGAGATGTGCGCCTCCCGTTTTATAGCCCCCTGGTTCGGCAGCTCAATGATTGTCTGGTCAGTGCTTATATCAGTTGTCATGGCAGCCATGTCCCTGGGATACTGGTACGGCGGAAGGCTTGCAGACAGGAAGCCCCGGTGGGACATACTCTATATGCTGCCTGTTATTACAGGGGTGTTCATTTCTCTTATTCCCTTTGCAGGCAGAATGATTTTTTCAGGGCTTTCAGCAGGAATAAGAGGAACTCCTGTGAACATCATAGTTCTTTCTCTGGCTGGAATCCTTATAGTTTTTGTTCCTCCTGTATTCGTTCTTGCCATGGTGAGTCCTTTCACGGTGAAGCTTCTTGCAAAGGCTGAAAACACCGGAAGAACCGCAGGCTCCCTCTATGCTGTATCCACACTTGGTTCAATTGCCGGCACTCTTCTGCCCTCTCTTGTAACCATTCCTCTTCTTGGCACAAAGGAAACCATGTTCCTCTCTTCTGCAATACTTATTCTTCTTGGAAGCTCAGGGCTTCAAGGAAAGAAAAAGCTTGCCATTCTGTCCGTTCTCCTGCCTCTTACCGGCTGGCTCATTTCAGGCCATGCAGTGAAGCCTGGAGTGAATGTGGCCCATGAGGAGGAGAGTATTTATCAGTACCTTCAGGTACAGCGGCTGGAAAACGGTTCAACCCGCCTTGTGGTCAATGAGGGCGGCGCAATGCAATCCATTGCCAGAGAGAATGACAGGCTCAATCCGGCCTCAACTTATTACGAGAGCTATCTTATGCTGCCCTACATGCTGGAGAAGCCTGATTCAGCAAGGGTTCTGGTGATAGGTGCAGGTGCAGGAACCATTCCCCACTGGCTTGCTGTTCATGTGCGACCTGCTCTCAACGGGCTTGAAATAGATGCAGTTGAGATAGACAGAAGGGCAACTGAGCTTGGGTATGAATGGTTCGGTTCCGCTCCTGAAGATGCGGAGGTTTTCACAGCCGACGGCAGAATGTACCTCTCAGCAACTGAAGAAAAGTATGATGTGATTATTACCGACACCTACAGCAATCAGGTCTACATTCCCTTTCACATGACCACCGAAGAGTATTTCAGCCAGGTAAGGAATCATCTGAATCCTGGAGGAATCCTTGCTGTGAATGTGAACGGCCTGAATGAGAATTCGGAGCTGGTTCAGTCAATGGGCAGAACAGTTGGTTCTGTTTTTTCCAACAGTTACATCTTTCAGCCGGGGGGTGCCTGGAACTTCATGATAATGGCTTCCGACACACCTCTTACTGCCCCTCCGGCAGACTCCTTCCCCAGTTGGAACCCGGTTCTGGAACACACCGCTTTCCTTATGGAAAGGGACTTTAAACCCTTCAATGCAGAATCAGGTATGCTTCTGACTGACAACAGAGCCCCTGTGGAGTTCATGACCGATCAGATGATATTAGGTGAAGTTACCGGTTACAACTGAGAGGAGTATCAATGCGTTATACCATCACAGCATTACTGCTTGTTCTGACAGGAGTTTCATTCGCAGACTTCAGAGAGATAGGAGCAGGAGGAGGTCTGGCTACCAACCGCCCCTTCTGCGGTTCTTGAGGCGATCCAGGCAGACGGTACCAGGTTCTGGTACTTCAGAGTGAACTTATCGAGCCGCTGCTCATTCAAAGGATTGAACTCTATTCAACCCACTCGACTCATGCCAGAGGAGATTTCTACAACTATGAGCTTCTGTTCTGTGAAACGGAAATAACATCCCTTTCCAGCAGTTTCGAGGCAAACTACGGGGGAAACACTCCGGTAACGGTGATGAAAAGGGATACTCTATCCATTGACTGGTCGGGATCAGCTCCTGAATGGAACGGGTTTGATCTGGATACACCCTTTCAGTATCAGGGGGCCCGCAACCTTATCATTGAATTCAGGTACCTGGGAGATGACGGCCATACTGTGAACGCCAGGGCTGCGAACCTTCCTGCAGGTGACCGCTGTCTTTCCGCGGCCCTGCCCACCAGCAGCAAAGGCTCTTTCATGAGTTTTCTTACCTGCATGAGAATCCACTACTCCACTCAGGCACTTGACCGGACCACTTTTGGTGCAGTTAAAGTGATGTTCTGACATCTTCAGGTTGCGCATGGCGTGAACATTTGTTTAGTATAGCAGTATGGATAAGCCGCTCCTTCTATGGGTGAAGAGCGCCTTCAGTTTCAGATGGGGAACCGATCTTCCGGAAGATCTGGCAGAAAAGGCGTGTCTCAGCGGTTTCGGCGGCGTCATGCTGGCGGACACAGATGGCGTGTATGGAACACACCGTTTTGCTGAAGCTGCTTCAGCTCATGGAATAAAGGGTATTGCCGGAGCTGAACTGAAAGAAGGTGTTGCCGGTGCGCTGGCTTCCGGATGGGGGCAGCTCTGCCGTCTGGTAACATCGGCTCGTATTCCTGAACAGTTTGACTGTGAAGAAGCACTGAAGGATTCATCTGATCTGTTCATTATTGTAAAAAGTCAGTCTGCAGGAGCTGCTCTTCTCAAAAGAGGCTGGTCCGGCAGGGTCTTTGTGCCGGTGCTTCCTGAAGAGAGCGATCCTGATTGTCTGCCTGGAGTGCTTCCTGTGGCCTGCTACCCTTCCATGTACACAAGAGACTGTTCGCCTGAAGTACACAGGATGCTGAGAAAATTCGACGAGATTTTACCTGATTCCCATGTAAAATCACCTCCACTGAACAGCTGTAAACGGCGATTGCCTTTGTTCAGCAGAAACTTGTGGCGCAATGCTCCCTTTGCCCTGAGGAACAATATGAGACTTTTCGGGGAAGCGCTAACTCTTCCTGAGAGAACTCCTTACAGGCCCCCTGTGATAACCGAAAATGATTTTGAGGAGTTGAAGCGAATACTGTTTCCCAGGCTCAGAAAGATGTACGGCAACAGCCAGGCGGCTGAGAAGAGAATGCTGGACGAATTGAGAGAGCTTTCCCAGGCAGGGCTCTGCGGATACTTTCTCGTTTTTCACAGGGTTCTTTCCTATTGCCGGCAGAAAAAGATACTTGCAGTTGCCAGAGGTTCGGCAGCAGGCAGTCTTGTTTCCCGGCTGCTTGGTCTTTCTGCCATCTGCCCTATACGGTACGGCCTTTCCTTTACCCGATTCTTCAACAGGCTTCGTGATGATCCTCCGGATATTGATCTTGACATTGACGGAAGCCGGCGGAACATGGTTTATAAATGGTTTCTTAAAGAATGGGGTGAGAGAACTGCCGCAGTGTCAGCAACTGTCAACTACCGTACCAGGTCTGCTGTCAGAGTGGCATGTGCTGCACTGGGAGTTTCATGCGAAGAGACTGAAGTGTTTGCAGGGCTCTCAAAAAGTCCATGGGATCCTCTGTGGAGAGAACAGCTTCCTGCTCAGGTGGTTGAAAAAGCCGAGATGGTCAGAGGGCTTCCTTCCCATCTGATGCCGCACCCGTGCGGAGTGGTTGTGGGAAAGGGTCTTATTGCTTCCACTGTACCTGTAGAAATCTGCTCAGGAGGGCTTCCGGTTACTCAGCTGGATATGCGCGGAGTGGAGTATGCCGGTCTTATCAAAATGGACCTTCTGGGACAGAGGGGCCTTACAGCCCTTGCTCTCGCTTCTCTGGAAAGTGATTTCGAGAAACTGATGAACCATTCAGGTTCTCTGAACAGCAGAACTCTGGATCTTATAGGCAGAGGTGCAACAATCGGAGTTCCTCACATAGAAAGCCCTGCCATGCGGGGACTTCTCAAGCGAATGGACATCGGTTCAGTTGAGGATGTAGCCCGTGCCCTTGCGCTGGTTCGCCCTGGCGCAGCATCAGGAGGCGGCAGGAATAAGTACATGGCAGGCGGCGAGAGAAATGTACCTGCCCCGCTGAGGAACATTCTCAGTGAGAACAGAGGAGTAATGCTCTATCAGGAGAATATTTCCGAAGCTGCCTCTGTTCTCATGGGTCTCAATCCAGCTGAAGGCGATCACATGAGAAAACAGCTGAAGAAAGGGCTTGTTTCAAGGGAAGAAGTCATCAGTCGCTGCCTGAAGCAGGGTTACTCTTCTGACCTGGCTGAAAAGGGCTGGGAACTTCTATCTGGATACGCAGGTTACGGATTCTGCAAGTCACACGCAATGACTTATGCAGCAGTGGCGTGTGCCTATGCAGCCATAAAAGCTGAAAGCCCTGGAAGGGCAATGGCTTCTTTTCTTGCTGCAGGCGGCGGATTCTACAGACACATGGTATATGTGGAAGAGAGCAGAAGGCTGGGGCTGAAAATACTTCCTCCTGATGTGAACCTCTCAGAGTGGTTCTGCACTTCTCCTGAGAATAATTCACTGATGCTGGGAATGGGTTTTCTGGACGGCATGGGAGAAACTGAGTTTCAGAAGCTGAAAAGGGGCAGACCATATGTACATCCTGTTCAGGTCAGGGCTGCAGGTATCGGGCTCCGGCTGGCAACGAATATGGCAATGGCAGGGTGTTTCGACTCAATGGGAATGAACAGAGCCCAGGCATCATGGTGCGTCAGGGAGGACGCAGGCGGGCTTTTTCCTATGGGTATGCCGCCTCCTGAACTTCCGGAATACATACCTTCCTTCAGAGCAGAGAGGGAGCTGGCGCTGATGGATATAACCCTTGAAGCTCATCCGCTTTCTTTCAGGAACAGGCCTCCAGGTACCATTCCGGTTTCGGAAATGCCGGAGAGAGGTGAAAGCACCGTCTGGGGCAGGGTTCTTGCTGAAAGAGCGCTGAAGGCAGGGGCAGGATTCTTCATGGTTGAAGACGAAACCGGTGTGGTGGATGTGTTTGTTCCTGAAACCCTGTACAGGAAGGCCTCGGTTATCCTCAGGAGGCCCGGCAGTACACTGACGCTCCGCTGCAGAACCACAGAGGAGCGCACAGTGGTTACAGCGGTTCTGCAGGTCTGCGATTTGTGTTTTCCGGAGAGATGACGGTTACTACTTTTAGAAACTTCGGAAGCTTAAATGTCAACATCGAACGGAGGACAGACAAAGTGATTCCTATAGTGATTGACGTAGATGACAATGGTCATGGCGCCTGTAGTGGAATAACGGATGAAGTGTGTTTAGGGGAACCTGTCTGGATTCCTTTACCCTAAGCATGACTGTAGGGGATTGATGTATTCATGTCTATACCCTAGTGAACTACCAGAGTATACATAGAGTGTTCTAATCGAAACAGAGTGACTAAAAGCAAGGAAAGGCATGGCAGGGATATCATGATAAGAACAAAAAGGGTTTTGCTTAGACCTCTCAAAGATAGTGATAAATTGATACAGTATAAGTATGAACAAGATTTACGAATTTGCACACTACAAGCTAGCAAACCAAGAGTAACAACAGAAATTTGCATTGATAAGTGGTATCAGCGTGCAACTGAAAGAGATCCGCATTTGTCTGTTTTCGCAATAGAGGTAGAGAAATGCTATATTGGTTACTGCACAATACAAAACACAGAATCAGATACATCAACATATATGTATGGTATTGTTATTGGCAATCACGAATATTGGGGAAATGGCTATGGCACCGAGGTGACATTAGCTATTATAGACTATGTATTTGTGTATCTAGGTGGAAGAAGAATTGGACTTGTCACTAATTCGAAGAATGTGAGAGCTATTGAATGCTTTAAGAAATCAGGTTTCATTGTAGAGGGGCGTCTTAGAAAAGCACGCTGGGTAAAGGGAGGATATGCAGATTCAATCTATATGGGGATACTCAAGGAGGAATGGAAGCCTGTAGAGAAGGAAGATCCTGCATACACGGACTTGGAGTAGCTATGTGCAAAACCAATCAGCATGTAATACTGGCATTCGGAGCGTGTCAACATGGATGAGACAAATTTCATTTTCACTTAGACACCAAGCCCGTCAGACTCAGTTCTATTCCTTTTCCTGATTGTTGTACCTCTCCTTCAGTTTCAATAGTATTCCCAAGTTTTGGTGGATTGATCCAAACCCGATCAGGAATTACTGGAGGCTCAGGCATCTTTTTGACAAATCGTTCCGGGTGTTTCTCAAAAGCAGCCTTCAGGACTTTCTGCCGCCTTGCTCTGAGTTCCTCAGCATAACCATAGTGGACTGATGCCGGAGTCATCAGCCCTATTCCTGAATGGTAATGCTCGTTGTTGTAGTAAGGAAAGAACACACGGCAAAATACCCTGGAGTCCTCAATTGAGCCGAATGTCTCGGGAAACTCCGGGGAATACTTCATTGTCTTAAAATGCGATTCAGAATAAGGGTTATCGTTGGACACATAGGGTCTCGAATGAGTCTTGGTAATTCCGAGATCTGCGAGCAGGAATGCAACAGATTTGCTCTTCATGGAACTTCCCCGATCTGCGTGAATCGTCAGCGTGTCCTTTTCAATACCCTGCTTGCGACAGGTTTCTCTGATCAGCCTTTTGGCAAGCTCAGCACTCTCTCGGGGAGCAACCATCCAGCCCACAACATACCTGCTGAAAATGTCAAGGATGACATACAGGTAGTAGTAGG
>PDSZ01000021.1 GCA_002748705.1 Candidatus Fermentibacterota bacterium
TTGACGGTGACGGCGACAACGACATAGTTGTCTCCAGCACAGGAGGAATGCTCTACTGCCTTGACGGTCCCACAGGCAGCAGTCTCAGCGGATTCCCAGTTGACCTGGGCACTTGGACAGATGACGGAGTGAGCATTGGTGACATTGATTCTGATTCTCATCTGGAACTGGTTATCGCAGGCATGGACGGCAGACTTCATGCAATAAATCACGACGGTTCATCCACAGGCGGATTTCCGGTAACTGTATCTACATCAAATTCTCTTTCAGGTCAGCCTGCTCTCGGTGACATAGACGGAGACGGCAGACTTGAGATAGTCTTCGGTGAGCAGAACACCGGTATCCTCCACTGCTACGAAATGGGAGACAACACTGCCTTCAATTATCTTCCCTGGCCTCAGTTTCAGCATGATGCCGAAAATACCGGCTACTTTCCCACAGACAACGATCCTCCTGGAGCGCCGTCCAATCTTTCTGAAACACACACATGGGATGGAGACATTGTAAAGGTAAATCTCTCATGGACACTTTCCCCTGATGATCCAGGTGATGTGATCAACTACAGAATATTCGGTCATACTCCTTTTGAACCGGCTGAAGAGGTAGGTGTGGTACCTGCAGGAACCACATCATACTTCCACAAAATGGAAGTGTACGAGCCTTATGATGTGGCAAGGTATTACCTGAAAGCATTTGACGGTGTGCATGAATCTCAGGAATCAAACGATGTAAGGATTCCGAAACCTGCGGTTAACAACCTTGCTCTCGGCTGTCCTGTAAGGGAGATATACTCAGTGGCGCCTGTAACATCACGAACAACTGCAGCCCTTCCGGAAACTGCCGAGACCCTGACCGATGAGACTTCTCCGCCGAGAGGCAACTGCGGAATACTGACCGATGGAGAGTTCATTGAAATCTACACCCCTTCACCTGAAGCAGAGTGCATAGAGATTGATCTCGGAGCAGTATTCCTAATCGACGGTGTGGTAAGTACCGGAACATCTCTTGATCTTTCGGAGATTCCTGTGTATGAGCTTTCATCAGACGGCAGGAACTTCAGCAGGATTGCTGAAGGCTCTGCAAGATATGTAAGGGTCTACGGAGTCGGGGGTAAAACCGAGGTTGAGATTCTCGGTGAAACGATTCTGAGAACCACCGCTCCTGTTGAGCTTACCGGATCAGACAGTGACGGTTTCAGAATAGCTTCTGCGGAAGGGGCACAGGCACTCAATGTAACAGTGTTCGACCTTTCAGGAAGAAGTGTATGGAACGGTTCATCTGTAAACGGTGAGATAATCTGGAACAGCGAAAACTCATCAGGAAGCAGAGTACCTTCGGGAATCTATCTTCTGCTAATTGAAGCGGAAGATTCCGAGCCTGTTACCGCAAAGGTAATAGTCCGTTAAGGAAAAACGCGGCCGGCTCCTGAAAAGGGGCCGGCCGTCTGGAATGTGCGTCAGTTATGGCGTACGGTGCCAATGACCGCCACTGGACAGCCAGTGAACCAACGCAGCCTGTGATTTGATTCCGGCGGTACCCTGCGGCAGTGGGAGAACAGCCTGTCATGTAAACATATTGTGTCCCAACAATAGTCGGCGAACAGCTTTTCACTTTACCATCTGATTGGATTCCGGTAATAAGTTGATCTGGGTTTTCGAAGCTGCATATAGAGAGAATCGCTTAGACACAGATGAGAGAGCATATTCTTCTGTTAATTAACCTTTAAATGCATTGCTCTCTTGAAAATTATGCACCTCATCAGTAGAAATCCTTCTTCGAGACTTTCTTTGCCCGTGGTTTGGCTGGTCTGGATAATAACAAAATAAGCTTATCTGCATTCAGGACAGTATTCTAAAATAACGGATCGAATGGCCTGCAGGTGAAAGACTAAGTCTGGCACGCCCGTAGGGACTCGAACCCCAAACCTTCTGGTCCGTAGCCAGATGCTCTATCCAATTGAGCTACGGGCGCACCGCAGGAGTGCTATTCTAGCTCATACCGGCTAAATGGTCAAGGTCAGTAGACCTCTTTGTAAAGCAAAGTTACCGACTGTTCCGGCTGAATTTGAAAAGAATCAGGGCCTGGTTCAATTTCTGCTCCTCTGGGAAGAGTCTCAGGCCACAACACCTTCCATTCCATCTGCTGATTTGCGTGGGATTTGGCGGTAAGGAAGCACTGGTAATCACTTGCGCCCTGCTCCCAATCAAGAGAAATATCAAGCAATGAGTCTGCAGGAAAGAAAAGGGTGTCGCCATTCTCAAAGATACGGCCTGTCCAGCTTTCCACTCTGCCCTTGCCAGGGCAGACCACAGCTGTCAGCGGGTTCCATTTTCCCGGAACCGGCCATCCATATCTGATTATGTGCTGCTGTCTGCCTGCATATGCATTCCACCAGGGGAAACGGCTCACTCCCTGCCTGACGGTGATTCTTCCGATAGCTGCTGTTACCTGACTTCTGTCAGGAGCAAGAAACCTTAGAGTATCAGCCTGCCAGGTCTGTATGGACATGTTGGTAATGGCCGCGGAAGCATAAACTGTTTGTGTACCGTTTTCTTCAATGTATCTGTACTCAGGTCTCCACACCATGCCGTTATGGAAAATTTCCACAATTGCTGTTTCGCCATCAATTCTCTCACAGGAGATGGGATAGTCTGCCATTCGGTTAACCTGTTCAATCCCTGATGTGTCCTGTTGCACGGTGCAGATGAGCTTCATTCCCTCTATTAAAGGGCTGTCTGCAGCCGCTGCAAACTGTGCAGGTTTGCCCGATGGAAGAATTCCTGTTATTGTGGCAGGGTGAGAATCGTGAAAAGTAATGGATGAAACCTGCAGATCCACTGAACCCAAACCTGTAAAAGACCTGCCGCAACCAAGGATCAGAAGGATGAGCAGAGGTATTAAAAGCCTTTTCATTCCACTCCTTTTCAGTTTCGTAATATTTGAACTAAAACCCTTGTTGGAAAGGGAGCAATGTCTGTTTTCCTCTCTGAACTCAAAAGCAGAATCCGTCTTCGATGGACAGGTCCCCTGTTTCTTATCCCGATACTGTTCCTGGCAAGTCTTGTTCTGGAAGCATGGCTGCAGAAGTCGGGAATAATGGCTTATATACCCATAGGAGAAAGATCCTCACTTTCCCTCTGGCGAATGACAATGGTCAGCGCGGCTGTAAATACCCCGCTCTCGGCACTCTTTATGGGACAGAGGTGGAGCAATCTTAGCAAATCACTTTCATTGAGCAAAAAGGTTACCGGTGCCCTTTCCGCAAGCTTCATTTCCTGCTTTCTCAGTATCATAATTGCTTCAGCAGCAGTACTTCCTCTGCTGAGAGTGCCGGTCTTCTCAATGACAGGACAGCTGCTGGCAGGCGCTCTGATTTCAAGCTTCTGGTCTGCTGCTGCAGCTATGCTCTGTTCGGTTATTTCACGAACCGGAGGAGGAGCCTTTCTATCAGTCGGACTTTTTGCTCTGGCACTCTTGCCGGGGCTTTCCGGCAATCCTATGAGCCCGTGGTTCACAGCACCGCTTGGCAAACTGGTTGCAGAGGGATTATTGCCAGGTTATGTCTGGCCGACTATTGCTCACAGCACTGTTTATCTGCTGCTTGGATGGGGCATGCTTTTCAGAATCAGTCGCTGAGAACCATCATATTGATGATTTCTGTTAATGCTTCCTGGGGACGGGAAAGAACAGGGCCGTGTGCCACAAGAAGAATTGAATAACCGTTACGGAAAACACCATAGGCTCTGCCGATACCGTAAACATCATCAGGCAGCATCATGGTGAAGTTTATCATTGTTACAAGCCCCACAGATCTCTGTGATGATACTCCTGCCAGCATGCTTCCCTCTCGCCAGTCCGGTTCTGCCGCATTGAAATTAGAGTTCAGTATCTCCGGAGAGAGGGCGCCTGTTAGTTTCTGCTCTATCCAAACCTCTCTGTCAGCTATTGCTGTATCACCCTTCCAGTACTGTATTAAAAAACTGATGCCTTCCTCGTTAGGCTGACATGAAACGAAACCGTTTTCCTCAGTGAGCACTCCCTCTGAAAGGGGAATCATGAACTCCGGCAGATACATGAAGTCTATACCGGGATATTCCAGGATGTACGCTGGAACAGTTGTGTCAGCTGCAAGCATAATGCTTATTGAGAAAAGTAACACCATTGCAGTCCTTTCATAGAGTAATTGCTTCCTGTTTCAAAGGTCTATAGAATAGAATCCATAAGCCCGATGTCAACAGGAGGCCATATGCAGGAAAAAATACTGCTCGTTGAAGACGATGTTCCTCTGGCTTCTCTTCTCTCTGAATACCTCACCGGTCAGGGGTTCAAGGTGGATGTGCTTCACCGAGGAGCTCAGGTAAGGAAAAGAGTTACAGCAAGCAGCCCTGATCTTGTAATCCTTGACCTGATGCTTCCGGATATGAGCGGCCTGGATATCTGCCGGACGCTGAGAGAAGGCTGGCGGGGGCCTGTACTGATGCTCACAGCAATGAAAGACGACATAGATGTAGTTACCGGTCTTGAGCTTGGCGCAGATGACTATATAGGTAAACCTGTTGCGCCAAGAGTTCTTCTGGCCAGAATTAGATCCCTGCTCCGCAGGAGTACATCTGACCTTAATGCTCAGATGATAGAAGCAGGGCCTCTCTCTGTAAATGTTCCTGCCCGTATTGCGTTGCTGAACTCACAGGAACTTGAACTTACGACCACTGAGTTTGATCTGCTCGTACTCCTGGCTCGAAGAGCCGGCAGGGTTCAGAAACGAAGTGTTCTGGTTGAAGACCTGAGAGGCATAAGGTTTGATTCCTTTGACAGATCTGTGGATGTGCTTGTTTCAAGGCTGAGAAGAAAGATGGGGGATTACGGTAAGATGATAAAGACAGTCAGAGGGCTTGGCTATCTTTTCTCAATTCGGGAAAAGGAGTCCTGAAGTGAAGATTTACTGGAAAGTTTACCTTATGCTGGTCTTTACCACTCTGATAGCCCTTGTCTTTTCACTCTGGATATCATTTTCAGCACTGCCTGCCAGAATGGACCATGACCGGAAGCAGAGAATGGACCGGTTTCAGGAATCTGTGATGAGTGGAGACTATACCACCATAGCTGAGATCAAATCTCTGGCTGACTCAATGAGTGTTGAGATCAGAATGATAAGGCCGAATAACCAGTTTCCCCCTGGCAGCGGAGGGCCAGGTTTTTTTGCGCAGGAAGGGGAATGGCGGGGATTGAGGCTTATTGTTCCCCCATTTGGAAACATGCACATAATTGCTTCAGTAAACCTGCATCCGCCAAGATTCTTTATTCTTTTACTGGTTGCTCTGGGCATTTTCACTGCCCAGGCTGCAGCTCTGGCAATAGCCCTCAGGCCGGTGGCCAGAAAGCTCTCCCTTCTGACAAGAGCCACTGATGACTTCGGCAAAGGGAAGCTGACAGCCAGGTATTCTCTGCATGGAAAGAGCGATGAACTGGACAGGCTCGGCAAGGCATTCAACACAATGGCAGAGAGAATAAACAGCCTGCTCTCATCCCACAACGAGCTTCTCAACTCTGTTGCACATGAGCTTAGAACTCCAATGACAAGGCTGGGTTTTGCCATTGAACTGGCAAGAGAAAATCCTGAGAATTCTTCAGATAAACTTAAAATGATGGAAAAAGACCTTTTTGAGCTGGACAGGCTGGTCTCTGAGCTGATTGATTTCAACAGGATAGGAGGAACTGAGCTTTCCTTATCAAAAGTTGATATGAATGAGATTTGCCGTGAAGCTGCCGGCATTGAGCAGTTCCCCGGTAAGACCGTTGCAATAACTGTTAATGCAGATGAAGAAACGAATATTGTTGAAGGAGATCCACAGCTGCTGCTGAGAGCTGTTTCCAATCTTGTGCGCAATGCAGTTTTTTACGCTGCCTCTTCAGTATCGGTAAATATCCATTCATCATCCTCCTGGCTGGTTGTTACTGTAAAAGACGATGGGCCGGGTTTTTCCCCTGGATTTTCCTCAAGGGCAGTTCGCCCGTTCGTAAAGGGAGAAAAAAGCAAAGGGATCGGCCTAGGACTCTCCATAGTACAGAGAATAGCCGAGAAGCACAAAGGAAGGCTTTCACTGGGAAACTCTCTTTCCGGTTCAGCAGTTGCAGAACTGAGTATTCCAAAATAAATTGAAGGGGCGAAAGCAGTGCTCCCGCCCCTTAATTATCTTATCCTTATGCCCTACTTCTTCTTGAGCCTTGCATGCCAGTCGATGAGTATCGGGCTGGCAACAAAGATTGAAGAGTAAGTACCTACAATGATACCTATCATCAGGGTAAGGGCAAAATCATGAATCTCACCGATACCGAAGAGGAAAAGCATCAGAACAGCCACGAAAGTGGTAAGGGATGTTACGATGGTACGGCTGAGAGTCTCGTTGATTCCCTTGTTAACCGTTTCCTCGAAGGTCTTGCCCTTGCGGAGCTTGTTGTCTTCCCTGATACGGTCAAAAACAACGATGGTATCGTTGATTGAGTAACCGACGATGGTAAGAAGCGCAGCAATAATTGTAAGGCTTATTTCCACCTGGAAGAGAGCAAGGAGCCCCATTGTGATAAGAATGTCATGAACAAGGGCAACCACAGCTGCAAGACCCCATTTGAACTGGAATCTGTACCATATGTAGAGAACAATGAAGAACATGGCTATCAGTATGGAGTCGAAAGCTCTGCTCCTGAGTTCTCCGCCTACCCTGGGGCCGATCTGCTTGATGAATGATGCCTCGGATTCACCGTCTTCATCTTCCATCAGGTTGCAGTTTTCATCTGCAAGAGCAGCGTAAACTACTTCTTTGTCACTGGTGGCAGTTCTTATAACAAAGGCATTGCCTTCACCTGCCCAGTCTTCCAGAGACTGTACCTGAACGCTCTGCAGTCCTCTTCCTGCCAGTACATCTGCCAGCTCTGCGGAAGAGGTATGTGTTTCGGAAACCACATTGGTTTCAAGCCCTCCTGTAAAGTCGATGGAGAGGTTGAAGCCGCCGTGGGCAAAGAATGAAACTGCACCGATCACAATAACTGCCAGAGAGAGAATGTAGGTTCTCTTTCTCTTTGTTACTATATCAAAGTGAGCATCCCTGATGAGGGCAAGTCTTCCTATGCTGATTTTTGTTCTGCCGGCCTTAGCAAGCATATTGCTGAAAATGGCCCTTGTAAAAACAAGAGAACAGAACATTGAAGCCATGATACCGATAGAGAGTGTTACGGCAAATCCTCTGATAGGCCCTGTTCCGAACCTGTAGAGAACAAGAGCTGTAATGAAGGTGGTCAGGTTGGCATCAAGAATTGTAACGAAAGCTCTCGCATAGCCTGCATCAACTGCAGACCTGATTCCCTTGCCTGCTCTGAGCTCTTCACGGATTCTCTCATAGATAAGAACACTTGCGTCTACAGCCATACCGATTGTGAGAATGATACCTGCAATACCTGGAAGGGTAAGGGTGGCATTCATTCCTGAAAGGCCGAGGCGGGCAAGAGGACCTGGAAAGCAGAGGAATCCCAGAATGATAATCATGTCGAAGATCAGAGCCAGAACTCCGATAAAGCCGCTGGCCCCATAGTAGATAATCATGAATACAGCAATGAGAAGAAGTCCCGCTATACCGGCCATCATACCGTTACGAATAGCTGTTCTTCCAAGGCTCGGTCCTATTGTCTGTTCTTCTGCTATGATGAGCTTGGCAGGAAGACTTCCTGCCTTGAGCACAAGCCTCAGATCCCTGGCTTCGTCAACAGAGAACCCCCCTGAGAGCCTTGTGCCGCCGCTGATTCTCTCGGTGATAGTAGCTACGGAATAGATTCTGCCGTCAAGGAGAATGGCTACCCGCTCATCAACATTCTCACCTGTGATCCGTTCCCACATGGAAGAACCCTCAGAATCAAACTCAAGGAGCAGATAAGGATCTCTGCTCATGGAGTTCTGGTCACCCATTCGAATTCTTACATCTGTCAGGCTGGCTCCGGTGAGTCTGTAGTGGGGAATATCCAGATCAGCCTGCCTGTCCCATCCTCTGCCTGCGTCATCCGGAACAATGAACACACTGACAAGGGTGGTTCCATCAGCCATCTCAGTAGGCTTGCCGAATGAAAACCTGAGATTGGCCTCAGCAAGAATTTCCTGAACATCTTCTCTGTTCAGAATGCTCTGCATGGCATCAAGCTCATCTCCCTGTTTTACCACCCAGTCCCCAGGACGGATACTGAGTACAACTGCCTCGTCCTGAGGAGCAAGAGAAATAAGAGAACTGAACTGTCCTGCAACCTCGATTTCAGGCATAACAGCATCGGTCTCATCTGAAGGGGCCGGCAGTGTTATCTCTTCATCAGCAGTTGGAAGGGTGAACTGGTCTTCTGCAGCGACCTCTTCTTCCACAGGTTCAGTATCAGCAGCTGCTTCTTCAACAGGGGCAGGAACATCATCACCGAGAAGTGCCTCAATCTGCCTGATTACAGGAATACTGGAAGGAGCGGGATACTCGGCATTAGGGTAGGCAACAACCTTGAACTCAAGCAGCGCCTGTCTCTCAACAATAGCCCTGGCTCTTGCAGGATCTCTTACTCCTGGAAGCTGCACGATGATACGGTCATCACCCTGACGGGTGATTGAAGGCTCTGAAACACCGAACTCATCTATTCTGTTTCTGATGATTTCAAGAGCCTGATCAAGGGCTTCATCGGTATCGAGACCTGGAGTAGGCTCTACTGTATAAGCCAGGTACATGCCCCCCTGAAGATCCAGGCCAAGCTTGATGGTTCCGTTGCTGGCGGCATAAAGGTTTCTGTATTCTTCAAGAAGTTCCTCGCCACCCTCTGCCTGCATCTCATCCAGCAGGCTTCTCAGGTAAGGGTTGCTTGTTTCAGGCTGAACGCTGGCTTCCGCACGATCCCTTTCTATGGCCGGCAGTGAATACCATTTCACTGTAGGCCAGATGAGAAGCAGCGAAACAACAAGCACCAGTGCGGAACTGTAGTTCCTCCACTTGTCGGCTCTTTTCATTGTGTTCCCTTCATCGGGTTTTGCAGATTGGCAATGCCGAATCTATCTCTTTATCATTTATGCAGTTAGTATGTGTTCTAACGAAAGTACGCTCTCCGTCTGATGAAAAAAGTACAAAACGGAAGAGATGAAAGATAATCAGAAGTAATGAACACCTGCAAGCCTGAAAGGCCTATTCTGATGAATCTGATGCTGCTGAAAACTTTTCAGAATAAAACCGGCAGCGGTATTCAGATTTCCGCCAGGTAAAATCCGATTCAAGAGTTATCTGACTCCTGGCGGAACCAGCTCAGCTTCAAGCAATTCAGCTTTTCGGAAAACAGCCGTCCGGCTCTTTCGATCCTGACCGAAAAAAAACCGCAACATTTTCTGCAATGCCCGGTGTTGCAAAATACCAGGCAGTCGAATAATTCCCAATCAGGGGCAGGTAAAGTTTATCTCAATAGGCTGACCATTGGGAAATACCGCATTGAACACTATTCCGCCGGCAGCTCTTTCAGCAGCTTCGATGGAAGTGAAGCCGAGATTTCTCAGTATTCTGGTTACATACAGGTCTGTCTGGGCAATTGTGTACATATTGCGGTCAAGGTCAACTACCCACACAGTAGTATCTCCTCGAAACGATTCCCTGGGCACATTACCAAAATGAAAAGGGCTTATCTGCTCCTTGAGCCTGTCGTACACTGAAATTTCACGGGGTACAACTCTCACATCTGCAAAACGCTCAGGATCAGGAGATTCAACTGCGCCAACAAAAACTGCGCCGGCAACAAGTACCGTAAGGGCTGTAACAATACCGAACTCTCCTTTTCCCATTACTCCTCCTGCGGGTATACCAGATATATTTCCATTTCAACAAGGCAATTGTCAACCCCGGAGGAAAAATGCGCAAAACCACTGTTCTGTTGTTTCTGGGAGCTGCTCTGGCAGCTTCAGCCCCTCACAGTCTGGGAGAATACGGTCTTTCAGGATGGTACGGACTTAACACCAGCGACATGATGCCTGAAGGGAATCTCAGGCTCGGTACTGTTCTGGAATTTGTTGACACTGACAGCGGTTCCATCATGACTGTTCCCCTCAGAGGCAATCTGGGGCTGTCAGATAACCTGGAAATCTCCGCCGAAATCCCCTTTGTCCCTTCAGACAACGCATTTGAAGGATCAATGACAGGCGACTTTACCGTAGCAGGAGGATGGCTCTATGAAACCACAAGAGGCGGCACTGCGCTGAAACTGACAGGTCGGCTGACCCTTCCCACAGGAGATGAGCTGCGGGATTCAGGTACAGAACTGGCCGTTGGAGGAATTACAAGCACAACCTTTGTTGACTTCAGGCTTTCAATGGCAGGCGAATACATACTTAATGGAGGCGGAAACCCTTTCAAGGAAACCATCTCAGACTATTTCAGATTTACAGGAGGCGGAGCCAGCTACATAACAGGAGACCTTCTTCTGCTGGGATCCCTCACCGGCTCCACCGCAGGGGAATTGACCGCAGTGGTTTCAACAGAGTATCTGCCAATTGATAACCTGGCATTGAACGGAGGAATCTCCGCAGGTCTGGATGACTGGACAGGGTTTGGTTTTCACGCAGGAGCCTACTGGACAGAATCGAATGTTTTCTGATTGAGCAAATCTGGCCGCAGGAAGTATAAAAACTGATAGGCATTCCAAGCCTCCTTCACAGTCCCTGCATCTCTAAGTGACTTGTTCAGAGGGTGATAGAGGTCTACGAACGGGATTTGAGCTGATATCAGCTGCCGGTGAAAAAAAGATGCACTGTCTGCTTCAGAGGCTTTGTGATACGGTTAAATTACTGAAGTTCATAACCTTCTTTTCAAGATCAATTTAGATCCGTTCAGCCATTGCATTCTTTGATTTTATACGGTACTTCTGACTGTGGGTGAGAGGCGGCTGAACAGAAGAGGAGCTGCCGGTGATGGTGATTGGAATGAGGGTACCCTTTCCGTTCCAGTTCCGTTTTTCTCCAGTATTCCAGTAGAAAGGAAGCATCTCTCCCAGTCTTCCCGGCATTAATTCATTCAGGTCGGGAACCATCAAGCCGAATGCTTCCGCCAGTTCCTCAAGAACTTCCCTGCCGGATTTGCCTGAGGGAGGCTGAACTGTTCCGTTGAAGCAGATTACCTGGCCTTCAAAGCTGCACCTTGTGCCTGAAGTTTCCAGGAAGGTGGAGCCTGGAAGGGTGATGTCTGCAGCCGCTGTTGTTTCTGTATCGGTCCAGTCCATTGCCGCAATGAAGGTACAGTTTCTGAACCATGATTGAGTTTTGGGGTACTCCAGGGGGTTTTCACCGATTATGAATGCTGCGGTAATCTCACCATTGTTCAGGAGTTCTCTCAGTTCGCCGGAGGTTTTAGCCCCTGGAAGCTCTCCTGACGCAGGGATCCTTCCAGGAAGGAAAGCAGGGTCTGCTCCTGTAACTTCAAGACCTGCACTGTTTGCTATAAGCCTGGGAAACAGCAGGTCGGTTTTTCTCTGTGCGTTTCTCAGAAGAAGAGTCAGATCGGCCAGTATCTTCATGTCCTCCGGCGCATTATCCTGAAATCTGTCCTGGCTGTGAATGATGACAATGTTCTTTGCATCTGCCAGGAGCATTGCTGCTTCGCTTATGCTCTGAGCGTCAACTCCTGCATTTGCTGCTGAAATGTAAATGTCTCCATTTCTGCCTTCAAGAAATTCAGTGCCTCCTGGAAGCTCTTCCGGTTTAACTGTTTCAGACTGAATCAGCTCTTCCATTACAGCATTCCAGAAGAAAGAAGCACCGCCTCGGACAGGATCAACAGCAAGGTCAGCCAGGTGCCGGTCACTGTTAGAGAGGGTGGAGTTGGCAATTATAAGCTTTGCCCCATTCTTCACCTGCTGAAGAACATCAGCTTCAAGAATAAGGTGATTGTCCTGAAGGGCTGTGTTGTTGCAGATGATAAGATCGGCATTCTCTATGCAGCTTCTGTCACAGGTGGAAGCGGTGAAGCCCAGGACGCTGTCCAGAACACCGGCTTCTCCGTTTCCTGCAAGCATTGCAAGCGAACCTATATTATTGGTTCCTATGCCTTTTCTGGCTATTTCCTCTGCTGCGAGCAACTCTTCATTGGTAAGTTCAGGGGAGACAAATACTGCAACCTTTCGGGCACCGTGAATTCCGGTAGACTTCCTCATCTCTTTCACTATGGCTTCTTCAGCTTCCTGAAAACTCAGCGTCCGGTAACTTCCTTCTTCGCAGGCAACAGGATTCTTGATTCTGCTCTGGTTCAGGAAAAGCTCGTTACCGAACCTTCCGTAACGGCAGAGGTAATCACCGGGTTTTCCGCTTGACTTGATGAAGTAGTGGCCGCTTCCAAAGTCTCTTACTGTTATCTGACAGCCAAGGGAACAGAAGCCGCACCTTGTGGAAATGTCTTCTGTAGTGATGCATGCCCTTCCGGCAAAGGGGTACTTCATGGTAAGAGCGCCTGTAGGGCAAGAGTCTACACAGTTGCCGCAGCTGACGCAGCTTGTCTGCACCAGAGGATCGTTCATTGCAGGGCGCATTTCTGTCTTGAAGCCTCTGCCTGTAAGCCCCAGCGCTGAAACTGGAAGAACTCTGGCACAGGTTCTGATGCACCTGGCACAGAGAATGCACTTGTTGGGATCGTAGATGATGTAAGGGTGCCTGTCATCGACCTTGTGCTGCCTGACATGACCCTTGAACTCCTCCATATCAACGCCGTATTCCTCACCGTAAAGCCTGAGATCGCAGTCATCAAACCTCACACAACCGCAACTGAGGCATCTGCTGGTTTCGTGGGTGCTGTCTTCAGGTTCAAAACCTGTGGCAACCTCACGGAAGCTGTTTCGCCTTTCATCCACATCAATCATGTGAAGTTCATGCCTGGGAGATTCCTTTACCTCTTTCAGCTCCTTCTTTCCCGGCCTGAACCAGAAATCTCTGTGAACGGCGAACGGTTCCTGCTCCATCTTTTCACCGTTGAGCCAGGCTGTGATTGACTTTGCGGCCTTCTGCCCGTCTGCTATTGCGTCTATTGCCACTGTAGGGCCGTCATCGGCGGCATCTCCACCTGCGAATACACCCTCCACATTGGTTTGCATGGTGTTGGTATCAATCACATAGGTGTTCCACCTGGTTAGTTCAACTTCACCTGTTTCTATCTCTGTGAGGCCGTCCAGAACTGTGTTCTGACCGATTGCTGATATTACCAGATCACAGGGCAGTTCAAATTCCGAACCCTCCAGAGGAACAGGTCTTCGTCTGCCGGAGGCATCCGGTTCTCCGAGTTTCATTCTGATGCACCTGAGGGCTTTCAGTCTGCCGCTGTTCCTCACTATTCCCACAGGAGCAGCAAGCTCCATAATCTCAATACCCTCTTCAATGCAGTCCTCAATCTCCATTTTGTCAGCAGGCATCTGGGCTCTGGTTCTTCTGTAGAGAATAATCACCTTGTCGGCATTGAGCCTCCAGGCTGTTCTGGCAGCATCCATTGCAGTGTTGCCTCCGCCTACCACTACCACAGTGCCGTTAAGAGGTTCAGGATTGTCTGTCTTCTCCGGAAGGAAGTCAGCGCCTGTCACCACACCTTCAGTGTCGTGTTCCCCTTCAACCCGCATTGATTTTCCTGTCCATGCACCGGCAGCCAGAAAAACCGCATCGTGTCTATTAACAAGTTCATTAAGGGTAATGTCTTTTCCTACACGAACTCCGCAGTGTATCTCTGCACCTGTTTTCTCTATGTAGGCAACTTCCGTATCGAGAACTTCATCAGGAAGCCTGTACTCCGGAATACCGTAACGGAGCATTCCGCCGGTTCTATCCCTTGCCTCGTATATCACCGGCTTTATCCCCTGTTTTCCAAGAAACCAGGCTGCAGTGAGACCGGCAGGGCCTGAACCTACAATACCCACTGATTTTCCCGCTGGCGGAAGGCATTCAGGCTCTGTTGCATAAGCGTTTTCCGCATCGGAGAGATAGCGCTTGATGTTGTTGATGGCCACAGGTGTATCAATATCCATTCTGCGGCAGACATCTTCGCAGTTTCTGACACAAACTCTGGCACAAACTGCAGGAAGGGGGTTCTTCTCTCTGATAAGGTCAATGGCCTTCTGGAGTTCACCCATTGCTGCCAGAGCAATGTAGCCCTGGGCATCAACATGGGCAGGGCAGCCGTCCATGCATGGAGGGGAGCAGTCGGCATAGTGGTTTGAAAGGATCAGTTCCAGAGCTGTTTTTCTTGAACTCTCAATTCTCTCGTTTCTGGTTGTCACCTCCATGTCAGGAGCAATCATGGTGGCGCATGAAGGAACCAGGTTCTTTCTGCCTTTTACCTCCACAACACAGAGAAAGCAGGAGCCGTATGGAGCAAGTTCCTCTGAGTGACAGAGGGTTGGTATATCATCAAGCCGGTTCTTCCGCACTACCTGTAGAATGGTCTGCCCGGAAGCAGCTTCGATTTCCTGTCCGTTAATCTTTAGTTTTATCATTTTCCGGCCTACCGCTTCACTACTGCGCCGAAGTTGCAGCTTGTTATGCATCTGCCGCACTTAACGCACTTGACATGGTCAATATGGTGAACTTCCTTCACCTTTCCGGTAATGGCATCCACAGGACAATTTCTGGCACAGAGAGTACAGCCTGTGCATTTGTCCTGAAGAATAAAGAAATCCACAAGGGCTTCGCATTCTCCTGCAGGACACTTTTTGCCCTCTATATGTGCCTTGTACTCATCAAGGTAGTACCGCAGAGTTGTGAGTACAGGGTTAGGCGCAGTCTGCCCCAGACCGCAGAGGCTTGCTTCGCATATCTGTACAGAGAGTTTTCTGAGCTTGTCTATGTCCCCGGGTTTTCCCTCACCCTTTGTGATTCTCTGAAGAATCTCAAGCATTCGAAGTGTGCCTATACGGCAAAATGTACATTTCCCGCAGGATTCGCTCTGTGTGAAGTCCAGAAAAAAACGGGCAATCTCAACCATGCAGGTGTTCTCGTCCATTACCACCATGCCCCCTGAACCCATTATGGCTCCGGTTTTCGGAATAGACTCAAAGTCAACTGGAGTGTTCTTCAGGTCTGCAGGAATGCAACCCCCTGAAGGTCCGCCCATCTGGACTGCTTTGAACTTCAGACCCTGTTTTATTCCTCCGCCGATGCTGAAAACCAGCTCTTCAATGGTGGTTCCCATAGGCACTTCCGCAAGGCCGCCTTTGGCCACCTTTCCTGCAAGGGCAAATACCTTTGTTCCAGGGCTCTCTTCCGTGCCTACTGCTCTGTAGGCAGCTGCGCCATTTGAGATAATCCAGGGGACATTGGCGAATGTTTCCACATTGTTGTTGTTGGTAGGATACTGCCAGAGGCCCTTTTCCGCAGGAAAGGGAGGTCTTATTCGAGGCATGCCTCTCTCGCCTTCAATGGATGCGAAGAGTGCTGTTTCTTCACCGCAGACAAAAGCTCCTGCCCCCTGCTTTATCTTCATCTCAAAACTGAAGCCGGAACCTATGATGTTCTCGCCGAGATATCCCTTTTCCCTTGCTGAGATTATTGCATTTTGAAGTCTCTTGACAGCAAGCGGGTATTCAGCCCGGCAGTAGATGTATCCGAACCCTGATCCGATTGCCTTGCCGCAGATAATCATGCCCTCAACCACAGCGTGAGGGTCACCTTCAAGAACGGAACGGTCCATGAAAGCACCTGGATCGCCTTCATCTGCATTGCAGACAACAAACTTTTTCTCTCCGTCATTTGCCGCGGCAAATGACCACTTCAGACCTGTAGGGAATCCTGCTCCACCCCGCCCTCTGAGCCCCGAATCCTTTACGGTCTGAATAATCTCTTCCGGGGCCATTTCAAGCAGAGCCTTTTTCAGGCCGGAATAGCCTCCGGCCTTCACATAATCATCTATTGAATCCGGATTGATTGTTCCGCAGTTTCGCAGAACTATTCTGTTCTGCGGATCCAGAAATGAGGTCTCAGCGCCGAAGGTGGTTCCGTCATGGTTCATTCCGTAGACCAGATGCTCGTCTTCAACAAGGTTACCACCGAGAACATGCTCATTGAATATCTTCTCTGCAGATTTCGCAGTTACTTCCCCGTAGAAGGTTCGCCTGCCCTCTTCTCGTATCTCCACAAGAGGTTCTCTGAAACACATCCCTATGCATCCGGCTATTGTCAGCTGGCTCTCTTGAGGATGGGCAGCTGTCAGTTCCTTAAGTTTGTCGTATACAGGCTGTGCCCCTGCAGAGAGACCGCATGTGCCCATACCTATCACTACAGTCCTCATTCTGCAGCCCCTTCCGCCGGCTCATTGGCTTTTCTTCGGTATTCTTTAAGTATTTTTCGCAGAGCAGCGGGAGTGAGCCTGCCGTGTGTTTCGTTGTTGACCATAATAACAGGTGCAAGTGAACAGCAGCCGATACATGCCACAGTAAGAAAGGTGAACATACCGTCTTCGCTGGTATCTCCCACCTGGACACCTGTTTCTTCAACTATTGTCTCTATGATGGATTTTGCGCCGGAAACATGGCATGCAGTGCCTGCACAGGCCCTTATCACATACTTACCCATGGGCTTCAGCCTGAACTGACTGTAAAAGGTTATAACGCCGTAAATATCAGATTCCGGAATCCCTGTAACTCCGGAGATGTCGGTAATGGCCCTTCTCGGTATGTAACCAAAGTGCTCCTGCGCCGACTGAAGCAGGGGAATCAGTTCTCCCGGCGCTCCATCGTAACGCCAGAGCTTTTCACTGAAGCTTTCTTCCCTGGCTGCCGTTTTCATCACTCCCCTCGAAATTCCTGAAGGCTGCGAAATGTTTTCTGATCCTTAAAATGCCTGTTGTATATTCAGTTATTCATCAGGCTGATAATCTTTGCTTCTCTGACCCTAAGAACACCTTCAAGCTGACTTAGTTTTTCAATAATCTCCGGAGTTCTGCCTGCAGATCTGCAATCGGCTAGGATACAGATAAGTCCGGCACCTTTATCAACAACTTCGCACTGTACCGTCTGGTCAATGAAAAACGCTGTGGTGAAAATCTGCTGAATTCTCTCAGGCATTATATCCACAAAAATACAGCTTGCCGGATCTGTACGCTTTTGAGATCTTTCCTTTGCTGTGACCACTTTCCGGTAAGTGTTTAAGAACTGCTCAACAACACTGTCCAGCTCCGGTTTTTCCACTGTGGCAACAGAAAGCACATCGACTCCTTCAATAGCCCTTACTTCCTGAACCCGGCTTTCAATTTCATCACCGGATTCTGCCTGAATTTGAAGAAGAACATCAACATCGCCTCTCAGGGCGTGGCACGAAAGGGAGTTCTTCATTGAGTAAAGCCTGCTGAATGTCTCAATGTTCTTTTCGAAACCGGTTAACTTAATATTAAGAAACGCTCTGGACAGTTCGCTTATGCCTCCATGGGAAACAGCCATCTCTTCGCAGGTGGCAGTGGAACCGGAAGGAAGCTCAGAAAGAGCCTGAACAACATCAGAGGTTTCGAATGAGCTGGTCAGATAGCCGGTGTTCTGTTCAGAGACTAAACTTTCCGGCAAATCTTCGTCACCGAATCGGGAAAGAACAAGGGCAGGAAGCTCAGGACACATTTTTCTGATTGTCTTCAGAAACTTCAAACCGTTTATATCAGGGAGTAGAATTCCAGTTATAAGATAGTCGTAGTGCAGGCCCATGCTCCTTGCCTGATTCAATTCATGTATTGCAGAAATGCCGTCAGCGCAGGCTAAAGCAAAGTAGCCTTCCTCTGTCAGACCTGCTGTGAGGTTCCTCCTGACTCTGGCCTCATGGTCTATTATGAGTACACGGCCCTTCAATGGATTCCTCCCTGTGTCGAGTTGCCTGTCGGTATGGAACGCTAAGTAGGGCTTGATGATCAACCCATCATCCCACTCAGCCCCGGCCATGCATACCTGACCAGTCCAGTTTGACCCAAAGGACATCCAGTAACAAGCAGGCTTTCAGACTGTGATAAATCCTCATAAGGTATGAGGAAGCACCCTCCCTCAACAGCCTCTCAAGATTCATTACCAGGTAGACCATGCTGATCACAGTCTCGCTCGTTTCCCGGAGCTTGGTCATTACCCGGTCGGTTGAATACCTCCGCTTACCTTCTCCTATCTTACCCTCTATTGCGTTCCTGATGCGCTCATCTTCATAGCGCTGTTGACGAAGTGCCTTCATTACCGCAGGGTCTTCAAAAGGACGACCGAGCTTGCGGCCGGAAATCCGTATCCCGCGATCCTTACAGAAACGCATGTTCTCTCGCGTCCGGTAGATCCGGTCAGCATGAACTGACTCAGGCCAGCAGCCGAACAGCCGGTGGTACTCCTTGATCTGACCGATCAGATCAAGACTCTCGTTGAAGTTGTCCCACTCTATCCGATGAATCATCGCAAGACCGGAGGAAAGCCCTATTGATACCTTTGCGCCAAACTCCCAGACTGCTCCGGCTTTGTTTCGCTTGATGGGACGTACATGCGGCTGTGATATGCTTACTATGCGGTGGGGTATCGTCCGCTTTCTCTCATCATACATCTCTTGCTGCTGACGGTATACCTCACGGATGACAAGCAGCTTTCTGTAAAGATCCAGATCCAGTACTCCAAAGCCAACTTCATCAAGCAGGGCATCCACATGACCAAGATCCCTGCGCACATAGCCAAGCTGCTTCCTCATTGCCTTTCTGAGTTTTCTGCTGCCGGGCCGTCTGGTTTTCTGCAGGCTAAGGAAAGCTTTCCGTGCTCTCTTCCGGTAGGTCCGGGGCTTTGTGCTGCCCGGCTCCCGTTCCGAATGGAGTACATCAACCATCTTCTCAAGCAGCTCTCGCCCCTTGTTCAGCAGTTTCAGGTCTGTGGGGAATGTGATGTCAGCAGGGGTCGCTGTTGCATCAACGATCAACCGGCCTTTATTCACAAAGCCTCCATCATCACTGGAAGACGATTCATCATCTCTGTGGCGCTTGCGGGCGGCCAGGAGGATTCTCTCGTTTATCTCAGCTATGGCCTGTGCGGGAAATCTCTTCCTGAACCTGCAAAGCTGTGACTGATCCAACGGAGGCTTGATCTGGAACTCCTGCAATCCTAAGAACCACTGGAGGTAAGGATTCTCTCTGATCGTGTCCACTGTCTCCCTGTCTGTCAGACCAAGTTTCTCCTGGATCAGTATGGAACCGAACGCGAATCTGCCGGGGAGGGCTCGCTGTCCTTCTTTCTTTCTCCCGAGACTTCGAAGATAAACTTCTTCCACGAAATCCCAGGGAACCAGCTTTGCCAGCTTGACCCATCTGTTCTCAGTATCCAGCGGTGTCCTAAATGGAGTCTTGAAGGCCTCAATTTCCAACTGACGGTTGTTATGCTGATACAATTGAATCTCCAGGTGCAAGGGTTTTGAGCAAATGTGCTCATATTGCGTGCATTTCTATGCACCTAATATACCCTCATTCCGTTGCGCTGTAAAGGTTTAAAGCTTCAGCATCAAGCCCTAACTACGGTTATCTGGGCTCCGGAGGCAGCGAAAACCCTGCAAGCCCGTCAGCTGACGGTGTTATTTATGAACAGCCCTACGACTTTCCCAACCTTGAAAACGCAATCTATGTCAACGCTCCTGAGTTCGGTGGAGCAGACAACTTCACCATTGCCAGTCCAGTCGAGGTTAAGAGCTTAACATTCTGGACTGTATTCTCTGGATCCTCACATCCCTACGATATAGCAGTAGACATTTATGAGGACAACAGTGGTAATTTCGGCACCCATTTCTGGGGCGAAACAGTACCAGCCGCCTACCAGACTGAAACTCCCACAGGTGACCAGAGCTGGGGTTTCGATCTTTACAGAAGCGATCTTCAGCTTCAGAACTATCCAGCACTTCCAGCTGGAGACTACTGGATTGCCATGAAAGTACTTGGCACTCCATCAGTTCCTGCGGGCTGGCTTGTATGCGACCCGACATATCCCCCAAACATGTACCAGTACAACAGCAACAGCGGCGGCTGGGGAGAGGTTTTCTATGACGGCTGGTTCGGACTGTATGACCACGAAGTGGCTCTTTCCAGAAGCACCTGGGCCGACATAAAGAGTTCATTCTAAACCTGTTCTGAAAAAGGGGCCAGGCGAAATGCCCGGCCCCTCTCTTGTAGTCACCTGATTTTTCAGGTTTTACTCTATTCTAACCGTGGAACCCTCAACCGGCTCAAAGAGCTGGCACTCCACACCTGGAACATTAAGGTAAAGGAACTCCTCAACCCTTCCGGCAAAGTCAATACGGTTCTCCTCATGGGCGAAACCGTGTCCCTCATCGCCATATACAACATAGAGAACCTCTGTTCCTATGCCTCTGAGAGCTTCCACCATCTGATCACTCTCTGCCTTTACAACCCTGGGGTCATTGTCACCCTGAACGATAAAGATTGGCATGGTGATGTTCTCCGGGTAATTCAGCGGAGAATACTCTTCAAGCATTGCAGCATCTGCTTCATTCTCAGGGTCGCCTACACGGACATCCATCATCGCCTTCAGAGGTTTCCAGTAAGGCGGAACAGTCTCCATAAAGGTAATCAGGTTTGATGGCCCGAAGAAATCAACTGCGGCACAATAAAGCTCTGGAGTGAATGCTGCCCCTGCGAGGGTGGCATAACCTCCGTATGAACCGCCGAGAATAACCACCCGTTCAGGATCGGCTACGCCGTTCTCAACAGCCCAGGCAACACCATCGGTAATATCATTCTGCATGTCCTGGCCCCACTGTTTGTTGCCAGCTGTGACAAATGACTTGCCGAAACCTGTGGAACCACGGAAGTTAACCTGAAGCACTGCAAATCCCCTGTCGGCGAAGAGCTGACAGAAAGGTTCGTAGCCGTAGAAATCTCTTGCCCATGGCCCTCCGTGTACATACATGATTGCAGGCCAGGGACCCTCACCGTAAAACTCAGGGTTCGGCCTGGTAAGATAACAGGGAAGAGTGAGTCCGTCTCTCGAGGTTATCTCCAGAGGCTCAACCTCCGCCAGCTGATAGTTTTCCAGAGCAGGTATCGCAGTGAACATCTCAGTCATTGACATATCTGTACGGTCATAGAGGAAGTAGACAGCAGGATTGTCCACAGTGAAGTAAGCCACTATCCATGTGCTGTCTGCATTGTCCCTTGATGCAGTTCCGAAATCTCCTTCATGGAACTCTGAGAGGAAATCAATGTCCCGCTGTATTGAACTGTCCAGAATGGCCCTTCTCCGTCTCAGATAGTTGAAACTAACTGAACGAGGCTCACCTGTATGAGGGTCAAAACCAACCCCGCCTACATCGGCCAGAGAATCGGAGATGATGAATGTTTCTTCTCCTGAAGCAAGGTCCAGATAGTAAAGGCCGGTCAAATCAGTGTCGAGATTCGATCTCAGGTATAAACCTGTGCCATCGTTGGAGAACCTTTCAGGACCCCATGTATCGTCACTGGAGAAGGTTTTCAACTCCTCCCACGGGGAATCGGAGTCCCAGCGGTGGTAGACGGTTATCCAGCCTGTTTCAGGATTGATGGTGTAATAAATTCGAATGTTCAAGTCTTCATCAGGCATGTGCCCCAGGACCATGTTACCGTGTTCATCTGTGCCTGGATTATCTGCTATCATCTCCAGCTCGCCTGTCTGAAGATCACATTTGTAGACATCAAAGAACATGGGATTCTGCTGGTTGGTTTCAATAAGCACCGTGTTGGGCTGGTCTTCATCTGTGGCGCTTACATAGGCTTTAACATCCTCGAAGGGAGTCAGATCAAGAACCTCGCCGCTCTCCACATTCAGCCTGTATACATGGGTGTTCTCTTCGCCTGCTTCATCCTGCATGTAAAGAATGTGCTCACTGTTTTCAGCCCAGAAGTAGCTGGTTACTCCTCTGTTTGTATCAAAGGTAAGCTGCCTCTCCTCTGTCATGTCTCTGTTCATAACCCAAAGGTTAAGAACATTATCTGCAGGTGCGATGTAGGCAATCATGGAACCGTCAGGAGAGAGCTGAGCTCCGATCTTCTCCGGATTTCCGAAAAGTACCTCTCTGGGAATGAGCCTGTCGGCATTCTCAGAACTCACATGATCCGGTTCTACAAAAGGTGTTTCATTACCGCCGCCGGCTGTTTCAGATGGCTCCCTGCCGCATGCTGCAAGCAGCATAAGCGGAAGGAGAATAAGAATTTTCTTCATAATACTCCCTTGTTTACCAATGTTGCAGTTGATTATAGCACATGGCGCAAGGCCAGGCTCATATCGTGTTAAGCAGACTGCAACGGTTCCGGTAAAAAAACCTGATGCTGAAGAGAGAGCCACTACAGCTCTCCTGTTTTCCGGGTTAGAACACCGGAGAGACCGGCAACTTGCACTGAAAAGACTGAACTGGTTGTTTTCAAATCAGTTAACCACCGCCACCGGCGCATCATGAGCCAGAGAGTAGTGACCGCCTGTAATTACAGTTTCACCCTCTGAAACATTGTCCATAAGTGCCACCATACCTCTGCCTGAAGCTCCAAGCGTTACATAACGCCAGTCTGCACGGCCATCCAGAACCACAAATACAACAGCTCTGTTGTCTCTGAAGAGAACTGCCTGTTCAGGAACAACAAGAGAACCAGGGTGTTCAGCAAATACTATCTCAGCTCTGGCAGTGGCTCCAGGGCGCAGGTCAGGCACATGGGGAACGGTTACCACAACAGAGCCTGATCTGAACCCGGGATCTATCACAGGTGACACAGAACGGACTTCCCCTGCAAGAACAGTATCGTTAAGGGATGGAATGGTTACAAATGCCTTGAGACCAGGCGAACAGAGAGCCAGCTGCCTCTCATCCAGATCAACTTCAACCTGAAGACTCCAGGGGTCAACAAGAGTACCAAGTGAACTGCCTGGATAGACTGTCATGCCTTCCCTTGCGTTAAGCTCTGAAATAACTCCGTTGAAACCTGCTGACACAGCACTGTTACCGTACTGTACCCTTGCGCTGGAAAGATTTGCCGCAGCTGCCTCAAGGCCGGTGGTCTCCCGGAGCATTCTGCGCACCTCATCTGTAACCTGACCGCGATAGTTGTCAATCTCGAACTGATAGACAGCTTCAGCATTCCTGTACTGACTGTTAGCGGCAGAGAGGTTGGCAGCATGCTGACCGCTTGCCACCCGAAAAACAACTGCACCCTGGGAAAACTCCTCACCCTCAAAAGCAGGAGCCTGAACCACCTCTCCCTGAATCTGGGCGGTGAGAGGCTGGGTTCTGGTGCTGGAAACCCTTCCTGTTGCACTTATAACTTCGAAAAGAGTATCGGACACAGCAACAGAAGCGGAGACCGGCAGAGGTGACGGTTCCAGTGTCTCCGCCTCCATTTCATCCTCTTCACCGCAACCGGTGATGACAAGGAGACCTATCAGGAAAAATGGGCTAATCTTCCGGAACATGTTCTTTCCTCCTCCGGGATGTGATCTGAATCAGCGCAGGCAGTGTAATCAGCACCAGCGGTGTTGAAATCACCATACCGCACACAACTGTGAAAGAAAGGGTTCCCCACAGGTCCTGGCTTGATATGGGCCAGAGTACCAGAGGAAGAAGCCCGAGCACAGTTGTAGCAGTGGTTTGAAGTATGGGTCTCAGCCTCTCTTCAACAACAAGGTCCACAGCCTTGCGCAGGTCCATACCCGCTTTGTTCTTTTTCTCAAAACTGTCTATCAGAAGTATTGAATTGTTCACTGCAATGCCTACAAGAAAGACGCTTCCCACATAGGCTTCAGGGCTGAACACCCTGTCGAAAATCCAGAATCCGGCGACAACTCCCACAAGCGCCATAGGTATCACAGCCAGTACATAAAAAGGAGCCTTAAAGCTCTCAAAAACAATTGCTGTAACAGCAAATACTGCCAGCACTGCAAGAACCACCAGAAGGTTCATATCGATACCTTCCTCCTTCTGAAGCCATTCAGGGAGAAAGGTGGTGTCCTCGTATACCCTGTAGCCGGAGGGCAGATCAAGACTGTTCAGCAGTGAATGCCTGAACCTGGCAGCCATTCTCTCTGCGCCCATGAAGGAATAGGCCACATTTCTCACATACTCTCCGTCTTCCCGAATAATGTTGCCCTGCACACTGAGAGTATCTACAGTGACAATGTCGCCGAGTCTTGTAAAGCCGTCCCTTGTGACTATTCGGCTTTCCAGTATCTCGCTCATCTCCGGATCCTTCTGTCCCTCAAGGCGGAAAGTAAGATCAGTTGTTTCATCGGCGATACGAACCTGTGACCCGTAACCGCCTGCAAAGTTATATGTAAGTGCCATCACCAGCTGATAGGGATTGATTCCCAGATCAGCCAGCTCTATTCTGTCAAAAACAATTGCAAGCTGGTCGCGGTTCACCGACCTGCCGTTCCAGTTGATGTCCACTTCCTCGACTCTGGGGTGTCTTTGAAGCAGCTCCCGAAGGTTGACTGCTATTCCCTTAAGGCCCTCGTAGTCGAAGCCTCTAAGCTCAACAGTCTGCATCATTCCTGCGCTTGAGTTGCTGCGCCAGTAGCTCTCCGGACTGATGCCGGCAACATAGACACTGCGGGTTCCCCCTACAGTTGTGGCATACGCCTTTGTCTCTGCTTCTGCGTTGAGAGCCATGCCGTTAAGGAGAGACTCCTGGTTAAACTGGGAATAAATTACACATGACTCTCCATAAACAGTTGTTCTTGTGGAGATGATACCATCTTGATAAGCTTCAATTATTCGCTCAAATTTCCTGGCAATGTCGTCGGTTATCTCCCGGGGAGTTCCAGGGGGAAAGGTAAAACTGATATAGAGATAATCCCCTGATCTGCGGAAATTCCATGTCTGACCGTGTTCCACTTCAGCTATGAGAACATAGACTGCACCGGCAACAAGAATGGTGGTCAGAATCACCGGGATCAGCGGTTTGTGATGCATTACCGAGACTATTCTGCTCAGGGTCTTATCCCATTTTCTTTTACGGTACCAGTTGCCTTTCTTCCAATGGCCTGCTATGGAGGGAACAAATGTCAGGCAGACCGCATAGGAGGCAAGCAGTGTTGCCGCTACAGTGAAAGCAAAAGGCCTGTAATAGATTCTGAGCACCCCTTCGCTGGCAAGAAGAGGAACGAACGCCACAAGGGTGGTAAGAATACCGCCAAGAACAGGCACGGCAACTTCCCCTGCCCCTGTTCCTGCCGCCTGCAGAGCAGACATACCCTGCCGCCGTCTGAAGGAAATAGCCTCCATCACCACAACTGCTCCATCCACAAGCAGCCCGAAGGCTATGGCCAGAGCGCTGAGGGTAAGAACATTGATACTGTACCCTGCAAGGAACACCGCTGTAACTGCCAGGGCACTGCTGAAGAGAATGGAGCTGAGTATCAGCAGAGTGGTAACAGGGCTGGGATTCAGAAGAAAAAGAATCAGCATGATAAGCCCAAGGGAAACAAGCGCACGCCATGACAAAGCGTTCAGATCATCGGTTATTGCCTCGGTGCCATCCTCTATAAGATTAAGCTCAATTCCCTGGGGAAGCTGGTGCTGAAGCTCCTCTACTCTGTCTTTTACAACAGCCGCGACTCTTACTGCGTTGCTTCCAGGTGTTCGGTCAAGTTCCATGGTAATCTGATCAAGACCGTTGTACCTGAAAATCACTCCTGAATTGTCTGAGTAGCTCTGATAGATACCGTGGGAGATGTCACCAAGTGTTACAAAGTCGCTTCCTGCCTGCTTAACCACAAGCTGCTCCATATCCCGAAGAGACATGGGCACTGAAGAGACTCTTATAACAGCCTCAAGCCCTGTGGTATCAGTTGCCACACCAACATTTCTGTCTACTATGCCGTTTCGAATAGAGGAAGCCACCTGGGCAAGGGTAAGATCCAGAGACTGGAGGGCTTCCATGTCAATGTCTATCAGGACTTCTTCTTTGCCAAGCCCCTCTACGATAACAGAACTGATTCCGTCAACCCCTTCAAGGGCAGGCATAATCACATCTTCAGCCAGTCCCTTGAGAATTGACTTTTCTGCCCCTGTTACTGCGTAAACAAGAAAACCCTCGCTCTCCATCTCCCTTGGCACAGCCTGGGTGATGGTACTGGGACTGACTGCATTGGGAAGATCGTCTCTTATGATGGACATCCGTTCAGTAAGCTCCATGGATGCCACATCCATATCGGTACCCTGATCAAAGGAGACTGTGACAAGGCTTCTTCCCTCACTGGAATTGGAGGAAACCTCACGGACATCCCGAAGCTGTCTTGCTGCTTCCTCTATGGGCCGTGTAAGCTGCTCGCATACTGCTTCAGGGTCTGCTCCGTACCATGAGGTGCTTACATTGAGTTCAGGAAGTGTTGTGTCCGGTGATCCCTCAATAGGAATACGGTAGAGACTTACAACCGCAAGTCCCAGAAGAGCAATGTATATAATTGCCGTTCCTCTGGGTCTTTTAAGCAGTTTTTCTATCATTGGTGTTTTCTCTCCTGAATGAATGCCATGTAGAGCACCGGAACAATCACAAGTGTAAGAAGAGTAGCCACTGAGATACCTGCAATAACAGCAATGGCAAGAGGCTGCCTCAGAGCTGCCCCTTCTCCGAGACCTATGGCCATAGGCAAAAGCCCCAGAACTGTAGTTACAGTTGTCATAAGTACAGGTCTGAATCTGTCCCTGCCTGCGTCAAGAACCGCCTGTTTTACCGAAAGACCTTCCTTTCGAAGCTGAGTAATCCGCTCAACCAGAAGGATACCGTCATTAACCACGATACCTGACAGTATCACAAGACCGATACCGGAAAGAGCGTTCCAGCTCTGACCGAAAAGAGCCAGACCGAGAACCACACCGGTGACCCCAAGGGGAACGGTGAACATGATAATGAACGGCTCAATGAACGATTCGAACTGAACAGCAAGAAGCACATAGACAAGCGCCACTGCCAGAACAGCTGCAAGTATCAGGCTGGATGTGGTTCTGTCCATCTCCTGAATTTCAGCGCCGGTTCGAAGCTTCACAGGGATTTCTGCAAGTGCGGAGCCTGCAAAGTCTGTGATGGCTGATGCGGTGCCTGCCATGTTGGTTCCGCTGCCCTGTATTCTTACACCTACTGCCCTGTTGCCCTGATAGTGCTCAATGTATCCCGGCGTCTGCCTTACTGTGGAGTGAACTATTCTGTCCATCTGCAGAAGGGTTCCGTTAATGCCTATGGACCGCTGCATGAGAGAATCAACAGGAATACCTTCACCGCTGCCGGCAAGGAGCATTACATCTATCTTCTCGTCCTGTCTGTAGTAGGTTGTTGCCACTATTCCCCTTGAAAGACTCTCAAGGTAATCGGCCACATGGTCTGCACTTACCCCCAGAAGCTCAAGGAGCTCACCGTCAGGTCTGACAACGATCTCGGGTTTTCCAGGCAAATAGCTAATCTCAGCACCTGAGACTCCCTCAATAAGGGAATCGGAAAGTTCAGCCAGTTTCAGTGCAGCCATAAGGTCGGTTTCAATATTCTCCCCTTCCATATACACGGTAAAACCGCTGCCTCCGCCGAGAATCTCACCGAGCAGTGTTCCCCTGGGCCCTACATTAAGAGGAAAGCTGAACATCCGGTTCCACGCATTTCTGATGGGTATAATTGCCTGAGCAGCTTCTTCAGCAGATGCAAACTCTGCAACGGTAACGGCATCTACACCGTTCTCCGCCCTGACTCCGACCCTTCCGCTGGTCCACAGGCCGCCTGCATTTCGGGATGTTTCGCCAACTGAACAGGAAAGGTCAACAAGGTTGTGCATGGAGGTACCTTCAGGGGCACTGAATGACATTTCAAGCTGATCCGCAGGGGTATCAGGAAGGAGCTGCACAGGCAATCTCGTTGCGCCGAATAAAGCTGCTGCAGTTATCAGAAGTGTTATCAGCAGAACCCTTTTTCGTCTGGAAAGTATGCGGTTCATTCTGGCTGCGTACGCATCCTTCATTCCGGAAGTGACATCCTTACCCTTTCCTGTGCGGCTTATTCTGGCCGCCAGAGAGGGAATCACCGTTACAGCCACAAGAAGACTGGCAAGCAGTGCCGATCCCACTGCAAGGGCCTGATCCCTGAAAAGCTGGCTTGCTATTCCTTCCATGTACACAACAGGGAAAAAGACGATAATAGTGGTGAGTGTACTGGCTATTATGGCCGGCCCCACTTCAGAAGTGCCTTTCGTGGCAGCCTCTCTTTTTCCGTCTCCCAGCTCTCGTCTTCTGTATATGGCCTCCAGAACCACAACTGCGTTGTCTACAAGGAGCCCTATACCAAGAGCCAGACCGCCGAGGGACATAATGTTTACTGTAACACCGGCGAGATAGAGAAAGAAGAGTGCAAGCGCTATGCTCAGCGGAAGAGAAAGCCCGAGTATGAGAGGGCTCTTCCAGTCTCTAAGGAAGAAGAAGAGCACTCCAAATGCCAGAAGGGCGCCGAGAATAAGAGCCTCTACCACTCCGCCGATTGATTCCTCTATGAATTCAGCATCATTCTGAATAACCTGCAGTTCCATTGATGAATGGGCCTGATTCAGCTCATCTGCAATCTCCCTGACCTGATCTGCAACTTCAACGGTGTTTGCTTCAGCCATTTTCCGAACACGAAGAATAATGGCCCGCTCACCATTGTAACTGGCCCACTGAACAGCTGGTTTCTCCGCTATGTAAACATCTGCTATGGAATGCAGAAGAAGAGGTGTTCCCCCCAGAGTACCCACAACTGTGTTACGGACATCGTCCAGGGACTCGAACTCACCTTGCAGGGAAAGAAAGAACTCCTTCTCTCCGTCACGAACCTGACCGCCGGGGGAAACCGCATTAGCCCCTCTGATTGCTGCTGCAATGGTTGCAGGGTCTATACCCAGTTCCTCAACAACTCCGTCTCTGAGCCTTACGAAAACAGCAGGCTCTGCTTCACCGTCAATCTCACAGGCGGCAACCCCGTCTGCCTGCTCAATTCTGGCAGTTATTACACGCCTGGCAAAGTCGCTTATATC
This sequence comes from Candidatus Fermentibacterota bacterium, assembly GCA_002748705.1. The sequence goes on from PDSZ01000021.1 coordinate 29,026, forward strand.
TGTCCAGCTTCCGTCCATTACAAGAAGAATCTCCATGAAGGGTCTGGAGGAAGGATCGTAGTCTACGATTGTTGGTCTGTGGGCAGCATCAGGAAGGGACCAGCTTGCAATATCGAGCTTCTCCCGAACTTCAAGCCTGGTATAGTCCATATTGGCTCCCCAGTGAAACTCCAGAGTAATTCTGCTCATGTCTCCATATGATCTGGATGTATATGACCGAAGTCCTCTGACCCCTGCCAATGCCTCTTCAAGGGGGTCTGTAACAAGCCTCTCAACCTCATATGGGCTTGAAGAAGGATATCTGGTCTCAATGGTTATTCGGGGATACTCCACTGAAGGAAGAAGGTCTACAGGCATCTGTAATACAGCAATAGCTCCGAGAATGGCAGCTACAACGGAGATAACCGTTACTGCAACAGGCCTTGTAACGGCGGTAACGGATAGCTTCAAGCTGGTTCCCCCTCTCACAAGTATGTCATTTAAGATAATACCGGAAATTAATGAAATGACAGTCCGTTTGCCAGTTAATCATACAAACTGAATACAATAGCATGCCTCTTCACCAGACCAGTTTCCATCATTTCGCCTTTCTTCCTGTACTCACAAACATTGAATCCATCTATAAGGCCTGAAATCGGAGCCCTCCAAATATCATTGATAATCCATACATCACCTCTGCTGTTCTCCAATACTTCCTCCAGATAATCAGATGGGGAAACATCTGCGCGCACACTATCCGGAGCAAAAGGATCCCTGCCTCTGTGGGCATGAATAGGAATATCCGAAGACGAGTAGTACTCCCAGGCCAGTGCAGTGGACTTGCCGCCGAAAATTATAACTTCCTGGCCTGGAGAAGCAATTGAGTCCACATAATGTACAGCCTCTCTCCAGTTGCTTCTGTGGTAGGGGAATTCCTTCATGTGATAATAGGGCACCAGAGCTGCGCAGCAAAGAATGAGAACAGCAGGACCTGTCCACCTGAACCTCAAAAAAAGCCCCGCTGAAGAGATTGAGACAGGTATCCACAAAACAGCCATCTGTCTGGCAGTAGGATCATCTCCGATAAAGAGAACAAAAGGAATAACCAGAGCAGGCAACAGGAATCTCAGTCCCGGAAGCTTCCATTTCCTCCAGAATAGCAGGGGCAGGATCACCGTGGAGAAAACAACGGCAATATTGACAAAATACGCTGACAGCATTCTGGGCCGTTCAAGAAGGTTTGCAGAAAGGACAGGAAGAATACCGCCTGGAATTATTCTCAAGAATTCTGATACCGGCCTGAGGCTGAAAAGTCTCTCCAGACCTATCTGCGCTCCAGCTGAAACCATTCTGTGGTGCCTTGCTGCAAATTGCTCTCTGAACCGGAGGAATACCGGCAGATAAACCAGAGCCAGAAACAGCAGAAGAACAAGAAACTTCAAAAACGGAATTCTCTCTCGGGAAGGAACTGAAAAATACAGCACAGAGGCCATCATGATACTGAGAAGAAAAATATGCTGAGACATCAGACCCAGAATACCTAGAAATACCGCTGAAATGTAAGCTTTTTGCGAACCCCGCCAGGCAAGATCAGCAGAATCTGCGAACCACAGAGAGAGCGCTGCATTCAAGCCATATACCCAGCACTCCTGCCCAAGAGATACAGAATATGGAGCCACAGCCCACAGAAGCGCAGCCATAAAACCACCCTCTTCAGATATTCTTCTGGAAGCAAGCCTGTAAACCGGAATAACTGCCGATGCCGTCACAAGGGCTATAAACAGCCTGAGACCGATTTCTCCACTGCCGGCAGCAAGGGTTGAGAGTTTTATAAGCACAAAGGATAGTGGAGGATGAGGTGTGCCTGAGCTGACAGCATTCAGCATATCCATCCATTCCATTCTGGATGCACCCCACGCAAGGCACTCATCTATCCAGAGGCTTTTTCTTCCCAGGAGAAAAAGCCTTGTAAAAACAGCAGCTGATGTGAGAATCGTAAGACGAATTCTTCTATTCATCATTGATATCCGGTTTCTTTCTCAGCTGTTTCATTTCTGAACGGCGTTTCTTCAGCTTGAGCCTCTTTTCCCTGGAACTCCTTGCAGGCTCAGTGGGCTTTCGCTCCGCCTGCTTGAAAGACGCTTCTCTTAAAAGATTCTCAAGTTTCTTCAGCGCAGCCCTCTTGTTCATTTCTCTGCTTCGATGCTCTCTGGCCTCTATTACAATCTCTCCTGAACCGGTGAGCCTGCTGCCGGCCAGTTCACAAAGTCTGCCGACCACTGATTCATTCAAATCAGCCGCAGATATTCTGAATCGGAGCTGTACAGCGGTTTCAGTTTTGTTCTGATGCTGCCCTCCCGGACCTCCTGCTCTAAGCCAGACCCATGAGATGGCAGCTTCAGGAACCTCCCTCATCAGTTCTTTCCGGATAATCCCTTAAGAATGCTGTATGCCAGAATAGCTGCAAGAAGAACAAAGAATGCTGCCTTTATCAAGCCGGGACCGTTTCCTGCAAATCCGACAATTCCCAGAACAGCAGCAGGAATACCCAGGAAGATATCAAAAATGGTTATCTTTGACCGGGCTGAGACAGGATACTCAGCTGAAAGCACTTCCTTCCTGGTTCCGTTTACAAGGGCATTGTATGTTTTTCCACCTGCAGAGTACTGTATTTCCCAGAGGGGAACATAAACAAGGTCCACCTTGGTCACATTCACTGTTGTGTCCACATCAGAAATTACATCGGCCTTTTTTCTGGCCTTCTTATCCTGATGCTGCTTGATGTTGTTTCTGGCGTTGGCCTCTGCCCTCTCCTGCGTAACCTGCCCGTTGACAAGATTTTCAGCCATACCGCACTTCTTCACCTGTTCAATGTCGAATGGCAGCTGCCCCTCCAGCATGTTCCTGTTGGGAGCATTCTTTCCGCCTCCGAACCTGAGCCAGAACTTGCCCCAGTCGGGAAAGATGGCTTTCCTGCCAGGCTTGATGTTATCAACTCCCCAGAACTCGTCGGTGTTTTCACGGGCATACTCCGGCCAGGTAAAGTCGTCGCTGAAAGTTCCGCTGACAGGTTCCCACCAGGTCTTAGTCTTTTTATTATCACCGTTACCGGTTGTTTTTGTTCGCTTCTTCTTGCCGCTCCATGAGGTGGAAGCACTGCTCTTCACTATCCAGTAGGGAAGCATGAGCCCTCTGACCTTCTGAACCTTCACATTCCTGACATTCTTCTTGGAGCGGTGAAAACCCTTCGAGAGCCAGGTTAGAAGGGTGCTGATGGCATCATTTTCATTTACTTCCATGGGAAGCATGGAGTGACTGTCTATCTTTACGATGTTATCGTATCCTGCAAGCATTGTGGTAGTTCCGCAGTAAGGACAGGTGATAACACTCTCTCCTTCCATATAATCAAGGGGAGCCCCGCAGTTCTGGCATGACATTTCCCTGTCATGGGTATGGTGTTGGGAAGCCTCCTCCTGCGCAGGTTCAGCCTGGGGTGATACAGGGACAGGACTCTCCGGGATTGTGTTTTCTTCCGGCATACTGGTTCCTCCATACAATGAGAAAAGAAAAATCTGTAACAGGGTCATTATACCAAAAAAACCGGCCCCTTATGGAGGGGCCGGCACAGAGCAATCAGCCTATGAGAACTAGAAGTTGATTCTCCAGTTGGCGTACATGTCGGTGTAGCCGTCCCAGTCATCGTTCTCTCTGCTGTAGCTGCGGGCACCTATCTGAAGAGTGTTGCGCTTGTTGAAAAGCCCAAGGTTCACGCAGTAATCAAGAAATGATCTGTTATCTTCAGGCTCATCTGCACTTTCAGCCCAGCTTGCAATAGGATCACAGGCGTCATAGCGAACGGCAGGAAGCACGCTGACAAGGACATCACTGTTCAGTTCAGCCTTGTACCCCAGCATAAGGCTCATACGGGAACCGTCGTGGTGTTCCTGGCCCTCAACATCTGCACCGTTGTAACCCAGCATCATGTACTCACCGGTGAAAAGCAGTGTTCCTGAAGGCGAGAGAGGATATTCAGCCACAGCGTAGAAATCCATACCCATGCTGCTCCACTCTTCTGTCGTACCTGTGGAGTCCTCAATCTCAGGCCGGCCAATCCTTGCGTATGAGGCACCGACTGTGAGCCAGTCTGCAGGCTCAGCAGCGATTCTGGCAGTTATCTGCTTGTTGATCGTTGTGTCGGCGTGAGCGTCGCTGCCTGTGCCGTTTGAGATCATCAGATCAAAAGTTACAGGCTGGTAATTCACAGTGAGCATCGCACCTATATCTTTACCGCCATAAAGCTTATACTGGGAACCGGTACCGATGGCAGCTCTGTCGGCAAAGTACATGCTGCCGCCAGAACGGGTATAGGCGTAGCCGAAGGGTACCTTGAACTGTCCGCCGCGAAGTGAGAAGTTCTCATCAAGATGAAGGTTCAGGTAAATCTGGTCAAACTGAACCAGCTGGTTAGATGTGGTTTTGTGGCTGAAGCTGACATACATGTCAACCTGCTCACTGATCCTGGGAACCCAGGACATGGAGATGAAATCGCTGAATTCAGTGGAAGGATTGGCTCCGTCGGCACCTGCATTCGTTCCACCAAAACTTGTCCAGCGGAAAGTTCCGTGTCCCTTGAACTTTGTTAGTTCTGCTCCGCCTGTTGTCATGTCACCGGCAAAGGCAACAAGAGCGAAGACTGTAAGAGCTGTAAAAGCTCTTCTCATGTTATACACCCCTTCGAATTATGACCGGAATATTACAGTAGCTTCCGGTCGTTGTGAAACGGAATTATACTCCTGTACAGTCTTAGCTGGCAAGTATCAGGCAATCGGAAAGGACTATAACATATTTATTGACAACATTTTCACGGTTTTTGCCGGTCTCTTTGGCCTGGCTGTCGGAAGTTTTCTGAATGTGGTAAGCTGGCGTGCACCTCTGGGCAGATCTGTTGTATCACCGCCAAGCGCCTGCCCGGAGTGCCAGAAACAGATAGAACCCAGAGACAATATTCCGTTACTGAGTTATATACTGCTGAGAGGCAAATGCCGTCACTGCTCAGTGAGAATATCTGCCGTATATCCTGCAACTGAGCTGGTTACGGGAATCCTGTTTGTTCTCGCAGCCTTGCATACAGGTTATTCACTTCAGTTTATTCCTCTGGCAGTTCTGCTCTCACTGATGGTTGTGGTGTTCCGAACAGACACTGAGGAATACATTATTCTGGACGAAGTAAGCATAGGAGGCACAGCAGCGGGGATTCTTCTGTCGCTGCTGCCTGGAGGAATAACCCTGCAAAACTCGCTGACTGGCGCAGCAGGCGGATTCCTCTTTTTCCTTCTTATACGAACCGGAGCCTCAATATACCTGAGACAGCAAAACATAAGAACACAAGCTCCTGAAGGTTACCAGGATGAGGAAGATGAATTTCAGGGAGGCATGGGCTGGGGAGATGTGAAGCTGGCAGGGTGTATCGGCGCATTTCTCGGGCCTGAACGAACCGCCATAGCATTTTTTACAGCCTTCATCACCGGAGCTGTTACAGGAGGTATTCTGGTGCTCTTTAAGAAGCAGAAGAAACAAGTACCTGTTCCTTTCGGCCCGTTCATGGCCGCAGGAGCGGCAATTGCAGCATTCTTCGGTCAGTACCTATGGAATGCATACCTTGATCTGATATCAGCCCACTGAGAGGATATTCAATGCTGAATATTATTCCCAGATTCATCCAGCAGCAGCTTGATAGAAAGCCTGAGATTACTTCAGGCTCTTTTAACGGTTCGGTTCTCTTCGTGGATATTGCAGGTTTCACAAAGATAACAGAAAAGCTGATGAGCAGAGGGCATCGCGGCGCTGAAGAACTCTCAGTACTGATAAACAGGGTATACAAACCTCTGATTGACAGGGTTTATGCCATAGGCGGTCATGTTGCTGTCTTTGCCGGCGATTCCATTACAGCTGTTTTTCCTGAAATGAACTGCAGGGAAGTGACTGATGCTGCCAGGAACATAAATACCTGTTTTCGCCGTAGAAACATGCCTGCAGTAGAGGTAAGAACAGGCCTTTCTTCAGGGCTTGTCAGGTGGTCTGTTTTCGGAAGGAAAAGGAACGCATACCTCTACCACGGTGATGCTGTTCTTGAATCTTCAATGGCTGTAAAGGGGACAAAACCAGGAACCCTGGCCATCAGCGAAAAAGCAGCTGAACTGTCAGGTATTTCCCGGTTGCCTCTTCTGCCCAAAAGGATAAAACCCACTATAGCCGGCAGATTTGTACCGGAAAAGATACTTGCTGCAAAACACTCAGGAGAGTTCAGAAGGGTTGCAGCGGTGTTTATCAGATTCAGTGAAAACCAGATAGAATCCAAAGTGAATAAAGTTCTTGAACTGGCAGAGATTACAGGTGGATGGGTAAACGGCCTTTTTCAGGATGATAAGGGTACACATGCCCTTGTTGTCTTCGGCGCTCCTGTATCCAGGGAAAATGACTATCAGCGGGCCTCTCTCTTTGCCTCAAGGCTTGCAACTGAACTGAAAAGCGGTATTGCAGCAGGCATTGCCGGAGGAACTGTATACGCCGGTGCAGTGGGAACCACCAGGCGGTGCACATACACCATTCTGGGCGACAGGGTCAATCAGGCGGCAAGGCTGATGCAGAGAGCGTCATGGGGCCAGGTTATCGCCTCGGAAGAGATAGAGAACTGCAAGTCTTCAAAAGGCACATGCAGCATCATGGTAGGCAGAGAGGATGAGCTGAATCAGCTGAAAGACTGGTGTACGCCTATCCTTGAAGGATCATCTGCAGGTGTTTTCACCGTTGCCGGCGCTGCAGGCATGGGCAAGTCGATGCTTCTGGAAAACCTGCCTGAAAAACTTCCCGAATATGTGAAAACACTGGTAATGCAGACTGATCAGATACTGCAGAAAAGCCTGAATCCTTTTGAATACCTTATCTCAAACTATTTCGGAACAACAGATGAAAGCTTCAATTCCATCTGGAACAATCTGATATCAGAACTGAAAAAGTCAGGTAACCTGCAGGTAATGGAGGAACTGGTAAGGTCCGAACCGTTCATAAGAGTGCTGGCAGGTCTTACTACAGATAACCTTTTATATGCTTCTCTTGACCCCAGGGGAAGGTTCACCAACACAGTCTTCGCCCTTAAAGCCTTCATAAGAGGATTATGCATTCTCTCCCCTCTGGTGCTGGTACTTGAAGATGTCCACTGGCTGGACAGCGATTCCAGGGAAGTTCTGCTTAACCTGACCACAAACATGGAATCTTTTCCCCTTGCAATACTGACCACTGTTCGTCCTGATAAAAAAGGTGATATACCTGAGCTGCAGACATGGTACGGATCCAGAACCGGCTTACTTAAACTGGAACCGCTTCCTGAAGCTTCTGAGACCTGCCTAATAGAAAATCTGCTTCCAGGAAAGCCCACTGAAAAACTCACTGCATTTATTCTGACCAGAACCGAGGGAAATCCCTTCTTCGCTGAACAGTTCTGTTTGTATCTGATGGAGAACAGACTTCTGAAAACTGAGCATGGTACAACCTGTCTGACAGAAGGCTCAGTTGACATTCCTGAAGGCGTGAGCGCTGTAGTAGTGGCAAGAATTGACAGACTGTCTGCAAAGCTCAGGGAGACGATTAAAACAGCTTCTGTACTGGGAAGAGAGTTCGATGTACAGGTGCTTTCTGCAATTCTTTCCGGAAAACCGCGACATTTGAAACCAATTCTCAATGAAGGAGAAAGTGAAGCTGTCTGGAATGCAGTTAATGAAGCAAGGTATATATTCCGTCATGCAATTCTTCGGGATGCAGCCTACTCCATGCAGATGAGCCGGGAGCTGAAAAAGCTTCACAGACAGGCAGCCGGAGTTCTGTCAGAAGTATACGGAGAAGATGAATCAAGATACTCGGAAAGGGCTTATCACTACCTTGAAGCCGGTCTGAAAGATGATGCGGCAGTCTATCTCAGAAAAGCAGCAGAACACGCAGTCAGCCAGTACAGAAACCAGGAAGCTCTTGACCTGTACAGAAAGCTTCTGACACTCTGCACATCGTCAGATGACAAAATGAAAACCGAACTGAGCATAGCTGATTTACTGGTGGAAACAGGCAAGAGGAATGAAGCCAGGGATATCATCAATAGGAACCTTCAGAAAGCTGAAGAGCTTGGTTCACAGTGGTTTATCGCCCAGTGTTCCAGAGAGCTGGCAAAACTGGATCACAGGCAGGGCAAAAACCAGACAGCTCTGCACTATATAAACAGAGCTGTGAACATTTTCAGCAGTTTGAAAGATACAGCCAAAATAGCAAGCAGCCTGAACATTCTCGGCAACATCAACACTGTTCTGGGAAATTACGACGAAGCTCTGAAAAACCTGGCCGGGTCCAGTGAAGCTGCGGAAAAATCCGGAGATCAGATAACAATAGCTCTCAATGTGTCAAATGTAGGTAACATTTATCTCTACAGGTATGACCTTGACAAGGCCGAAGAGTACTACAGAAAGGGAATCAGAGTCTGCGGTGAAATAAACGACAGAAAAGCCCTTGCCAATGCCTTCAATAACCTTGCAGTTGTCTGGTACTACAGAAAGGATTTTAACCGCTGCCGAAAGTATTTGAATGAGTTCGTGAAGATATCAACAGAAATCGGAAACATGGAAGGTCTGGCCTACATCTATGGCAATCTTGGAATACTGCACAGGGAACTGGGAGAGCTGAACAGGTCACTGGAATACCATGAAAAACAGGCTGCTCTGGCAGAAGAGCTGGGTGACCTTTACAACACGGCTAAAGCCCTTCAGCAGAAAGCAAATATTCACTGTGCACAGGGAGATTTTCACAGCGCTGAAAAAAACCTTGTTACAGCGGTAGAGCTCTGTGACAGAACCGGTGACCAGCGAACCAATTCACAGGCCAGCAGGGATCTTGGAGCGGTGTACATTGATATGAACCTGCTGAGTAAAGCCATTACCACCCTGAACAGAGCCTGCACTCTGGGAGAAGCTGGTTCAGATCTTGAAGCGTGCAGTTCCAGCTGCAGCTACCTGGGACAGATCGCACTGAAACAGGGCAGAATAAAAGCTGCGGAAGACTACGCTGAAAAGGCCATAGTGTACGCCAGGGAAATAGGAGAACCGGTTATTCAGATTCAAACCCTTATGCGAGCCTCTGCAATAATCGCTGAATCGGGAAAAAGCCTGAGGGCAACAGAACTTGCAGAAGAAGCCGGCTCTCTCATAGAGGAAAACGAAGCAGAAGAACTCAGAAACAGGCAGACATTCACCAGGCTGCTGGCTATCTCCTCTGAGTACTCAGATGACGCTGCAGAAGGGCTGCGAGCCCTTTTGAACAGCAACATTGAGGATGAAACCCTCAAGGCAGAAGCATCTCATCTGCTCTTCAGGATCACAGGGAGCAGGAAACACAGAGAACAGGCCCTCTCAATCTTCAGAAAGCTCTATGAAAAAACCCCCAGAGCATGGTATGCCGACAGAATATCAGCGCTGAAGAATGTACAGATCTAGAGAACAGAGAACGGCTCTTGTGGTCTGGCTGTTTACAGCCATATCCACAGGATCACCGAAACTTCCTATTTCTGCCTCCACTGTTCCGTCGGTTGTGTTCAAAACTGAAAATCCGTAGCCTGGAATGGCTGCATAGAGATACTTGCCGCTTCCGGTGCAGGCAAGGGCAGTTGAATACCCGTCCAGATCAAAAGTTCTTGAGTGCTGCCCTGTACTGCAGTCTATTGCCCATACCTCACTGGCGCCTTCTGCTGAAACAAAAACCTCTCCCAGAGGCGTGGAGCACATTCCGCTGACTCCACCTGTAACAGTTGTCTGGGCAACAGTAGAAAAATCCACTGTGGATATCTTGTAAACAACCCCTTTGTCATCTGCTGCAAAGACATACTGTCCGCTGGTGCCTATCACAGCACCCACCGGGTTTATTGCATCTGTCTGGCCGGTTTTCGTAACAGTCCAGCCTACTGTCTCTATCTTGGCCATCATGCCATTGGAACAGAGGACATACACCGAAGTGGATTCAGGGTTAGGTACAATAAAACTACCGTATGAGGGAAGTAAAACCTTATTATGAACCGTATAGATATCGTTGGAGATAACATAGAGTTCGTCACTGGAAAGAGCCAGACCATAACCCCCTTCAGGAGAGCCTTCCACATCAGTGACAGGTACTCCCAGGGCAACCTCCGCCTTTACATATCCGTTATCCCTGTCCACGAAATAGAGAAAGGTTCCTGCACCGGCAATGATATCTCCGTTTCCCCCGAGAAAACCGCAGCTGGTTGGAGGGGCACCGGTTGATATATCCTGAAGATAGAAAGCAGGAAAGTCGCTGGTAATACTCGGGCCTGAAGAATCACAGGCTGCCGCTGCCAGTATCAGTGCAATTGCAATGACTGTCTTTTTCATTTATTCGCCTCCGCCACTCCCTGAGAGGAGCCTCTTAATGTTCTGCGCGTTCAGGGCTTCCTGCCCATGTGACTATTGTTGAAAAAACATAGCAGTTGACGCCTGACAGAAAAAGCCTGTCCGTTCCCGGACGCTCTATTTCTGTTCTGCAGTAAAGATAGTCATATCGCTTTCAGGTGTTCCCCCGCCACTTACCGGAATTCCTGCAGTGAAACCTTATGTATACCATTCCTCCTGACTGAAATATCCCTGCTAGCGGAAGCCTCTTCAGGTGAGGAAGGTCAGGTATAGCAGGAAAAAAAATCCCATCTCTTCCACCCTTTTTACAGGCTCTTTGCCATACCATTTCATGTGCCTGAACTCAATGGCTTTACTGTATCCTGAAAGGCTTTCAGCCAGATGCTCAAGCCAGGTAAATGATGTCTGCTCCAGAGGGAATGACTAGGGGAACCGGGCAAGAAACATTCTGGCTTTCCCCTGTTTGGCAAACTGTTCCAGCATTCTGTAAAAAGCCTTTCACTCCCCTTTGCCTGAGTTTCTGGAGTGGGTCATTGATAAATACAGCTTCACAGAAAAGGAAAATCCGTCTGGCACTGCATCTGCCATTGCAGTGGCGGTTTCAGACTTAAGAATACCGTAGTAGGTTGAGTTTATCTCAACAGAGTTGAACTTCTGTGCATAATACCTGAGCCAGTCCTTCTGCCTGATCCGGTCAGGATAAAAAACCCCCTTACAGCTGCGAAAACTGTAACCTCAGGTCTTCGGAAGGAGCCTTGTTCCTCCTGAAAGCCTGCCTGCTCCCCTGGTGAAAAGGTTCATCTGTTACAATGTGCCCTGAATGTATTTCAGAACCCTTCCGCTTACCATGGCCCTTGCACCGTGGCGCTCTCTGATTCTGTCTGCGACAGAGTTCAGCGCAACGGTACTATCCTGAAAGAAGCTCAGCTGAGCAGAGGCTGACGGCACAAGATTGCTTATTGCCACCCCTATCCCGGATTTCTCATATCCCCTCGTTCAGGGCTGATTTTTCACTGAATTCTGCCTGATTCTGGTTCACTTCTCGTCAATGGATAGGATTCGGTATCATTTCATAGAGATTTCGGACCCAATCACCGGCTTCAATGCGGCACTCAAGTGATGAGGCTACACTCCCCCTACTGCCTTTTCAGGCATACTCTGCAGGATCACAGGATTTCTCAGATGCGCAGTGGGATGGTACATATATTCCGGTGGATCTGACAGAATTCTTTATACCAGGGATAGCCGATGGCAAAACTGATGGAAATCCGCCTTACACTGAACTTGATAGCGGTCCCGATCTTCATCAGTTTCGAGCGAATTGACCCGCACTGAGCCCTGGAAAAGATGGTGCCCTTCATACCGAGTATTCTACAGGCATTCAGCAGTATGTAGGCAAAGGTTGAAAACCATAACCTCAGCTGATTCGAGGAGA
>PDSZ01000022.1 GCA_002748705.1 Candidatus Fermentibacterota bacterium
TTTCCTGTTCAGGCACTGAACTGCTTATAAGGGGCTGCAGGTTTTCATTGCATATACAATTGTTCATAAACCGTGAGAGCAATTGTCAAGGCCAATGTGTTCTGCTGTAATTTCCTTCTGCCAGGTCGTGAGTGTTTAAGTGGAAGTTAACATGGGTTGTATCTGTCCACGGTCTGTGGTAGTTCCCGTAGCCGTGATATATTGAGTGTGTCTGGTCTACAGGCTGAAGGGGCCACTGAACAGCATGGGCAGCAGTACCTGCCACAAGCAGCAGTATTGCTGTTTCACTGAATGATCTGAGGAGTTTCATTGTCTTTCTCCTCTCACAAAAAGAACTGTGCTCCGGTGTATGGTATTGCAGCTCCGTCCCAGAGCCCTCCTATGAAGGGAGTATAGTTCTGCATATCAATGAAGTAACCGTTGGGAGATACTTCCTGATACTGAAAGTTCTCCATTTCAACAGACGAATAGAGCTGCGAGTCAATGAACAGTTCATTGAAGTACAGTCTCCCTGTTTGTGGCGGTCGAAGGTCTCTGTCTCCTGAGATTACTCGAAGATCATTGCCGGCACTTATCCTTTCGTGAAAGCAGTGAGTCCATCCATAGTCCGAATGCAGCCCCAGGTCAAAACTCAAAAGAGTCTCTCCTGTTTCACAGTTGTGTATTGAGCCGAAGTCAACGGAAGTCAGATACAGATACCGGGTATTTCTGGTAAAAAAAAGAAAATCCACAGGAGATTCCGGATTGCAGAGGATCTGAACGATATCTTACTGGATTCTGGAATTGAAATCAGGTAGTTTGAAACTGGAGAAGGCAGGCTGAAAAAGAATCGCTCAGTTTAGGTTTAACTGACTTATTGAGTTTTTTCTCCGGCAGAGTTCCGGCAATCTTGTATCGGTTTAGAAGATTAAGCAGGAATTAAGGCTCAGTTCCTGGAAAAATCTCCCTCAGGCTATTGGAGAATCTTATTGAAAGTCCCCCTCTGACAGAACTTTTGGAATACTGCTGTGGAATCAGAGGGGGAACACTCTTTGCACATTTCCGTGTCAGAAGGGAAAGAATTTCTTAAGATAAACCTCTACTGCATCTCGATCCCAGTCTGTGGGTCTTTTTTCTTCAGGGCAGACAAGAGAACCAACATAGCTTGCATCATCGTAGACCCTTGTTATCTGAGCAGCAATCTCAGCAATATCTGCCTCGGTGGCAACACCGTTAGAGGTTGCTTTATAGAACTGCACTGTAACCCTGACAGGAAACCTGTCATCTCTCACAACAGGCAAGCCGTCAATTTCACGGAAGGGCCCCTCCAGTTCACCGTGACCTATCACAGCTGCCTCAACATCTGAAGAGACAGGAGATGCACTTTCTTCACAGCAGTATTCTAATTCTCCCATGCCATAGCAGTCTTCTTCAAACCACAGGTCTCTTCTCTCCTTCTGCTTAAGTGGAATCTGAATGAGGAGAACCATGTTAAGACCCTCTTCACCGGCAGCTTCCATGTGCTCTCCGGTGAGTTCCGAGAGGTTATCAGAATCACTGATGAAATCAGAAAGCCTGGAACCGGTCAGGCTTGCCCTTTCACCGTTATCATTGAAGTAAAGCCTCTGGCCCCCGGAGTAGTAATCTGCGCTGTACTCCTGGCTGTTGTCTATGATTGTTGCGCTTGTACCTTCCCTTGTTGCCAGTATGGCAAGTACCCCGGGATTCTCTTCATAGCTCTGATAGTTGTAGAGAACCGGATTGAAGATGGCCTCTCCGTCGTCCTCTACTGGAAGAAAGACCGCCTGGGCACTCACAAGCACCACGCTGTCCCTCTCTGCCAGAAGGCTCTCTCCCCGGCCTCCCCAGCTATCTTCATCGTGAAGGTAGCTCCTGAGATTATCCACATATTCAGTAAGACTCACAGGTTCCAGCTCGTCACCGCTCTCATTACCTGTAAGAAGGAAGAACTCATCAGGATCAAGATCCGCTGAAAGGTCGTGGAAATTGGGATACCTTATCACAGGCATACATGTAAGCATTTCATTGTTCCTTCGGCCGTGGTGAACCTGAATGGTGAGATCGGAAATGTTGGGTCCCCAGCAGGAATTGTCGTATCTGCCTGTGTCCTCCCATGTAACATTCACAATGTCCAGCCCCAGATCAGAGGCTATTCCTGTTATCTTACTGTTCCATACCATATCAGCAACATTGGTTACCGCTTCTTCAAAAGAAGCAGATGAATATGCTGCTGATGCGATTGCGGCCAGAATCAGAATAGCGTTCATTTGTCACCTCCGTTTGTGTATTTGAAGGTGATACAGAAAGAGGCAGGGAGTTATTCCTTTTCATACGGCTTTTCGGTGTGAGTTAGAAAAACAGCGCTTCGTCAATTAAGTGAAATATTCTTTGCTGACTTGAGTTGGAGTAAAGCGGAGCCTTACCTTCCTGTTCATCAATGTAAGCCTTTATCAGTTCGTGATGCTGCCGGCACTCACTGCGAGGAAGCCGCACGCCTGATAATGACGACCCTAAAACTTTTTTCCTGAACTGGGAACCTGAAATAAGACTCTTGAGCTTATCCCTCAGCTCAAGTGCATTGAAACAACAGGTATAAAAGTCTGCTATTCGAGCAGCTCGTATCTATGCACTTCACTTGTACCCCATTGTGATGCGACGAAACCAAGATCATCCGAGTAGACAATTCCCTCCAGCATAGAGTCTGGAAGCAGGTAGCTGTCCAGATAATCTCCATTCCAGTTGTATCGATCGACAATAGTAACCAGAGAATGCCTGCTTCCGCCGGAACCCATGAACTTGCCATTGTCCATGATATTAGGTATGGGAATGTTGATCATGCTATCCGGACCGAGAAAAGCTGTTGCATATACCGTATAGAACCGTTCTACACTGCCTGAGGTGGGATCAGCCGGTAATCGTCGAGAGCCTGAATGGATTGTTTCACCTGTTTCAATGTCGTAAATAAACAGGTTATCCTCGAACTGGGAAATGCACGCAACACGACCCATTGGATGGTAAACAATGAACAGGTCCCTTCTTGGATAGTTATTCGGAAACATCTCCCATTGGCTTTCTCCAAATGACCTGGTAATACCTGAAGCAACTTCAAAATAGTGAATGCTTCCTCCAGGTTGAGATTTGGAAGCGACGAATCCCGAAGAGTCGGAAATCATGACAATGTTCTGCGGGCCGGAAACTGGAATGCTTCCGATGAAACTGCCGTCAATCCCAAGGAAGTCAACTCTGCTGAGTGAGTTATTGCATACTCCGATCAAATCGCCATTTCTTGAAGTCGATCCAATCATAAGAAAGTCACCAGGCCCCTCACCTGGTTGCCCTGCCTGCCAGAGTACCTTACCTTCCGACGACATGGCGATCAGAGCTTCCTGAAATCCGTCCGAAATGTAAATTGTATCACCGTAAACTGATATGAAGTCAGCAATGTAGAATGGAAGCGTAAGCTCTGTTTCACCACCATATGTTGCGACTTTCATAACACTTACTCTCTTGGCAGGATCATTCTCCCAAAGCCCATTATCTGATGAGAGTGCATAATCAAGCCATTTAGCAAGAGTATCAGCAGGGATGCTTTCATCGTCCTTTGCAAGCACAGGAGGTTCACTACACCCCTGGAGGATGCCTAATACCAGAACCAGTGCCTGGAAAGTTTTACCAGCCATTCTTACCTGTCTCCCAATATTACTGTATTAAACAGCCTGTGTTCAGTTTTGCGGTGAGAAAACAGCTGCACCTGAATAAGCCAGAGCAGATATCAGTATTATCACCGGTCCGGAGGGAAGATCAAGGTGCCATGATGCCCAGAGCCCTGAAAGACCAAAGAGAAGACTGAGAAGAGATGATCTCACCATCATGCCCTTCAGGCTTCTGCTGAACCTGGAAGCTATAGATGCAGGAACGGTCAGCAGGGCTATAACCATAATCAGCCCTGAAACCTTCATAAGAACTATTACCGCAAGAGCTGAAGCAGAGAGAAAAAGGGCTCTGACAAATCGGACCCTGACTCCCTGAAGTCTTGCGAACTCAATATCCCAGGATATTCCCAGAAGCTCTCTGTAAAGGAAGAGAACCATCACCAGCGCCACTGCCCCCAGTGAAGCTGTTATCAGAATATCAGATTTTGAAACAGACATAAGACTGCCGAAGAGCCAGCTCATAAGGTCAGCATTGTAGGTTCCTGAAATCTTAATCAGCACAAGCCCCAGAGCCATTCCTGATGCCCACATGACAGCCATCGCTCCAGAGGAAAGAATCTCCCGTCTTCTTGAGAGAAACCCCATGCCGAGACTTGAGCCGAGGGCAAAAACAGTTGCGCCGAGTACAGGATCAACCCCAGCCAGATAAGCAAGCCCCAAACCGCCGAAAGATGCGTGAGCGATACTGCCGATAAAGGAGGACATCCTGTTGGCAGTAATCAGCGAGCCTATGATTCCGCAGGAAACAGATGCAAGCACAGTGAGCAGAATTGCATTGCGCATGAATGCGAACTGAAGCATATCAGCCATGGGAATTCGCTACCCTCTTCAGCACCCTGTGGGGAACACCATGGGTAACCAGCTCAAAGGGACATCCGTAGGCTTCAGAAACATCCTCTTCTTCAAGGCGGTTTCCATGTTTGACAAGAACTGTATTGATGCAGGCAATGCTCCGAACATGGGAAGAAACGGCACCTACATCGTGAGTAACAAGAAGAATGGTCATCCGTTTGTTCAGTTCCGAGAGAATATTGTAGAAGCTTTCCTGGGTATCCTGATCCACGCTGGCTACAGGTTCATCCAACAGAAGCATCTCAGGTTCTCCGGCAAGTGCTCTCGCTATGAGAACCCGCTGCTTCTGCCCTCCTGAGAGCCTGTCAATCCTCTCTTCTGCAAGATGACCTACATTGAGCAGATCAAGCTTCTCCTGAACTGTTTTACGGTCAGAGTCACTGAACCTTCTGAAAAGACCTTTGCTGCCCATCCTGCCCATTAGCACAACATCTGTGACTGTGGCGGGAAACCTTCGCTGCGGCAGCACCTGTGGAACATATCCAGGCGGAACCCCTCCTGAATCAACTGAAACCCTGCCTGAAAAGGGTTTGATAAGCCCCAGAATCACCTTGAGAAGGGTTGTTTTACCGCCTCCATTGGGACCGATCACTGCAACAAAGTCGTTTCTGGGTATGGACAGAGTGACATCTCTGAGAGCAGGGCGCTCCACAGAATAACCGGCTGTAACATTTTCCAGGGTTATAACATTGCCTGTCACCTTGCTGCCTCACCTACAGCCCTGGCCACAGTCAGCATGTTCTCTTCCCAGTCCTCTGCCAGAGGATCAAGAACGGCAACAACGGCACCTGCTTCATCTGCAATGGTCTCAGCAGAAGAGCTGCTGAACTGGGGAGCTGCAAAAACAACAGTAATTTCCTTTTCTCTGGCTTCAGTTATGAGACAGGCAAGCTCCTCAGGTGACGGCTCGTTTCCTCTGCACTCTATGGGTATCTGTTCCAGATTAAACTCCCAGGCAAAGTATCCCCACGAAGGATGAAAAACCATGAAGCTCCGGCCTGAAGCAGGTTCCAGAAGAGCCTGCATTTCACCCTGCAAATCCTCAATGCGCCTTATGAAATGCTCAAGGCTGTCCTGATACACCTCTGCATTGGCTGTGTCTATTTCCTGCAATGCTTCCGAGATGGCTTCTGCCTGAACTTTGACCAGCTCAGGGGAAAGCCAGACATGGGGATCCCGTGGAACATCTCCATCGGTTTCGTGGTCATGGTCCTGATGTAAATCTGCGGAATGGCCGTCTGTTGAGTGACTGTGGAGTGCCATTGGAATTTTTTCCATATCAGCTGTAACATCAATAATGACAAGTTCAGGGTTCAACCGGGGGAAATCACTGAGCCATCTGTTTTCAACTGGAACACCTGTGGAAAACCAGATATCTGCCTGGCTTACCGCGCTCATTTCTGAAGGGCTCAACTCATAGCAGGCAGGGCTTGCCCCTGGAGGAACAAGAACAGTAACTGCAACATCATCAGGTGTGAGTCTCTCAACAAAGTATTTTTGAGGAACAACACTTACCAGTATGCTCAGTCTTCCATGATCTCCATCAGGGGTAGCAGAACATGCAAGAAACAACAGAAAAGCACCGAGAATTCCTGCAGCGGTTCTCATTAATCACCTGGAACAAGTGTTAAGGGTATTGATACAGGTACCGCCTCTGTCTGGTCAGAAGCAGCCGGCAAACTGAGTTCTTCGAGTTCTTCCGGAACAGCCTCTTCCACCGCTTCAAGCCCCTCTGAGCAGCTAACTTCAGCATTAATTACATCGCCATCAGGGCTAATACTGAATCTTACAGTAATCTCTCCTGTAAGTTCAGGCGAGTCTTCAGGAATAAGTTCGTAATTCTGCATTATCACATTGAATCTGCTGCACTGCGAATCTGTTCTGAATCTCTGCCGGCAAGCCCATTGCCCTGGGCAAAAAGCATGGTTGAGATGGTAAGAAGCATTAAAACAGCCTTCACTTGTCATGCCTTTCTGAAAGTGCTTACTGAGTATACGAAAATACCCGGGCTTTGAAACCCGGGCATTTTCATGTATTTGAAAAGAGCCTTACTTAGAGTAAAACTCAACAACAGCTCTCTCGGAAACCTCAATGGGAACATCTTCCCTTGCAGGTATAGACTTCACTGTAATCATTCTCTTCTGGGGATCAGCTTCAAGGAATGAAGGAACTCCGATGCCGGAACCGGCAGCGATGTGGTCTGTGATAACCTTAAGGTCTCTGCTCTTCTCCTTGACGCCGATGACATCTCCCACCTTTACCCTGTAGCTTGCGATAGAAACTTTTCTGCCGTTCACAGTAATGTGGCCGTGGCTCACAAGCTGCCTGGCAGCCGGAATTGTGGGAGCTAATCCGCCTCTTGCAACAACATTGTCAAGCCTTCGCTCAATGAGCTGAAGAAGGTTGACACCAGTCTCACCCTTCATACGGGACGCGTCGGAATAGTAACGGCGAAGGGCTTTCTCATTGAGACCGTAGTTGAAGCGAATTTTCTGCTTCTCCTGCAGCTGAAGACGGAAGGTTGACACCCTTCTTCTCTTGCGCATTGCACCCTGCTCACCTGGTGTGTTTGTTGATCTGGATTCTTTTCTTACAAGACCGGGAAGCTCTGAACCCAGTGATCTTACCTTCTTGAGCCTTGCTCCTCTGAATCTGCTCATAGTACATCTCCTTCTGCATTGCAGTTCTGGTGGCGACAGCATCAGCTCAATCATCTGCCGCCTGCTGTTATGCGGTTAAATTCCCGCAGGAACACCGAATCTAGCAGTTAACAGCGCTTCAGTCAAGAAAAGGGGCCGGCAAAACCGGCCCCTTCTGCCAGGTGGAGGCGGTAAAGCTAGCGCAGAACCACAAAGTTCTGTACAAGGCTCTGCCCCTGTGCGTTAAGCCTGAGGAAGTAAACTCCTCCTGCGACAGCGGTATTCCAGCTGACAGTATGCTCACCGGCAATTACTTCGCCGTTAAACAGAGTGTCCACTACACGGCCGCTCATATCGTAGACAGTAAGAGTAGCCTGACCGTCTCCTGGAACACTGAAGTTCACAGCAGCGTGACCTGTTACAGGAGATGCCACATTGAGGGCAATACCCTCAGCAGACTCTTCTATTCCTGAACCTGACACAGGAACAGATTCCTGTACGGGATAGAGGTTGTGAGCTGTTCCAGTGAGAGTTACTGATTCCATAGAAGGAATTAACGGTACATTGATCGTTACGCTTCCTGCTGCATCAGTATAGCCGCTGCCCAGTGTGGAATCATTCTGGCAGATACCTACAAGTGCATTTTCCACAGGACCGCCGGGGGTATTTACAGTCACTGTAAAGCTGCCTGCAGCTATCTGTGAAGGATGAGCCATGGTCATGTGTACCAGAGGGCCTGTAGTGCAGAAAATATCGTGCTCCGGCTCTCCCATGATCATGTGCATATCACTGTTGCTGTTATTACCTGTAAACTCGTAGGCCTTGATTTTGCCGTAGTCAAAGGCTGCCCCCATGTGGTACATTTCTTCCTGGAAATAGCCTCTGAACTGGTAGAGTGCAAGGGAGTCAGTAGGGCCTACAGGGCTGCTGACAGTGGCTCCCATGAAACCTATGGCACCTCTGGGAGCACTAACAGTACCGGAATTCAGCCACGCTTCTCCAAAGCACTGGCTGGATTCGCCGAAACTTGAGTTCAGACAGGCTATGGAACTGATCCAGGGCAGCATTCTTCCGTTACTGAGAGCTTCCACATCCGAGTTGCTGAATCCTGTGGTTGACCAGCTGCTGTGAGAGCCATGCCCAATATAGCTTATGAGAGAAAGACCATCATTAATTTCAGCAGAGATGTTTGCAATAGTGGGGGGAATGCCTCCGTAGGTTCCCTGATCACAGTAGAGAGTAACATCCATGCTGCCGTCATTTACCATAATCTCCCTGTACCTGTGGGACATCATGGGATCCTGGAAATCAGTTGAGCCTATACTTACTGCATACTGGAACCAGCTGTCAGCAGGCTCGTATGGTTCAGTCTCATAGGAAAAAATCTTCCACGAAGTGTATGCCAGACTTCCTGTATCGCTGCAGAGCCTTCCTATATGAATGCTTGGGTCATAGCCTGTACCGATAACACCGTACTGGTTGTCTGAGGCTATTTCTCCAACCCAGTAAATGGGGACAGCACCTTCATTACCCAGAAGCAGGCAGTACTCAGGAGGATTGGTCCAGGTGTTGAACGCATTCTCAATGAATGAGTCAACTTCCGATGATGTGGTTCCTATGCTTTCAGTTGTGGCAACGCGTACTTCGTAGCCTTTTTCCCTCTTCCACTGAATCAGGTCCGCTGCCAGATCTACTGCTTCCTGGGGGCCTATGACCAGATAAGAACCATCAATAACAGCATCGGTAAGGTTCAGACCAAGAACCTGCTCATAGACAGGAATGAAGCTTCTTGTCATACCCATGGGGGTCCGGTTAAGCTCGTTCTCGCCCTGGCCTGGTTCACTGACAAGCCTTACACGAACACTGGTTGTTATCTGAGTTTCACCTGTAACAGGATTTACAGAGACAGGATTGAAACGCACCCAGGCTACTCGAATGTCTCTGAGAACAGCAATTCTCTCTATGGTTACCGGAGAGGCAGGATATGCTTCGGATGTGCCCATCACAGTTTCGTTCACCTTTAGAGGAAGCGCACCGCCGGACCTCGTGGGGAAAGGCTGCGCAGGAAGAACATCGTAGTTGCCCAGAACAAAGGTTTCAGCACTTACTATCTCAACAGAGATGTTGCCGATGTCGGGTATCTGGACCATCCTTCTGATGCAGGGCACATCGGGAGTTCCGGTTTCCGCGCCGTAACCGCCGCCTGGAATACGGAAGACAACACCGCTGCCATACCCGTCAAGGTTACTGTGAACCGCCTCAAGAGCGGTAAGGTTGAAGTCTACCAGCGGACCATTGTCAGTACCTGCATACTGAGCAGCGTCCACAGGTTCCGGCGCTCTGTAAACAATTCCGGCAATGGCTGAAAAAGAAGCCAGAACCAGAACAACAAGCACTTTAAGCATTACGCACCTCCTGTATATATATATACGCACTAGTTTATCTTAAGCTACAAGAAAAATACATTCCTGTCAATAGTTTCCGCACTCTGCCTGTGCTGTACGACGCCGGCATTACCGCTCTATCTGTTCAAGGGCCGATTCTACAGCCCGTTCAAGCTGCCTGTCCAGACCCCTGTCTGCATCCAGAGGCATTTCCACAACTGTTATGTCAGGGGTTACCCCTGAGTTTTCAAGATTATTGCCATTAAGAGTGTACCATCCTGTTTCAGGAAGCCTGAATCCGGTACCGTCAAAAAGCTGGACATCTACAGTACCTATAACAGCTCCGTAGGTAGTGTTCCCTACCACCGGCCCCAGTTCCAGTTCCTTCCATGCAGCAGGGAAAACCTCAGCATCTGAATAGCATTGTTCGTTGATCAGAAGAACAAGAGGTTCTCTGTAAACGCCGAGAGGCTCAAGGGATACTTCCCCGCTTCTGTCCATGCTCATGGCATATGACTCTCTGGAAAGACTTGAAAGTATGAGATCGTGTGTGGAACCGCCTCCATCTTCATCGGGCATTACATAAACATCTCCTCCGCCGGTTCCGTAACCGGTAAAAGCTATCCATTCACCGTCAGAGCTGAACTCAGGGTATCTGTTCTCACAGTCTCCAGGTGTAAGGCATCTGGGAATACCGCCTTCAGTACCTGTGCTCCAAAGGGCTCCTCTCCAGCAGAAGACAATCTGAGAACCATCATGGTTCACCGCCGGATACCTTGGATCAGTAAGCTCTGCTGAAACAATGACAGTAAGAACAGAAAGAAACACCGGCATTTCAACAAACCTTCTCAGCCTTTACCAGTAATCTCGGGGAAAGCTCCTCATGGTAAACAGCAAGGTTATAATCTCCCCATACGGTAAGCCGGGAAAACCCTGCTTGTGTCAGGTCATTTTCAAGTTGAGAACGATCCACAGGCGCAAGTTCAAGAACCACTTCCTCCATTTTTTCAACCTGATGGTCCACAGTGGTGTAGAACATATGATACCTTATGTTTCCTGATATTTCACACCGTTCCACACGCTCTTTCAGAACAAGCCTTCTTCCGTCAGGCAAACAGCATCTGTACCTTTCAGTAAGCGGTTCTCCATTCCTGCGGCCAAAAACCGGACTGACCTCAAGAACAAACACTCCGCCGGGAGCTGTAACCCTGAAAGCTTCAATGAGTATTTCTCTTCTCACTGAACTGCTGAGAACACACTGAAGCCCGTTGTACGGAAAACAGACAAACTGAATGGAATTGGCTGAAAAGGGCAACTTCTCACCGGTACCCTGTATTCTCAATGCAAGGCTGCTGCAGGATTCAGACCACTGTTCAATCATTGAGTCGCTTGGTTCAAGGGCAAATGTGGTTCCATCCTGAAGAAGAGCCCTGGCAAGCCGCCCTGAACCGGCCCCTATCTCAAGGCAGCTTCCTGAGTACTCTTTTCTGAGCTTTCTGTAGAAGTTCATTTCCCTGGTGTCGTGGGGAAATACTGTACCCTCTTCTGCATTGAAGTAAAAGGCGTAACGGTTCCAGGTATCTCTGTTGGTCATCAGAAGGCTGCTGCATCAGGCCCGGCCCTGATGATGAAGTTTTCAGGATCGATCTGCACACCGTTATCAAGAACCTCGTAGTGAAGATGAGGCCCCACTGACCTTCCTGTGGAGCCAACCCTTGCTATAAGGTCTCCCCTCTGAACCTGCTGACCTACAGCCACATCAATAGCTGAACAGTGGGCATATCTGGTTGATATCCTGTCAGTGTGACTGACCACAAGGTTCAGCCCCCAGCCGCCGCTCCAGCCGCAGAAAGTAACCACTCCGTCTGCAGGGGCAATGATGGAAGTTCCGGTTCTGTTGGAGATGTCAATGCCTTTGTGATACCGCACAGCACCGGTGAAAGGATCTACCCTCGCGCCGAAGTCGCTTACAAAAATACCGTCAACCGGCCAGATCGAAGGGGTGTGCTTCAGCTCATCAGCCTTTTCAACAAGAATTACAGCAAGGGAATCGTAAGCTGCCCGCTCTGCCCTGGCCAGCCGTTCACACAAAACAAGGCGTATATCAATATCATCTATGAACCTGAACATATCCTCACCGGTGTTCTCAGTTGACAGCTGATCCACCAGTCTGGAAAAGTCGATGTTCATATCTGCTGCTGCCATGAAAGCAAGCTCTTCCCTCTGGGCAATATCTTCAAAATAGTGCTGCAGGCTGATCAGCCTGGTGTCCAGCTGGATCAGCTCTCCCTGCAAACGCATGTATTCCTGATCTCTTTCCATGGTGGTTTCAGCATAGACACTTCTGCCCAGATTAAACCCCAGGGCAATGAAAAGACAGATGAGGCCCACAACAGCAAGTGAAATCCATCCCAGCTTGCCAGGAGAAATCGCAATCTGCCTGTTCCGTGAAGAAGGGTTGTCAGGAACCCATGATACGGCACCTCTGAACATGACTGCCTACTTCAGGAAATGAAGAAGGGTGTTACTGTCGCTGGATTCGTGAAGCTTGGTTATTGCTCTGTTCTTCAGCTGCCTTACTCTCTCTCTGCTTATGCCCATTGTTCTTCCTATCTCTGCGAGAGTATGGCGTCTGTCTGTCTGAATACCGAAGAAAAGCTGTATAATGGTCCGTTCACGGTGGTCAAGTATTCCAAGCATGTCATCAACACTGCTCTTCAGAGCGTCGACCAGAACTGCTTCGTTGGGAGTAACGCCGCCTTCTGCTGCTATCATCTCCTGAAAGGTCTTGTCGCTGCCTTCATAAACAGGGCTGTCAAGTGAGAGGTGGGTACTGTGAATGGACATCATGCCTTCCACTTCTTCCCTTGAAACATCAAGTTCCCCTGCCACCTCTGCTGTTGAAGGGTCTCTTCCCAGGGCATGGCCAAGTTCTCTTGTGGCACGGCCCATCTTGTAGAGTTCCCCTACTCTGTTAAGGGGAAGCCTGACAATTCTGGACTGTTCCGCAAGGGCCTGAAGTATAGCCTGTCTGATCCACCAGACAGCATAAGTGATGAACCTGCAGCCTTTGGTCTCATCAAAACCCTTTGCAGCCCTTATGAGACCCACATTACCTTCGTTGATAAGATCTTCAAGGGCAACGCCCTGATTTGCATACTGCTTGGCTATCGAAACAACGAATCTCAGATTGGCTTCAGTAAGTTCATTGAGAGCCTCCTGCTCACCCTCTCTTATTCTCATTGCCAGATCGGCTTCTTCCTCTGAGGTAAGAGTATCTCTGGTTCCTATCTCCCTGAGGTATAGTTCAAGGGATCTTCCTTCTGTCCTTCTTGTAGCCAATTCGCACCGCACCCTTCGCTCACTGGTGTTTCAGTAATTCGCTGCTCTATATATTGCCTGGACCATGATCGGTTCCAGAAAGATAAGAGTGTTGTCAAGCCCACCAAGGCTGTCAAGGGTTGACAGGAGGATATATGGACTGGACATCTTTTCCAAGGGAAAAAACAGCTTGTAAACTGTGCGGGGCAGATACTCCGGAGCTTCTCAGCGTTCAGCGAAGCTGGCCTGTGTCAAGATGTCAAGCCTGCGGTCTTATCTATCTATCTGAACGACCTGCAGAGTCTGCTCTGGAAGAAATGTACAGCAGAGATTACTACGAAAAAAAGGATGTGGGATACGGCGGTTATATTGAGAACTTCAGAACATACAACCATATTTTTACTAAACTATTCAACAAACGGGCGAATGATATTGAGAGATACAGAGGAGGTGGCAGGCTGCTGGAAGTAGGCTGCGCCTGCGGATTCCTTCTTGACCATCTGAGAAAAAAGAAATGGAATGTCACAGGGGTTGAGGTAAGCCCCCTGGCTGCTGAATACGCCTCTGAAAAACTGGGGCTTGAGGTTGTCAACACAACTCTGGAAAAGGCAGAGTTTCCTGCGGGCAGCTTTGATGTTGTTCTGCTTCTGGATGTTCTGGAACACCTTCACAGACCTTTTGATACCCTTGCGGAGATAGGACGGATTCTTAAGCCCGGTGGCACCCTCACTGTTCAGTGTCCCTGGGAACTTACTCACTGGGAAGAAAGGGCTGAGGCATTTCTCAAGGGGAAGAGACAGTGCACCATAACCCCTGACGCAGTTCCTGCACACCTGTACTTTTTCAGCCCTAAAACCCTTGATGAATTTCTGAAAAAGGGAGGATTCAAGGTGAAAAGGAAACAGAGCGGCAACTACGGGGAGGTAAGAAGACATGTCAAACCTCCTGAGATAAACAGAGGATCACCACTGGAAAAAGCAGGAAGATTCCTCTACTTCAAAGCCGGTATTCAGAGATTGCTTTACACAACCTCAAGGCTGGCAGGTCTTGGAAACGGCCTTATCCGATACGCAGAGTACACAGAATGAACTGCTACATCTTCCCCTCTGAGAAGACGCTTTCAGATACCTGCATATGCGATTCAGACACCTTGACAGATCTTACGGTTCACCTGAGAGAATGCGGAATCAAGAGAATCTTCACCTCTGTAAATAACAGTACAGCTGATGTTGAAGTGCTTTCATTCCCCCAGGCGCTGCGACACCTGGGAAACCAGTGGATAGAAGCATACAGCGGCATGCTTACCAGGCAGAATCCCTTTGATCTCAGGGAAAAGGCAATGGCGAGAGGGGCCCTGAAAGCAGTTTCCCTTGGCTGCTCAGGCAGACCCTGGAGGCATACATGCGTTTTTACATCTGCTGACGGACTGATTACCGGAACAGAATCTGATCCGTCTCCGGAGAATGCTAAAACAAATCTGTGCTTCTCCGGTCTGATATGGAGATGCTGTGAATGGGATAACCCTGAAAGAAGCAGAGATTTCCTGAATTGCAGCGGATTCTTCCTTGATGGATACTGGAGGGAAATAAGGGACAGGGAAGACATCCTAACCGCCTACTACCACATACTCACCGGCGAACTTTCCCCCTGGCCTCATCTGTCACTGACTGAAGGCTGCGTGGTTATCAGAAGTGCAGTTCCCATTTCAGCAACTCTTAAAGGGGTTATGTGGGTAGGTAAATCCTGCAGTATCGGAGAAAATTGCCTGCTGGAAAACTGTGTTATATTGGACGGAGCCCAGGTGGGAGATGGAGCAAAGCTGCGAAACTGTCTCATTCTTGAAAACGCAACGGTTCCCCCTGGCCATGAGATAACAGACAAGTACCTGACCACACTTGGAGAACAGAATGGTTGAAAACATAGGCAAGTATCTCAGTGAAGTGAGTGAACTGGTTCTGAAAATACCACCTTCATCAGTGGAAAGAATCACATCACTGATACTGGAAGCTTACAGAAACAGTAAGAGGGTTTTTGTTTTTGGAAACGGCGGAGGAAGCTCAACCAGTGCGCATTTCGTCTGCGACCTTGCAAAGGGAACAGCCTGTGAGGGTAAACCAAGGCTCAAGGCTGTCTCACTGGCAGTGAACATACCTCTGCTCACCGCATGGGCAAATGATACTGACTATACCAATACTTTCGGCGAGCAGCTGAAAAACCTTGTGGAACCTGGAGATGTTGCCATAGGCCTTTCCGGAAGCGGCATGAGCCCCAATGTAATAAACGCATTCAAAGTTGCAAGGGAAGCAGGTGCCACTGCGGTGCTTTTCTCAGGATTTGATGGGGGACAGGCTGTTCATCTGGCCCATGACTCCATTGTGGTTCCATCGGAAGATATGCAGCAGATAGAAGATGTGCACATGATACTTACTCACATCGTTTTCCGAATGCTCAGAGAAAAAATCGCAGAGATGGATACCTGATTACTCAGGTGACCATTCTGCAAATACTTCATCTCCACCTGCCAGAATATCATTCAGAGCTTTTCTGAAAAGCTCAACACCGTCAGCGCTCTCTGCAGCTTCAGGGAATCTGCTCTTCCAGAGTTGCCATGATCTCTCGATTTCCCCTGACATGGTCTCATGAAGGCTGCCTGCGGCTTTAGCTTCATCAACTGCATCCTTGTTGTAAATGAGCATATCAGATGCAAGAACTCTGGCAAACCTTGCCGCTCTCTCATCAACAGTTGGATCGGCTTCCTGATTATCAGCCTTCTGCCTGGGGGGATGTATAATGAAAACCTCCCGGCAGTTCTTGCATTTCAGCCTTCTTGCTTTTCCCTGAAGTTTCTCCTCTGGTATCTGATATTTCTTACTGCAGTTAGGGCATGTTACGATCATGCGAAATCTCCCCGTTCCAGGAATCCGTCAAGTCTTTTTACGGCTTCTCCAATATCATCATCTGAAGCGGCAAAAGAAAGCCTTATATAGCCCTCTGTGCCGAAGGCACTCCCTGGTATTGTGCCAAGCCCTTCCTCTTCAAGAAGCTTGAGAGAGAATCTTTCTGAATTGAAGGGCTCGTCTGTGAGTATCTTAGGATATATATAGAATGCACCTTCAGGACGCTGGAACTCAACTCCATTAACCTTAGACAGTAAATCACAGATAAGGTCGCGCCTCCTGCGGAAAGCACTGTACATCTGCTTCCGTTCCGCTTCTGCATCGCCCTGAACAACTGCCAGAGCTGCATATTGCGCTATTGAACAGGGGTTTGATGTGGAATGTGCCTGAATTCTTCCTGCAATGGTGGTCCATTCCTGCGCTGCAATGGCAAAGCCTATTCGCCAGCCTGTCATGGCATAGGTTTTTGAAACACCTGTTATGAGAGCTACCTGATCCCTGAGCCCTGGATCCGCGTCAAGTATGTGAGGCACTTTCCCCTGACCATAGTACAGATCTTCGTATATGTCGTCGGATATTACCCACATTCCAGTTTCGCCAACTGCAGCTGCTATATCCTTGATATCCTCCATGGTGCTCACCAACCCTGAAGGATTGCATGGCGAATTGAATATCATGCCCTTTGCGCCTCTGCTGTATGCCTCTCTGACATCGTCCCCTGTGAGGAGCATTCTTCCGCTTGCAGGGAAGAGAGGCTCTCCTCCCAGCCTTCGCACCATCTGGGGATAACTGACCCAGTACGGTTTGGGAAGCAGTACCTTCTCCCCTGGTTCCAGTACAGATTCAAGCATATTCACGATGCTGTGCTTTGCACCGCAGGATACCATTACATTGGAAGGTTTGAAATCAAGACCGTGGAATCTGCTCCATCTTTCCGCTACTGCGCTTCTCAGCTCAGCAATACCCATACTTGGTGTATAAAGGGTTTTGCCATCTGCCATTGCCTGTTCTGCAGCTTCTATGGCTGCATGCGGTGTGGGGAAATCAGGTTGCCCGGCGGTAAGGGAGACAATATCCCGACCTTCTGCCTTCATGGCTGCTGCTTTTGCTGTGAATTGAAGAGTTGCTGATCCCTCTAGTTTGGAAGCATTTGTTGCAAACTTCATTTTTTCCTCCGATAATAATCTTCCAGCTCCCTTTTCACCGAAGGTGCTACCAGCGTATCAAGACAACCGCCGAACATGGCGACCTCCTTAACCACCGTTGATGAAAGGTACATATTGTGCTCGGAAGGCATCATGTAAATCCCTGTGATATCAGGTGCCAGCCTTCTGTTCATCAGCTGCATCTGAAACTCGAACTCAAAATCTGAATTAGCTCTCAGACCTCTTATGAAAAGGTTGTAGCCGTTTTCTTTCATGTAGTCAACAAGCAGTCCATCAAAACTGCATATGCTGATTTCTCCCTGAATACCCATTTCCTTCACTGAAGCCTCTGCCAGCCTTATGCGGGTTTCGGTGTCGAAGGCCATTGACTTGGAACTTCTGTTAACCACCGCTATTGTCACTTCCGGAAAAATACCTGCAGCTCTTCTGATAATGTCAAGATGCCCTGCTGTTACAGGATCAAATGTTCCCGGATAAATTACTTTTTCGTTTTGCAAGCTACACTTCCAGCATATGAAGCCGGGTATCCCCGTAATTACGCAATTTCCAGGCTTCGCCCAGGAGTGTTACACTACTGGATTCCGCCACCACAATGCCTCCCCGGTTAACCTTTTTCTGCCAGGAAAAAGAGGCAATCCACGAATATATACAAGCTGAATCATAGGGGGGGTCCATGAACACTATATCCGCAGGCTCCTTAAGCCGCTCAAGAGCCGCAGGCAGCTTTCCCCTGACAGTATTGAACTGGTATTTACCGTTCTGCAAATCAATGAACTGCCTTATGCGCACAAGGTTGCGCGGTGATGAATCAACAAAAACAACACTGGAGGCTCCGCAGCTCAGGCATTCCACTCCGAAAGCTCCGCTGCCGCAAAAAAGATCCCATACAACCGCGCCTTCAATCCGGCTGCCCAGAATACTCATCAAAGCCTCTCTGACCCTGGAAGGTGTAGGTCTTACTCCCTTCAAATCAGGGCGGAGAATCCGGCCGCGCCAGATCCCCCGCCCTATTCTCAGCAATAGAGCCTCTCCGTCAGTATGGTCGGATGATGTGAGGCGTCACGAAGATAACCAGCTCACTGGTCTCATCCACATTGGATGTGTAGCTGAAGAGCCAGTCCCCGAGAAGAGGGATGTGTCCAAGCAGAGGCAGTTTCTTCTCAAGCTCTGTTACCTTGCTCCTCATGATGCCACCGATGACAGCTGTGGCACCGTCATCGATCATCAGTGTTGTATGAGCCTCCTGAGTGAGGATGATAGGCTGTCTTTCCGCTGTTGCCTCACCGGAAAGGTCACTTACTACGGGATTCAGTTCAAGGGTCACATTGTTGTCTGCATTTATGTGAGGGGTCACCTCAAGGCTGACACCAACATCGTAAAGCTGAACATATGTGTTGCCTTCGTTGTCCTGAAGGGTCAGAGGCACCTGCTTTCCGCTAAGAACCCGGCCTGTCATGTTGTCGCAGATTGCAATTCTGGGCTCTGAGAGAACATGAGCCTTGTTCTGTTCCTCAAGGAAACTAACAGTAGCGTTAATATCCAGCAGGTTGGTTATGTGACCGAACTGAACAGTCCCTGTAGGATCACCGACTCCAAGGCTGGTGTTCATACCGCCGTGGGTAAGCCCGTCTGTCCGGAGCATGTTGCCCACTGACCAGTCTATGCCGAACTCCGAAGAAGCTGTGGCATCAATCTCAACCAGCTTTGCCTCAATCATTACCTGCGCTGTGGGGCTGTCCAGTATTGGAAGCAGCCTGCCCAACTCAGCCAGTTTTCTTGGTATATCAGAAACTATCAGAGAGTTTGTACGACTGTCTATTGAAATCTGTCCTCTTTCTGAGAGTACAGACTCTGTTGCGTCCTGAATGTCTTCAGCCTGGGCATATCTTATGATATAGACCTCTGTCATGAGGTCCTGCAGGTTCTCCCTTTCCGCTTCACTGACAGCCATCTGATTGATTTCATTATAGAAATCTTCCCTTTTCAGTATTCTGATTGTATTAGTTCCGGACATTGTAGCTGTAAGATCCTGGGACTGAAGTACCGCCCTGAGAGCATCCCGCCATCCCAGATTTCTCAGCCTTGCGGTAACTGTTCCCTGATAGTCTTCAGGAAGAACAATGTTCATACCGCTTACATCAGCTATGGACCTCATCACAGTCCTTATTTCAGCATCTACAACATCTATGGTTATCCGTCTTCCACCTGTACCTGTCCACTCCATAGGGAATCCGTCATCCACAAACCCATGGGAGCTGGAAACCTGAATACCCTGTGTCACCCCCAGAGAGGCAGAGGAACCTGAAAGATTTCCGGCCTCAGGAGCAGTGAGAGGGGGTACAGAGCCCATATCTGTCCCTGCGGACTGACTTTCTGAGCTTGTGTTCCAGGCTGTGAAAGGAGTTCCGGAAGGATTGGTGTTCATAACAAGCACAAGTGTGTTTTCACCTTCCACTGCTGTGCTGTAGTTCATCAGCTCACCGTTTACATCAATGATTATTCTTACGATGCCGTCTGGTGGAGCTTTGTACTGGCTTGTTCTGATAGAGGCAACACCACCTCGGTTAACTGAATAATCAGTTGCAGGGAGTGCGTGAAGAGCGTCTCCCAGATCGAGAACCACTCTCATCGGATCGGTGAGAAGGAACTTGTCATAGCTGACAGGACCATCTGTAGTGATGGTAACCTGGGTACGGTCACCGCTGGGCACAACCGAGATATCCGTTACCCGGTAGGCCATAACCGGCACAGCCAGCACCAGCAGGATAAGAACGATCATACGCATTACAGACCACCTTCTTCATGGAGCCGCATGGAGAATATCGTTGGTATTGAGGCTGTGCCTCCCTGATCATCCTCCGATCCGACCACAACTTCTTGTACTACTATTACTTCATTACCAGTTATTTCAGCTATTCTGGTGTTGTTCTTCAAAACAGTTCCCTCCTGAAGAATGTATGCAACACCGTTGGCATCCTCTACCATGGCCTGATCTCCACCTGAAGGGTCAATGGTTATACCTACCAGGTGAAGCTCCTCAATGGATATATCATCAAGAGGCCTTCTAAGATCCCTGGTTGTAGCAGGTATCTCAGTGAATGGATCAGGTCTGCTGGACACTGATTCATAGATTCGGAACACTCCGCCGAGGGAGGCTCCTGATCCGGCAACGCCATCACCTGAATCACTTCCCCCGCTCACCTGACCTGCAACTGTGCAGGTAAGCCTCTGCACATCAGCCTCCGGAAGCCTTGTTTCCACATCACCAAGTTCACACCAGACAGATGTTCCGTCATCAGAGATGACCCACATGCTGCCGTCTTCAAGCATAGCCATATCTTCCGGCACAACCGGAAGACCGGTGGTAAGGACAGCATCGGTTTCAAAAGTTCTTATTCCTTCTCTTGTGTAATAAAGCTCACCGGAGGAAAAAGCAACTTCTGCTCTCTCTGCCCATCCCTCATCAGCAGATGTGTATACTGAACCACCGCTTACTGCAATCAGACTGCCGTTAAGGATGTCTATTCTCTCTGTTCCCTCAGGAAGGTCTATAACTGTAACAAGGCCTTCAGCGGGATTTTCCATTACTGATGCCGTACCATCTGTATTGAGCCAGGCAAGGTCAGCACCGGAAGTGCAGAAACTTCCTGCCGCATCCACATTGGAAGGATCAGCAAGCAATTCAGGGGAAGAATCTCCCAAAAGAAGAACAGAACCGTCCTGAAGAAGAACCGCCAATCCTTCAACAGTACCGCATATTTCAAGTGGAACACCGAACTCTTCAAGTTCTCTGACATTGATTTCGTCACCTTCGAGTACTGAAACTGCGCCGGGGGTAAGTACTGCAGCTCCATTTTCAAGTGCGACTATGTCAGTGGCATTTTCAATCTGACCGATATATGCATTCCACCTCCTGGAATCACTGTTCCAGTTCATTGCAATGCCGCCTTCAATCAGTATCCATACCTGATCATCCGTTGCGTCCATTGCAACCGGCACACCGGGAAGAAGTACATCCAGCCAGCCGGAAACCGGCGAACTGTCAGTTATACTGAAGCTCAGATCAGCTTCAGTGCTGTTCTCTTCCTCTGCTTCACCGCAACCGGTTCCGGCCAGGAGGAGGAAAACGGCCAGAGCCGGTGAGATAAGTTTCCATGATAAGTGCATCTGTTCCAACCTCCTTTCCTATGGCTGTATGTAAGCCGAGAATGTGAAAGATGTTTCTATGTTATCGAATTTACCCTCTGCAGCCTTCAGCTGATGAACCTGCAGATTACTGATAGAACTCATCATAGGCTGCTGAGTAAGCTGATCAAAGAAAACTCCAAGCCTGTGGAATCTGCCTGTAAGTGTTATCTGCCAGTCGTAAACAGTGTACTCCACATCCACTGTGGGCTGAAGAGGAACAAGACTGACAATCTGAAGACCGCTTCCTGAAGCATACTCAGTAAGTATTCCAAAAACCTCTTCCTGATCGTATTCCCTGGGAAGGAATCTGTCCAGTTCCTCCAGCTCCTGGGTATACATCTCAATTCGCTGCCCCATTACC
This sequence comes from Candidatus Fermentibacterota bacterium, assembly GCA_002748705.1. The sequence goes on from PDSZ01000022.1 coordinate 21,522, forward strand.
GCCAGGTCATCGTTTGTCTGACTCTGCAGCTGTCGAAGCTCAAGCTCCTTCGCATCAAGGGTTTGCTGCCTCTGAATTATTTCATCCTGCACACCTGATGCGAAGAAATGGAAATATCCGAAGATAAGCGCTGCCAGAAGTACTATTCCGACGATGAATCTGAGTAAACGGGGATCACGGAAATCAACAGCCAATTTCAGCCTCCCCTCCTGCAAAGAGTGTTTTCATAAGGATTCCTCATTGGGAACCTCCACTAGTAAAACTGCTTACAGATACATCCCAGACATCAAGTGTGTCACCAGGATGTAAAACAAACCCGTTGGTAACTGGCTTATACATATAACTTAATGAACCATAATATGCTATAAGCCCGGCATGCTCTTTTTCAGGCATACTGTATCCGATACCTGATTCAGGATCATAAGGAAGTGGGTAGAATTGCACCTCCATCATAAAGTTCCCGGAAGCATTAGTCATAGTTGTCTGAGAAACGAAGGCTGAGGTATCAGCATCAACTAAGAGTTCAATGGTAACTCCTTCTGCAGGCACAGTCATTGCTTCGTCAATAAAAACAGTTCCTCTAATGTATGCTTTTGTTTCCTCAGATCCAAAAGGATCGCATCCTGTTGCAATCACCAGTGCGCAAAGCGCAACCAGTGCCAGTATCATCTTATTCATTTTCCCCCCCCTGTCAGATTCCGGCGTAGTCGCCCACAAGCGGTTCAAGCGACATCAGGTTTACGCCTACATCAATTGTGAACTGGTATCTGGTCTCTCCGCCTGCCGCATCAAGAACAGCTGCCACATTGTAATTCTGCCCAAAGTCTTCAAGCTGGAAAAGCTGGTTCTGTCCGTCAGGCCTGACTTCCTCCAGTCTGGACTGGAAGTCAACTATATCGCCCCAGGTTCTGGCGATGCCTGATAAGTGCAGAGAAGCATCAGAAACTGAAAGCTCTGTGAGATAGATGGTCTTTCCGGCTTCCTCTGCGAATTCTGTCTGTTCAGGATAGAGAGCACGGACAAGATATTCAAGTACATAAACAGTGCTCTTCTGTCTCAGAGACAGAGAATTGACAGCAGCCCTTCTTTCAGTAAGCTGAGTTTCCAGAAGGTCAAGTTCACGCTGTCTGCTAACCTGTTCCTCCATGGTGGCTATTTCTGCCTCTTTGTTGCTTATCTCCTGATCAAGTCTCTCTCTCTCACTGATCAAACCACGGTAATGAATGAAAAGAACCGCAAGGCCTATCACTATCATTGCCAGTGGAAGCCAGCTGAGTATGGTCATTACAGGCGAAGCAGAAGAAGGTTTTCTGGACTTTTTCACCTTCTCCTCAGCGGGAAGGATATCTATGTCCAGGCTTCCCGGCTCAAGAGATTTGAGAGCAAGACCGAGAGCAACAGGTATAACAGCCTGAATACTCTCTCTCTCATTCTCATCCACAGCAATGGAACCCTCAAGCTGAATATCTCCCAGTATACGGAAGTGTTCCACAGGAAGTCCGTGGTGCTCGCTGAGGGTTTCAGATAGTCCCGCCATCAATGAACAGCCACCGCTTATGAGCATCTTGTCTATTCGACTGCTCTCGCCGGAGGCCTGAAAGCTTATGAATGATCTGCGAACACTGGTTGACAGTTCTTCAAGAACATTCCCGACTGCATTTCTGACATCAGCTTCGCTGACACCTTCAGGAAGTCTTCCTTTAAGAACTCCTTCAGCAGAGGCATAATCCAGACCAAGGGAACGCTGAATAGCTTCAATAAACCTTCCGCCTCCCATGGCCAGATCCCTGTTGAAGCAGGGAACTCCACCTTTTACAATAACAAGGTTGGTGTTGTCAGAGCCTACATTAAGAATAGTCACACACTCATCATATGATGGATGATAGGCGTTCTGATACGCTCTGACCAGAGCAAACTGTTCAAGATCAACCGCTGCTGCTCTGATGCCGGCCCCTTGAACAAGACTGCGATGAAGATGAATAACTTCCTTCTTGGCAGCAACAAGAAGAACTTCCATCTGCCCTGGAGCCGACTCTTCATTAAGTATCTTGAAATCGATACTAACTTCGTCTACCCTGAACGGTATGTGCTGCTCTGCTTCCCAGTGAATTGCCTGACGGGCCTGAGCCTCTGTCATTTTTTCCATGGGAATCCGTCTCACGATAACGCTTCTGCCAGATACTGCCGAGTTAACCGACTTGGTCTTTATTCCGGCCTTTGCAAGGGCATCACGGATGGATTCGACCAGATGATCCCTGTTGACCACTTCCCCGTCAACCACTGTACCTGGAGTTAACTCGACAACGGCGTACTTACTGAGCTTCAAGCCCTTACCGGCTCGGATCAGTTCCACCGCCTTAACCGAATGACTACCGATATCAAGGCCGACGGATGACTTTCCTGACCCTCCAAACATCAGCATGTCTTCCCTCCCTGTGAATAGCTCCGAAACATTCTTGATCACCTCCGGAATCCGGCTGGTCTTCTTTTAATGCAAGACCTAAATATTCTAACTGTGATGTTACCCTAGTATCATATGACCTCTGCGTCAATACCCCAATTTCATAAGTAATGAATTTCATATTCTCTTGACTTCAGCTCTAGAAATCATATCTTTCCGAATAAGGAGGTGGATTGCATGGCAAACAATGGCAGATCCGCTGGGCTGGTCAGCAGTATTACTGACCTTGAGGAACAGTCTCTTCCTAATGTTCGGCTTACAGTTCCAGTAAGGCCGGATCAGGAAGAGCTTCTAACGAGAATAGTGCGCACTGTAGCCACAAGCAGGTCAAAAGATAATCGACTGCAACGCATTACAAAGGCATCCATCATCCGGGCATACATAGATGCCATGTCTTCAGTAACTCTGGACTATGAAGAGATTCCAGATGAAAAAGAGCTGGTCAGAAGACTGGTCGAAGCTCTTAAAGCTGACTGTTAGCACTCTTCAACTCTGATTCTGAAACAGCTTTTCCAAGGAATAATTCAATGGTACGGTTGATATGGTTGGACCAGTCAAGTGGAGATTAACCTGTTCTTTGTCTTTTCCCTTCTTCAGAGGATCAGCAGCCAGCGTCAGTTCATCGATGGTCTGATCATGCTGATATCCGCGGGTTGGTTACCGCATTTCATCTGTTCGTCTGGGGTTACCTCACTCTAACACCTTGCATACGAATAAGATCACGCACATAACCCGATCGAGGATTTCCCATACCTGATGAAAACACCAGCTGCTGATCCATTCGTTATATACTCTGTCCTATTGCCCAGATAAACCCTGCGAGTTCTCGCGCAACTGCAACGCAGACTTTGTTTTTAGGCTTGCCATTCATGAGAAGTCTCATGTATTTACGGTGCAGTCTCTCCTGAGCTTTCCAAGCAATGTCCTGAACTTTCTTCGGAAGCCCCTCACTTCTGAGCCTGATATCTCTGGATTTACTGGGGCGATGCCTGTAGTGCCAGGCTGCTTCAACAAGCAGTCTTCTCACAATGACATTCCCGCATCTGGTAATTGAGCCTCTTTTTTCTCTTTGGCCGGAAGAGTATTCACCAGGTACGAGACCTACATATGACATGAACTTCCCTGCAGCTGGGAAACGCCTTAAATCACCAACTTTGGCGGCTATTGCCACAGCTGACAGAAAGGCAATTCCTCTCAATCCCTGAAGACAATCGACCAGTTTGCTTTGCTTCCAGGAGCCACTGTGTAACTTGAGATCCTCACCTATGTTGGATACCCTTTCATCAAGCAACTCAACATGCCTCAGATAGTCTGAAAGGGTGATGTTATCTGCTTCTTCGGTGAATCTCTGAGAGCGTATCCATGTGAGATGACTCCTGATCCAGTGAGTTTTTCGTGGATAGCTTCGCCCTTTACGCAGTAAGAACTGATTAAGCTGCTGCCTGGCTTTCTGTCTGGCTATCCTGGCGTCCTCTCTGAGTCTTACCAGATTCCTGATACTCTCAGTAGTTTCATCAGGTACCCATACCTCAGTGAGATCTCCAGAACGAAGGTAGTGGGCGAGATTCTCTGCATCAAGCCTGTCAGTCTTTACCCTTTTACCACTCTGCCTGGGAATCATCGAAGGAGCTATCACCCTGCAGTCTATCCCTGCATCTGTAAGTGCACGGTATACCGTGTATCCACCAGGTCCGGCCTCATAGCAGCATTTGACTGCAGATTTTGGACCAAGTCTGTTGATCTGTTTGATCAACTTACCGTTTTCACTTTGAATAGATGTGAAAAACCTTGCAGGAGAACGGCCTTCCTCAGCAACAGCAATCTTGATACTCTCCTTATGGACATCAAGACCCACATATCTTATTAACACAATGGACCACCCTTCTGGATGAGATTATCTGACAAGGGTAAGGTACCCTGATCAGAGGCGGTGGTCCAACCATTATGTCTAAACAAAGTTCAGGGTGTATCCGCACATGTCACTTTTCAGCAGTAACAGCAACAGAGCATCCTCCAACAGCAGGAAATAACACTAGATCACAGTATCGTCCGGAACAGATACTCCCTTTGGTATCACTATGATGCCATCCCTTATGTAAATACCCTGCTCTTCACTGTCCATTGTTTCCAGATTATCCTTGTTGATAAGCTTCACCCTGTTGCCTATTCTTACATTCTTATCCAGAATGGCGTGGGATATTTCGCAATCTGAACCTATGCCAAGCGGAGTACTCTCCCCCTTGTCCTTGTTGTGACCTCGCCAGAAGTCAGCACCCATAACTACAGAATCATTTATGACAGTGCCCTTACCTACATAGCTTCTGATTCCTATTATGGAATTACTTATTGTGGAACCTTCAATATCAGATGCGCCGCAAACTATTGCATTGTCAAGCCTGCAGTCCCTGATTCGTGCTCCAGGCAGAGCCCTTGCTCTGGTGTAGAGAGGAGTAAAAACCGAGTAAAGATCAAAGTCCGGCTTTGGTTTGGCCATATCAATATTTGCCTTGAAGAAGCTACTTATGGTTCCAATGTCAGACCAGTATCCCTGAAATGGGTAGGAGGTAACCTTGTAACGCTGAATTGATCCCGGAATAATCTCCTTGCCAAAATCAGTTTTGTCCTTGTCTTCATCAAGGAGTATTCTCTTCAGTACCTCCGGCTTGAAAAGATAAATGCCCATGCTGCCAAGAAAAGGCCGTTCATCTGTAACTCCCTGCTGATCGCTTTTGAGTTCCGACAGCAGTTCAGGAGAAGGCTTTTCAGTAAATCCGGTAACGATACCTTCAGTGTTAACCTGCATTATTCCAAGCCCTGGAGCTTCCTGTGCAGCAACAGGCTTGGTGGCAATGCTGATATCAGCATCGGAATCCTTGAACTCCTCTATAAACTTCCTGAAATCCATTCTGTAAAGCTGGTCTCCTGAAAGGATTAGCACCACATCAGGCTTCTGAGAAAGTATATGAACAAGACACTGCCTTACTGCATCTGCTGTTCCCTGAAACCAGTTCATGTTCTGGGGAGTCTGCTCTGCAGCAAGAATTGATACGAAACCGTCACTGAACCTGTCAAACCTGTAGGTCTGGCCCACATGCCTGTTAAGACTTTCACTGTTGTACTGGGTAAGCACAAGTATCTTCCTTATACCATTGTTCACACAGTTCGAAACAGGTATGTCGATAAGCCGATACTTACCGCCAATGGGAACAGCCGGTTTACTTCTGTGAAGGGTTAACGGAAAAAGCCTGGTACCCCTGCCTCCACCGAGAACTACTGATACAACAGCCATGCCACTCTCCTTTAACGCCGAAATTCAACCTGTACTTAAATAGGTAACATTTCTACGCTCCAGTCAATGACGGAAAAGAACAAGAAACTACCTTAATATTTTTAAACTCTAACCTTGACATTCTTAATTTTCTATTATGTTAGTATTAGAAATTCGGAGGTAGAGAATGAATATTGGTGACATCAGATGTCCGTCATGCGGAAAAGCTATGAAACCGGTAAAGCTCCATTGTGACTCATGCGAGTTGTGGCTGGAGGGGAAATTCCAGTCAGATCTGCTCTTTTCCCTTTCCTCTGAAGACATTGCCCTGACCATTGCTTTCATCAGAAGCTACGGATCAATCAAGAAACTTCAGGAAGCCCTTGGAGTCAGTTACCCTACTGCCAGAGCCAGGCTGGAAAAACTTGTCAACAAGCTTAATCAAACCATGGAGGCAGCTCTTGAGCAAAACACCACACTGGACAGGCTGGACAGGGGAGAAATCTCAGTAGATGAAGCTTTGGAGGAGTTGTAATGCCTGCTTTCTTTCTTCTTATAAAAATAAGGAAGGTAATCATTCCTCTTCCATGGTTCATTCTATGGCTGCTCCTTCTGCCCCTTATTCCTGTGGCAATTCTGATATCTCCTTTTTTCAGGGAAGCTGAATACAGGGTCATTCTCAGAAACGCGCACCTGGCATGGTGGACAACGGCAGCTCTGCATGGACTGAAGATAGATGTGAACAGCAAAGACGGAGAAACCGTCTTCTTGTCTTTCGTGTAAGGAGGAAGTGATGAACAACCCCAGAATGAAGATTCTTGAGATGCTCGCAGAGGGCAAGATTGATGCAGATGAAGCTTCTGCTCTTCTGGAAAAGATAAACTCATCGGAGAAGGAGGCGGAAAGAGCAGTTGAACCGGAACCGTCCGGAAGAAAACCTCCAAGGTATCTCAGAATTGTTGTAGACAGTGCAGATGGCGACAAAGTCAATGTAAAGGTTCCCATGAGTCTGATAAAAACCGGAATAAAGCTGTCCGCTCTCATGCCGGAAGACGCTGCAGATGCGGTAAAGGATCATGGAATTGACCTTGGCGCACTGAGGGATCTGCCTGCAGATGAACTGGTTGAAGCTCTCAGGGAACTGGAAGTGGATGTTGACAGTGCAGACGGTGACACTGTAAGAGTATTCACCGAGTAGGATTTTTTTGTAGATTAGTTTTTACACAGCAACACTTAAACAGGGGTCGGTAACATGAAGATAGCACTTGCAGGTCAGCCTGGATGCGGAAGATCCACTCTTTACAGGGCACTGGCTGAAAACCCCCTGGCAGACACTGGAAAGCCTCTTACAGTACATGTTCCCGACCCCAGAATTGATTTTCTGAAAGAACACTGGCAACCGAAAAGCGTCGTTGCCGCCGATGTAACATTCACCGATGTCCCATCTCCTTCTTTCAGCCCTAAAAATATGTCGGCAGTCAAGGAAGCCACCGCTCTGGCATTTGTTCTTGACAACTACGCCCTGGGCAACCTGGAAGAGGCATTTCTGAAGAACGAATCCGAGCTGATGATTTCCGACTTCTCAATAGCGGAAAAGAGGCTGGCCAGGCTACAAAAGGAAAGCAAGGGGAAATCACCTGAAGCCCGACTTCTGGCACAGGTGCTGGAAAAGCTGGAAAACGAGATCCCTCTCAGGCAGATGGAACTCACTGAACAGGAAGAAGCTATCATATCTCCCTACGCCTTTGCTTCACTGAAACCACTTCTGGTTATCTCAAACAGATCAGGTAAAGGGGTTGCCGATGAAACCAGTGCTGTAAAACTTGCCGAAGAACACGGCGGTTCTTTTCTGGGCATCGACAGCGGTTTTGAACTTGAACTGGCAGAAATTCCTGAAGATGAACGAGGCGAGTTTCTGGAATCAATGGGCTTCACCGCATCAGGCAGAGACAGGCTCCTCGCTGAAGCCTATTCTCTTCTTGACCTCATCAGCTTTCTGACAATGGGAAAAGACGAGGTAAGAGCCTGGCCCATCAAGAGGGGCAGTACAGCACTGGAAGCCGCCGGCACAATCCATTCCGATCTTGCCAGAGGGTTCATTAGAGCCCAGGTGATTCCCTACGAGCTTTTCAAGCGCACCCCTGATGAAACCACACTGAGAAAAACCGGTGAGATAGGCCTTCAGGGGAAGGACTACATCGTTCAGGACGGAGACATACTGGAAATCAAGTTCTCTGTCTGATCAGAGAGACTCAAGTCGATTCAACCAGTCTGAAAAGTGAGAGCATCGATTTCTCATCAAATCCAGACCTATACTCTCTGCTATGAGAGTACCAGCTGTAACTTTATCGTACTCAGGTATGATACTCATTATCCGTTTTGAAGGAGCTGTGTTTTCACCATCATCAATCAGCTCAGGATTATCATTGTGATCCACAACGATTTGCTTTAATTCCTGTACGATCCCATTCTCAAAGTAAACATCAGAGAAAAACGATACATCTGAGAAAAGCAGAGTCTCGAACTCGTAAAGCTGAATGTAAGGAAAGAAACGGTGATCATTTATGTCTGCAGAAAACGCGTCTTCAACTATTCTGATTCTGCTGTATGGATCTGAAACACCAGTGGCCTCCTTCATACCGGGAAAGTCGTCTGGAAGAGCATACAGATCAAACATCGTAGTGAATCTGCAATCATCCCTTTTCTGTTCCTTCATCCATATCAAAATGTCATCTTTCACAGTCTGATAAGCAGCGGTGCGTCTGAAACCGCCTCTGTGTTCTTTCTTCTTATCCCTGCTTGTAAGAACCAGTCGGCTACAGGGGAAAACATCCCTGTCAGAAAGGTAACCTCTCATAACGCGATCAACGAATTCCTTCTCCGTCTGTCCTTCAACTGTTATGTAGAGATGGATCAACCTGGCTGCCCTCCGAACACATTCTTCTCCCATATCTCAGAAAGACTGTAAGACTCCAGCCAATCGGAAAGGGTTTCCTGATCCAATCTTCTGAAGACTGATCTACCGTGAAGCTCATCCCGTTCAACAACAACAATCTCTGATGGATCAAACTCATCCACCAATCTGGTTGACTGTGTCGCCAGTATAACCTGCGAATGCTTTGATGCCAGTCTGATCATTCCTGAGAGAGCTGAAATCGCTGAAGGGTGAAGACCAAGCTCAGGTTCGTCCAGAACAATCACTTCAGGGAGCGACTTCTCCGGCTGCAGGAGAAGCGCGGCCAGTGATATAAACCTCAGCGATCCATCGGAAAGCTGGCCAGGACTGAAAAGGTAGTCCTGACCAGCCTCTTTCCAGTTCAAGGCTATGTAATCCTTGTTCAATACAGAGGGTGACAGTTCAAAGTCATGCATCTGAGGCATGACTTTCTTAATGAATTTGATGAGCCGTGCGTAATACTTCTCAGTATCCCTGCCGGTCTTCATTGCATAAAGGAAAGCCGCCAGGTTCCCTGCGTTGCTTCTCAAGTACTTATTGTCTTCGATATACCCATGATTGCGCACTTTTGCAGTTGATGTCGTGTCATTGAACTGGAAAACTTTGCAGTGGCTAAGAGCATTGTAGACAATCCTGGAAGTTAGATTATTGTCACGGCTTTCAATTAGCTGGCTCTCTTTATGTCCAGCTCCCAGTGTATGCACTAATGGTGAATTATCTTCACTACTTTTCCATGACACTTTCTCGTCAGTGAATATCAGTGTGTCACCACTTGCGTGGGCAAGCGAAAAAGAATATCTGTTCTCACCACCGGTTGAGTACCTGAAAACTAACTCAGCCTCCATTCTGGAAGTGACAGATGAACCGTAGTGCAGGATGGAATCCGCATACCCCTGCCGCCCGATGTAATCCTGCAGCGCTCCTGTACGCATATAATTCAGCAGCTTGAAGAAAGAAACACAATTGCTTTTACCTGAGCCATTCGCCCCTATCAGCACGGTTACATCACCGAAGTCAATTCGCTGTCCTTCTCTGTCGAAAGACTTGTAACCCTTAACATCAATACTGCAAAGTTTAAGACGACTATACATCTGTCCCCCAATCCGGGTCAGCATAATCACAGACCCGTAGAAAAGACAAGTCCGTTTCTCCGCGCTTCACCAGGATTCATTCTTGCTTCATCACGATCATCCGGTGAACCACAGCGCTCACCTCGGCTGCCCCTATGAAGATAACACACAACCAGTAGAGCCAGAACATGGTAACCATGATGCTGATAAATGAACCGTAAACAACACCCCAGTCAGGAGCGCTTACTGTACGCATATAGACACTTGTTCCCAGACTGGCAAAAACCATTGCGAGAGCTGAAGTTGTGATACACATTTTAACAGACATTCTTTTGTTGGGCCCTGCCCAGTAGAGCAGGAAGAACATAAGAAATGTAAAAGTCTCACTGAGTATTCGGGCAGTTATGCCGGATAGAGCAGGACCTATAACAGGCTGAGAAGTAAGGAACTCCCCTGCAGGTGTGTCAACTGCAAGCCTTGCTGCGATGGTAAAAACAGCAGCAAGAATGAAACAGACAGCAACCAGAACAGCCAGCAGAAAATCATAGAGTTTGCCAAGTACAATGTGCCTTCCAGGTGCTTCAAAAACCTTATCCAGAGCAGTTCTTACAGTTCCGAACAGTCTGCTCACCATCCACAGCAGAGTAACGAAACCTATGATGCTGATTGTGGATCTGCCGCCGAGAACTGCCTGTTCCAGATCTGAAATCAGATGTTCCGGAACAAAGGGATTAAGTTCTGTAAGCCAGTTAATGAACTCTTCTCTGATAGAGATGTTGCCCATTACAGCAAATGCAGATATCTGAAAGATAAGAACAGTGAGAGGAATCAGCGTAACAAGAACATTAAAGGCTATAGCAGCTGCTCCGAAGAAAACATTATCTCTCCCCCACTCAACATACATTGCGTGAAAGAATGTACCTACGGTCTTAAGAATCCGCATAAGGAATCTTGAAACTATCTGAAGTGTTTCTCTGCTGAAAAAACGATTGAAAGCCATCAACTACCTCTGAAAGAAACAACTGATTTCCCCGATGTACAACTTCACAATGAACAGGGTCTTGTGTCAAGACCGGACACTGAAATGAGATTCCCCGTTCCTGCCTGTTCTTCCATATCTTATTCCAGACAGGGATGCATATCTGGAAAAAGCAGAAGATATCCATTATGCACCTGCTCAGCCATAACTTGTGTAAGATGCGGATAGCGTATAAAGGTATTTTTACTCTACTGTTACGCTTTTCGCACCTGCTCAGCCATGACCTGTGTAAGGCACGGACAGCGTGACCTGGTAATCACTCTACCGTTACGCTTTTTGCACCTGTTCAGCCACGACTTGTGTAAGGCGCGGACAGCGTGACCTGGTAATCACCCTACCGTTACGCTTTTCGCACCTGCTCAGCCATGACCTGTGTAAGGCGCGGACAGCGTGACCTGGTAATCACTCTACCGTTACGCTTTTCGCACCTGTTCAGCCATGACCTGTGTAAGGTGCGGACAGCGTGTAAAGGTATTTTTACTCTACTGTTACGCTTTTCGCACCTGTTCAGCCACGCCTTGTGTAAGGCACGGACAGCGTGTAAAGGTATTTTTACTCTACTGTTACGCTTTTCGCAAGATTCCTGGGTTTGTCAACATCACAGTTTCTGGCCACTGCCACATAGTAAGAAAGGAGCTGCAGAGGTATCACTGAGAGAATAGGAACCAGCATATCATCAACTGAGGGGATCTCCAGCACCCAGTCAGCAAGGTTTTCTATTTCTCTGTCGCCCTCTGTTGCTATGGCAAGCACCCTTCCTCGTCTGGCCTTTACCTCCTGAATGTTGGAGATGACCTTCTCGTAAGCTGCATCCTTCACTGCAACAACAGCAACCGGCATCAGGTCGTCTATAAGGGCTATCGGGCCGTGCTTCATCTCTGCAGCAGGATAACCTTCAGCATGAATGTAGCTTATCTCCTTGAGTTTCAGAGCCCCTTCAAGAGCCACAGGATAGTTTACTCCTCTGCCAAGATAGAGGAAATTATTGGCGTATGTGAACTGCCTGGAGATGTCCCTGATAGCTTCACTTCCTGCCAGAATTGATTCAACCTTATCAGGAATCGCCATAATATCACGGCAGATGGACTGGCCTTCCTTACGAGTCAGGTTGCCTTTGGCCCTTCCAAGTGCCAGCGCTATCAGAGAGAGTATCATTGTCTGGCTGGTGAAAGCCTTGGTGGAGGCTACACCTATTTCAGGGCCTGCGTGTATGTAAACACCAGCGTCGGTTTCTCTTGCAATAGTGGAGCCTACAACATTAACAATACCGAAGGTCTTGATCCCCCGTTTCTTTGCCAGCCTGAGGGCTGCAAGCGTATCCGCAGTTTCACCGCTCTGGCTTATTACAAGCATGACCGTACCGTCCTCAAGGACAGGATCACGGTACCTGAACTCGCTGGCGTACTCAACATCAACTGGAACACGGGACAGGTTCTCAATGACATACTTGCCTATGAGCCCGGAGTGCCAGGATGTGCCGCATGCGGTTATCACTATTCTTCGAATGCTCTGCATATCTTCTGCAGTGAGATCAAGGCCTCCCAGGTGAGCAGTTCCATGCTCCATATCCAGCCTGCCTCTGATAGCATTTCTCAGAGATTCAGGCTGAGAATAAATCTCCTTGAGCATGTAGTGATCAAATCCGTCTTTCTCAATCTCAGCCAGATCCCAGTCGACATGCTGTATTCTGTCTCTGCTCATTTTCGGATCGGAAGCGCTGGAGGAGATGGCACCTGCTGTTATCTCAACTATTTCTCCCTCTTCCAGGTAGATAACATTTCTCGTGTGGGAGACAATAGCTGCCACATCACTGGCTACGATGTTTTCACCCTGGCCGACACCTACAACAAGGGGACTTCCATATCTGGCTGCCACCAGTGTGGATGGCTGATCTGCACTGAGAACGGCTATGCCGTATGCACCCCTGACCTGAGCCAGAGCATCCTTCACTGCTGTGAACAGATCCTTGCCTTTTTCAACTTCACTGCCAACAAGTTTAGCAAGCACTTCAGTATCTGTATCAGAATCGAATGAGATACCCTTTTTGAGCAGCTTTTTTCTCAGGGACTTGTAGTTCTCAATGATACCGTTGTGAACCAGGGATATCCGTCCTGTTGAATCGCTGTGGGGATGAGCATTAATTGTAGAGGGTTCACCGTGAGTTGCCCATCTGGTATGGGCAATACCGGTTGTGGCACAGGCGGCTGGTCCCGGGTCCATATTCTCAAGGTCTGCAACCCTGCCCATGCACTTCTTTACCGTAAGGGAGTGGTCAGTCTGAAGGGAGTATCCTGCAGAATCGTAACCTCTGTATTCAAGCCTCTTAAGGCCACCAATAAGCACATCCAGCGCTCTGCCATGACCTACATATCCCACTATTCCACACATGCAAGAACCTTTCTGAAAACGGCGTAATCTGTGTCCAGAACATGCTGAGATGTATTTTCAGAGATAAACCTGACCACAGGTTCTGTTCCTGAGGGTCGTATGTGAACCCAGCCGCCTTCTCTCTTCCACCATAGTCCGTCCCTGTTGTCATCAGGCATTCCCATAGCTTCCGTCAGCCCTGCTTCAAGAACACTGAAATCTCCTGAAAACTCCACTTTAGTCTTCATTGTGATGTATTCGGGAAAACTGTCTGCCCAGGCGGAAAGGGTTTGCTCCGGATGATTTCTGAGCCATGAGATGATATATGCCATACCCACTGCGCTGTCTCTGCCCATATGGCAGTCCCTGTGAATTACACCACCGTTACCTTCACCACCTATATCTGCACCCTGCGCATCCATTTCCTCCACAACATTAACTTCACCTACAGGGCTTCTGAAGAGACTGCAGTCATGTCTTTCAGCTGCATTCTGAGAGAGACTTGAAGTGGATAGATTTACAACTACATGGCCTTTTTTCAATGAAAGAACATGATCAATAGCCAGAGCTATGGTGAATTCCTCACCTATAACCCTGCCTTTTTCATCAACCAGAACCAGTCTGTCGCCGTCTGGATCAAAACCAAATCCTATATCAGCATTCCTTTTTCTGACCTCTTCACCAAGCATGGAAAGACTTTCCGTTCTTGGTTCAGCCTCTCTGGGAAAGTCACCGTCAGGGGTCATCTCACCGTTGATGATTACCCATTCCACACCCAGCGCATCCATCATTGCAGGCCCAAGAAGGCCACCGGTGGCCCCTGTAACATCCAGAACAGCTTTGAGCTTTCTGCCTTCTCTTGTCACCATAGGCAGCCCGGCAACCAGTTCCGCATGCCTTTCAACAGCTCCGTCTATGTGTTCCGCCACTGGAGCAGACCTGTAGTTCACCCACTTGCGGGGCTCTTTGAGAAGCTCCATCAGTTTCTTTCGCCGGTCTGTTCTGAGGAAAACTCCATCTGAATCAATTAGTTTAAGAGCATTCCACTGTCCTGGATTGTGGCTGCTGGTTACAGCAATACCGCCTCTGGCATTATTTCCGGTTACTTCAAGCTGTACTGTAGGTGTAGGCGCAACACCTATAAGAACAGGCGTGCAACCTGTTCCCATGAGCCCTGCACAGACTGCAGCTTCAACTGCAGGGCCGCTTTTTCTGGTATCACGGCCGACAATAACCCTGCCTGGACCGACAAGTTCGCCGAATGCTGCGGCAAAACTGCAGGCATCCTGCACGGTAAGTGACCGTCCGAAGATACCCCTTATACCTGAACCGCTTATTATGGGTTTATTCAAAGTGCTGTCCCTCCCGGGAGCCAAACGCTGGAGCCGACGATCGGATTCGAACCGATGACCTGCTCATTACGAGTGAGCTGCTCTACCAACTGAGCCACGCCGGCTTCGCAAGGTTCACAATTATCAAGTACCGGCTTCGTCTACCGGTATCAGATCCACATTAAGCGTAAAGGAATACTGGGAATACCCCAGATCAGTTTCCACAGCCGGGTAGACTACAGATTCCTCTCCGTCTTTGATAACCTTATCGCTTTTCATGTCAATCCAGGTCATCCTGTACCCCATTCTGGCAGAAAGAGGCCCCCACAGATGGATATCAGCACCTGCTGATACTCCGAATCCCACACTTGAACCCTCTTCCTCAATGAAGCTTCCGAAATCATCAGTACCGGAATAGTCACCGGTCAAACCAACTATCCCCGGGCCGGCGAAAAGCCCGAATCCATCCATCGGAGAGAACTGTCCGCAGGGAAAAGCCCAGAAAAGAATGGCCTTTGTTTCTCCGTCCCAGTCAGTACTTGCCTTCTTGCAGAAGTACTCTCCACCAATATGGAACACTACAGGCCCAGGGGCATCAAGGGAAAAGACAAGCCCGTATGCAGCTCCAGGAGTTCTGAATCTGGAATCATATTGCTCTTCTGCAGGAGCCAGACTGGAAACTGAGGTACCTACACCAAACCCCAGACCTCCAGGAAGAGAGGCAACAAGTACGGCAAGCAGAATGCTATGCATTGTTCTCCTTTATAATGTTGAAAAAACAGCCAGTTTCAGGTTTTCGAGTTTTCTTCGCAAAAAACGGCTGGAAGTCAAAGCTCTTCTCATCTGCTGCAAGGTTTTCAGCAGCAACAGATAACTCATCACTGAAATTCCAGCGTTCCAGCCCTTCAGGGATATCTGAAAAGACTGAACTGCCAAAAAAGCGATAGCATACTATAGCTGATGATTCCGGAGCAAGGGCGCCTGATCCGGAATAACTAAACAGAAGAGGAGTATGTTCTCTGACTGAACCATATGGTAAACAATAACCTGCGAAGGTTCTTCTGCCGAATTCACTTTTTTCGCTGAACAAAGGTTCAATCTCTTTCAAGCACAGGAATTCAGCTTTTGCATGGCAATCCTCCATATACTCATCAGAAAAAAGCCAGCAGGTTTCTGTATGGTTCCTGAAGCAGCCGCCTATGCTACACCTCCCTGGGATCAGTAATGAAACCTGTTACAGCAGATGCTGCAGCTGTTTCAGGACTGCCAAGATATATGAATGCTTCCTTATCGCCAGATTCTTCCATTGGATTTATGTCAGCAGTTGAAAGGCATACTTCCCCAGGAGCCAGAATCCCGTTCACCAATTCGGTACACAGACCGCATCCAGGAGGAAGCACTACTGCGCCTGCATTTACAAACTGCTCAATAAGACCTTCCTGCAGAGCTTTCATGTATTCGTTCCTGCTGGCAGGTTCAACAAACATTCTTACTGCAGGAACAACGGATCGCTCTTTCATTACTTTCAAGGCAGCTCTGAGATCTTCCACTCTGCCGCTGGTCAGGCCCCCCAGATACACCTGATCAACACTGGTTTTCGGCAGCTCAAGCACAGGACAAACATTGTCTTCTAAAGAAAGCTTTGACACCACTGGCACTATCTCATCCATGCTGAATTCCAAAGTATTACAAAAATCAGCATCAAAATCGCTCCAAAGGGCCCCTGAACAATAATCGGTACTGAAAAAATAGTTCTGGGTTATTATGTCGGCAGGAAAAACCGCAAGCTCCCCCTGGGAACACATACTTGCAATAGTCATACGCTGGTGTATCAGCAGGGTTGAAACTGAAGCTCCATGAAACTCCAGAGTTTTACCTTTTAAACGGACTGAACCAATTTCACCAAGAATAGTAAGCGCAAGATCCACAGCTGCCACTCTCTCAGGCAAAATGCCTGAGAGATTAACATCAATGGTCTCAGGTACTCTGATACCGATTCTGCCTGTTACAAGTAAATCCGCAGTCTCCGCTGAACTGATCTCTGCGGTGAAGGCGTTGAATGCCCCGTAAGTGCTTATATCTCTGTAGCTACCCGCCATAATAGTTCCTGGCAGGGCATGATGATTTTCTGAAATTACCTGATGGCATGTGCCGCATCCGATATCGTATAATTTTTCTATTTTATTTTTTCTAAGAAAACCGCAAATTTCAGAAAGACTTACGGCATCTCCACCTGCAACACCTTGAATAACATTTTCCAGCACAAAAGCAATCCTGTCAGGATACTTGATAATCCCTCCATGAAGAGCACTCTCCAGCTTTCCGATTATTCCTGATCTGCTGTTCCATGGCAGCACCAGATCAGGCTCTGCCAGAACTGTATCTCCAGGAAAAACAGATTTTTCGGAAGCCCTTTCAAGCACCTTCTGAGCAAATGTCTTTCCCATTGCTTTCCCTTTCCTTAGAGCAACAACAGCATTATTCCCCAATATTGTAGTATGAAAAAAATGTAAGGTTCCTTCAAGTGTATAGCAGCCATGTTCTCTGCGAGGCTCCGGCAATCTGCAGCTTGCTTTATGCAGATTCATACGGAGAGGATAACAGCAGAGCATAGCAGAAGAGTCACTGGTGTCCCATCTTAACTAGAAGAGGGACAACTGGTTACAGTTTTTATTATCAGCCTCC